>CAXIRU010000021.1:0-5304 GCA_964031875.1 Acidovorax facilis
GGCGGGCTTCCGGGGGCGCGGGGGCGGGCGGCGGTGGTGGTGGCTCCACAGGACGCGGCGCGGCCTGCTGAGGTACGGCAGCCCACAATTCGGCCTCCACCGCAGGCTGGTCGGCGCTGTTCTTCCAGTTCACGCCCCAGGTGAGCGCGCCGATAAGCACGACATGCACAAGCACCGCCAAAGAGATGGCACGCAGCCGTGCCGGTGGGCGGGGTGGGGAAAACTGATCGCGGTCGTTGTGGGCGTGCATGGGCTTCAGAGCGGCTGGCGCGGGTTCGGTTCAACCACCCTGTTTCACGGACAGACCCACGCGTTGCACCCCCGCCTTTTGCAAGGCGTCCATGGCTTTCACCACGTTTTCATATTGCACGCCCTTGTCGGCGCTGATGACCACTGCGCTGGCGCTGTCGGCGCCCTGGGCCTTCTGCCAGCGGCTGGCAGCCTCACCAATCTCGCGCTGGTTCAGACTGCGTGTGGCTTCGGGTGTCTTGAACTGCAGCGAGCCGTCTTTGTTGACGATGACCTGGGCCACCACCTTGGGCATGTTCTTGCCTTTGCCCACGCTGGGCACATCGACAACGCCTGGCGTGAGCATGGGGGCCGTTACCATGAAGATGATGAGCAGCACCAGCATGACGTCGATGAACGGGACCATGTTGATCTCGTTGATGGTGCGGCGGCCTCGGCCGCGGGATGCCATGGCGGGCATGGGGCGCCTCCCGGATCAGTGGCCCGAGGCCGTGTGGCCTGAGGACGCGGGCTGTGCGCCCAGGTTGCGCTGCAGGATGTTGGAGAACTCTTCGATGAAGGTCTCCTGGTGTGTGGCCACGCGGTCGATGTCGCGCGCAAAGCGGTTGTAGGCGATCACAGCGGGGATGGCGGCAAACAGGCCGATGGCGGTGGCCACCAGCGCTTCGGCAATGCCGGGTGCCACGGTGGCCAGCGTGACCTGCTCCATGCCCGCAAAGCCCGTGAACGCGTGCATGATGCCCCACACCGTACCGAACAGGCCTACGTAAGGTGACACAGAGCCCACCGATGCCAGGAAGGAGAGGCTGGATTCCACGACATCCATCTCGCGCTGAAAGCTCGCACGCATCGCTCGGCGTGCGCCGTCGAGCAGGGTGCCAGGGTCTGCGATGCGGCGTTCACGCAGCTTCTGGTACTCGCGCATGCCGCTGGCAAAGATGCGCTCCATGGGGCCAGCTTGCTTGGCGTTTTGCGCAGCTGCGGCATACAGGTCGTTGAGGCTGGTGCCTGACCAGAACTCGCGCTCGAAATCTTCGTTCAGCGTCTTCACGCGCTTCAAGGCAAACAGCTTGCGGAAGATGGCCGCCCAGCTGGCCACCGACACGGTCACCAGCAGCAGCATCACGAGTTGCACCACCCAACTGGCTTGCAGCACCAGGGAGACGATGGACATGTTTTGGGAATTCATGGTGTGAGTTGTTCCAGGAGGGAGCTTGGAATTCTGGCGGGGCGCATCGTCGCTGCGTCCACCCATCCGATGCGGATGGTGCCTTC
This sequence comes from Acidovorax facilis, assembly GCA_964031875.1. Lineage (GTDB taxonomy): Bacteria > Pseudomonadota > Gammaproteobacteria > Burkholderiales > Burkholderiaceae_C > Acidovorax > Acidovorax facilis_A. The sequence goes on from CAXIRU010000021.1 coordinate 1,525, forward strand.
GGTCAGCAACAATGGGGCTTGTTCGGTCATTTGCTCTGGTTTCAGGAGCGCTTGCTGCACTATTGTCAACGATGCCCGGCCTGGGGCCTGGAGGGCGGCAGTAACAATGAGTTCATCGTCCAGCCGCGCCGGGCGGTGGTAGCGCAACTGCGCGTCGGTTACGACAAACATCCCGCCGGTTTGTTCCCGCAAACGTTGCTGGCCCACGCCCAGCGAGCGCAGCCACTCGGTGCGCGCACGCTCGAAGAACTTGAGGTAGTTGGCATAGAACACGATGCCGCCCGCATCGGTGTCTTCCCAATACACCCTGACGGGAAACTCGAACGCCATCGTGCGCTACCCCAGCAAGGTACGCAGTCGGGACACCGATTCCTGCAGCTGCGCCATGGAGTTGGCGGTCGAAAAGCGGATGAAGCGCTCGGGCTCGGCCGTGCCAAAGTCGCGCCCCGGTGTGACGGCGATGTGGGCGCGGCGCATCAGCTCGAACGCAAAGTCCCAGCTGCCATTCACGCCGAGCTGCTGCGCCGCCTGTGTGCAGTCGGCCCAGGCATAAAAGGCGCCGTCGGGCATCACTGGCACATTCAGGCCCAGGGACTGCAGTGCTGGGATGAAGAAGTCGCGCCGCGCCTTGAACTCCGCGCGGCGGCGTTCGTATTCGGCAATGCTCTCGGCCTCAAAGCAGGCCAGCGCCGCGTGCTGCGACACGGTACTGGCACAGATGAAAAGGTTCTGCGCCAGTCGCTCGACCACGGGCACCATCGCGTCGGGCACCACCATCCAGCCCAGGCGCCAGCCGGTCATGTTGAAGTACTTGCTGAAGCTGTTGATGCTGATGATGTTGTCGTCGATGGCGAGCGCGGTGTGGCCGAACTCTTCCTCGTACGACAGACCCAGGTAGATCTCGTCGACCATGGTGATGCCGTCGTGCGCACGCACCACCTCGTGGATGCGACGCAGCTCGTCAGGCGCAATCGAGGTGCCGGTGGGGTTGGAGGGCGATGCCAGCAGCACGCCCCGGGTCTTGTCGCCCCAAGCGGCGCGCACCTTGTCGGCGCTCAGCTGGTAGCGCTCGGCTGCAGAGGTGGGCAGCAGCACGGCCTTGCCCTCTGCGGCGCTCACGAAGTGGCGGTTGCAGGGGTAGCTGGGGTCGGGCATAAGGATTTCATCGCCCGACTCGATGAGCGCCAGGCACGCCAGCTGCAGTGCGGCCGATGCACCCGCCGTCACCACGATGCGCCGCGCAGGCACGTTCACGCCGAAGCGGCTCTGGTACCAGCCGCTGATGCGCTCGCGCAGGGCCTCCAGACCCAGCGCGTTGGTGTATTGCGTGGCGCCGTTGTGCACGGCGCGGGCTGCGGCCTCCTGCACCAGTGGCGGTGCGGTGAAATCGGGCTCACCGATGTTCAGGAAGATCATCGGCTCGCGCGTGCCAGCCACCTCGCGGGCCAGGGCCTGCGCGGCCTTGGCCACTTCCATCACGTAGAACGGTTCGATGCGCTCGGCGCGCGTGGAAAACTTCATCGGAAGGTGTCCTGCCTGTGCAGGTCGGGGTGTGGGTCAGAGACTCAAAAGAGAAGGCCCGGGGTGAGGCCGCAGGCGGCACGGCTCCAGGGCCGGATGGGGCTGCGCTCAGGCTTCGTCGGTGGGCGCCGGTGACGCAGCGCCCGAGGCCTTGTCGGCGGCCACTTCCACGGCGCGCAGTTTGGGGGCCAGGCCGTTGAGTACGGCGTTCACGTACTTGTGGCCATCGGTGCCACCGAATTCCTTGGCCAGCTCGATGCATTCGTTGAGCACCACGCGCCATGGCACGTCCAGGCAGTGCTGGAACTCGTATACGCCGATCCACATCACCGCATGCTCGATGGGCGAAATCTCGGCCATCTTGCGGTCCAGCAGCGGGGTGATCAGCGCGTCCATGTCGGTGGCGGTGTTGATGCTGCCATGCAACAGCGCGTCGTAGTGCACCGAATCGGCTTTGTGAAAGCCCGCCAGGTCGCGAGTGAACGCGTCAATGGCTTCGGGAGCGTTCCCGCCCACAAGGTGCTGGTACAGGGCCTGCAGCGCAAATTCGCGTGCGCGGCTGCGACCGGATTTGGAAGCCGCCTTGCGCGTTCCCGTGCTCTTGAGACCGGTGCGAGATTGCTTGGGCGGGCGTGCCGACGACGGCGTGGGAGTGTGGTCGCTCATGACAGCTCGTCCAGCAGATTGGCCATTTCGACTGCGACACGGGCGGCATCGGTGCCTTTTTCGGTCTGGCGGGCGATGGCCTGTTCCATGTTCTCGGTGGTGATGATGGCGTTGGCAATCGGGATCTGGTAGTCCAGCGACAGGCGCGTGACGCCTGCGCCGGATTCATTGGCCACCAGCTCGAAGTGGTATGTCTCGCCGCGGATGATGCAGCCCAGCGCGATCAGCGCGTCGAACTCATCGCTTTCGGCCATGGCCTGCAAGGCCACGGGCACTTCCAGCGCGCCGGGCACCAGCACGTGCTGGATGTGTTTTTCCTGCACGCCCAGGGCCAGGAGCTCCGCGCGGCAGGCGGCGGCCAAGGTGTTGGTGATGCTCTCGTTGAAACGGGCCTGCACGATGCCGATGTGCAGCTTCTTGCCGTCCAGTTTGTCTGCGGTGCCTTTGTCTGCGCCAAACATAGTGATCCTGTTCCTGTCTTTATTCTTTGGGGATGAAGCCAGTGATTTCGAGGCCGTAGCCGGTCATGCTGGGCATGCGGCGCGGCTGGCCCATCAGGGCCATCTTGTGCACACCACATTCGCGCAGGATCTGTGCGCCCACGCCATAGGTGCGCAGGTCCATGCGGCCGCGCTCTGGCGCCTGGGCGGAGCGGGCGGTGCCTTCAAACTGGGCGAGCAATTGCGCCGCAGTTTCGCCGCAGTTGAGCAGCACGGCCACACCCTTGCCCTGTTTGCTGAGGTATTGCAGGCTGGTGTCCAGGCCCCAGGAGTGCATGGAGCGGTTGACTTCGAGCGCGTCGAACACCGACAGAGGCTCGTGCACACGCACGGGCACCACATCGTCCGCGCTCCATGTGCCGGTGACCAGCGCTAAGTGCACGGCCTGGCTGGGCTTGTCGCGGAACGCGTGGGCGGTGAATTCGCCATAGGCCGTCTGCAGCGTGCGCGTACCGACCTTTTCCACCAGTGATTCGTTGCGGCTGCGGTGCTCGATCAGGTCGGCGATGGTGCCGATCTTGAGGCCGTGCTCGGCCGCAAAGAGTTGCAGATCGGGCAGGCGGGCCATGGTGCCGTCGTCCTTCATGATCTCGCAGATCACCGACGCGGGGCTGCAGCCCGCCATGGCGGCCAGGTCGCATCCGGCTTCGGTATGGCCTGCGCGCATCAGCACGCCGCCATCCACCGCCTGCAGCGGAAAGATGTGGCCGGGCTGTACCAGATCATTGGGCTTGGAGTTGCGGTCCACCGCTACCTGCACGGTGCGTGCGCGGTCGGCGGCCGAGATGCCCGTGGTCACACCCTCGGCCGCCTCGATGGAGACGGTAAAGGCCGTGCTGTACACCGTGCCATTGCGCGCGGCCATGGGCGGCAGCTTGAGGAACTCGCAGCGCTCGCGCGTCAGCGTCAGGCAGATCAGGCCACGGCCAAAGCGGGCCATGAAGTTGATGGCCTCGGGGGTCACATGGTCTGCGGCCAGGACGAGGTCGCCCTCGTTTTCGCGGTCTTCTTCATCCACAAGGATGACGATGCGCCCGGCGCGCATCTCGGCCACGATGTCCTCGACGGGGGAGATCGGCACGGGGGTGAGGGG
>CAXIRU010000022.1:0-4561 GCA_964031875.1 Acidovorax facilis
GCACCATGATCGCAAGCCGTTCTATGCGCAGGCATGGGTGTGGCTGGCGCAGGCGAGGATGCTGATGGGGCGTCTGAAATAGATTTCTTCTACACCCTCTCGGCGACGCGAAAGAAAGTTACTCGCCGCCGGGCGACTCCCGGCCTCTGCACTCCACACAGGCATGCGGCTCAATCCGCGAGCTCGCGAGCGGCGCCCAGGTTTCGACAAACTCAACCCGAACGGTTGACGAAAGCACGCGAGCTTTGACAAGCCTGCCCCGAACCAGTCGAAGGGCTCAGCTCAAAGGATCAACAACACCCCAGCACTACGAAAACAATAGCTGCCCACGCTTTACCAACAAGCGCCAGGTGCCAAATCACCCCCAACTACCCTCGTCCAATCTCATCCAGACACTCTCGCACCACCCCAGGGTCAAACGCCATCTCCACATGCGCCACCCCTTCCACCAACCGGTGTTCCGCCCCCGCTAACGCCGCCGTAGTGGCGGGAAACACAATGTTGTCGCAGTTCGAATACCAGCAGGTAAACAACGCCGCCCGCCCCGCAGGCTCCGCCCGCTGCAACGCCACCACCCAGTCCCCCGCCAAGCTCATCTGCCGCCCATTCACCGCGCGACTGAAACGCCCCAGCCACGTCCCCCCATGCGGCGTGCCCAGCGTCAACACCCGGTGCACCCGCCCATCGGCCTGGTGCGCCCGCAGCCAAGCACGCACCGCCAAGCCCCCCATGCTGTGGCACAACAACACCGGCGCCTGCCCCGTGGCCGCCGTCACCTTGCGCACGGCGTCTTCAATGATGTCCGCATACTCGTCAATCGACCCCATCACCGGCTCCAGATTGACCGCCACATAGGCATGCCCCCGCGCCTGCAAATGCGCAAACCACGGCAACCAAAGGCCCCGGTTGCACATGAAGCCGTGCACCAACACCACGCCGCGCTTTCCGGTGGACTCGGAGGGCAACCAATCGGGAACGGAATCATGGCGAAACGGCTGGCGCCAACAAAAAACCCGCAGCGACACCCACACCTCGGCCCACCAGGCGCTCAGCACCTGCGGCAGCCGGGCACGGGGCGCAGCATCGGCACGGTTGGTGATGTGCATCAACACAAACTCCACAGCCATCACCGCCAGATAAACACACAGCGGCACCAGCGCCCCCAGCACGGCACGCAATGGCGAATAAGGCCATTGCCACACCAGCCAGGTGGCCATGGCCAGAAGGATGAACAGGAGCAGGGTTCGTTGCCAGCGCGCAATCATGGTGGTGATGGGCAGATGTTGTAATTGACCAGCCGCATTGTGCGACCTGGCCGCTGCCCGCCATCGCACCCCGCCCCTCCGCAGAACGCAGAAAGGACCCCGCCCCATGGATGCCGCCCAGACCATCCGCGACTGCATCGCCGACGTGACCGCGCTGCGCCTGCACCGCACGGGCGACCCGGCGCTGGGTGCAGCGGTGGGCTGCGTGAAAAGCCTGCAGGCGCGGCGCTTTCGCGGCACCTATGCCGACCTGATGGCCTCGCCCACGTTCGGGCCCGCAGCGCGGTTCTTTCTGGAGGAGCTGTACAGCGACACCGACTACACCGACCGCGACCAGCAGTTTGGCCGCATTGCGGGCACGCTGCAGACCATGTTCCCCCAGCCCGTGGTGGACACCGCCGTGGCCCTGGCCGTGCTGCACGCACAGACCGAGGAATTGGATCAGGACATGGGCCGCGCCTGGCGGGTGCATGAAGCCGATACGGCCCACGATGCCGCCCGCTACACCGCCGCCTGGCGCACCGTGGGCCAGCGCCACGCGCGCCAGCAGCAGCTGCAGCGCGTGCTGACCATGGGCGCCGACCTGGCACGCCTCACGCGCACGCCCGGCCTGCGGATGATGCTGCGCATGATGCGCGGCCCGGCCAACGCTGCGGGCATGGGTGCGTTGCAGAAGTTTCTGGAGGCGGGGTTTGACACCTTCGGGCAGCTCGCGCGCCAGCGTGGCGGGGTGGAGCAGTTTCTGGCCGCCATCGAGCAGCGTGAGCGGGCGTTGATGGACCAGTTGTTCGATGCCGATCCTGTCACCTGCGGGACCCAACTCGCAAACACCCTAGGACAAGCCCGATAGCCCGTTGCGCCCCCCCCTTCCACAATCTGTGCCCACCTATCATTGGCATTTGGCGAGCACAAGGAAACAAGCGCATGGAAAAGATCTGGCTCAAGAGCTACCCCCCGGGCGTCCCACACGATGTGAAGCCCGAGCAATACCGCTCTGTGGCCCACCTGCTGGAAGAGTCGTTCCGCAAACACGCATCGAGCCCGTTTTCGGTCTGCATGGACCAGTGGATGACCTATGGCGAGCTGGAGCGCCGCTCGGCCGCGCTGGGCGCCTATCTGCAAAGCCTGGGGCTGGAGCCCGGTGCGCGCGTGGCCATCATGCTGCCCAACATCCCGCAGTTTGGCGTGACGATGGCCGCCGTGTTGCGCGCTGGCTACACCTGCGTGAACGTGAACCCGCTGTACACCGCGCGCGAGCTAGAGCACCAGCTCAAGGACTCGGGCGCCACGGCCATCGTGATCCTGGAGAACTTTGCCCACACGCTGGCCGAGGTCGTTGACCACACGGCCGTCAAGCATGTGGTGATGGCCTCCATGGGCGACCTGCTGGGCTTCTGGTTTGGCAAATGGATCACCTTTGCCGTACGCCACCTGGCCAAGATGGTTCCCGCGTATGACCTGCCGCTGTCCAACGGCCGCAAGGTCGCCACGTTCAAGAAGGCGCTGTCGCTGGGCGAGCACAAGTCGCTCGCGCCCAGCCAGGCCACGCTCGATTCGATTGCCTTCCTGCAGTACACGGGCGGCACCACGGGCCTCTCCAAAGGCGCAGTGCTCACCCACCGCAACATCGTGGCCGCCACGCTGCAGGCCGAGGCGTGGTTCACGCCCGCGCTGTCCAAGGTGGGCGACATAAGCAAAGCCAACAGCATTGCCGCGCTGCCGCTGTACCACATCTTCGCGCTCACGCTGTGCCTGCTGGCCATCCGCCAGGGCTCCAGCCTCACGCTGATCCCCAACCCGCGCGACATCCCCAAGTTCATCGCCGAACTCAAGAAGCGCCCCTTCCACATGCTGCCTGCGGTGAACACGCTGTTCAACGCGCTGCTGCAAAACCCGCAGTTCAAGACGCTGGACTTCTCGCACCTGTGCGTGTCGCAGGCCGGGGGCATGGCGGCCAGCGAGGGCACGGCCAAGGCCTGGCAGAAGGTGACGGGCAGCACCATGATCGAAGGCTGGGGCATGAGCGAGACCTGCGCCATCGGCACCAACAACCCGGTGATCAGCACCACCTTCAGCGGCAACATCGGCCTGCCACTGCCGGGCATCGACATCGCCATCAAGGACGACGAGGGCAACAGCCTGCCCCAGGGCGAGTCGGGCGAGATCTGCATCCGCGGACCCAACGTGATGACGGGCTACTACAACCAGCCCGAAGAGAACGCCAAGGCCTTCACGCCCGATGGTTTCATGCGCACGGGCGACATCGGCATCATGGACCCGCAGGGATACACCCGCATCATCGACCGCAAGAAGGACATGATCCTGGTGAGCGGCTTCAACGTGTTCCCCAACGAGCTGGAACAGGTCATCAGCCTGTGCCCTGGCGTGGTTGAGTGCGCGGCCATTGGCGTGCCCGACGAGAAACAGGGCGAGGCCATCAAGGTGTTCATCATCAAGAACGACCCGGCCCTGACCGAGGACGAGGTGGCCAACTACTGCCAACAGAACCTCACGGGCTACAAGCGCCCCAAGTACATCGAATTCCGCGACGAGCTGCCCAAGAGCAATGTGGGCAAGATCCTGCGCAGGGAGCTGCGCAAGTAGAAACCATCCCCGAGCGGCTGCGCCATGCGGTGCAACCGCTGCAGATGGTCCTTTGGGGCTGTCCAAGCCCGCGCAGGCTTGGGCAGGCCCAGCATCCTTTGCCTCTGGCATATGCTGCCTTCACGCTGGCGCAGCCGGTGGCCTCTGCGCGGTGTTGCTGCCGAGGGCGCCTCTGGCTCCTCTAGCGTCTCTTTTTCTGCGTTCTCGGCAACGCTGGCGGCTCATTTCTTCTCCAGCGTCTCCCATCCTGTGCGCCGCACGCGTGCAGTGCTACATTGCGCACGCCCGGCCTGCTTCGGGCATTGCCCCACCCGCCAGCCCGCCAAACCGCCGTTTCCGCACCATGAAGTTCCTTCTTCTGGATGACCACCCCCTGTTCCGCCAAGCCCTCCGGTCCATCACCCTGCGGCTGGACCCTGGGGCGACGGTGCTGGAATGCGCCTCATACGACGAGGCGCAGCCCCTGCTGGACGACGATGTGGACCTGGTACTGCTCGACCTGCGCCTGTCGGGACTGGATGGCATGGAGATCTTGGCAACGCTGCGCACGCAGCACCCGACGCTGCCCATCGTGGTGGTATCGGCCTCTGAGGACCATCCCTTTCAAGGTCTTCCAATCTTGATCATTTAAGCTGCTAGCAGCGCGGGGATTTCCGTGCGATCGGGAGCACAAGATCTGGCAAGAAGTCATT
>CAXIRU010000023.1:0-21753 GCA_964031875.1 Acidovorax facilis
CAGCATGCGCGCCGGGGTTTCAAAGAATGAAGCACTGCCAGTGGCAGTTAGAAACGCAGGCAACTGCGCAGACAAAAGAGCAGGTTGAGAGTGCATGGCCAGGGGCGGTCCTGTACGGTGTACGGTAGATTTGTCTACCAGCTCCGAGGCAGCGGGCAGCGCTGGTCTCTGGAGGGTGCGCGCAGCCCGCATGTCGTTGCATCGGTGAAGTCGCTAGGTTGTAACAGAACTTAACCAGATCATCACCATCAAAATGACCGCTGACCCGCCCGTTGTTGCGATTCGTGGACAGGAGTGGAGGCTTTGACCAAGTGACCGACACGTGCTCCTGCCTTGTGCCCCGTGGCCGCAGCGCCGCGGGCAGCACATGCTGACCGGCGATACTGACTCCCTGACTCCCTCTCACCTTCCAGCCACCGTCCGGCCACCCCATGCCCCCCATCGCCGTCATCGACTTTGAAACCACCGGCATCTCGCCCGGCCAGGGCGCGCGTGCCACCGAGGTGGCCATCGTGCTGCTGGAGCAAGGCCAGGTGGTGGACCGGTTTCAAAGCCTGATGAAAACCGGGGTGTGGATTCCGTCGTTCATCACCCAGCTCACCGGCATCACCAACGCGATGGTCAACGCTGCGCCCGATGCGGCGCAAGTAATGCAGGACGCCGCGCGTTTTGTGGGCGACGCGCCCATGGTGGCGCACAACGCGGCGTTTGACAGCAAGTTCTGGCAGGCCGAGCTGGCCCTGGCGGATGTGCCCGCACCCCAGCCGTTTGCGTGCACGGTGCTGCTGTCGCGGCGGCTGTACCCGCAGGCGCCCAGCCACAAGCTGGGCTCGCTGGTGGACTACCACGGCCTGCCGCGCACGGGCCAGGCGCACCGGGCGCTGGCCGATGCCGAGATGGCCGCTGCGCTGCTGGCGCGCATGCAGCACGACCTGCGCACGCGCTGGCGGGTGGCAGAGCCCAGCTATGCGCTGCTGCAGGCGGTGCAGCGCTGCGCCAAACCCAAGGTGGGGGCGCTGCTGGCGCAGCACGCTGCGCACTGATATCCACTGCCCCCCACGCTTATGCTCATTATTTGATAGCTGATTGCGCTTGATGGATAAGCGCTAGAGGCACTTATTGCCTGTTTTCTGACCGGCTGTGCTGGCCGGTGACGACGGCGGGCTGGCAGGGCCATCACCGGGGCCCGGGGCTCCGACCAGATCGCGCCGCTGGGGCGGTAGGGGTATGCGGCGCGGGCGGCGCGCCAAATCCCGGAGAATCCCGGCTTTCGTTTCTGATCCCGCGTTTCATGGCGTGGGTGGCACCGCCACCTTGACCCACGAAAGTTACTTCACATTCAGTTTTACCGTAAGCCTTCTGCATGACCGACGCAACCACCTCCACCCCACCACCACCCCTGCCTGACCACCTGTCGGTGGACCCCCGCAGCCCGCACCATGTGGCCGAGGTGTTCCAGCACGACATCGGCATCCGCTTCAACGGCAAGGACCGCAGCGATGTGGAGGAATACTGCATCAGCGAAGGCTGGGTGAAGGTGCCTGCGGGCAAGACGGTGGACCGCAAGGGCCATCCGCTGATGATCAAACTCAAGGGCAAAGTCGAAGCTTTCTACAAATAAACAGTGGCCACCCAACCCGCCCACTGGGTGGTGCACTGCGACGGCAGTGCGGTGCCCAACCCCGGGCGCATGGGGCTGGGCGCCGTGCTGGTAGGGCCTGATGGGGCCACGCAGCACACCATTTCAGAAGCCACCACCTTCACCGGCTGCAACAACGAGGCCGAACTGCGCGCGCTGCTGCGGGCGCTGCAGTGGTTGGAGCAACAACAGCAGGTGGTGGCGGCAGCAACCACGGTGCAGGTCGTCAGCGACAGCAGCGTGCTGGTGGAGCAACTGGGCGCACAAGCTGTGGCCCGCATCGAGCGGCTAGCGCCGCTGTTTGACGAGGCGCGCAGCGTGCTGCAGCGGTTTGCACAGGTGGACCTGCAATGGGTTCCCCGCCACCGCAATGGGGCAGCCGATGCACTGGCGCGTGCCGCGCTGGGGCTGGTGCCCAAGGGGGCGACACCAGCCGGGCAGGTCATCAGAAAGCGTCGTTAGACACAACGCAGTACTGCCCGATTCCGTGGGGTCACGCGGGATCGAGCCCCCTCGCTGCCCGGTACGCCGCAATGCGCGGCAACAGGTTCTGCCGCCGCGCCAGGCTGGCGGCCGGCCACAGGGCTTCGCGGTCGTAAAACTCGGGCACTGCGGGCGTGCCGGGGGGCAGCACCACCCAGGGCTGTTTGGACGCGGTGAAGATGTGCACATCGGGCGGCAGTTGGTCGGGCGCATCGAGCGTGCCCACACGCACAAAAGCCACCAGCGGCCCCGCACCCGCGTAGTGGCTCCACACGGCCACATGGCAATGGGGGCAGCGCGCAACCTTCTGGCCAAAGCCGCTTTCAGTGGGGGTGTCGATCAGCTCCACCGCTCCCGTTGTCGCGCTGACCCGGTCGGCTTCGATCATGGCGTTCAGTGCAAACGAGGCACCGCTTTCGCGCTGGCACCAGCGGCAGTGGCAGCAGTGCACAAACAGGGGCGCCGTCTCCATGCGATAGCGCACATGGCGGCAGGCGCAGCCGCCTGTGAGCGGAAAATCCAGTTCAGGGTTTGGCATGGTCGATGGATGTTGATGGAGAGGTGTCGAATCATTTTGGCGACCGCACAGCCGTTGCGCCAGCGGTATCGCCCAGTGCTGCCGCCCTTGCCAGCAGCAGTGCCTTTTCTTGCGCGTTGCGCGTCATACCTGCGGCCCGGTCCAACTCCGCGCGGGCTTCGCTCTGGCGCCCCAGCTTGGCCAGCAGATCGCCACGCACGCTGGGCAGCCAGTGGTAGTGGCGCAGGCTGGGCTCTGCCGCCAGTTCATCCACCAAGGCCAGTGCCGCCGCAGGCCCCAGCGCCATGCCCACCGCCACGGCGCGGTTGAGCGCCACCACGGGCGAGGGGGCGACCTGCAGCAGCGCGTCGTACAGCGCCACGATGTGGTGCCAGTCGGTGTCTTCGGCGCGGCGGGCGCGTGCGTGGCAGGCGGCAATGGCGCCCTGCAGCGCATACGGCCCCCAGGCGTGGCCTGCGCGCGCCAACTGCTCGGCCTTGTCGAGGGCCGCCAGGCCCCGGCGCATCAGCAGGTGGTCCCACCGCGCGCGGTCCTGGTCCATCAGCAGCACGGGCTGGCCCTGCGCGTTGGTGCGTGCGGGCAGGCGCGAGGCCTGGATTTCGAGCAGCGCCACCAGGCCCTGCACCTCGGGCTCGTCCGGCACCAGGCTGGCCAGCACGCGCACCAGGCGCTGCGCTTCGCCGCACAGGGCCGGGCGCATCCAGTCTTCGCCCGCTGTGGCGGCATAGCCTTCGTTGAAGATGAGGTAGATCACCTCCAGCACCGAGGCCATTCGCGGCGCACGCTCTGCAGGGCCGGGCACTTCAAACGGGATGTGGGCCGCAGACAGGCTTCGCTTGGCCCGCACGATGCGCTGGGCCACGGTGGGCTCGGGCACCAGAAAGGCCCGCGCGATCTCGGCCGTGGTGAGCCCACCCAGCAGACGCAGCGTGAGCGCCACGCGCGCCTCGGTGGGCAGCACGGGGTGGCAGGCGGTGAAGATGAGGCGCAGCAGGTCGTCGCCAATGTCGTCCTGCTCGGCGTGCAAAAGGGTGTCCACCACATCGGGCGCAAACTGGGCTTCGCGTGCTGCGAGGTCGTGGCCCAGGGCCTCGTTCTCGCGCGTGTGCAGGGCCTGCTGGCGCAGGTGGTCAATGGCGCGGCGCTTGGCCGTGGTCATGAGCCAGGCTGCTGGATTGGCGGGCAGGCCGGTGGTGGGCCAATGCTCCAGCGCGGCCACCAGCGCGTCCTGCGCCAGCTCCTCGGCCCGGCCCACATCCCGCGTCATGCGCGCTACGCTGGCGATGATGCGCGCGGCCTCGATGCGCCACACCGAGTCGATGGAGCGGTGCAGGGCATCACGGTCGGGCAGGGCAGAGGGGGTCACGCGATGAAGGTGTGAATGAATCCGGCGCATTGATTCACACGTTCTCAGCCCTGCGCCTTGCTGGCAGCCAGCATGTGCACAAATTCCCAGGTGTGGCCGTCCAGGTCGTCAAAGCTGCGCGAGTACATGAAGCCCAGGTCCTGCGCCGGGCGGGGTGTGGTGCCGCCTGCGGCCACGGCCTTGTCCACCAGTGCATCGACCTCTTCGCGACTGCTGCACGAGAAGCACACCAGCACCTCCGACGTGGTGCGTGCGTCGGCAATCGTTTTGTCGGTGAAGGTTTGATAAAAGCTCTTGACCAGTAGCATCACGAAGAGGTTCTCGCCCACCACCAGGCAGGCGCCCTGGTCGTTGGTGAACTGGGGGTTGAAGTCATAGCCCAGTGCGCGGAAAAACGCCTGCGAGCGGGCCATGTTCTCGATGGGCAGGTTCACAAAAATTTGTGGGTGCATGGCGGACTCCTGAAGGGTGAGGACGGTAATGGGAAACGAAGGGTTTGGCAAAGGTGGAGCGGCGGTGGGCGGTATTCACGTTGCGGGCTTTTGCGCCACGGCTTGCAGGTTGGCCAGGCCGTCTTCAAAGTCCTGGCCGACCATGCGGTCCATGTTGAAAACCAGGTGAGCGATCTTGGCCAGGTACGGCACGGGGCCGCGCATGGCCCAGGTGACGCGGGTGGAGCGTGTGGTGCCTTCCCCCTCGGGCTGCAGCGTGAACTCGATCTGGTTGTGGGCTTCGAACGGGGCCACAAAGTCGAGCTTCATCGCCACGCGCGACGGGGCCGTGGCATCGACGATCTCCATGCTGCCGGTGCCCACCTTGTCGCCCTGCCACGCGTAGCGCGCGCCGGGGCCGATGGTGTTGGCGCTGTACTCGCCCTTGGCGGCGGGGTCCTTGCGTTCGTAGGGGTTCCAGGTGTTGAACTGGCGCAGGTCGTGGATGAGGCCGTACACACGCTCGGGCGGGGCGGAGATGACGCGGCTGCGCTCCACGCGGAAGGTGTCGGGGCGGGTGGCAGCAAACGCCAGGAAAAGCCCCAGCGCCGCCAGCAGCGCAAGGGCAATGGTCTTGATCATGGTAGAGCGTCCTCCCGGTTGGTTTCAGCCGCGCATGGCTTCGAGGTCGCGAAATTTCTCCACGCCTTCGACACCTGCAAAGTCTTCCATCTCAAAGAGCTGGCGCACTTCAATCTCTGTGTCGAGCCCTTCGCCGCGCGGGTTGGGAAAGCGGCGCGACCATTCCAGCGCCTCGTCCTTGCTGCGCACCTGGATCAGCGTGTAGCCGGCAATCAGTTCCTTGGTTTCGGCAAAGGGCCCGTCCGTCACCGTGCGGCCGCTGGCGCTGTAGCGCACACGCCAGCCCTGCGCCGTGGGCTTGAGTCCGCTGGCGTCCAGCAGCACGCCCGCATGGGCGAGTTCCTCGTGGTAGCTGGCCATCTCGGCCATCAAGGCAGCGGTGGGCATGCAGCCTTGTTCGGATTCGGCATTGGCTTTGACGATGATCATGAATCGCATGGTGATCTCCTGAATGTGAAGGGTTGAGGGCCCGTGGGTGGGCCTTCATCTGCACGACGAACGAAGACCGGGCAGATCGACAGGACGGTTCGAAATATCAGGGTAAGCACCTACCCCATGTCGCACAGGTGTCAGCCGCAGCCCCCGGTGTGGGGCATTTGCAAACACGTGCAAATGGTTACGCGCGCGGCCAAACACCCTCGGTAGGATGCCGCGCGGAGGGCCCTGAGAACAATGGACAACCACAGCGACATCACCACCGAGCCGGCCGCGCCCTGGCTGGCCAGCATTCCCCTGCAGCCCAGCTGCCAGACACCCGCCCTGGTCATCGTCCACCCCGGTCGGGCCGTGGAACCCGCCGAAGGCCTGAAAGCGGTATTGCGCTTCAACCCCGACGGGCGTGGGGGCTGGATCAGCGCGGCCCAGGCGGGCAATTCGCAGTGGGGTTACATCGACGGCGAAGGCCGCTGGCGTGTGCCGCCCACCTTGCAAGACGCCCGCGATTTTTCCGAAGACGGGCTGGCACGTTTTTGCGACGGTGGGCGCTGGGGATTCGTGAACCTGGCGGGCGAGGTGGTGATCCCTGCGACCTTTGACAACGCCCAGCCGTTTCGCAACGGGCTGAGTGCGGTGCAGGTGGGCAAGAATGCGTGGCGCAGCATCGACCGCCAGGGCCAGCCCACCAGCGACGAAATTTTTCATGCGCTGGGCCTGTTCGGTGCCAACGGCCTGGCCTGCGCCACGCTGTGGAAAAAAGGCAGCAACCAGCGCACCCAGGGCTTTGTGGACCGCGCAGGCCGCTGGGTGATTGAACCGCGCTTTCGGGATGCCAAGCCGTTTGGCAACTCCCCCACCACAGCCGCATCGCTTGATGGTGAACGCTATGGGCTCATCGACGCCCAGGGCAACTGGGTGCTCAAGCCGCAGTACCCCAGCATCGACGCCTTCAACAGCGATGGCCTGGCCTACTTTGACGAACCCAACGCCTGGGACAACGGCCACGGCTATCTCGATGCGCGGGGCAAGGTGGTGGTCCAGGGCGGCCGCCACCTGTCGCGGCACATGGCCTGCGGCGTGGTGTCCAACAGCTACGACGGCACGCGCTTTCTCACGGCCGATGGCAAGCCTTTGCCCAGCCCACCCTTGAGCTACGGCGCGGACTTTTCTGCCGACAGCGGCTTTGCCGTGGTGCGCACCACAGCGCAAGGGCCGTCGGCCCGCGCCAGCTGGGGCCTGCTGCACCCCGATGGCCGCTTCGTGCCAGCCCCGGCACAACTGCTGGAGCCTCTGACCGATGGCGATGGCTGGCTGGTGGGCCACACGCCCGACACACCCTTGGTGCCCTTCATCACCCGCGATGGCCAACTGGCGTACATCGATGCCGAAGGCGCCGTGGTCTGGCGCGCGCACTACGACGGCCAGCAGGTGGCCTTGCTCGATGCCGAAGGTGCGCCCCTGTGGCGCAGCGGCGTGCGCGAAAACTGCTGGCCGCCCCGGCCCTTCTTCCACACGCCGCTGACCGACCACCTGGAAGGCCTGGACACGCTCGATGGCATTGGGCCCCTGGCCCACCGCCTGCTGGCCCAGGCCGAGACACGCCTGCACCAGTGGGCTGCAGGCGACATGCTGCAACCCGACCGCGCAGGCACGCCAGAGCACGATGACAGCGCCGACGATGAGGAAGACGCGGACGACCCCGACCAGATTCAGGCCGACCGCACGGTGGTGGTGCGCCGGGTGATGCGGGCCTACCTGAGCGAGTCGCACAATGGCCCGTATGAGTTCTTGTCTGCCGACCTGTGCCAGGCGGTGGACGAGGCCCGCGTCGCCATGGTGCAGCGCCTGACCACCCGCTTTGGCCCGCCAGACCCGGACCCTGAACATGCCGCGCCCTGGCGCCACCGTGGCGATCACACCCAGGCCTGGGCTGTGCCGCTGGCCAAGCCCTTGCCCGGTGATGGTGGCGTGCTGCTGGAATCGCGCGAGCAGTGGCTCACGCTGTACCAGCATGCGGACTCCGGCGATGGCGATGCCTGGTGGGAGCTGTGGCTGATGGTGGCGCCCAGCGTGGATGCACTGCAGCTGGCGCAACATGCGCGCTCTGCACAGCCAGCGCCCGAGCCCGCCGCCGAAGGCAACGCCGACAGCGCGGACAGCGCGGACAACGGCAACACGGCTTCGCCCCCGCCCCTGCCGCAAAGCCGCAGCGAATGGCTGCAGGCGGTGCAGGCTGACCGCTATGCCATCGCCCACGTGCCAGCGCAGTGGCTGGACGACGCCATGGTGGACGCCGCACTGGAGCACGATGTGGAAGCACTGGCCCATGTGCCCCCAGCGTGGCAGACGCCCGCCCGCCTGGAGGCCCTGGTGCGCCGTGGCGTGCACGAGGCCGCCAGCATCCCGCCCGAATGCATGACGGCCGAAGCCCTGGCCCTGGCGCGCGCTCTGTATGCCGGCCAGCGGGACTGGGACTGGCGCGATGAGCGCAACAGCCGCATCCCTACCACCTGGGACCACAACAGCCTGTGTGACGTCTGGGGCTGCCTGCTGACGCCCGAGCTGGCGCTGCGCGCCGTGCGGGCCCAGGCGCCGTTGAAAGACCTGGCCCACTGGCTGCGCACCGATGCCGTGGAAGCGGCTGCGCTCCAGGCCGACATTTACAACATCAGCTACATCGGCCAGCACAAGATCACTCTGGATCTGGCCGAGCGTGCCGTGCGGCACGACTATGGCTGCCTGATCGAACACATCCCGGCGGAGATGCTGACCCCTGCGCTGTGCCTGGCTTCAGTGCGCGCCAACGGCCTCTCGCTCGAGAAGATCCCGCAGGCGCTGCGCAGTGTAGAGGTGTGCGTGGCTGCACTGCAGGAGCGCTGGAACATGTTTCCCGCCGTGCCCGCAGCCCTGCGCGAAGCCGTCACCACCCGCCTCATCGAAGACGACCTGGCGCAGGCGCGGCGCGACGGCGAGCCCCGTGAGCTCCGCAAGGGCAGCCACTGGCACCTGCAACGCGCCTGGGCGCGGCTGTGGGCCGGTGACCTGGAGGGGGCCATCACCGATGCCCGCCTCAGCCTGGGCCAGGTGCGCGACGAAGAACACGCGCACTACATCCTGGCCAGCGCCTGCCGCGCGCTGGGCCGCGAGCGCGAGGCGGCGCTTGCAGCGTCCACCGTGCTGTCGCTGCAATCCCCCTACACCGCAGCGTGGGACACGACTGAAGACACGCGCTGGCTGCAAGACCTGGCCCAGCGCCAAATGGCCGCAGCCGACGATGCCACGCTGCTCGCGCAACTGGGCACGCACCCACGCACGCTGGCGGACATTCCCCGCGAGCGCATCACCCATGCCATGGTGGACGCCGCGATGGCGGCCGATGCGTCGGTGGTGGAATTTGTGCCCAAGCGCCTGATGAACCCGGCACGCTACGCCGTAGCCGTGCGCCAGGGCACCAAGGCCTTCGCCCAGGTGCCCGCCGACATGCTGAGCGAGGAAGCCTGCATCGCCCATGTGCAGGGCAGCGGCTGGCACCTGCGTCACGTGCCAGAAGCGCTGCGCACCGTGGCGGTGTGCGCCCACGCCCTGCGCAGCAGCCCGACAGCCATCGAGCTGGTGCCCGAGGCACTGCGGGCCCCAGCCCGCGAGGCCGAAACGCGTCTGCCACGGAGCGAGGACGAAGACCGCACCGGCAACCTACGTGCCACCAGCACCCCGCGCACTCCGAGTGCGCTGGCCCACGGTGCCAGCGGCTGGCTCATGAGCCAGCTGACGAAACAGATGATGCAGTCCAGCCTGCACAGCCACGCCAGCGCTGGCAACAGGGTCAGCAACCCGCTGTGGCGCAAGGGCCTGTGGACAGCTTTTGTCGGGCTCACGGTGCTGGGAGCCAAGTCCGATGTACCGCCCACGCTGCGGGGCCCTGCAGGCTGGCTGGAACAGCGCCCCGTGCTGGGCCTGGCCTTGCACTGGCTGCTGGGCGTGGCCGCGCTGGTGGCCCATGCGTTTGTGTCGGTCGGTGCCTGGCGCGCCGAGGGGCCGTGGATAGGCCTGGCCACTTTTGCGTTGATGGGCTTTTCCGACCTGTACTGGGCCTGGCGATTTGCATTCTCTGCACCGTATGCGCCTGGTCTGGCCGCTGCGGCCGCGCTGGTGGCGGTGTACGCGTTCGGCTGGCGACGGATGTACGGACGCATTGGCCGCGCCTACGCCGCACGGCAGGGGCAGGGCGGCGGCTGAATCAGGCTGCTGCTGCTGTGCCGTCGTGGTAACACGGCGCGAGCTCACGCACCTCGATGGTGGCCCATTCGGCGGCGGGGCAATCACGCGCAATGGCCAGGGCCTCGCCGCGCGTGGCACAGTCGAGCAGAAAGAAGCCGCCCACCATTTCCTTGGTTTCAGCAAACGGGCCGTCAACCAGCCGCGCCTGCCCGTCGCGCACCTGC
This sequence comes from Acidovorax facilis, assembly GCA_964031875.1. Taxonomy (GTDB): domain Bacteria; phylum Pseudomonadota; class Gammaproteobacteria; order Burkholderiales; family Burkholderiaceae_C; genus Acidovorax; species Acidovorax facilis_A. Next base: position 9,977 of record CAXIRU010000023.1, read on the forward strand.
AGGCGCACGGCCTGCTCGGTGGAAGCCAAGGACTCCGACGCCAGCAGCAATCCACGCGCCTGCAGCCCCTCACCAAACCGCAGCATGCGGGCGTAGGCCTCTTGCCCACCGGCCAGCCCCCGCTCAGCGCGCTGGCCGTGGGGTTCCATGATGAGCAGCATGTAGGGCATGGGGGTCTCCTGTCAGTCTGATAAGACGGGGGCAGCGGCGCCAAGGGTGCCATCCTACCAGCGGCGTTTGCTATATTTTTAGTAGCTAACAGCGATTGTCACATAAGCGGTAAAGGCCAATTTAGCCAAAATTAATTGCTCGGCGCAACAAGCCTGTGCTATCTTCCAACTCCTATGCAACGCAGCATGCTCCTATCCACCCTATCGCTAGGCCTAGTGCCTGGCCGGGGTCTGCCTGCGTTCGCCACCGTTGCCTGATCCGCTCAGCGCAACACCTGATCTCCCCCTGACCCCGGCCCGCGAACCAGCCTTTGCACACGCAAAGGGCTGCAGGGGATGTCACACGTTTTGTTTTTCATTCGTTGTTGACCCGCAGTGCGCCGATGCACTGCACACCGTTCGTGGAGCCTCTCATGATTGCCAAGCCCGCTACCAAGTACCAGCCCATCGCCCCCGTCGCCTTGCCCGACCGCCAATGGCCCAGCCGCAGCATCACCCGCGCCCCCGTGTGGCTCTCCACCGACCTGCGCGACGGCAACCAGGCGTTGTTCGAGCCCATGAACGGCGAGCGCAAGATGAAGCTCTTTCACGAGCTGGTGCGCATCGGCTTCAAAGAGATCGAGGTGGGCTTTCCGGCCGCGTCGCAAACCGACTTTGACTTTGTGCGCCGCCTCATCGACGAGAACCTGATCCCCGACGATGTGACCCTCATGGTCATGACCCAATCGCGCGAAGACCTGATCGCGCGCACGGTGGAAGCCGTCAAGGGTGCGCCCCGCGCCATCGTGCACCTCTACAACGCCACCGCGCCCGCCTGGCGCCGCATTGTGTTTGGCATGAACGTGACGCAGGTGATGCAGCTCATCAGTCACCACGTGGGCTACCTCAAGCAGCTGACCGACGCCCAGCCCGACACGCAGTGGACGCTGCAGTACTCGCCCGAGACCTTCAGCGCCACCGAACTCAGCGTGTCGCTCAAGGCCTGCCAGACGGCGATTGCCGCATGGAACGCCGGCCCCGGCCGCCCCATCATCATCAACCTGCCCACCACGGTGGAGAACGCCACGCCCAACGTGTTTGCCGACCAGATCGAGTGGATGGACCGACACCTCAGCCCGCGCGAGCACATCGTGCTGTCGGTGCACCCGCACAACGACCGGGGCACGGGCGTGGCGGCGGCCGAGCTGGCCATGATGGCGGGCGCCGACCGCGTGGAAGGCTGCCTCTTTGGCAACGGCGAGCGCTGCGGCAATGTGGACATCGTGACCTTGGCACTCAACATGTACACGCAGGGCGTGCACCCGAACCTCGACTTCTCGGACATCACCTCCGTGGCGCGCATTGCCGAAGAATGCACCGCCTTGCCCGTGCACCCACGCCACCCGTATGCGGGCGACCTGGTGTTCACCGCGTTCTCGGGCTCGCACCAGGACGCGATCAAGAAGGGCTTTGCCGCGCAAGACCCGAACGCCTTGTGGGAAGTGCCGTATCTGCCCATTGACCCGGCCGACCTCGGCCGCACCTACGACAGCGTGATCCGCGTGAACAGCCAGTCGGGCAAGGGCGGCATTGCCTTCTTGCTGGAGCGCGAACACGGCGTGGTGATGCCGCGGCGCATGCAGGTGGAGTTCAGCGCCGTGGTGCAGCGCCAGACCGACGCCAGCGAAAGCGAGATGACGGGCGATGCGCTGTGGAGCCTGTTTCAGGCCACCTACCTGCAGACCCCTGTGCACGCCACAACACAGGCCGCCATCACTTGCCATAGCCACAAGCTGGATGAAGACGGGCAGGGCATCGAGCTCGACGTGACCATTGACGGCACGCGCCAGCATTTGCGCGGCCAGGGCAACGGGCCGATTGCTGCGACGGTGGATGCGCTGGGCCTGCCGCTGCGCGTAGACCACTATGAGGAGCGCGCCACCGGCACGGGCGCCAGTGCCCAGGCGCTGGCCATTGTGGAAGCCGCCATGGACGGCGTGGCAGGCGCCACCTTTGGCGCGGGGGCCAGCCACAACATCGTGACGGCTTCGGTGCAGGCCATTGTGAGCGTGGCCAACCGGTTGCTGCGGCGGCGCCAGACAGCCGAAGTCACTGCGACGGCGTGAGTTCGCGAGTGTTGTAAAAAAGATAGCTGCTAACGCTTTAAGCACAAGCGCTAGCAGCATTTTTGACCAATATCCCCAAGGCAGGAACGGGGTCGACACATGCGCAGGAAACCATCCGTTACCCTTCGTTCCATGCGCGTATTTCACAGCCCGGCTCTTGCGGCCTGCACTGTCGCCCTGCTGCTCCTGGCGGGCTGCAGCACATCACGGCCCCCGTTACCGTCACCTTCTCCTGCACCGTCTTCGTCAGCGCCGGTACGCACCACACCGCCGCTTTCGCCAGAGCAGGCGCACGACATCGCCATCCACGCCCTGGGCCTGGTGGGCACGCCTTACCGCTTTGGTGGCAACACCCCCGAGTCGGGCTTTGACTGCAGCGGTCTCATCGGCTACGTCTACCGCAACCAGGTGGGCACACCCCCGCCGCGCACGGTGGCGCAGCTCAACACCTGGGGCTATCCGATTGACGGCAGCGAACTGCGGGCGGGCGACCTGGTGGTGTTTGGCACGGGCCGGCAGCCCAGCCATGCGGGCATCTATGTGGGGGAAGGGCGATTTGTGCATGCACCGTCCACCGGCGGCACGGTGCGGCTCGATCACCTGCAGTCGCGCCACTGGGCGCGGCAGAATGCGGCGTTTCGCAGGCCTTGAGTCGGAGGCGTATCTTTCCCCTTCTGCTTTTGGAGAGAGGCACAATCCGAAAGCACTGAGAGGACTTCCCCGTGAAAATTGAATCCATCCGCTTAAAGAACTTCAAGGTCTTTCGCGATGTCCACCTGACTGACATACCTTCATTTCTTGTCGTTGTCGGAGCCAATGGTTCTGGGAAAAGCACGCTTTTTGACGTCTTCGGCTTCTTGCACGATTGCCTTAAGGGCACGGTACGTCAGGCATTGGATTCGCGAGGCCGATTCAGGGAAGTTCTCAGCCGTGATGCCACGGACGAAACAATCCTCATAGAAATTCAGTACCGAATGCTTATCAGCGGCATTGAGCGTCTGGTGACCTATTCCCTCGAGATATGTGAGCGTGCTGGCGCCCCTTTTATTCAACGCGAAATTCTTCGCTACAAACGCGGCCGTTATGGAAGTCCATTTCGTTTCCTCGACTTCACCAATGGCGAGGGCTTCGCTATTACGAACGAAGAGGACTTCCGAACTTCGGATGAGGAACTTGACCGCGAGTACCAAAAGGTAGCGCCAGACACTCTCGCCATCAAAGGATTGGGACAATTTGAACGATTCAAGGCTGCAACAGCATTTCGCCAGCTGATTGAGTCTTGGCATGTCTCAGATTTCCATATCAACGCCGCGCGTGGAAGAAAGGAGGCTGTGGGCGAGGCCGAGCATCTCTCCGAAACCGGCGATAACCTTCCTCTTGTGGCTCGGTACCTCTTCGAACAGCATCCAAAAGCGTTTGACAACATTTTGAGAACTATCGCTGAGCGGGTACCTGGTGTCGCGGGTGTCGAACCCAAACTGATGGACGACGGCTACTTAACGCTTCGCTTCCAGGATGGTTCCTTTAAAACACCATTTTTAGATCGTTATGTATCCGATGGGACGATCAAAATGTTCGCCTATCTCGTTCTTTTGCATGACCCCAACCCTCATCCGTTGTTGTGTGTAGAAGAACCTGAAAATCAACTCTATCCCACGCTGATGCCTGAGTTAGCGGAAGAGTTTCGGCTCTACGCCAATCGTGGCGGACAAGTTCTTGTTTCCACCCACTCACCTGATTTCTTGAACGCCGTCAAGCTCGAAGAGGTTTGCTGGCTGGTGAAGCAAAACGGTGCAACGGAAATCCGCCGAGCGCGGGATGACGCGCAAATCCGAGCCTACATGGCGCAGGGCGATCAGATGGGCTATTTGTGGAAGCAAGGGTTCTTCGAGGGCGCGGACCCAGCATGAGGGAGCTCGTGTTTCTACTGGAAGAAGCATCGGCAAAGGCAATGCTGGAGGGAGTGCTCCCGCGTCTTTTGGACCGTCGCATTAAAGCCCGCCTTATTACTTTTGAGGGAAAGCAGGATCTCGAGAAGCAGCTTCCATTGAGATTACGTGGCTACCTGAATCCTCGCGCTCGCTTTTTGGTGCTTCGTGATCAAGACAGCGCACCAGACTGCAAGCTGGTCAAACAGAGGCTCGTGCGTCTGTGCGAAAGTGCTGGTCGTGGAACTGAGTCGCTTGTCCGAATTGCGTGTCATGAGCTCGAGACAATCTACCTCGCTGATCTCAGAGCAACTGAGTCCGCCTTGGGTATTCCTGGATTGGCGAAACAGCAGACCACCTCCAGATTCAGGCAACCGGACCGTTTGGAAAGTCCAAGCGACGAGTTGTCCAAAATGACCCGAGGCAAGTACCAGAAAGTAGGAAGTTCTCGGTTGATTGGACCTCTTCTCGATATAGCCAACGAGCGTTCGGCAACATTCAAGAATCTTGTGAGTGGCATCCGCCGTCTGGAGTCGGAACTGCTTGAATTGCCAGACGAGGCATAGGCGAAACCGAAACGTGTGGAGTACCCATCATTGGGATCTATTTCGCCACGCGACAATCGGGGCCACCATGACCCACGCACACCGCTCCGCCACCCCCATCTCCACCCACGACACGACACGCATCGACGACACGCGCATCAAGGCCGTGCGCCCGTTGATTACGCCTGCGCTGCTGCAGGAATGGCTGCCAGCGTCCGATGCCGCGCAGGCGCTGGTCGAATCGAGCCGCGCTGCGATCTCGCGTGTGCTGCATGGGCAGGACGATCGACTCATCGTGGTGGTAGGGCCATGCTCCATCCATGACCACGACCAGGCGATGGAGTACGCACGCCAGCTCAAGCAACAGGCCGATACGCTGCAGAACGACCTGCTCATCGTGATGCGCGTGTACTTTGAAAAGCCCCGCACCACCGTCGGCTGGAAGGGCTACATCAACGATCCGCACCTGGACGGCAGCTTCGCCATCAACGAAGGTCTGGAGCTGGCGCGCCAGTTGCTGCTGGATGTTCTGGCCACGGGCCTGCCGGTGGGCACAGAGTTTCTGGATTTGCTCTCGCCGCAGTTCATCAGCGACCTGGTGAGCTGGGGCGCGATTGGGGCGCGCACCACCGAGAGCCAGAGCCACCGGCAGCTGGCCAGTGGTCTCTCGTGCCCCGTGGGTTTCAAGAACGGCACGGATGGCGGCGTGAAGGTGGCGAGCGATGCCATCCAGGCTGCTCAGGCATCGCACGCCTTCATGGGCATGACCAAGATGGGCCAGGCCGCCATTTTTGAGACACGCGGCAACCACGACTGCCATGTGATCCTGCGCGGCGGCAAGCAGCCGAACTATGGCGCTGCAGATGTGGACGCTGCCTGTGCCCTGCTCAAGGCTGCCGGGCTGCGCGAGCAGGTGATGATCGACGTGAGCCACGCCAACAGCAGCAAGCAGCACCAGCGCCAGATCACGGTGGCCGATGAAGTGGCCCAGCAGATTGCGGCCGGCGATGCGCGCATCACCGGCCTGATGATCGAGAGCCACCTCCAAGAGGGCCGCCAGGACATCGTGCCTGGCCAGCCGCTGGCGCATGGCGTGTCGGTCACCGATGCGTGTATCAGCTTGGCACAGACCGTGCCGGTGCTGGAGGGATTGGCAGCGGCCGTACGGGCACGGCGCGCTCGGGATTGATGGTGAAGAACCCCGCGCACCAGGCAGCCCCATAACCGTTTGCGCGCTGCGTCGGGAACGGTGTTGCGCCCACGCCCAAGGGTGTGGCGGTTTTGGGGCAAACCCGCAGGGTGCGGTACGTCAACGCAGGCCCGTGCGGTGTAGCATTGCTCCTTTAGACAGGGGTGGTCCGGGCGTTTGCGACTTGCTGCAGCGGCTGGGCCGCCCGGCATTTGCTGCTTTACTGCCCCACTTCCTTGTTGACGCAATTCCGGCCCTCCTACCACCCTCACCAGGCAGCAAGGTGCCTGGCGCTGGGGTGCGCCTCCCGGGGCCTGGCTCCAACGTGACCACCATGGCGCCTGCGCACGCAATCGATGAGGCCGCGCGGCTCCACGCACTGCAGTCCTACGCCATTCTGGACACGCCCCCCGAAGACGCGTTTGATCAACTGGCCACGCTGGCCGCCCGCGTCTGCGGCTGTCCCATGGCGGTCGTCAATTTCGTGGACAGCGAGCGCCAGTGGTTCAAGGCCGCAGTGGGCGTACCCTTTGCGCAGACCGACCGCGCCATCGCCTTTTGCGCCCACGCGCTGGACGGCAGCCGCGACGCCGTGGTAGTGCCAGACGCCCGCGTACACCCAGCATTCGCTGGCAACCCGCTGGTGCTGGGCGAACCCCGTATCCGTTTTTATGCCTGCGTGCCCCTTGTCACGCCCGAGGGGTTTGCACTGGGAACGCTGGCGGTGCTGGACACCGTGCCACGCCCGCTGGCAGACGAACAGCTCGATGGCCTGAAGATACTGGCCGGGCAGGCCATGGTGCAGTTGGAGCTGCGCCGCCAAAAAAGTCTGCTGGCCCAGTTGGTGCAAGAGCGTGACCAGATGCATGCGGAGTTGCTGGCGCAGAGCGATGCGCTGCGCGTGGCGGGGCAGATAGCGCGCATCGGCGGGTGGACGGTCGATCTGCCCAGCCAGCGGCTGACCTGGTCGCAGGAGATTGCCGCCACCTACGGTTTGAGCCACCGCATAGGAAGCCTGTCCCAGGTGCTGCAGCTGTACACCCCGTCCTACCGGGTACACCTGCAAAAAGCCTTTGACGAATGCATGCACCACGGCACCCCCTTTGACATCGAGGCTGAGGTGGCGATGCCCGGTGGTGGGCGGTTCTGGGTGCGAACCGCCGGGCAGGCAGCGCGCGATGCCCGTGGCCAGATCATCCGTATCCAGGGAGCCTTCCAGGACATCTCGGTACAGCACCAGACACGCCAGGCACGCCGCGAAAGCGAAGAGCGTTTTCACCTGGTCTCGCGTGCCACGGCCGATGCCGTGTGGGACTGGAACCTGAGCACCGATGCCATGTGGTGGAACGAGGGCATGCAGAACCTGTTCGGCGTGCCGCTCGATCAGCTACCGCCCGACAGCACCTCCTGGACCCTGCGGCTGCACCCCGACGACAGCCACGAAGTCCTGCGCGGCATCCGCGCTGCCATTGGTGGCACCGACAACCACTGGTCGGCCGAGTACCGCTTTCTGCGGCACGATGGCACCTATGCCTGGGTGCTGGACCGGGGCTTCCTGATCCGCGACTCCACCGGCAAGGCCGTGCGCATGGTGGGCGGCATGGCCGACATCAGCACCCAGAAGCTGGCAGAACTCGAAGCACAGCGCGATGCGCACAACCACGCAGAGCTGCTGCATGTGCAGCAACGCATCTCGTCACTGGACATGCCCCTGCCCGAGGTGCTGCAACTGGTGGCCGACACGGTGCTGCGCCAGACCCATGCGCGGGGCGCCATGGTGGAGCTGCTTCAGGGCCGCCAGCTGGTAGCGCAGGCCTCGGCAGGCGACCATGTACGGCCGGTGGGGCACCTTCTCGCGGTGGATGAGAGCCTGCTGTGGCCCGCGCTCAGCCAGGGCCAAACCGTGGTGTGCAACGACACTGAGGCTGAGGGCTGGGACATGGCCTCCCTTCCGCACCGCCACGGGGTTCTGTCAGTGATGGCGGTCCCGCTGCGCAGCGGCGATGCCATCGTGGGTTCGCTCAAGGTCACGTCGGACAAAACCAACGCCTTCTCGCGCCGCGACGTGGCCCACCTTGAAATTCTCACGGAGTCGCTGGGCGCCATGGTGCAGTTGCGTCACGTGGCTGGCCAGTTGCGTGCGTCCGAACTGCAATACCGCATGCTGTTTGACGAGCACCCGCACCCGATGTGGGTGTACGACAAGGACACCCAGCGCCTGGTCGCCGTGAACCAGTCAATGGAGAAGCACTACGGCTATACCGAAGCCGAGCTTTTGGACATGTGCATGACGGACCTGTGGCCGCCCGAACGGCGCGAAAGTGTGCGAGCCACCATCGACGCCATCCCCATGGACCAGCGCAACAAGCCGATCATCTGCCGCCATGTCAAAAAAGACGGCTCGTTCATGGACGTGGAGATCACAGCGGGCAGCATCAGCTTCAATGGCCGCCCAGCCCGCCAGGTACTGGCCACCGACGTGACCGAGCGCCTGCGCACCGAACGCGAACTGGCGCGCATGGGCCGCGCGCAGCGCCTGCTGAGCGCATGCAACGAGACCCTGGTGCGCGCCACCTCCGAATCCGCGCTGCTGCAGGCCATCTGCCAGATTGCCGTGGACATCGGCGGCTACCGCATGGGCTGGGTGGGGTTTGCGCTGGACGACGAACGCAAATCCATCCAGCCTGTGGCGCATGCAGGCTACAACCACAACTACCTCGAAAACCTGCAGCTGTCGTGGTCGGCCGATGACCCCTATGGGCGGGGGCCAGCGGGCATGGCCGTGCGTTCGGGCAAGCCTGTGATCGTGCGGGACATCCGCACCGAAGGCGACTTTGCGGACTGGACCGAGCGCATGCTGGAACACGGCTTCCATGGCGTGATCTGCCTGCCCTTGCAAGACCGTGATCGCAACCGCGATCGAACTTTCGGTTTGCTATACCTCTACGCGCCAGACATTCTGCAGATCAGCCCCGAAGAAGCCGCGCTGCTGCAGGAACTCTCCAACGACCTGGCCTTTGGCATCACCAGCCTGCGCGCGCACAAGGCACAGCAGCGGCTGCAGGCCTCGGTGCTCAAGGTCGCGGCGGCCGTGTCGGCCAGCACGGGCACCGAGTTTTTTGTGCAGCTGGTGCGCAACATGGCCGACGCCGTCGGGGCCCAGGGCGGATGTGTGGTGCGGCTGCAGCCACCGATGCCAGGGCAGCCACCCCGGGTGGCCACCCTGGCGGCCGTGCTGGATGGCAAGATGCTGCCTAACGACGAATACAGCCTGGAGGGCACGCCCAGCCTCATGCTGCTGACGCAGCGCGAGTACGTGGTGGCCGACAAGGTGCAGCAGCGCTATCCGAATGCACCCATTCTGCGCTACGTGAATGCCCAGGCGTATGCAGGGCAGCAGCTGTGCAATGCCGACGGCGAAGTCGTGGGCATTGTGTTCGTGCTGTTCCGCCAGACCATCACCGAGACGGACTTCATCGCCTCCACGCTGCAGATTTTTGCCGCGCGCGCCTCGTCCGAGATTGAACGGCAGGTGGCAGACGCCCGCATCCGCCACCAAGCCTCGCTGCTGGACAAGGCGCAGGACGCGATCCTCGTGCGCGACCTGGAACACCGCATCATCTTCTGGAACAAAAGCGCCGAACGCCTGTACGGCTGGTCCCGGCTGCAAGCGCTGGGCCAGTCCATCGAGACGCTGCTGTACGACGACCCCGCCCACTTTCGCCACGCCACGCAGTCGGTGCTGGAGCATGGCGAGTGGACCGGCGAGATCGTGCAGCGCCACCGCGACGGCAGCACCATCGAGGTGGAAGGCCGCTGGACCCTGGTGCGTGGTGATGACGGCCGTCCGCAGTCCATCCTGGCCATCAACACCGACATCCGCCAGCGCAAGGCCAGCGAGCGCGAAATCCAGCGCCTGGCGTTTTACGACGCGCTCACCGGGTTGCCCAACCGCATGCTGCTCATGGACCGCATGGCCCATGCGCTGGCCAATGCCCAGCGGCGCCAGCAGGGCGGGGCGCTGCTGTTCATCGACCTCGACAACTTCAAGACCCTGAACGACACCCTGGGCCACGACCAGGGCGACCTGCTGCTGCAGCAGGTCGCACAGCGTCTGAACACCTGCGTGCGCAGCGTCGACACGGTGGCGCGGCTGGGGGGCGACGAGTTTGTGGTGATGCTGGAAGAGCTGAGCCCCAAACCCCACGAACTGGCCCTGCACGCGCGGGGTGTGGGCGAGAAGATCCTGACCATGCTGGCTGTGCCCTACGCACTGGCGGGTTACCAATACCGCAGCACACCCAGTATCGGCATCGCGCCGTTCACGGGCGCGTTGACCAGCGTAGGCGAACTGCTCAAACAGGCCGACCTGGCCATGTACCAGGCCAAGACGGCAGGGCGGAACACCCTGCGCTTTTTCGACCCCGACATGCAGGCCGTGGTGACCGCACGCGCCGGGCTGGAGACCGACCTGCGTGCCGCGCTGGCGCAGGAGGAGTTCTTGCTGCACTTCCAGCCGCAGATGCACCAATCGGGCCGCTGCGTGGGCGTGGAAGCCCTGGTGCGCTGGGCCCATCCGCAGCGCGGCATGGTGCCGCCTTCCGTGTTCATACCGCTGGCCGAAGAAACCGGGCTCATCCTGCCGCTAGGCCGCTGGGTGCTGCACACCGCGTGCAAGCAGCTGGCCAGCTGGCAGGACATGCCGGGGCTGGCCCACCTCACCATGGCGGTCAACGTGAGTTCGCGGCAGTTCCGCCATGCCAGTTTTGTGGACGATGTGGCCCGCGTGCTGGCCATCACCGGGGCACCAGCCCACCTGCTCAAGCTGGAACTGACCGAAAGCGTGCTGGTGGAAGACATGGAAGCCACCATCGCCACCATGGCGGCACTGCGCTCGCACGGGGTGGGCTTTTCGCTGGACGACTTCGGCACCGGGTACTCGTCGCTGAGCTACTTGAAGCGCATGCCGCTCGACCAGCTCAAGATCGACCAGAGCTTTGTGCGCGACCTGCTGACCGACCCGAACGACGCGGCGATTGTGGACACCATCATTGGCCTGTCGCGCAGCCTGGGCCTGGAAGTCATCGCCGAAGGCGTGGAAACCCCCGAGCAGCGCGAGCTGCTGGCCCGCGCCGGTTGCCAGCTCTACCAGGGCTACCTCTTCAGCCGCCCCCTGTCTGCCGACTTCCTGGGGGCCTTCCTGCGCCCTGCGGCGGCATAGACGGCCTGCTCGGCACCGCTGACCCCCTCCTTTCCTCCCGTTCCTTTTCCCGCTTCTCCGTTTTTTCCTGCCGCCTCAGGCCCGCAGGCGGCGGTCGGCTGCGTTTTTCAGCCCTGGGGCCGTACCAGGCATCCCCAAAACAGCGCCCCGCGCAGATGACAACCCCCTGCGCCCGGTTGGCCCCCAGTTGTCCCTCTGTCTTCTTCTTATAGTCTTTATAAATACATAGTCGTAGTAGTAGAAGGCGGCCCATATTGTGGACAACCGCGTTTTTTCCAACGACAGCGCGCACTTGCGCGTCGGCCAACCCTGTGCACCGATCCCTCGTGCCGCTGTCACCGCAACGGGGACAAAACCCGCAGCCTGCCTTTTTCTGTGGATAACCTGGCGGTTGTGCCAAAACTATCCCCAGTTTTACGCACCGCCCCCTGGCGAACGCAAATTTCCCGCAAAAACACGGCCTAGCGGCTTATCAGCAAGCGCTATCAGCTATTAAATTCATAGTAAAGCTGCCTTCCAGGCAGGGCAATCGCATCTAATCAGCGATGCCCAATAGCTGCCCCAAGTAAGCCAGATTCCAGCCAGCGCGCTTGCGCTTAGCTTGCACGCCGATCTTCAC
>CAXIRU010000024.1:0-35720 GCA_964031875.1 Acidovorax facilis
CGGGCAAAAGGCTACGCCGAAGGCTGCGTCGCTCGCTCCCATGTCTCCACTGCTCGCGTGCTCAAACAGGCCAGGGGGAAAAGACCTTGAAAGGGATGGCTCCTAGAGTGCATGCGGAATTGCCCCAAGCCTGGCTGTCAGGTGTATCGGATATAACGAATCCATCTGCGCCAGCCCATGCAAGAACCCCGTCAAGCAGCCCCTACCATCGCCCCTGGCCCCAGCGGCTCCAGTGACGCTTTGCTGCGCCTGATCGCCGACTCGGTCCCGGCCCTGATGGCCTACTACGATCAGCCGGGTCTTCGCTGCCAGTTTGCCAACCAGGGCTACGCGGCCTACAACGGCCACACGACCGAATCCATTCTGGACCTCTCGGTGCAAGAGGCCATTGGCGACAAGGCCTGGCAGGCGATCCAGCAGCACGTCGAGAGGTCCTCCCGCGGCGAACATGTGAAGTACACGCGCGAGCAGACTCTGCCCAATGGCGAGGCCCGCATGATCGAGGTCAACCTGATCCCGCACTTTGGCGCAAGCTCGCAGCCACAGGGCACGTTTGTACTGATCACGGACATCACCGAGCGCTGGCGCGCCGAACGCCAGGTGCGCCAAAGCGAAGAGCGCATGCGCAAGTTCACGGAGGCCACAGACGAAGCCATCGTCTTTCACCGCGACGGCATCATCACCGATGGCAACGAGGCACTCACCCGACTGACGGGATATGGACTGCAGGAAGTGGTGGGTGTCTCGATCTTCAACTTCATCAGCCCCGAATGGCGGGCGGTTGCGCTGGACTACGCCCGCACGGGGCGCGAAGACCCTTATGAGGTGACTATCCGCCACAAGGACGGCCATGTCATTCCTGTGGAGGTGGTGGGGAAGACCATGCCCCTGCACCATGCGGACTACCGCATCGTGGTGGTGCGCGACATCACGACCCGCAAGCAGGCGCAGGAGCGCGAGGCTTTCATCGCGCTGCATGACACGCTCACGCAGTTGCCCAACCGCCATTTCTTGATGGAGCAGCTGTCGCAGGTGATTTCGCTGGCCCGCAGGCGCCATGGTCGTGTGGCCGTGCTTTTTGTGAATCTGGACCATTTCAAGACTGTGAACGACTCATTGGGCCACCATGCGGGCGACCAATTGCTGTGCAACGTGGCCGAACGGCTGCGTCAGGGCGTGCGTGACGCTGACGTGGTGGCACGGCTGGGGGGCGACGAGTTTGTGGTGGTGCTGACCGATTTGCAAAGCCCCAGCGACGCTGCACGGGTGGCCGACAAGTTGCTCGAATCCATGCGCCGCGCATTCACCCTGGGTCAGTTGCCGCTGACGGTGTCTCCCTCGATCGGCGTCAGCCTGTTCCCAGAGCACGCCAACACCGCCGATGCCTTGCTGCGCTGCGCCGACGCAGCCATGCACCACGCCAAGGAGAGCGGGCGCGGCAACCGCCAGTTCTACGACTCCAGCATGGAGGCCAGCACCTTCGATGTGCTGCAGCATGAGCGGCTGCTGCGCGCTGCCATTGCCGACAACGCCTTCGTGCTGCACTACCAGCCCCAGATCTGCCTGGAGGACGGCGCCCTGCGGGGCCTGGAGGCCCTGGTGCGCTGGCGCCACCCCCAACGTGGGCTGGTGGGGCCCAACGAATTCATCGCCTTCTCCGAATCGCGCGGGCTGATCGCCTCCATTGGCCGATGGGTCATGCACGAAGCATGCCGCCAGCTCAAGGCCTGGCAAGACCGGGGGCTGGCGCTGGTGCCGGTGGCGGTCAACCTGTCGGCACTGGAGTTTCGCCAGAGAGACGTGGCGAGCGAGATTTCTGCCGTGCTGCGCGAGACAGGCCTGGCACCGCAATACCTGGAGATCGAGCTGACAGAATCCGTGCTCATGCACCAGACCGGTGAGGTGCTGGACACCCTCAACGCGCTCAAGGCGCTGGGTGTCGGGATTTCCGTCGATGACTTCGGCACGGGATACTCCTCGCTCGCCTACCTCAAGCGCTATCCCATCGACAAACTCAAGATCGACCGGTCCTTTGTGATGGACACGCCGGGCAGTCCGGACGACGTGGCCATCGTCACCGCCATCATCCAGATGGCACACAGCCTGCAGCTCAAGACGGTGGCAGAGGGGGTTGAAACGCCAGCGCAGTTGCAACTGCTCAAGAACCTGGGATGCGAGCTGATCCAGGGGCATGTGGTCTCAGAGCCACTGGATGCCGGAGCCCTCGAACACTGGATGCGTAGTTATTCAGCGTAAGCACCAGCGGGTTCCAGGCCATTGCAAGGGTTCGTCACACAAACACGTCCACAGCTTGTGGACAATAGGGGCATGCCCCTTATCCCCGACTTCATCGCCCCCACCCGCCACACCGACCCGGCCGAGGCCCTGGCCCAGGTGCAGCGCATCTACCAGCAACAGATTGGCCACCTGCGCGACGCCATGCAGCGTTTTGTAGCAGGCGAAACACCCGAGGGCGCCGTGCGCGCTTTCTACCCCTTCGTGCGGGTGCACACCACCACCGTGGCGCGGGCCGACACCAAGCTGGCCTATGGTTTTGTGGAAGGCCCCGGACGCTACGAAACCACCCTCACCCGGCCCGACCTGTTCGCCCACTACTATGCCGAGCAGTTCCGCCTGCTGCGCGCCAGCCACAACGTGGAGCTGGAAGTGGGCACCAGCGCACACCCCATCCCCATCCATTTTTCGTTTGCCGAGCACGACCACATCGAGGGCACCCTGACCCCCGAGCGTCGCATGCTGATGCGCGATGTATTCGACCTGCCCGATCTGGCCGCCATGGACGATGGCATTGCCAACGGCACCTGGCAGGCCCGCCCCGGCGAGGCCCAGCCGCTGTCGCTGTTCACTGCGCCGCGCGTGGACTACTCGCTGCACCGCCTGCGCCACTACACCGGCACAGCGCCCGAGTGGTTCCAGAACTTCGTGCTGTTCACCAACTACCAGTTCTATATCGACGAATTCGTGCGCCTGGGCCATGCCGAGATGGCCAAACCCGACAGCGAATACATTGCCTTCATCGAGCCCGGCAATGTGGTCACGCGCCGCGTCGGGTTGCCCGCCCAGCCCGGCGACGACCTGGGCGCCGCGCCGCCGCGCCTGCCGCAAATGCCCGCCTACCACCTGGTGCGCAAGGATTCGAGTGGCATCACCATGGTCAACATCGGCGTAGGCCCCGCCAACGCCAAGACCATCACCGACCACATCGCCGTGCTGCGCCCGCATGCCTGGATGATGCTGGGCCACTGCGCCGGCCTGCGCAACAGCCAGCAGCTGGGCGACTATGTGCTGGCCCACGCCTATGTGCGAGAGGACCATGTGCTGGACGAGGAGCTTCCGCTGTGGGTGCCCATTCCCGCCTTGGCCGAGATCCAGATGGCCCTGCAGCAGGCGGTGGCAGATGTGACCAAAATTGAGGATGCCGACCTCAAGCGCATCATGCGCACCGGCACCGTGGCCAGCACCGACAACCGTAATTGGGAACTGCTGCCCGACAACATGCCCCAGCGCCGCTTCAGCCAGAGCCGCGCCGTGGCGCTGGACATGGAAAGCGCCACCATCGCTGCAAACGGCTTTCGCTTTCGCGTACCGTACGGCACCCTGCTGTGCGTGAGCGACAAACCCCTGCACGGAGAGATCAAGCTGCCCGGGATGGCCAACCACTTCTACCGTGAGCGGGTAGACCAGCATCTGCGCATCGGAATGCGCGCCATCGAGATCCTTCGCAACGGCGGCGTAGGCCGGCTGCACAGCCGCAAGCTGCGCAGCTTTGCCGAGGTCGCTTTTCAGTAAACGACTGGCCCGGGGCCACTGCGCATGCCACTGGATTTCCTGACCCTGATGGTGGTCATGGCGGCCAATCTGTTCGTGATCTCGGCCGCGCTGCCGCTGATCATGGGCCAGGATGTAAGCCGAGCGGCCCGCCATGTCCAGGCCAGCATGCTGCTGCAGACCGGGGCCTGGGTGGCCATCATTGCCTCGTCCACGCTGTGGGACCAGCCCCTGTCCACCCTATCGATCGCCTGCAATGCAGCGGCGCAGTGGATGCTGTACCGCGCACTGGAGGAGTGGCTCGGCCCGCGACCGCTGCGGCGCACACTGCTGGTGCTGGTGGTGCTGGCGCCACTGGGCTACACGCTGGGCTTTGACCACTATGCCTGGCGCGTGGGTTGGGCCAACGGGCTGATGGCGGCCATTCTGTGCATCGTGGCGCGCGCAACACTGCATCCGCGCCTGCCGGCGGATGGGCGCTGGCGCGCCCTGCTGCTGGGTTGCCTACTGACCTCGGCCCTCTTCACCCTGGCGCGCGGATTGCTGGGTGCCTTCACGGACCAGTACCCCAGCTTCCGAACACCCCACCCGGTCAACCTGGCCGCAGCCATGGCCACCAACGTGAGTCTGGTGCTGGGCACCGTGGCCCTTCTGGTCGCATGGCGGTACGAGGCCGAACAAAAGCTGCGCACGCTGGCCATGACCGATGGCCTGACAGGCCTGCTCAACCGGCGCGGCTTCACGAGCCAAGGAGACAACCTGATCTCCCACGCATGGCGCCACAAGCTGCCACTTACCGCGCTGATGCTGGACCTGGACCATTTCAAGCAGATCAACGATACCCACGGCCACGAGGCGGGGGACCGCGCCCTGCAACTCTTCGCCCGGCTGCTGCAGGAAACCCGCCGCAGTGGCGATCTGATTGCGCGGCTTGGGGGTGAAGAATTCGGGGTTGTGCTGCTGCACAACACAGCCCCAGCCGGCGTGGCGTTTGACCACCGCCTGCGCCAGCGCCTGCAGGACGCCAGCGCGGCAGAACTGGGTTTCGTGCTGGACTACAGCGCTGGTATGGCTGCACTGCAACCTGGAGAAGCCAACCTGGCCGCACTGATGGCCCGGGCAGACAGCGCACTGTATGACGCCAAGACCGCAGGGCGGGGCCGGTTGATGGCAGCCCCCTGAAAGCCAACTGGCGGGTCTGACGGGTCTGGTGGATTCGGTAGCCCACAGTACTTCAGTCAACCCAATATCGGCATGGCTTCCGACATCCGCGACCGCCTTCCTGCGCCGACGCCACAACAGGCACACCGGCACACAGCGCACAATCAAACCATGACCGCACTCTTTGAAGCCCTGAACCTGCGCAAACGTTATGGCGAGACGACGGTGGTGGACGACGTGTCCTTCACCATCGCCCCTGGCGAATGCCTGGGCATCATCGGCCCCAATGGAGCAGGCAAGACCACCACCATCCGCATGTGCCTGGGCATGGCAACGCCTGACAGCGGCGCAGTGTTTTTCACACCAACACCCGGCACCACGCCGCTGCAAATGCCACGTGACGCCCTGTCCATCAAGGCGCAGCTCGGTGTGGTCACGCAAATCGACACGCTGGACCCGGAATTCACCTGCGCCGAAAACCTGCGCGTGTTTGGCCGCTACTTCGGCCTCAAGGGTGAGGTGATGGACGAACGCGTTCCTCAGCTGCTGGAGTTTGCCGCCCTCACCGCCAAGGCCGACGCCAAGCCGGGCGAGCTGTCTGGCGGTATGAAGCGGCGCCTGTCCCTGGCGCGCGCGCTGGTCAACAATCCGCGCCTGCTCCTGCTGGACGAGCCCACCACCGGACTGGACCCCCAGGCCCGCCATCTGATGTGGGAGCGACTGCAGCTACTGCTGCAGCAAGGCAAGTCGATTTTGCTGACCACCCACTTCATGGACGAGGCCGAGCGCCTGTGCTCGCGCCTGCTGGTGCTGGACCACGGCCGCAAGATCGCCGAAGGCAGCCCGCACGAATTGATCGCCCAGCACCTGGAGCCCGATGTGGTGGAGGTATTTGGTGCAGGCGCCGTGGCCGTGGCAAAAGACGCGGGTCTGCGGGCTCTGGCCGCTCGCGTGGAAATCAGCGGAGAGACTGCGTTTTTCTACACCCAGAATGCCCAGCCGTTGCTGCAGGCGCTGGGTCAGCACGGGCACCTGCGTACGCTGCACCGACCCGCGAATCTGGAAGACCTGTTCCTCAAGCTCACGGGACGTCAGATCCGGGAGTGAGCTGCACGGGCATGCGGGCCAGACGCCCCTGCCACCAGCCTTCCAGGTCTTTGGGCGCGCAAGGCTGCGAAAAGAGGTAGCCCTGGAGTTCGTCGCACCCCAACCGGGCCAGCCACTGGGCCTGGTGCTCGGTTTCCACGCCCTCGGCCACCGTGCGCAACCCCAGCTTTTGCGCCAGGGCCACGATGGCATCCACCAGCACTTCGCCCCGGCCGTTGCTCCCCAGGTCGTTGACGAACGACCGGTCGATCTTGAGCTTGCGCACCGGGAACCGCTTGAGCTGGCTCAGTGAAGAATAGCCGGTGCCGAAGTCGTCGATGGCCAGTTGTACGCCCAGCGCAGTGAGGCGCTGCATGGTCTGCAAGGCCTGTTCCACCGGCTCCACGATGGAGCTTTCGGTGATCTCCAATTGCAGCAACTGGGGCGGGCACCCCGTACGCCGCAAGGCGCGGTCCACCACTTGGCCCAGATCAGGCTCCCGGAACTGGCGCGCAGACAGGTTCACCGCCACCGGGATCTCTCCCCACCCCGCATCCAGCCACCGGCGTGCCTGCGCGCAGGCCTCGTGCAGCACCCATTCGCCCAGGGGCACGATGAGCCCCGTATCTTCCGCAATGCTGATGAACTGTAGTGGGGACACCAGCCCTCGCTCGGGGTCCGCCCAGCGCACCAGCGCCTCGACCGAAGACACCTGGCCTGTCCGCGCATCCATGATCGGCTGGTAGAGCAGGCGCAGCCCGTCGTGCTCGATGGCGTGGCGCAGCCCAGCCTCCACCCGCAGGCGCTCCGTCAACACCTCCGTCATGTAGGGGCTGAAAAACGCCAGCCGGTTGCCACCGAGGTCTTTGGCGTCGTACATGGCCACGTCCGCATTGCGCAGTAACAGGTCGCCAGAGTCCCCGTCTTGCGGGAACACGGCAATACCGAGGCTGGTACCCAGCAACCAGCTGGATGAGCCGGTCTCGACAGGCACAGTCAGCGCCCGCAAGATGCGCCGTGCCATCGGCTCCACGACCGCAGCGTCCGGCAAATCGGGAAGCACCACCACAAACTCGTCGCCTCCCAGCCGGGCTACCACATCGCCAGGGCGTACACAGTTCAGCAGCCGGGCCGCCACCTCCTTGAGCAAGGCGTCGCCTCGGGCGTGCCCCAGGCTGTCGTTCACGCCTTTGAACCGGTCCAGGTCCATCGCCAGCACCGCCACGCATTTCCCCTGCTCCCGCGCACGGCCCAGTGCCGCATCCAGCCGCTCCGTGAGGCTGTAGCGGTTGGCCAGGTGGGTCAGCGGATCCCGCCGTGCCTGGCGCTCCAGCGTCTCTGTGTGTTGTGCGATGGACTGCCGCTGGCGCAGCAGCGACTCCGCCATGCGATCCAGCGCCCGGGCCACCTGCCCCAGCTCTCCGGGGGGATAGGGTGCGCCAATGGGTTCGGCATAGTTGCCAGCATCCATGCGGCCAATGGCCCGAATGGCGCGCATGGCATGGCGGCGCACCGCAAATTCCACCAACAGCAAGGCAGCCACAAACACGATGGCCGCCAGCGCCAGCACACCCAACAGCGCGCGCCGGAACTGGCGCTCCACAGGGCCACGCAAGTCGTCCTCAGGCACGGCCAGGGCCAGGCGCAAGTCCGCGCCCTGAGAGCGCGGCAATTGAGCGCGCACCCAGACGCGGCGCACGCCGTCGCTACCTTCCATCACGCCATGTCCATCGGAAGCCTGCAGCATGAATGCACGTTCAGCGGCTCCCAGGGCCAGCGGCGCGACCTCTTGCTGACGGAAGTCCATGACGACTGAGCCATCGGCGTTCCATACCTGCAGGTGCATGCGCTCGTAGCGCTGCGAACGCACCATGGTCTGCCCGTAGTCCTGCATGTCAAGCGAGGCCAGCAGGATGAAGCGCAGCGGGCCGCCCGCATCGCGCACCGGATACGCCACCTGCAAGACCGCTTTGCCCGTAAGGCGGCCAATGGCGGCCTCCAGCACGGGGCCGGGGGCCGTCTGCGCGCGCTGGAAGTAACCACGGTCCCGCAAATCCAGCGTACGGCCACTGCGCAGCGAATCACAGAACAAGCTGCCGTCGGGCTGGATGGTGAGAATGCCGGTGTACTGGGGGTGTTCCTTGAGGACATCCGCCAAAAAGTCGGAGCATGCCGACTTGTCGCCAGCGGCCAACAACGGCACCCGGCCCAACCCGAACAGCAGTTGCCCGGTACCCGCAATCTTGTCGTCCAGGTCGCTGGCAATGATGCCCGCCCGAGCCAGCAAACGGTCACGCGCCTGGCTGGTGGTAACGGACCGGAACTCCAGCAGCAACCATACCAGGGCAGGCACAGGCAGCAGTGCCGCCGCCAGCACCAGCCACAGGATGCGTGCACTCAGGCTCACAGGAGTTCTCCTTCAGAAACGCCGTCGCGCGGGCCCGCTGTTGCTGCGGCTCCTGGCTGTCAGGCCACACGGGGCCTGACCTTGCTCGCCGCCAGCTTGGCGTTTGCACGCGCCGTATCGACATTCTCGGCGCGCGCCAGCGCCACGCCCATGCGGCGCTTCACAAAACTCTCAGGCTTGCCAAACAAGCGCAGGTCGGTGCCCGGCACGCGCAAGGCTTCGTCCACGCCGTCGAACACGATGCCTTGGGCTTCCACTCCGCCATAGATGACGGCGCTGGCGCCAGGATTTCGCAGGCTGGTGTCCACGGGCAGGCCCAGGATGGCGCGGGCGTGCAGCTCGAACTCGCTCTGGTGCTGGGTGCACAGCGTGACCAGGCCGGTGTCGTGCGGGCGGGGGCTGACTTCGCTGAACCAGACCTGCTCGCCCTTGACGAACAGCTCCACGCCGAACAGGCCCTGGCCACCGAGGTTATCGGTGACCGCCTTGGCGATCTGGCGTGATTTTTCGAGCGCCGCCGGGTGCATGGGGTGGGGCTGCCAGCTTTCCACGTAGTCGCCGCTCACCTGCACATGGCCGATGGGGTCGCAAAAGCTGGTGGTGATCTGGCCGTCCGCGCCCACCGAGCGCACGGTGAGCTGGGTGATTTCATAGTCGAAGTCGATGAAGCCCTCGACGATCACACGCCCGTGGCTCACGCGGCCGCCGGCCATGGCGTAGTCCCAGGCTTTTTGCACGTCGCTGGGGCCGTCGATCTTGCTCTGGCCCTTGCCGGAGCTGCTCATCACGGGCTTGACGATGCAGGGGTAGCCCACACCTTTCCCGTTCTCGCCATCAATCGCGGCCTGCAACTCTTCGAGCGAATTGCAGAACTTGTAGGGGCTGGTGGGCAGGCCCAGGGTTTCAGCCGCGAGCACGCGGATGCCTTCGCGGTCCATGGTCAGGCGGGCAGCGCGGGCGGTGGGGATCACGCGCACGGTGCCTGCGGCTTCCAGCTCTTCGAGCATGGGGGTGGCGATGGCTTCGATCTCGGGCACCACCAGGTGGGGCCGTTCGGCTTCGATCAGCGCCTTGAGCTGGGCCGGGTCGCTCATGGCGATGGTGCGCGCGTGGTGGGCCACCTGCTGGCCGGGGGCGTTGTCGTAGCGGTCCACGGCAATCGTTTCCACGCCCAGGCGCTGCAGCGCGATCAGCACTTCCTTGCCCAGCTCGCCCGAGCCCAGCAGCATGACTTTGGTGGCATGGGGGGACAGGGGGGTTCCGAGGGTCGTCATGGTGGTGTTGCTTTCGGCAAAGGTCAAAAAGAAGGGATGCAGACGACTGTAATCCAACCGGGCGCAGAACTTGCAACGCTTCCGCAATGCCCTCCCACCCGCCCCAGCGGCAACCCGACACCCCTCACACCGACTGGCACGCCCAGGAGTTGCTGCTGATGCGCGAGGTGATGCGCCTGATGGGCCGCAGCCTGGCGCCCGGCCTGGTGCTGCGCGAGATGCTGCACCTGATGAGCGAACTGCTGGGCCTGAACCGGGGGCGCATCGTGCTGGTGGACGATGCCCCCTCCTCCCCAGACGGCGCGCCGCGCACCGCCGCCATCCACCACGCCTATGGCCTCACCCAGGCCCAAGTGCAGCGCGGGCGGTACGCCTGGGGCGAAGGCATCACCGGCCGCGTGCTGGCCACGGGGCAGCCCGCCATCGTGCAGGACATCGATGCCGAGCCGCTGTTCCTGGCGCGCGCGGTGGAGCGCAGCCAGCTGCCGCCCGAGACGGTGGCCTTCATCGCCCTGCCTATCGAGGTCAACAACGCACCCATCGGCGTGCTGGCCTGCCACCGCATCCGCAGCCGCCAGCGCCACCTGAATGACGACCTGGCCGTGCTGCGCGTGCTGGCCACGCTGGTGGGGCAGCTGCTGCAGCTCGAAGCCCTGGTGGCCGAGCAGACGCGCCAACTGGAGGCGCGCAACGCCGTGCTGGCCAATGCGCTCAACACCAAAAGCGCGCGCTACGGGCTCATCGGCAGCTCGCCGCCGCTGCTGCAGGCCTTGAGCGAGCTGGAGCGCGTGTCGCAAACCCAGGCCACCGTGCTGCTGCTGGGCCAGTCGGGCACGGGCAAAGAGCTGTTTGCGCGCGCCGTGCACCTGGCCAGCGGGCGGCGCGACCGGCCCTTCATCAAGGTCAACTGCTCGGCCATCCCCGATGCGCTGTTTGAATCCGAACTGTTTGGCTACGAAAAAGGCGCGTTCACCGGCGCCAGCACGGCCCGCGCGGGCTGGTTCGAGCAGGCCGACAGCGGCACCATCTTTCTGGATGAGATCGGCGAGCTGCCGCTGGCCATGCAATCGAAGCTGCTGCGCACGCTGCAGGAGGGCACGCTGGTGCGCCTGGGCGGGCAGCGCGAGGTCAAGGTCAACGTGCGCCTGGTGGCGGCCACCAACCGCGACCTGGCGCACGAGGTGGAGGTGGGCCACTTCCGGCAGGACCTGTACTACCGCCTGAACGTCATCCCCATTCGCCTGCCCTCGCTGGCCGAGCGGCGCGAGGACATCCGCGCGCTGGCACTGCACTTTGTGAGCCGCGCGAACCAGGCGCACCAGCGCAACGTGAACCTCTCGCCCGACGCATTGGCGCGGCTGGAGGAACACCCCTGGCCCGGCAACATCCGCGAACTGGGCAACGTGATCGAGCGGCTGGTGCTGCTGGCCAATGACACGCTGGTAGCGCGGGCAGAGCTGGACCGTTTCCTGCCCGCAGCGGCCGTGGTGTTGCCGCCTGCACTGGCGCAGGCTCCGCAGATCACGTCAGGGCCTCCCGGGGCCGCCGCAGCGCCGCTGGTGCGCGACTACGCCCCGGCCCAGTCCCACAGCGTCCAGGTGCTGCAAACCGCGCTGGCCGAACACCACGGCAACCAGTCGCGCGCTGCGCAGAGCCTGGGGCTGACGCTGCGGCAGTTCAGCTACCGGCTGCGCAAGGCAGGCTTGAAGTGACGCTGAACACTGTGTCGACAATTTGTAGACACAGTGTTCAACGGCTGCGTTGACCCGACTGCCCTGGGGTCAGCACGCCAACAAAATGCTATTAAATTTATAGCTATTAGCGCTTTATGGATAAGCGCTAGCGGCCAATTTTATTCAAACTTCTTTGCACCTGACCGCTCTGGCACACCTGTTGCGATAAGGAGGGTAGGCATCCCGCCCACCACCGCACCGAAAGGTTTCCCATGAGCACCGTGACCGCCACCGCCTCCTACGCCGTCCTCATCTCACCCACCCAGTTGTTGGCCCTGCAAGCCGCAGAGCCGGTGGTGCTGATCGACACCCGCGACGCCGACACCTACGCCCTGGGCCACATCCCCGGCGCGGTGAACCTGCGCGAGACCTTCACCTACTTGGCCACCTCCACGCCCCAAGGCCTGCAGGAGCTGAAAGACACCTTTGCTGCGCACCTGGGCGCCATCGGCCTGTCGGGCGCCGAGACGGCCGTGTTCTATGAAGATGCGCTCAACAGCGGCTACGGCCAGTCGTGCCGGGGCTACTACCTGCTGACCTGGCTGGGCTACCCCAAGGTCAAGGTATTGAATGGCGGCTACTCGGCCTGGAAGGCGGCAGAGCTGCCCGTCTCCACCGAGGCCGTGGTGCCCACACCCGCCATCTTCCCCACCCAGCTGGCCACCACCGATGTGATGCTGACCAAGGAAGACGTGATCGAGGCCCTGGGCACCGACACCGTACTGCTGGACGTGCGCGATGTGGACGAGTGGATTGGCGACAGCTCCAGCCCCTATGGCAAGGACTTTGCGCCGCGCAAGGGCCGCCTGCCCGGCGCCAAATGGGTGGAGTGGTACCGCTTCATGAAGCCCTCGCCCCAGGGCCCGGTCTTCAAGTCGCCCGACGAAGTGCGCGCCGAATGCGCCACGGCGGGCATCAGCCCGGCGGACACGGTGTACCTGTATTGCTTTAAAGGCGCGCGTGCGTCCAACACCTTCCTGGCGCTCAAGCAGGCGGGCTTTGCCGACGTGCGCATGTATTTCGGCTCGTGGAACGAATGGTCGCGCGACGACAAGCTGCCGATTGAAAGCGGGCTGCCGCTGGTCAAGTTCCCCAAAAAGCCTGCGCTGGCGCTGGCGGCCTGAGCCCCGTGCGTTGTTGCAGCGGGAGTGCCCCGCTGCGAACCCTGTCCTTCTTTTTTGCATTCCCTCTCTTTCTCCAAGGAACACCATGTCCACCGATCTGCTGGAACCCTCTGCCCCCGTCACGACCGTGCACACGCACCTGCGCCCCATCGACCGCGACGGGCTGATGGCCTTTGCCGACAAGGGCCGCAACAACCCTGCCAGCCGGGGCACCAACAAGGTCCACACGGTGATGGAGGGCCAGTACCGCTCGCTGAGCTACGTGGGCAACCACGCCCCGGTGGTGGTGGACGAGCCGCTGCACCTGTTCGGGCAGGACACGGCACCCGCTCCCGGCGAGATCGTGCTGTCGGGCCTGGGTGGCTGTCTGGCGGTGGGCATCACGGCCGTCGCCACCTGGAAGCAGGTCAAGCTCAGCAAGATCGAGGTCTTCATGGAAGGCGACATCGGCAACCCCGCCGCCTGGGGTGCGGGTGGTGCATTGCAGAAGACGCCGCCCGAGATGGGCTTTCAGGCGATCCGCGTGAAGGTGCTGGTGGAAGGCGACGCGCCGCGCGAGGTGCTGGACGAGATCGTGCAGCACGCCAATTTCTATTCGCCCGTGGCCAACACCATGCGCAATCCGATTCCTTTTGAAATCAGCCTGGTGGACTGAGCCAGGTTTCGAAACCTGCGCACCACACCCCGTCCACCCCGAGCGTGTCGAAGCGCTGCGCAGAGCAACCAACGCCCTGGCTTCGACAGGCTCAGCCCGAACGGTCGGAGTCGCACTACCGACAGCCAGCAAGCCTCCCAAGGAGCCCCATGAACCCCGCCGACCTCCCTCCCCAACTCCACCTGGACAGCGCCCTGCGGGGCGACGCGCTGCTGGCCGCTGTGCGCCAGATGGCCCAGGGCCCGCTGGCCGCGCAGGTGGAGGCCATCGACCGCACCGGCCACTACCCCTGCGCCGAGCTGCAGCAGCTGGCCGCCGTGGGCGCGATGAGCGCGCACCTGGACAGCACCGCCGGCCCGGCCGACTACGGCCTGGCCATCCGCGCCATGGCCGAGGCCTCGCGCGTGTGCGGCGCCACCGGCTTCATGATGTGGTGCCAGGCGGTGTGCGGGCTGTACCTGCAGCAGTCGGGCAACCCCGCGCTGATGGGCGATGTGCTGCAGCGCCACGCCAGCGGCGCGGGCCTGGGCGGCACGGCGCTGTCCAACCCCATGAAGAGCTACGCGCAGATAGAAAGCCTGTTGCTCAAGGCCACACCGGTAGAGGGCGGTTACCTCATCAACGGCACCCTGCCCTGGGTGAGCAACCTGGGGCCTGACCACTACTGCGGCGCGATTGCCGCGGTGGTGGAGGCCGACGGCACGGCCAGCCAGCGCGAGGTGATGTTTTTGCTGCGCTGCGACGCACCGGGCGTGGAGATGCGCGAATGCCCCAGCTTCTCGGCCATGGAGGGCACGGGCACCTATGCACTGCGGCTCAAGGACCATTTCATCGGCACAGCCGACACCATGGCCGACCCCACGCGCCCTTTCATCGCCCGCATCCGCGCTGCGTTCGTGATGCTGCAATGTGGCATGGCGGTGGGCATCACGCAGGGCGCCATCGACTCGATGTGGGCGGTGGAGGCCCAACTGGGCCACGTCAACCAGTTCCTGGAAGACCGCCCCGATGCCCTGCAGGCCGAGCTGGATGCACTGACCGCCCGCGTCATGCAACTGGCCCAGACCCCGTTCGACACGAGCACCGACTTCTTCATCGACGTGCTGGACGCCCGTGCCCATGGCGCGGAACTGTGCCTGCGCGCCGCCCAGTCGGCCCTGATGCACCAGGGTGCGCGCGGCTACCTGATGAGCTCGGACGTGCAGCGGCGCGTGCGCGAGTCGCACTTTGTGGCCATCGTCACGCCCGCCATCAAGCACCTGCGCAAGGAGATCGCCCGGCTCAGCACCGAGGAGATGCCTGCATGACGCCCGCGATCACCACCGCCGGCACCACCGCCACCACGCCGTCGGCAGCCTCCGAGTTCGCGTTGAGCGCGGCATCGCAGGCGCTGTGCGATGCGTTCGCCGACGCGGCCACCTTGGCGCCCTGGCAAAGCTACATCTGCAACGCCTGCGGCTACGTCTACAACGAGGCCGACGGCGACCCCGATGGCGGCCTGCCACCGGGCACCCGGCTGGCGGATATACCCGACGACTGGGCCTGCCCCCTGTGCGGGGTGACCAAGGCCGATTTTTCGCCGTACGAAGCCCCCACGCTGGAGGCGCTGCGGGCGCAGGCCAGTGCAGCGCCAGCCGCCTCCCTGCGCGGGCGCGGCGAGCCGGGCGTGGTCATCGTTGGCGCAGGCCGTGCAGGCTGGCAACTGGCCGAAACCCTGCGCCAGCACAGCGCCACGCTGCCCATCACCCTGGTGACGGCCTGCGCGGGCGACCGGTACGACAAGCCTTTGCTGTCCGTGGCCATGGCGCGCCAGCTGGACCCGCTGGCGCTGGTGTCCGAGACCGGCCGCGATGCAGCGTTGCGCCTGGGCGTCACCCTGCTGGCCCACACCCATGCCGTGCGCATCTGCGCCGACACGCGCCAACTGCGCACCACACGGGGCGTGCTGCGCTACGGCCACCTGGTGCTGGCCCACGGTGCACAGGCCACCTTGCCGCAGGGGTTGCCCGCCAGCCTGTGCTGGCGCATCAACCACCTGGACGCCTACCAGCGCCTGCGCCAGCATCTGGGCGAGCAGCCCAAGGACGTGCTCATCATCGGCGCGGGCCTGGTCGGCAGTGAGCTGGCCAACGACCTGGCCCTGGGCGGCCACCGCATCACGCTGCTGGACACAGCCGCCGAACCGCTGGCGCGCTGGCACGACCAGCAGGCGGGGCCTCAGCTGCTGAATGCGTGGAAGGACCTGTCCATCCGCTTTGAAGGCGGTCTGCAGGTGGAGCAGGTGGAGCGCGTGGGCTCGCGCTACCGCGTCAGCACCACCCGCGGGCGGCGTTTTGCGGCCGATGAAGTGGTGGTGGCAGCAGGCCTGCTGCCACCCAACCGCCTGGCGCAGAGTGCAGGGCTTGATTGGGCCCATGGCATTGCAGTGAGTGCAGACACGCTGCAGACCAGCGTATCCCGCATCCATGCACTGGGCGATTGCATCAGCATCGACGGGCAGTGCAGCCGATATATCGAACCGATTGCGCGCCAGGCGCGCACCCTGGCAGAAGCCATCCTGGGCCAGCCGGCCAGCCCCTACGAGCACCGGGCTGCGGTGGTGCGGGTGAAGACCACCACCCGGCCGCTCACGCTCCATTGACAAAGGGGTTCAGGCCCCCAGGGCGGAACGGCGGAGCGGATCGCAAGAAATTTTTTTGCACCCGGCTGAATCCAAACGGCGTTTTGGTGAGTAGTCATAGCAGCAGCGCAAGTAGCTGCTGTCTTTTCAACCCACCGACACAGTGAGAAACGCCATGACCACCACCCCGTCCGCCATCCACCGCCTGATCCCCCTGACCGGCGCGGTTGCCGCCGCCATGTTGCTGACCGCCTGCGGCTCGATGATGTCGTCGCCCGCCCAACCCATGTTCTCGCAGGACAGCCTGCCCGACGCCATCAAGGTGCCTGCAGGCAACAAGGTCGCGATGGAAACCGTGGGCGTGGGCGAGATCACCTACGAATGCCGCGACAAGGCCAACATGCCCGGCCAGACCGAATGGGTGTTCGTGGGCCCCAAGGCCGTGCTGAATGACCGCAGCGGCAAACAAGTGGGCACCTACTACGGCCCACCCGCCACCTGGGAGTCGAGCGATGGATCCAAGCTGACGGCCACCCAACTGGCCGTGGCGCCTGCGGGCATGGGCAACCTGCCCTACCAGCTCGTCAAGGCCAATCCGGCCATGGGCACGGGCGCCATGACGGGGGTCACCTTCATCCAGCGCGTGGCCTTGAAGGGCGGCGTGGCGCCCGCCACAGCCTGCACCACGGCCAACAAGGGCGCACGTGAAATCGTGAAGTACCAGGCCGACTACATTTTCTGGAAGGCGGCGTAGGCCTTGCGATTGTCCGGACCCAGCACTTGTGGAAGGTGCTGGGAATCCTTGAATTCGAACGGCTGTACTGTGCGAGGCGCGTGGCCGACGCACCCGCACAGCCCAGGCCAGCGACCGCCGCGCAAGGGCCGCCCCGCCGCGCTGGCGGTGTCCCCCTTCCCGAATTGCGCAGCAATTCGAGAGAAAGGGGGAAGGCGCGAAGCGACTCAGGGGGTTCAATACTGCTTGTACGGCAGGAACTTGCCCGACAGGACCACATTCACGCGGTCGCCATTGGGATTGGCTTCGCGCTGGATGTCCATGCTGAAGTCGATGGCGCTCATGATGCCGTCGCCAAACTCCTCATGGATCAGCTCCTTGATGGTGGTGCCGTACACGCTCACCACCTCGTACCAGCGGTAGATCAGTGGATCGGTGGGCACGGGCGTGGGCAGCGAGCCCTTGTAGGGCACTACCTGCAGCCACTTCTGCTCTTCGGCAGTGAGGCCGAAGATCTTGCCGACGATCTTGGCCTGCTCGGGCGTAGCAGTCATCTGGCCCAGGCACAGGGCCGTGGTCCATTCCTTGGACTGGCCGACCTTCTTGGCAATGGCCTCCCATTGCAGGCCCTTGGCGACCTTGGTGCTGATGATCTTTTCGGTAACGTCGTTGCGGTTCATGGGGATGGCTCCTTGGTTGGGATGGGTTTTGGAACAGGGAACAGGAACTTCAGGGTGCAGCACTCCCTGCCACACCCCAAGGGGCAACACGACAGGGCTTGGCCATTCAGGAAATCAGTGGGCTTTGGCTCGGGTGACGAGAAAGTCCACGATGTGGTTGCGCAGCGCGTAGTAGCCGTCCAGGTGGTGCAGGCTGGTGCGCGTGCGTTCGCGTGGCAGCGGGTTCACCACCACCTCGGCGATGCCGCCGGGGCGGTAGCCCTCGGGCGCCTCGTTGCCCACGCCGCCGCGCGGCGGCTCAAAGGCGTTCTTCATGAGCAGAATGCGGTCGGCCAGCAAAATGGCTTCGTCCACATCGTGCGTGATCATGAAGACCGTCTGCTGCGTCTGGCGCACGATGGCCATCAGCTCGTCCTGGATGGTGCCGCGCGTGAGGGCATCGAGCGCGCCGAAGGGCTCGTCCAGCAGCAGCATCTTGGGCTGGATGGAGAACGCGCGCGCAATGCCCACGCGCTGCTTCATGCCACCCGACAGCTGCGAAGGCTTCTTGTCGATGGCAGGGCTCAGGCCCACCAGCGCCACGAACTTCTCCACATGCGCATCCACCTGGCTCTTCTTCCAGTCAGGCCAGCGCGACTTCACGGCGAACGCGATGTTCTGGCGCACCGTGAGCCAGGGCATGAGTGCGTGGCCCTGGAACACTACGCCCCGGTCCAGACTGGGGCCCGCCACTTCGCGCCCGTCCATGATGACGGTGCCCGAGGAAGCGGTGTCCAGCCCCGCCAGCACATTCAGGATGGTGGTCTTGCCGCAGCCTGAGTGGCCGATGATGCAGACAAACTCGCCCTTATCGAGCGTGAACGACACATCAGCAAACACGGGCTTGGCGGGCACAAAAGCCTTGCTCAGCCGGTCGATCTGAAGGAAGCCTTGGGTCACGGCAGAGGCCTTTCGGTACGGTGTGTCAGTGGCGTCAGAGGAAACGGGGGCTGAAACAGCCGGGCGCTGGGCGACATCACTCCACATAGGTCACCACCTTCTGCAGCTGGCCGAAGGCCAGGTCGAGCAGCATGCCCACCACGCCAATCACCAGGATGGCAAAAATCACGTTGGTGAGCGACAGGTTGTTCCACTCGTTCCACACGAAGTAGCCAATCCCCGTGCCGCCCACCAGCATCTCGGCCGCCACGATCACCAGCCAGGCGATGCCCATGCTGATGCGCATGCCCGTGAGGATGGTGGGCGCTGCGGCGGGCAAGATCACCAGGAAGGCCTTGCGCAGCGGGTTGACCTGCAGCGTGGCCGACACATTGAGCCACTCGCGCTTGACCGATGCCACACCAAACGCCGTGTTCACCAGCATGGGCCACACCGAGCAGATGAAGATCACGAAGATGCCCGAGATGGATGAGTCCTTGATGGTGTAGAGCGCAAGCGGCATCCACGCCAGCGGGCTGATGGGCTTGAGCACCTGGATGAACGGGTCGAACGCACGGCGCAGCAGCGGCGACATGCCGATGACGAAACCGAGCGGTATCGCCACCAGGCAGGCCAGGCCAAACCCTAGCGCGACCCGGCCCAGCGAATGCGCGAGCTGGATGGCGATGCCCTTGTCGTTGGGGCCGTTGTCATAAAACGGGTTGGACACATGCCCCCACACGGTACGGCCCATCTCTGCCAGTGAGGGGAACCCGCTGCCCTTGGCGCTGGCGCCTGGGTCCTTGCCCATCATCTTGGCGTACTCGATCTGCTCGGCGGTCATGCCGGCCGTGCTGTTG
This sequence comes from Acidovorax facilis, assembly GCA_964031875.1. Taxonomy (GTDB): domain Bacteria; phylum Pseudomonadota; class Gammaproteobacteria; order Burkholderiales; family Burkholderiaceae_C; genus Acidovorax; species Acidovorax facilis_A. Next base: position 19,041 of record CAXIRU010000024.1, read on the forward strand.
CCCGCGCCCGAAGAAGCGGTGGCGATGTACCAGATCCCCAGCAGGGCCAGGAAGATGAGCACGGACAACAGGCCCGCGCGCAGGTTGAGGTTTTTGGAACTTGTCATGTCAAATCTCCATGCGCTTCACAAGTCCACCAGCCCACAAAACGCGCAGGGCCGAAGCCAGTGCCCCCGCGCAAGGGCCGCCCCGCCGCGCTGGGGGCGTCCCCCTCCCGCATTGCGCAGCAAGGCGAGAGAGGGGTGAAGGCGCGAAGCGACTCAGGGGGTGCTTCATTTCACGCCGCCTTGCGAATGGGGAAACTCTTTGCGTACTCTGCCGCCTTGGCCGCATCGAACTCCTTGCCCATGATCTTGAACTTGGGGTAAGCGCCGTCGGGCACTTTCTGGTCCAGTGCCTTCATCTGCTTTTTCGCGTCGGTGATGAGGAACACCTTTTCCGCAATCTGCTTGTAGTCCACATCGCCCTTGATGTAGCCCCAGCGCTGCATCTGCGTGAGCATCCACACGGCCATGCTCTGCCAAGGCATGGGGTCGAAGTCGGCGCGGTCGGGTACGTTCTGGATCTTGCCCAGGCCGTCGGCGAACTTGCCGGTGAGCACCTGGTTGAGCACGGCCTCGGGCTGGTTCAGGTAGGCCTGGGGCGCAATCACCTTGGCGATGAGCTCGCGGTTGGCCGGGTCGCGCGCCATGGCGGCCGAGGTGAGCACCGCGCGGTACAGCGCAGCAAAGGTGTTGGGGTTCTTCTGGATGAACTCGGTGCTGGTGCCGAAGGCGCAGCAGGGGTGGCCGTTCCACAGGTCCTTGGTGAGCAGCTGGATGAAGCCGACTTCCTCGAACACGGCGCGCTGGTTGAAAGGATCGGGACCGAGGAAGCCATCGATATTGCCCGCGCGCAGATTGGCCACCATCTCGGCCGGTGGCACCACGCGCAGTTGCACGTCGGTGTCGGGGTTCAATCCCGCCTCGGCCAGGTAGTAGCGCAGCAAGAAGTTGTGCATGCTGTACTCGAAGGGGATCGCGAACTTGAAGCCCTTCCAGTTCTTGGGATCGCGGTTGTTCTTGTGCTTGAGGCTGAGCGTGATGGCCTGGCCGTTCACGTTCTGGATGGTGGCCACGTTCATCGGCGTGGCGTTGGAGCCCAGGCCCATGGAGATCGCCAGCGGCATGGGGCTCAGGAAGTGCGTGGCGTCGTACTCCTTGTTGATCATCTTGTCGCGGATCAGCGCCCAGCCGGCCGTCTTGGTGACTTCGACATTCAGGCCCTGCTTGCTGTAGAAGCCCAGCGGGTGGGCCATGATCAGCGGGGTGGCGCAGGTGATCGGGATGAAGCCGATCTTGAGGTTGGTCTTCTCCAATGCGCCCTGTTTCTCTTGCGCCATGGCCTGCAGGCTGGCCACGGGCAACACGCTGGCGATGGCCGCCATGGCCGTTCCCTTGCCCACCGCCTGGATGAAGCGGCGGCGCACTGCGTCTTGCGGAAACAGCGCCTTGACCAGCGTGGCTTCGATGAATTCGTTGCTGTAGAGCTCGAACTCACGGGTCTCGCTGCGCTGGCGCAGGTTGGCTGCGGCGGCATCGGCCGACAACTCGGCGTGGTGGTCGGCCGCTGTGTGGTCGCGGCCACAGCTGCATTTCAGCATCAACGGGCGGTCGGCATCGTAGGGCGAGAAGAATTCGGACATGGCACACCTCGAAGAAGTTGGTGCCAGGCGCTACGCAAAGCGCGGGCCAGTTTTGCCGATGCTGGCCCGCTGTCATGAATTCGTGGGTGTGGTGTCTACAGCGTGTAGGGCCAGCACTACAAATGGGGCAAGCAACGCCCCTCAGCACCCGTTCAAAGTCACTCTGCTGGCGCGCCGCGCGCCAGCAGTGCCAGCTCCACATCGTTGCGCGCACCGGTCTTTTCGAGGATGCGGGCGCGGTAGGTGCTCACCGTGTTGGGCGCGAGCTTGAGCTGCGCACCAATTTCGCTCACGCTCTGCCCGGCCGTGAGCAGGCGGAACACCTGGTGCTCCCGATAGGAGAGCGCGTCCACCCCGGCGGGCGTGCCTTGCTGGGCGGTGCGCACCACCCCTGTGCGTTCTAGTGCACCTGCCAGGGCTTGCGCGGTTGCCTCCGTCAGGTAACGCCCGCCAGCGGCCACCTTGCGCACGGCCGCCACCATGTCGTCCGGGTCGGCACTTTTGTGCAGGTAGCCCGCCGCACCCATCTGGATGCAGCGCACCGCGTACTGCCGCTCGGGGTAGGTGCTGAGCATCAGCACCGGCAGTGCAGGCCAGGCCTTGCGCAGCGCCTGCAGCACTTCGAGGCCGTCCATGCCCGGCATGGCGATGTCCAGCAGCACCAGGTCTACGCCCAGCGCACCCGTGGGCCCTTGCAGCGCTGTGACCTGCTCCAGCACCTCGCTGCCCTGGGTGGCCTCGGCCACCACGGTGATCTCCGGCGCGCCGTTGGCGGGGTCGCCCAGCACCTGCTTGAGTCCCTCCCGCACGATGCGGTGGTCATCCCCGATCAACACGCGAACCACGGAATTCATGACAGCTCCAGAGGAATCAGCAATTGCAGGCACGAGCCCTGGCCCGGCTCGCTGGTGATGCTCAGCCGCCCCCCCAGCTGCCGCGCCCGCTCGCGCATGCCCATCACGCCATAGGCGGTGGGCGCCTCCAGGGCCTGGCGGGTAGCACCCACGCCGTTGTCGCGCACGCGCAGTTGCAGCATCTCATCCTGCACGTCAATGGCGATGTCGATGGCGCTGGCCTGCGCGTGGCGGCCCACATTGCTCAGCATCTCCTGAAAAATGCGGAACACGGCGATGGCTGCAGGCTCGGGCAAGTGCAGGGTGGCAGGCACCTCCATCTGCCACGCCAGCTCCAGCTCGGCCGACTGCACAAACTCCTGCGCCTGCCACTCCAGCGCGGCCCACAGGCCCTGGTGGTCCAGGATGCTGGGACGCAGGTCGGTGATGATGCGGCCCACGTTGTCCACGGCGTTTTCGATCAGGCGGCTCATGTTCTGGCACTTGCAGCGCATCTGGGTGCGCATGTCGCCTGCCGCCTCGGGCGTGCGCTCGCCCTGCTCGCCCAGGCGCTTGTGCAGCCAGTTGACATCCATCTTCAATGCCACCAGCAAGCTGCCCAGCTCGTCATGCACTTCGCGGGCAATACGGGTGCGCTCGTCCTCGCGCACCTGCTCCGAGTAGGCCGACAACTCGCGCAACTGCGCCAGCGCCTGCGACAGCTCCTGGGTGCGCGCGGCCACGCGGCGCTCCAGCTCGTCATTGGCGCGGGCCAGGTCGTCGTGGGCGCGCTGCAGCTCGTCGGCGGCGCGCTTGCGGCTGGTGATGTCCACAAACGCAATGACGGCGCCATGCACCAGCTCGCCTTCCAGGATGGGGTGGCTGGAATACTCCACGGCAAACGCCGAACCGTCCTGGCGCCAGAACACCTCGCTGTCCACCCGGCAAGGCAGACCCTGGCGGAACGCGTTGAAGATGGGGCAGTCGCTGTCGGCATAAGGGCTGCCGTCAGGGTGGCTGTGGTGGGTGAGCGCGTGCATGTTGCGTCCTATCACCTCTTCCGCAGCAAAGCCCAGCATCCGCGCGCCCGCCCGGTTGATGAACACGCAGTTGCCAGCCAGGTCGATGCCAAACACGCCCTCGCCCGTGGACTCCAGCAGCAGCCCGAGGCGGTTCTGCCAGAGGGCGCTGGCACCAGCGGGCAGGTTCAGGACATGGGTGGGCATGACAGCACCCAAGCAATGGGCGTGCCCAGGCGGCCAGGCTGGGCCACATCAGCAGGCGCGCAAGGGGCTGTGCGTGCGCCCGCCAACATCGCACAATAAGCGGATGCACACCGTTACCCCGCCCTCCGTGGCCACTGTGGCCCCGCCCCCGCCGTCGGTATGGCGCCCGCCCAGCCTGTCCTTGCGTTGGTGGCCTGTGTTCCTGCGCAATCTGCTGGTCTGGCGCAAGCTGGCCATCCCCAGCCTGGTGGGCAACATTGCCGAGCCGCTGATGTGGCTGTTGGCCTTTGGCTACGGCATGGGGGCCCTGGTGGGGCAGGTGAACATGGGCGGCGCAGCGGGCGACTTCAAGGTGCCCTACATCCTGTTCCTGGCCAGCGGCTCCATCTGCATGAGCGCCATGAACGCGGCAAGCTTCGAGGCGCTGTACTCGGCCTTTTCGCGCATGCATGTGCAAAAGACCTGGGACGGCATCATGAACGCGCCTGTCAGCCTGGACGATGTGGTGCTGGCCGAGATGCTGTGGGCGGCCTTCAAGGCCGTCTTCACTGTGACAGCGATCCTGGGCGTGATGCTGGCACTGGGCATCAGCCACAGCCCCAAGCTGCTGGTGGCCTGGCCGGTATTGCTGTTCGTGGGTGTCATGTTCTCGAGCATCGCGCTGATCTTCAACGCACTCGCCAGAAGCTACGACTTCTTCACCTACTACTTCACGCTGGTGCTTACGCCCATGATGTTCCTCTCGGGTGTTTTCTTCCCCCGCGAGCAGCTCCCCTCCATCGTGCGCGCCATCTCCGACTGGCTGCCGCTGACCAACGCGGTCGAGCTGGTGCGCCCGCTGTTCATGGACCAGTGGCCCGCCCACCCCCTGCGCCATGGCCTGGTGCTGGTGGTGACCACGGTGGCGGCCTTCTGGGTGGCCCTGGCGCTGACCCGCAAGCGCTTCAAGGCCTGACGGTCCGGGTGGGCGGCGCCATGCATGCCGCCATGGCATGGCGAGCGCTCCTTTGCAAGGCTGCCAACCCGTGCTCTGCCCCTTGGGGGAGCAGCGGCAGCCCTGCTGCGAACCAAGTCAGGCCACCGCGCGCAGCAGGTCCACCGCCTTCTCGGCAATCATCACCGTGGGCGCGTTGGTGTTGCCGCTCACGATGCGCGGCATGATCGATGCGTCCACCACGCGCAGGCCCGACAGGCCATGCACACGCAGTTGGGCATCCACCACATCCAGCGGCCCTGGGCCCATGCGGCAGGTGCCCACCGGGTGGTAGATGGTGTCGGCGTATTGGCGGATGAACTGCTCAATCTCGGCATCGCTGCGCGCACTGGCCGAGGCCGCCAGCTCCTTGGCGCCGAACTTCGCCAGCGCGGGCTGCGCCAGAATCTCGCGCGTGCGCTTGAAGCCGCGCACCATGCGCACCATGTCGTCCGGGTCCGCGAGGAAGTTCGGGTCCACCAAAGGCAAGGCCATGGGGTCGCGGCTGGCCAGTGTGACCGCCCCCCGGCTCTTGGGCTGCAGCAGGCACACGTGGGCCGAGTAACCATGGCCGAACACCGTCTTGCGCCCGTGGTCCACCAGCTTGCCAATCACAAAGTGCAGTTGCAGGTCGGGCGCGGGCTCGGACGGGTCGCTCTTGATGAAACCCCCTGCCTCGGCAAAGTTCGTGGTCAACATGCCCGTGCGGTGCTTGCGCCATTCGGCTATTCCGCGCAGCGTCTGCGCCATGCCTGAGAGCGACAGGCCGAACAGGTCCTTGAGCTCGGGGGCGTCCAGCACCTGCACCACGTCGGGGTGGTCGTGCAGGTGCTGGCCCACGCCCGGCAGGTCGTGCAGCACCGGGATGCCGTGCTGCTGCAAATGCGCGGCAGGCCCCACGCCCGACAGCATGAGCAACTGCGGCGACAGCAGCGCGCCTGCACTCAGCAGCACTTCGCGTCCGGCACGCACCTGTTGAAGCGCACCGCCTTTGCGGTATTCCACACCCACGGCGCGCGTGCCCTCGAACAGGATGCGCGTGGCATGCGCCCCGGTAATGACTTGCAGGTTGGGCCGCGCCAGGTGCTGCGTGAGGTAGCCCTTGGCTGCGCTGTGGCGCTCGCCGCTCTTGTGCGTGACCTGGTACAGGCCCACGCCCTCTTGCGTGGCGCCGTTGAAGTCGGTGTTGTGCGGGTGCCCGGCCTGCACACCTGCGTCGGTGAAGTATTGGCTGAACCGGTTGGGCGCGCGCAGGTCCGCCACGTTGAAGGGGCCACCCTGGCCATGCCAGGCATCGGCTCCGCGCTCGTTGTTTTCGGCACGCAGGAAGTAGGGCTTCACATCCTCCCAGCCCCAGCCCGGATTGCCCTGCGCGGCCCAGTGGTCGTAGTCGGCGTGCTGCCCCCGGATGTACACCATGGCGTTGATCGAGCTGGAGCCCCCCAGCACCTTGCCGCGTGGCTGGTAGCCGCGCCGGTTATTCAGCGCGGCCTGCGGCGTGGTGTTGAAGCCCCAGCCGTTCAACTCAAACTTGGCCATCACGGCCAGCCCGGCGGGGCAGTGGATGAGCACGCTCTTGTCGGCAGGCCCTGCCTCCAGCATGCACGCGCGCACGGCGGGGTCTTCGGTCAAGCGGCCGGCCAGCACGGAGCCCGCCGAGCCGCCGCCGATCACGATGTAGTCGAACATGTTGTGGTGTCTCCTCCGCCATGCTGCGCAGCGGCTTGTGGGTTCAGGTTTGACGCACGATAACCGAACGGTCGTGCGATTCGCCTTACCATTCTGCCCATCCGTTTCACTTTGAAGAGGGCTCTCTATATGACGATTCAGACCGTAGGCATCATCGGCGCAGGCACCATGGGCAACGGCATTGCACAGGCCTGTGCGGTGTCGGGCATCCACGTGGTGATGGTCGATATTTCGGATGCTGCAGTGCAAAAAGGCCTGGCCACCGTGGCCGGTAGCCTGGACCGCCTGATCAAGAAGGAAAAAATCACCGAGGCCGACAAGGCTGCGGCCCTGGCGCGCATCAAGACCTCCACCAGCTATGACGACCTGAAGGCTGCGCAGCTCGTGATCGAAGCCGCTACCGAGAACTACGAACTCAAGCTCAAGATCCTGAAGCAAGTGGATGCCATCGTGGCGCCCGAGGTGCTGATCGCATCCAACACCTCGTCCATCTCCATCACCAAGCTGGCTGCCGCCACCAGCCGCGCCGACAAGTTCATCGGCATGCACTTCTTCAACCCCGTGCCCATGATGGCGCTGGTGGAAATCATCCGCGGCCTGCAGACCAGCGACGCCACGCACGACGCCGTGAAGGCCCTGGCCGAGGCGCTGGGCAAGAGCCCCATCACCGTGAAGAACGCCCCCGGCTTTGTGGTCAACCGCATCCTGGTGCCCATGATCAACGAAGCCTTCTTCGTGCTGGCCGAAGGCCTGGCCACGCCGGAAGACATCGACGCGGGCATGAAGCTGGGCTGCAACCAGCCCATCGGCCCGCTGGCGCTGGCCGACATGATCGGCCTGGATGTGTGCCTGGCCGTGATGGATGTGTACCTGACCGAGTTTGGCGACAGCAAGTACCGCCCCTGCCCGCTGCTCAAGGAGATGGTGGCTGCGGGCCGCCTGGGCCGGAAAACCGGCCAGGGCGTGTATTCCTACTAACCCCCCTGAGGCGCTTCGCGCCTTCCCCCCAGGGGGACGCACCCGGCGCACGGAGTGAATACGACATTCACATGTCGTGGCTGCCCTTGCGCGGGGGCACTGGTAAGTCGCCGCGCCGGTTTTGGCGGCCGCTTGCCTGAATCGGCTGCGCTGTCTCGATTGAGACGGCGCGCAGCGTTTGAAGCGTTTTCAATCATGGGCCAGGAGACCTGCGCCCATGAACCACATCACCCCCACCACACCCCCGCCCGAGGGCAACATCGACACCCAGGTCATCGGCCATGTGCTGCTGATCGGCATCAACCGCCCGGCCAAGCGCAACGGCTGGACGCCGCCCATGTTCCGCCAGCTGGCCGAGGCCTACACCCGGCTCGACGACGACCCCGACCTGCGCGTCGGCGTACTCCACGCGTTTGGCGACCACTTCACCGCCGGGCTCGACCTGCCCGCCGTGAGCGCCTACATGCAGCGCGGCGAAAAAGCCATCCCCGAAGGCCTGGTGGAGCCCCAAGACTGCGGCCTGCCCGGCTACCGGCGCCGCACCAAGCCCATGGTGGTGGCGGTCAAGGGCATCTGCTTTACCGTGGGCATTGAGTTGATGCTGGGTGCCGACATCGTGGTGGCGGCCGACAACTGCCGCTTTTCGCAGATGGAAGTGCAGCGCGGCATCATGGCCACGGGCGGCGCCACGCTGCGCATGGCCGAGCGCGCGGGCACGGGCAACGCCCTGCTGCACCTGCTGACGGCCAACGAGTTCGGCAGCGCCGAGGCGTACCGGCTGAACTTTGTGCAAAAAGTGGTGCCCGCCGGGCAGGAGCTTCAGGATGCCTTGGCCATCGCCCAACGCATTGCTGCCCAGGCACCGCGCGCCGTGGTGGCCACGCGCCTGAATGTGCTCAAGGCCATCGAGCAAGGCCAGGCGGCGGCGGTGGCGGACTTCATCCCCGTGCAGAAGGAACTGGCCAACAGCGAGGATGCGGCCGAAGGCGTGCGCGCGTTTGTCGAGCGGCGGCCCGCGCAGTTCAGCGGGCGGTAAGGCGCGGCGGTTCTCCGTCACACCAACCGCCAGCTGCCATTTTCAAACCAAATCGGCTGCTGGCGCCCGTCCATCAAGCGCTAGCAGCTTCACTATCGATAGCAAACATCACCCGGCACTGTGAACATGGTGCCCGCGCTTGCGCACGCACGGCGCGCGAGTAGCACCGATGGCGCGGCGCCGCTCACCCATCGACACAATCCCATCCGTTAACAAAATTTTTCACAATTCAATTGCACGCAATTTAATTTTCGCTCACAATTCACCCCATGCCCAGCCACAGCACGCCCCACACCCCCAGCCCCGCCATCCTGCGGCTGGACAACCAGGTCTGCTTTGCGCTGTATTCCGCCTCGCTGGCGATGACCAAGCTCTACAAGCCCCTGCTCGACCGCATCGGCCTGACCTACCCGCAGTACCTCGTGATGCTGGTGCTGTGGGAGCAGGACGGCGTCACCGTCTCCGAGCTGGGCGAGCGCCTGTTTCTGGACTCCGGCACGCTCACGCCGCTGCTCAAGCGCCTGGAAGCGCAGGGCCACATTGCCCGGCTGCGCGATGTGCAGGACGAGCGCCGCGTGCGCATCACCCTCACGTCGCAAGGCCGCGCGCTGCGCAACCAGGCCGAAGCCATTCCACAGTGCGTGCTGCAAAGCAGCCAGTGCTCGATTGCCGAGCTGACCACTTTGACCACCGAACTCAAGCAGCTGCGAGACCGGCTCAGCGAGCAACGCTGACGGCCTGCAGAAACACGCAACGACATTGCAAGAACCGATTCCCTCCACCGCCCACTGTGGGCAATAACCGCAAGGAAGACACCATGACCAAGCTCGAAAAAGTCCTGTACACCGCCAAGTCGCACGTGACCGGTGGCCGCGATGGCGCCGCCAAGACCGATGACGGCCGCCTGGAAGTCAAGCTGTCCTCGCCCGGCACCTCCGGCACCGGCACCAACCCCGAGCAGCTGTTTGCCTCTGGCTACGCAGCCTGCTTCATCGGCGCGATGAAGGCCGTGGGCGGCAAGATCGGCATTCCCGTGCCCCAAGACGTATCCATCGACGCTGAAGTGGACCTGGGCCCCATCCCGAACGCCTACGGCATCGCTGCCCGTCTGGCCATCAGCCTGCCCGGCCTGGACAAGGAAACCGCCCAGAAGCTGGTGGACGCAGCCCACCAGGTCTGCCCCTACTCCAACGCCACGCGCGGCAACATCGACGTGACCATCACGCTGGTGTAAGCCATGGGTCGCCAGTTGCTTCCCCGCATCGCGGTGGCCTTGGTGGCCATCGAACACGTATACATCCTCGTGCTCGAAATGTTCTTCTGGAACAAGCCGCAGGGCATGAAGACGTTCAACCTGACCCAGGAGTTCGCCGACGCCACCACCACGCTGGCGGCCAACCAGGGGCTGTACAACGGCTTTCTGGCAGCCGGTCTGTTCTGGGGGTTGTTCACCGGCAACCGGGTGTTCAAGATCTTCTTCCTGGCCTGCGTGATCGTGGCCGGGGTGTTTGGCGCCGCCACCGCAGCGCCCAAGATCTTCTTTACCCAGGCGCTGCCCGCGATCGTTGCGCTGGGCCTGGTGCTGGCGCTGGACAAAGCACCTGCCGCACAGCGCAGCCTCTGAGCTATCAAATCCATAGCTGCTACCGCCCTACAGACGGGCGGTAGCAGCTATTTTTGCTTTGAATCCGGGCAAGCGCTGCCACCTGCAAGCTGGCATTCAGCCATGCGCGCGATGATGGGGTTGGAGACAACACCATGAAAATCGCCTTGCTGTCCGACATCCACGCCAACCGCCAGGCCCTCACCGCCTGCCTGCAACACGCCCGCGCCCAGGGCGCCGAACAATTTGCGTTGCTGGGCGACCTGGTCGGCTACGGCGGCGAGCCCGTGGCCGTGGTGGAACAAGTGCGTGACCTGGCCCAGCAAGGCGCCCTGTGCGTGCTGGGCAACCACGATGCCATGGCCCTGGCGCCGCCCGCTAACCCCCGCAACCGCAGCGAGCTGGGCGCGCAGTGGACACACGATCAACTCGGCAACAGCCACATCGCCTTTTTGCAGTCGCTGCCGCTCACCGCACGTCTGGGCAGCAGCGCGCTGCTGGTGCACGCCAGTGCCGACATGCCGGAGCAATGGCGCTACGTGGAGGACTCCAACGCCGCTGAACGCAGCATGACCGCAGCCCAGGGCATCGACCCTGCCATTCGCTACGTGTTCTGCGGCCATGTGCATGAGCAGGTGCTGTACTTCCTCACCCCCACCGCCAAGCTCATGCGCTTTGCGCCCGAGCCCGGCGTGCCGGTGCCCGTGCCGCCGCACCGCCAGTGGCTGGGCATCGTGGGTTCGGTGGGCCAGCCGCGCGACGGCGATGCGCGCGCCATGTACGCCGTGTTTGACGATGCCGCCAAGCACATCACCTTCTACCGCGTGCCGTACGACCACTTGGCCGCCGCCGCCGCCATCCGCGCGGCGGGCCTGCCCGCTTTCTATGCCGACAGGCTGGAGCATGGCCAATGAAGCTGCTCGAACCCGGCACCGAGATCGACGGCTTTCGCGTGGTGGACTGCATCCACGCGGGCGGCATGGCCCACATCTACGCTGTTGAATACGCGCAGGCCGACCGCAGCCCCGGCTTTGCCATGGCGATGAAGATCCCGCGCATGACGGTGGGCGATGGGGCCGAGAACATCGTGAGCTTCGAGGTCGAGCTGCAGATCCTGCCCGCGCTCAGCGGCCCGCATGTGCCGCGTTTTGTGGCGGCGGGCGACCTGGTGCGCCTGCCCTACCTGGTCATGGAATACATCCCGGGACAGACGCTGCAGCACTGGCTGGATGCGCCCGAGCGGTGCAACGCAGAGGCCATCGCCCGCCTGGGCGCGGCTACAGCCCATGCCGCGCACAGCCTGCACCAGCAGAACGTGTGCCACCTGGACCTCAAACCCGCCAACGTGCTCATCAAAGCGGATGGCACAGCCGTGCTGCTGGACTTTGGCCTCTCGTGCCACGCGCACTACCCCGACCTGCTGGCCGAAGAAATGCGCCAGGCCGTGGGCTCGCCCGCCTGGATTGCGCCCGAGCAGGTGGTGGGCGTGCGCGGCGACCCGCGCAGCGACATCTTCGCCATCGGCGTGATGCTGTACGAGCTGGCCACGGGCGAGCTGCCCTTTGGCGCGCCCACCACCCGCGGCGGCATGCGCCAGCGCCTGTGGATGACGCCCGCACCACCGCGCAAGCACCGCGCAGACATCCCGCCCTGGCTGCAGGAGATCATCCTGCGCTGCCTGGAGCCCGAGGCTTCGAACCGCTACCCATCGGCCGCCCACCTGGCGTTCGACCTGTCCAACCCCGACCAGGTGCTCATCACCGAACGCGGCGAACGCACAGAACGCACACCGCTCTCCACGCACTTCAAGCGCTGGCTGCGCGCAGCGGGCATGCACTACCGGCCCAGCCCCCTGCCCGCGCAGCAGATCGAGGACACGCCCATCCTGTTGGTGGCCGTGCCCCATGCCGATGTGAGCGATGCCACGCTGTACTCGCTGCGCCAGGCCGTAGGGCGCTCACTGGGCATCCGCCCCGGCGCAAGGCTGGCCTGCGTGACGGTGATCTCGCCCGGCGCCAGCAGCACCAGCGACAGCGAGCGCAGCGAGACCACGCTGCACCGCCAGCACATGGCCCGCCTGCGCCAATGGGCGCAGGGGCTGGACCTGGCAGGACATCCGGTGAGCTACCACGTGCTCGAAGCGGGCGACGTGGCCCAGGCGCTGGTGCGTTACGCAGCCAGCAACCACGTGAGCATGATGATCCTGGGCGCCGCCACCCACGGGCTGCAGACCCAACGCTTTTTTGCCACAGTGCCCATGCGTGTGGCGCGCGACGCGCCCTGCACGGTCATCCTGGTCAAGCAGGCGCTGCCTTTCGAGCAACTGGGCCAGCCCACAGGGGACTGAGCGCTCCTGCACGCAGCGCACCTGTCGCCCAGGCGGCGCGCCCTGCTTGAATGCAGGCCCGCTTTCGTTTAGCGTGGCAGCATGAGCACCACCACCCTCCTCGTGCGCCAGGACCAACTGGCCACCACCCGCCTGACCACGACCGACGACACCCCACTGGCCGAGGGCCAGGTCCGCATTCGGGTCGAGTCCTTTGCCCTCACGGCCAACAACATCACCTATGCCGCGCTGGGCGACATGCTGAACTACTGGCAGTTCTTCCCCACGGGCGAGGCAGGCTGGGGCATCGTGCCCGTGTGGGGTTTCGGCACGGTGACCGAATCGCGCCATGCCGATGTGGCGGTGGGCGAGCGCCTCTACGGCTACTGGCCCATGGCCGACCAGGCCGTGCTGTCGCCCCAGCGCGTCAACGCAGCAGGCTTCAGCGACGGCGCCACGCACCGCGCGGGCCTGCATGCGGTCTACAACCACTATCTGCGCAGCAGCACCGATGGGCTGTACCGCGCTGACAACGAAGATGTGCAGGCGCTGCTGCGGCCGCTGTTCATCACCTCGTGGCTCATCGATGACTTTCTGTCCGACCAGCAGTTCTTTGGCGCACAGCGCATGCTGCTGTCCAGCGCATCGAGCAAGACGGCCTACGGCACTGCCTTCCAGCTCGCGCAGCGGGAGGGCATCGAGGTCATCGGCCTCACCTCGCCCGGCAATGTGGCGTTTTGTGAAAGCCTGGGTTGCTATGACCGCGTGGTGACCTACGACGCACTGGACCAGATCGACGGGGCCACGCCCAGCGTGTACATCGATTTTGCGGGCAGCGTGGGCCTGCGCCAGCGCATCCATGCCCACTGCACGGGCCTGGCCTACAGCTGCTCGGTGGGCGCGAGCCATGTGGGCGATTTGGGCGGCGCCGGACAGCTGCCCGGCCCACGCCCGGTGATGTTCTTCGCGCCTGCACAGGTCAAAAAGCGCCACGCCGACTGGGGCGCCCAGGGTTTGAACGAACGCCTGGTGGCAGCCTGGAACCAGTTCAGCGCCGCTGTGTCGTCGATGCCCCAGCCCTGGCTGGTGGTGCAGCACCACAAGGGCCCCGAGGCCACGCAGGCCCTGTTCGCCAGTGTGCTGGCGGGCGGCGGCGATCCGCGCGCGGGGCATATCGCCACCCTGTTACCAGGCTGACGGCCGCGCACTGCCTCGGCCGGAACGGGCGGCGACAATGGGGGTATGACCCCAACGCCTGCTGATACCGTCCTGGCCAACGCGCCCAACGACCAACACCCCTACGCCCGCCTCACCCCCGACCAGGTGCTGGATGCGCTGGCCAGCGTGGGCCTGTATGGCGATGGCCGTCTCATGGCCCTGTCGTCGTACGAAAACCGGGTCTACCAGGTCACACTGGAAGACGGTGAGCGCGTGGTGGCGAAGTTCTACCGTCCCGGCCGCTGGACCGGGGCACAAATCCTCGAAGAGCACGCCTTTGCCGCCGAGCTGATGGCCGCCGAGGTGCCCGCCGTGGGCCCGCTGGTGCTGGGCGGCGCCACGCTGCACCAGCACGATGGCTTTGCGTTCTCCGTCAGCCCCTGGCGCGGAGGGCGCCAGCCCGAGCTGGACGACTTCGAGGTGCTGGAATGGATCGGCCGCTTTCTGGCGCGCATCCACACCGTGGGCGCGGGCCAGCCCTTCGTGCACCGGCCCACGCTGGACCTAGAGACGTTTGGAGCCGCATCGCGCGACTGGCTGCTCGCGAGCGAAATCATCCCCCTCGACATGCAGGCGACCTGGAAGACACAGTGCGACATCGCTCTTGAATTGATAGCTACTAACGCTTTCCAATCAAGCGCTGGAGCCGCATTTGGCTTAAAAGATGCTACCCCGATCCGTCTGCATGGCGACTGCCACCCCGGCAACATTCTGTGGACGCCGCTGGACGAATGGGGCCGGGGTGGACCGCACTTTGTGGACCTGGACGATGCGCGCATGGGCCCGGCCGTGCAGGACCTGTGGATGCTGCTGTCAGGCGACCGTCGCCAGCGCACCCACCAGCTCAGCGCCCTGATCGACGGCTACGAGCAGTTCCGCAGTTTTGACCGCCGCGAACTGGCGCTCATCGAGCCGCTGCGCACGCTGCGCCTCATCCACTACAGCGCCTGGCTCGCGCGCCGCTGGCAGGACCCGATCTTTCCGGTGAACTTCCCCTGGTTTGGCACCAGCGACTACTGGCGCGGGCAGGTGGACATGCTGATCGAGCAGATTGAGGCGATGCAAGAAGCGCCACTGGTGGCGTGAGACGACGCCGCATGGGACCGCCTGCGCGCCTTGTGCCATCAGTGCAAACCGCCCAGATTCACGCGACACCGTTCAGATGCGGCAAAAAGCGGTAGACGAGGCGCGATGCGCGCCACAAGTCCGTCAAGCGCGGGGGCCGAGCGCTGCACACCCGGCATCGGCCCACCCCTGCAGACCGCTCAATGCCCCTGCTACCGGCGGCGCCCCCAGGCCGGGCTTTTCCAGCCCATCAGCCCCAACAGGCCGGCCAACACCATGAGGCCCCATTCAGAGAGCGTGGGCACGCTCGTGGCCCCTCCGGGCGTCCCCGGCCCACCGGGTGCCGCAGCGCCGCGAACCAGGTTGTAGTTCACCCGCCCATCCGCAGCCACCGTCTGCAGGGTGTAGATAAAGCCACCCAGTACCACCCGGCCACCGGGCAGCGACACGGTCGGGGCGCTGGCGGCGTTCTTGCACCACATCACGCGCTGGGGCGAGGCCGCCGGGGCGGGCTGAGCGGGGTCGATGACCAGGCTGACCTGGGCGTTACCGCACCCCGCACCCAGGCTTGGGGCATTGCCCTCCAGCCAAATCTGGTCCCTCAAATCCGGCAGGCGAATGGTCAACGTGCCCGAGATGCCCGTCAGCGAATTGATATTCGCTGCGGCCGGATCGCCCCCCGCATTCCATACGGCATCTGCCCCCATGAGCCACAGCTTTGCACCCGGTGCATCGTGGACGATGGGCCCGTTGATGGTGCTGTTGTTGGCCGACACCTGGATGTCGGCGGGCGATGTGCTCGCGATGGCATAGCCCATGGGCGCACCATTGGAATCCGCACCACCGGGCGTGGTGGATGTGGCGGACACCGTGGCGCCGGCCAGGCTCACGTCCACCTTGCCGATCCCCCCGGTAAACGCCAGAGCGCTGCCATTCGTGGAGGTGATGGACGAACCGCCGCCCAGCCCCAAAAAAAGCGACGAACTCGCAGAGCCGCCGCTGTACATCAGCACGCCCGCCTCGGTGGCCTGTATGACAGCTCTCTCCAGGTTGACTGCGCCTGCATTGGCGGTGCCAGCGCTCTGCCCCTCCATCACCACCCCTGTTTGCGCCTGTACCGTGAGCGCTTGCGGCCCCGTGCTGTCAAACGTGGTGGGAGCGTTGGGGCTGCTCGGAACGCGCACATACAAACCTGCCTGCGCGCTCTTGATCAAGCCACCGGCCCCCACGGATATCCGTCCACCATCGGTGGCCTGCACAGCGACGGCCGTCTTGGCCGCGGCGCTGGTGTCTGCTTGCAAACTGCCGTCGATAACAATGGTCGAACCCGTGCTGGCCAGCAGTCCAGTGCCAAGACCATGGGCAACCAGCGCTGCCGCCTGCAATGTGGGAATGGAAGGATTGGTGGCGGTAACGACACGCAGATCATTGCGAAAGCGCATTTGCGCCCCCAGATTGGCGGAAACGCCCTCGTTGGAAGCGGGGTTGAACACATTGGTGGCAGCAACATTGATGTCCACCGCCCCTGTGATATCCACGACACTGGACGTGCCGAAGGACTGTCCCGTTGCATAGATACCCCGCGTGCCACTGTTGGCGGCGCCGGGCGCGGGGGTGTTGCCATTGGTGATCGCCAGTCCACCTGCCGGTTTGTAATACCCACCGCCATCTTGCACCGTGACGATGGCGGGCTCATATTGGCCGTTGCCCACCCAACTCGACACGGCAGCGCAGCCAGCCGGGGTCTCCCCCAGCGCATTGACATGGCACGCGCTGGCGGCGTGCGCGCCATGCGCCGCAGCCATGGCCATCACCACAGAAATAAAGGATCGCCATGAATGTGCGTGGCGTGCAGGGTGTGCGGAAACAAAGTACATGGGGCACTTTCTGGGAACTTGCAGCATGGGAAAGAAGGGTTGTTCGAGGCGCCGGTCAGCAACCGTCAGCTGCCAGGGGCGACTGCCACCGCGAGCGCTGCGGCCATGAAGGACCGGCACTGAATCTTCTTTAGGACGGGCTTGTTGCGGTATCCCCCCGCCCGGGGGATAC
>CAXIRU010000025.1:0-35957 GCA_964031875.1 Acidovorax facilis
CCTGACAAGCCCTCCGATACGCCCGCAGCGTCACCTCTGCCCGCTGCATCACCGTGTCCTCCACCGTGGTCGCCCCCCCGGCCAGCTCATCCGCCTGCGCCTGCAGCAGCTCTGCCGGGCTCATGCCCGATGCCTCCCCCGTCAGCAGCGCAATCCCCTCGCTCACATGCCCCATGGTGTAGACATGGAACAGCCCGCGCTCCACCGCGTCCAGCACGCTGCGGTCCAGCATCAGGTGGCGCTGGTTGCGGGCGGGGATCAGAACGCCGTGGGTGCCGTCCAGCCCCGCCGTCGCGCAGGCGCGGAACCAGCCTTCGATCTTTTCGTTGATGCCGCCCACGGGCAGCACTTCGCCGTGCTGGTTCAATGCGCCCGTCACGGCAATGCCCTGGCGCAGGGGCAGGCCTGACAGGCTGGACAGCAGCGCGTACAGCTCGGCGCACGAGGCCGAGTCGCCTTCCACGCCGCTGTATTCCTGCTCGAACACGATGGAGGCGTTCAGCGCCAAGGGCGCTACATGGCTGAACAGCGCGGTGAGGTAGCTGTGCAGGATGAGCACGCCTTTGTCGTGGATGGGGCCGGACATATCGACCTCGCGCTCGATGTTGAGCAGGCCCTCTTGCCCCGCAAACGTGCGCGCGGTGATGCGCACCGGAAAGCCGAAGCGGTAGTCGCCCAGGTCGATCTGCGTCATGGCGTTGATCTGGCCGGTGATGGAGCCCTGCAGTGTGATCAGGCGCTCGCCCTCGGTGATGGAGTCGTGCAGTTCTTCTTCGGGCTGGTTGTGGCGCTGGGTGCGGGCGGCCAGGGCGGCCAACACGTCGTCTGCCTGCACCAGCGTGCCGCCGCGCGCCTTGCACAGGCTGGCGCTTTCAATAGCCAGCGCTTCGGTGTGTGCAAAGCGTGCGCTCTGGTGGCGTTGGTCGTCAGCCTCGCGGTGGGTTTGCTCCAGCAGCAGGGCCACGGCGTCGGGGTCGAAGTGGGGCAGGCCGCGTTTTTTGCAGACTTGCGCCACCAGGATGGCGGTGGCGTGGTGGGTGGCGGGGGTGGCGGCAAAGTGGTCTGAAAAGTCCACCTTCACGCGAAAGCGGCGTGCGGCGTCGGGGTCGGCGTCTTGCAGCGCGTAGTACTCGTCCACCGACCCGATCAGCACGATCTTCACATCCACGTCCACGGGCTCGGGCTGCAGCGCCGCCGCACCGCCCGGCGCGTGGCCGGGGCCGCCGCCGCCTTCCTCAATCTGCAGGCGGCCGCAGCGCAGAAAGCGGCGCAGGCGCTGCCACAGGCCTTCTTCGGCGGCCAGGTCGTGCAGGTGCAGCAGGATGAAGCCGCCGTGCGCCTTGAGCAGGCTGCCCGCGTGGATGCTGGTGTGGTCGGCCTGCACGGTGTCGGCGTCCGAGCCATGTTCGATGCTGCCAAACAGGGTGCGCTGGGTGGGGTTGTCTTCCACCACCACGGGGGCGGTGGTGCGGCCGTGGTTGTCTACCACCAGGTTCACCTGGCAGCGGGCCAGCAGGTCGTCCAGCGCGTCCTTGCGGTCGTCTTCAGCGTCTGCGCCTTGGTCGCTACCCCGGTCGCCACCTCGTTCGGCGTCCAGGGGCTCGAACAGGTCGATGTCGCCCAGCACAGCCTGCTCCACCTGGTCGAGCCAGTGGGTGAGCTTGACGGTGTCCTTGATCTGCTTGCGCAGGCCTTGGCGGATGTCGTGCAGGGCGTGTTCCACCAGGGGCTTGATGGTCTGGCGGCGCAGGGCGGCCAGGGCGTCGTCGCGGGTGCGCTCCAGTGGGCGGGTGGCTTCGAGAAAGCGGGCGATTTCGGTGCGCAGTGCGTGTTCGGCGGCGTCGATCTCGGCGCGGCGCTCGCGCGGCAGGGCGCGGGCCTCGGCTTCGGTCAGTGGCTGGCCTTTGGGGCCGGTGAGGGTGAACACCATTTGCCCGCCATCACGCGACAGGCGGAACTGGCGCGCCTCGGCAAACGCGTCCAGCACGGCAAAGGCCTCGGCCTCTTGGGTTTGCCAGGCTTTCTCGATGCGTTCGGCCTCGGCCTTGAAGTCGGCGGCGGCCAGGCGTTTGGGGATGTCGGTCTGCAGGTTCTTGGCCATGTCGGCCAGGCCTTGGCGCAGCTGGCGGCCCTGGCCCGCAGGCAGGCGCAGGGCGCGGGGCCGGTCGGGGGTGTCGAAGTTGTGCAGGTAGCACAGGTCGGGCGGCACGGCGCGTTCTGCCGCAGCAGCCTGCATGGCCTGGCGCATCAGTGATGCGCGCCCGCTGCCCACTTCGCCCAGCACAAACAGGTGGTAGTCGGGCTGGTGCAGCCCCAGGCCGAACTGCGCGGCGGCCTGCGCACGCTCCTGGCCGATCCAGGGCAGGGGCAGGTCTTGCAGCTCGGCGGTGGTGGCAAAGCCGAGCGTGGCGGGGTTGACGGTCAGCCGCAGCTGGTGGGGGGCAAGGGCGGTAGCGGGCATGGGTGGATGGTGGGGGCGGCAGGGCTGCAGATCAGCAGGGGGCTGCCTAAGCGGAATATGAATGAAAAATGCCGGTCCGGGTAGCTGCGTCAGCGAGGGTTCTCAATCACTCCCTCTCCCCTTGTGGGAGAGGGCCGGGGAGAGGGGGGGCATGGGGTGATAGGGGGTGATAGGGGCGCGGTGCGGGTGCAGCCCCCTCTCCCCAACCCTCTCCCGCGAGGGGAGAGTGGGTAAGACTGGAAAGCCGCTGTGGGTGGGCGGGGTGGTGTCCTGGTTTGAGAGGGACAATGTTTTGGATAAAAATGGCTGCTAGCGCTTGATGGATAAGCGCAAGCAGCTATAAAAATAGTAGTAAATGGCGATCAGTGTGCTACGGGGCACACGCCCTTGGGTGCGCCACCGGCCAGCGCATGGCTGCGTGCATCGGCCAGTGCGGCAGCGGTGGGGGCCTCGGTGGGCCAGCCTGCCAGGTGCTGTTGCGCCACGCGGCTCAGGGCCGTGATCCAGTGGCTGTTGTCGTTCAGGCAGGGGATGTAGTGAAACTCTTGCCCGCCCGCGTGCAAAAAGGCCTCGCGCACTTCCATGTTGATTTCTTCCAGCGTCTCCAGGCAGTCGCTGGTGAAGCCGGGGCACACCACGTCCACCCGCCGCGTACCGGCCTTGCCCAGTGCCTCGATGGTGGGCTGGGTGTAGGGCTCCAGCCACTTGGCCTTGCCAAAGCGCGACTGGAAGGTGATGCGGTAGCGGTCCTCACGCAGGCCCAGGCGCTCGGCCAGCAGGCGGCCGGTCTTGCGCGATTCGCAGTGGTAGGGGTCGCCCAGGTGCAGCGTGCGCTCGGGCACGCCGTGAAAGCTCATCACCAGCTGGTCGGGCTGGCCGTGGGTCTTCCAGTGCGACTCGATGGTGCGGGCCAGGGCGTCGATGTAGCCGGGGGCGTCGTGGTAGTGGTTCACAAACCGCAGCTCGGGCACGTTGCGCGTGGCGGCGGCCCAGGTGTAGACGGCATCAAACACGCTGGCGGTGGTGGTGGCCGAGTACTGCGGGTACAGGGGCAGGATGAGGATGCGCGTGGCGCCTTCGGCCTTGAGCGCATCGAGCTGGCTGGCGATGGACGGGTTGCCGTAGCGCATGGCGTGGCGCACCAGCACGTTGTGCCCAGCTTCGCCCAGCCAGCCGCGCAGCAGCGTGGCCTGCTTGGCCGTCCAGTGGGCCAGGGGGGAGCCCTCGGGCGTCCAGATGCTGGCGTATTTGGCGGCCGACTTGGCGGGCCGCACCCGCAGGATGATGCCGTGCAGGATGGGCATCCACAGCAGCCGGGGGATCTCCACCACGCGGTGGTCGCCGAGGAACTGCGCCAGATAGCGGCGCACGGCAGGGGCGGTGGCTGCGTCGGGGGTGCCCAGGTTGCACAGCAGCACTGCGGTGCGGTCGGCCTGGCCGTGGGTGTAAGGGGGTTCGGGGTGGAAGGAAGGCATGCGGCATTTTCACCCACGCGCCCTCCCTCTGCGGCCCCAGGTCTTTGGGCTGCATTCCACGTTGATTTGGAGGGGTGCCGGGTATACCCTGTTGTGGCTGTGAAACCGGTTTCATACACTGGCGCCACTTTGGAATAACCGCTGTTCACCGTGAATTACCAGTTCCAGTTCGATGCCGTGTTTGCCGCGTGGCCCTTGCTGCTCAAGGGCACCTGGATCACCGTGCAGCTGTCGCTCACCGCCACCGTGCTGGGGCTGGTGGTGGCCATCTTTTGCGCCTGGGGCAAGACCGGCGGGCCGGGCTGGCTGCGGTTTCTGATCAACGCGTACATCGAGGTCATCCGCAACACGCCGTTTCTGGTGCAGCTGTTTTTCTTTTTCTTTGCGCTGCCGTCCATCGGACTGCGCTGGTCGCCCTACACGGCGGCGCTCACCGCCATGGTGGTCAACCTGGGGGCGTACGCGGCCGAGATTGTGCGGGCGGGCATCGAGTCCATCCCCAAGGGGCAGATCGAGGCGGGCAAGGCGCTCAACCTCAAGCCGTGGGAGATCTTCCGGTTTGTCATTCTCAAGCCCGCGCTCAAGGCCATCTACCCGGCGCTGACCAGCCAGTTCATCTTGCTGATGCTCAGCTCGGCCGTGGTGTCGGTGATCTCGGCGGACGACCTGACCTCGGTGGCGGCCAATCTGCAGTCGCAGACCTTCCGCAGCTTCGAGATCTACATCGTGGTGACGGCCATCTACCTGGCGTTGGCGCTGTCGTTTTCGGCGCTGTTCAAGCTGATCTATCAGCGCGTCCTTAACTACCCCGACCGTCGATGAGAAGAGCCTGTTTCAAGTCTTTTCATGGGGTCCGCATGACAGCAAACGGTCACGATCTAGGCGTCCGCCGCAGCCCATGCTGGCGGCCTGGGCAAGGTGGGCAACAACGAGCGTGGCCGTTTGCTGCCATGCCCTTCGGGTTGCCCCGCAAAGGCAGCGTCTGCGGCGTTACCCATCCTCGCCGCACATCAGTGCGGCTTGTGGTGGGCGCCTTGCATCCACTGCCTTTGCGGGGCAACGGACCCCATGAAAAGACTTGGAACAGGCTCTAGACCATGCGTACTTTCGGACTCTCCGAGTTTCTATTCATCGTGCAGGCCGCGCAGTGGACGCTGGCGCTGTCGGCCATCGCCTTTGTGGGCGGTGCGCTGCTGGGGCTGGTGGTGGCGCTGTCGCGCACCTCAGAGAACGCCCTGGCGCGCAATGCGTCGCGGGTGTTCATTCAGGTGTTCCAGGGCACGCCGCTGTTGTTGCAGCTGTTCCTCATCTTCTTTGGTGCGCCCGTGCTGGGGTTTGACATCAACCCCTGGGTGGCGGCGGGTGTGGCGCTGGTGCTCAACAGCGCAGCCTTTCTGGCCGAGATCTGGCGCGGCTGCATTGAGGCCGTGCCACGCGGCCAGTGGGAGGCCGCCCAGGCCCTGAACCTGAGCTACCTCAACCGCATGCGGTTTGTGGTGCTGCCGCAGGCCTTCAAGATTGCCCTGCCGCCCACCGTGGGCTACATGGTGCAGATCATCAAGGGCACGTCGCTGGCCGCCATCATCGGCTTTACCGAGATCACGCGGGCCGGGCAGATCATCAACAACGCCACCTTCCAGCCGCTGCATGTGTTCACCACCGTGGCCGCGCTGTACTTCGTGATTTGCTGGCCGCTGTCGCTGCTGGCTGCACGCATGGAGCGCAAGCGCGCCCGTGCACTGGCACGCTAATCAGGCCCCGAGGGCCTGCGTCTTTCCCTTCCCCTTTCCTACTTACCACCAGGAGACATGCCATGAGCTTTTCACAACAACGTCGCACCGCTTCTACCGCGCTGGCCGCCCTCGGACTGGGTGCTGCGCTCTCGGTCTTGGCGCCGCTGGCCGCGGCCCAGACAGTGGCCGACCTCACGAAGAAGGGTGAGATCACCATCGGCATGCTGGTGGACTTTCCGCCCTATGGCACGACCAACGCGCAAAACCAGCCTGACGGCTACGATGCCGATGTGGCCAAGCTGCTGGCCAAGGACCTGGGCGTGAAGGTCAACATCGTGCCCGTTACCGGCCCCAACCGCATCCCCTTCCTGTTGACCAACAAGGTCGATGTGCTGGTGGCCTCGCTCGCCATCACGCCCGAGCGTGCCAAGCAGGTGCAGTTCTCGCAGCCCTATGCGGCCGCGACCATCGTGCTGTACGGCAAGACTGGATCGAACATCAAGAGCGCTGCCGACCTGAAGGGCGTGCGTGTGGGCGTGGCCCGTGCCAGCACGCAAGATGTGGCCGTGACCAAAGCCGCGCCCGAGGGCACCGAGATCCGCCGCTTTGACGACGACGCATCGGCCATGCAGGCGCTGATCTCGGGCCAGGTCGATGCGATTGGCTGCTCGGTCACCGTGGCGGCGCAGATCGCCAAGCGCGTGCCCGCCAATACCTTCGAGAACAAGTTCAATCTGTTGCAGCAGGCCATGGGCATTGCCCTGCGCCCCGGTCAGGATGATCTGACCAAGGCCGTGAACGACTTTGTGGCACGCAACACCGCCAATGGCGAGCTGAACAAGCTGTACCAGAAGTGGCTGGGCACCGACCTGCCCAAGTTGCAGTAAGCCTGCCTGAACGATAAGGAGCCATTGATGAGCGACGCAGTCACGACCACCCCCGGCACCCCGCCGATCATCCGCATGGAGGGGGTCAACAAGTGGTACGACAGCTTCCAGGTGCTCACCGACATCAACCTGTCGGTGCGGCCCGGCGAGCGCATCGTGATCTGCGGGCCGTCGGGCTCGGGCAAGTCCACGCTGATTCGCTGCATCAACCGGCTGGAGACGGTGCAAAACGGCCGCATCGAAGTCGATGGCATCGACCTGACCGCAGGCGGCAAGAACGTGGACGCTGTGCGCGCTGAAGTGGGCATGGTGTTCCAGCAGTTCAACCTGTTCCCGCACCTGACCATTCTGGAAAACTGCACGCTGGCCCCCATGCGTTCACGCGGCATGAGCAAGGCGCAAGCCGAGGAAGTGGCCATGAAGTACCTGACCCGTGTGCGTATCCCCGAGCAGGCACACAAGCACCCCAGCCAGTTGTCGGGCGGGCAGCAGCAGCGCGTGGCCATTGCCCGTGCGCTGTGCATGGCGCCCAAGGTGATGCTGTTTGACGAGCCCACCTCGGCGCTGGACCCCGAGATGGTCAAGGAAGTGCTGGACACCATGATCAGCCTGGCCGAAGACGGCATGACCATGCTGTGCGTGACGCACGAGATGGGCTTTGCCCGCAGCGTGGCCGACCGGGTGATCTTCATGGCCGACGGCAAGATTCTGGAGCAGGCACCACCGCAGCAGTTCTTTGGCCAGCCGCAACACGACAAGACGCGGCAGTTTCTGGGCCAGATCCTGAGTTCCCACCATGCACATTGAGGCCCCGTGGGTCGTGCTGTTCATGGCCGCTGTCCCTGTGAGGGCGGGGCTTGAAGGAAACACATGAAGGTATTGATTTCACTGTCCTCCTTCGGCGCGGCCGAAACAGGGCGCCATGGCCAGTTGTGGTGCACCGAGCTGGCCCAGCAGGCAGGCGCGGACGGCGTGGAAGTGCGTGGCGAGCTGCTGCGCGACGCGACCACCGAGCTGCCTGCGCTGGCGGGCCGGGCGGCGGTGTATTCCAGCCCCGAAGGCCTGTGGACCGCGCAGGGCGCGCTGGATGAAGCAGCCTTTGCGCGCGGCGTGCAGGCCGCGCAGGTGCTGCGCGCGCCGCGTCTGAAAATGTCGATTGGCGGCTTTGGCGCGACGCTGCCGCAATCGCATGCGTCGCTGCAACGCCTCAAGGCCCTGCTGCAGGCCACCCCGCAGGTGGAGCTGGTGATCGAGAACGACCAGACCGCCACCGCAGGCACGCTGGCCGCCATGCGGGCCTTTTTTGCGGTCCAGGCACAGACCGGGCTCGACTTGGGCATGACCTTTGACATGGGCAACTGGCACTGGCAGGGCGAATGCCCGCTGCAGGCCGCACAGGCCCTGGCACCGCATGTGCGCTATGTGCATTGCAAGGGCGTGCAGCGCTTGCCCGCCAAGTGGGTGGCGGTGCCGTTGGCCGATTCGGTGGCGCCCTGGCGCGCCGTGTTGCGCGCCTTGCCTGCCGATGTGCCGTATGCCATTGAATACCCGCTGGTGGGTGATGACCTGGTAGCCGTTGCGCGCGAGCAGGTGGGCTTTATCCGCGCCGCACGGGAGGCTGCATGAGCGATTCAGCCTTCGACGTTGCACTGTTTGGCGAGGCCATGCTAATGCTGGTGGCCAATGAGCCGGGCCCGCTGGAGAACGCCACCGGCTTTCACAAGCGCACGGCCGGGGCCGAGACCAATGTGGCCATCGGCTTGGCGCGCCTGGGCCTGAAGGTGGGCTGGGCCAGCCGCCTGGGCACAGACTCCATGGGCCGTGCGCTGCTGGCTGCCATGCGGGGAGAAGGTATCGATTGCTCCCATGTGGTGTGCGACGCCACGCAGCGCACGGGCTTCCTGTTCAAGGAGCGCGTGACCGATGGCCGCGACCCGCAGGTCGAATACCACCGCAAAGGCTCTGCCGCCAGCCAGATGGGGCCCGCCGATGTGGACGAGCCCTGGCTGCGGTCTGCGCGCCACCTGCATGCCACGGGCGTTTTTGCTGCCATCTCCGACACCAGCCTGCACGCCGCCATTCGCACATTGGAGGTGATGCGCGCTGCGGGCCGCACCATCTCGTTCGACCCCAACCTGCGCCCCACGCTATGGTCGTCGCCCGAGACCATGCGCCACTGGATCAACACACTGGCCACCTATGCCGACTGGGTACTGCCGGGCATGGAAGAGGGCGTGTTCCTGACCGGCGAAGCCACCCCCGAAGGTGTGGCGCGGTTTTACCGCGAGCGGGGCGCCAAGTTGGTGGTGGTCAAGCTCGGCCCCGAGGGCGCTTACTACGACAGCGATGTGGCCGGCACCGGCCGCGTGCCCGGCGTACCCGTGGCCCAGGTGGTGGACACCGTGGGTGCGGGCGACGGCTTTGCCGTGGGCGTGATCAGCGCGCTGCTCGAAGGCCTGCCCGTGCCCGCCGCCGTGCGCCGGGGTGCCTGGATCGGTGCGCGTGCTGTGCAGGTGCTGGGGGATACCGAGGGGCTGCCCACCCGTGCCCAACTGCAGGAGGCGGGCCTGTGAACCTGGCGCTACCTTCAACGGACGGCAGCACAAGCCCAGCGCGCAAGCAGGTGCTGGTGTTTCGCGAGCTGCCGCCCGACCAGCTTGCGCGGTTGACCGCAGTGCACGACGTGACAGTGGCCGACCCGCGCAAGCCCGACGAGCGCGCGCGGTTTGACGCCGCGCTGGAGCAGGCGCACGGGCTCATCGGCTCCAGCTTTCCCATTGATGCCGCCGTGCTGGCGCGTGCGCCCCGGCTGCAGGTGGTGTCCAGCATTTCGGTGGGCGTGGACAACTACGCGCTGGATGTGCTGCAGGCGCGTGGCATCGTGTTGTGCCACACCCCTGGGGTGCTCGACGAAACGGTGGCAGACTCGGTGTTTGCCCTCCTCATGGCCACCAGCCGCAGGCTGGTGGAGCTGTCGCAGCGGGTGCGCGAGGGCCGGTGGACCCAAAACATTGGAGAAGACCTTTTTGGCAGCGATGTGCATGGCAAGACGCTGGGCCTGCTCGGATTTGGCCGCATTGGCCAGGCCGTGGCACGCCGCGCCGCACTGGGGTTTGGCATGCCCGTCATGTACCATGCCCGCCGCCCGGTGGACTTGGCGACCCAGGCCCCTGAGTTGCAGGGCAAGGCCATTCACACGCCGCTGCCCGCGCTGCTGGCGCAGTCGGACTTTGTGGTAGCCATGCTGCCTTTGTCGGATAGCACGCGGGGCATGGTCCATGCCGATTTTTTTGCGGCGATGAAACCTGGGGCCATCTTCATCAATGGCGGTCGGGGCGCCACCGTGGTGGAGCAAGACTTGCTGCACGCGTTGGACCATGGCCCGCTGCGCGCAGCGGGGCTCGATGTATTTGCCACCGAGCCGCTGCCGCTGGCGTCCCCCCTGCGCACCCACCCGCGCGTGACACCGCTGCCGCACATCGGCTCGGCCACGCACGACACGCGCCATGCCATGGCCGTGCTGGCCACCACCAACCTGCTGCAGGCGCTGGCGGGCGAACGGCCCGCCGCCGTGTACGTACAAGCATGAGCCCGCCCACACCCGCACCGTCCGCCACGCCCCGCGCCCGCCCCACCATCGGCGACGTTGCGGCCGAGGCCGGTGTGTCCAAGGCCACGGTGTCGCGCTACTTCAACCACCGTGAACGCCTGCTCAGCCCCGACATTGCGGCGCGGGTGGAGGCCGCCATCGCCAAGCTGGCCTATGTGCCCAGCCCCATGGCCCAGGCACTGAGCCATGGCCGCTCGCGCCTCATCGGCCTGGTGGTGGCCGACATCACCAACCCCTATTCGGTGGCCGTGCTGCGGGGGGCCGAAAAGGCCTGCCAGGACGCGGGCTACCTGGTCATGCTGTTCAACCTGGGCAATGACCGCGAGCGCGAGCGCGCGGCCATCGACGCGCTGGCCAGCTACCAGGTGGATGGCTTCATCCTCAACACGCTGGGGCAGGGCGAGGGACAGGCGGATGTGAACACTTTGCACGGCAAGCCCGCCGTGCTGGTGGACCGGCGCCACGCCGGGCTGGCGGCGGACTTTGTCTCGCTGGACAACCAGGGTGCCATGCGCGAAGCCTGCGCCCACCTGCAGCAGCAAGGCTGGCAGCATTTGCTCTACATCACCCAACCGTTGCTGGGCGTGAGTTCCCGCATGGAACGCACGGAGGCCTTTCGTGCCCTGGTGTCCTCCAAGGGCTCGGTGGTGCGCGGCGAAGTGCTGGAGCTGGCGGCCGAGCACGGTGACGAGGTGCTGGACCAGGCACTCACCGATCTGCTGCGGCAGGCCCGGCCTGGTGAGCGCTGCGCGGTGGTGGCGGGCAATTCGGTGGTCACGCTGAGGGTGGCGGCGTCCGTGTCGCGCATGGGGTGGACCTTTGGCCAGCAGCTGGGTTTTGTGGGCTTTGACGATCCCGAATGGGCGTCGCTGATCCGGCCCGGCCTGAGCGCGGTGGCCCAGCCTACCGATGCCATCGGGCAACGCTCAGCGCAGTGCCTGCTGGAGCGTATCAATGGCCTGCAGGGGCCTGCGCGCGAGAGCCTGCTGCCTGGGCTGCTGGTGGTGCGCGGATCGTCACTGGGGCCTGCAGGGGCGACATCCACGGGCTGAACGCGCTGCGCGGCCCAGGGAGTGATGCAGGGTATCCCTAGGGCCTGCGGTATGCTTTGTAGCCCTCGCCCTGGCGCATCGCCGGGGCGTTTTTTTGCCTTCATCCTTCAGGTGCGCCCTGTGCCAAATTCCTCTCTGGACACCTCCCGCATCCGCGCCATCTCCATCGACCTGGACGACACGCTCTGGCCCATCTGGCCCACCATCACGCGGGCTGAACGCGTGCTGTTGGATTGGCTCACGCACCATGCGCCTGCTACTGCGGCCCTGTTCTCCAGCACCGAATCCTTGCGTGCCATCCGCAATCAGATGGTGGCGCTGCGGCCCGACCTGCTGCACGACCTGAGCGCGCTGCGGCGCGAGTCCATTCGCCTGGCGCTGACCCAGGCGGGTGACGAGCCCGCCCTGGCCGAACCGGCATTTGACCTGTTCTTTGCCGAGCGCCAGCGCGTGGAGCTGTTTGACGACGCGCACGACGCGCTGGCGTTTTTGTCGGCGCGCTACCCGGTGGTGGCGCTGTCCAACGGCAATGCCGACGTGCACCGCATCGGCATCGGCCACTACTTTCGCCACAGCATCAGCGCGTCGGAGTTTGGTGTGCCCAAGCCCGACGTTCGCATCTTCCATGCGGCTGCAAGTGCGGCCGAGGTGTTGCCCCACCAGGTGCTGCATGTGGGCGACGATGCCACGCTGGATGCACAGGGCGCGCTCAACGCGGGCATGCAGGCCGTGTGGATCAACAGCGCCAACCACCCCTGGCCGCACAACGACGTGCAGCCGCATGCCACGGTGGACGGCCTCACCGCGCTGTGCCGGTTGCTGGGCTGAATCGGATACCCCCTGTGTAGTCCTCGGCGTTATCCCCCTGAGGGGGATGGCAGCTTTGCTGCAGGGGTGGGGCAGGCTCGGCGTTTCTGGCTTGGGGCGCGCCAGTGTCTCGGGTGCGTGCATCGGTCCGCCTCAGGGTTGCGCATGGGCAGGCTTCCGCATGGTCTCTTGCCTCAGGTCAAGGTTTGGGTGCGCTCGGGTTGATGCCGCTGCCCATTGACGTCACACTCCATCGTCGCTGAGCGCCCCTACCACCATGCCCCGCAATCCCCCCCCGTTGCCCACCATCCGCACCATCGGCCTGATGCAGCCCATGACCTGGCTCGTTCTCGCTTGGCGTGACATGGCGCGTGCGGGCTGGATCAGCTTTGCCCATGGCCTGGCGCTCACGCTTTTCGGTGCCGCCATTTTTGCGGTGGCGCACAACCGTTTCTGGCTGCTGGCAGGGGCTTTGTCCGGGTTTTTGGTGGTGGCGCCCGTGCTGGCCACCAGCTTCTACGCGCTGAGCCGCGCGCTGGAGCGCGGCGAACCGGCCAACCTGGGCGTGGTGCTCAAGACCTGGTTCAACTGGCAGAACAGCCATGTGAACAAATGGGGCAACGACTACTGGTGCATGGTGCAGTTCGGCGCTTTGCTGGCGCTGGCCGCCACAGGCTGGGTGATGACTTCGGCCGCGCTCATCACGCTGCTGGCGCCGGTGCCCATCCAGACACCCGTCGATTTTGTGCGCCATGTGGTGCTGGCCCGGGACGGCTGGTTGTTCGAAATCTGGCTGGCCCTGGGCAGCCTGATGGCCGCGCCCATTTTTGCATCCAGTGTGGTGGCCATGCCCCTGCTGCTGGACCGCCGCGCCACGCTGCTGCAGGCCGTGCTCACCAGCTGGCAGGCCGTGGTGGTCAACCCGCTGCCGATGGCGTTCTGGGCGGCACTGATCCTGGGCTTTACCTTGCTGGGCCTGGGCTCGCTGCTGTTGTGCCTGATCGCCGTGATGCCCATGCTGGGCCATGCCAGCTGGCACGCGTACCGCGATCTGGTGGATGCCTCCAGCCTGCCCGAGCGCGACCCGGTGGCACCTGCCGCAACCGCTGCACCCGAACGTGAGCCTGGAGGGGCATCGTGATTTTTGGCTTCACCGAGGCGCAGATCTCGGGCTTCTTCCTCACCTACGGGGTGGGGGCGTTCATCGCCTACATGCTGTTCATCATCGGGCAGCTGGCGTGGGAGTCCAAGGCCGGGCGTTTTGGCACTTTTGTGCTCTTTTTGGGCCTGGGCGTGGGGTTTCTGGGGTTCCTGGCCAAGGTGGTGATTCAGTGGTGGCTGGAGAAGTGAACGGGGAATAGGGGGGGGGCGCTGAGGCCACGGTGCAGGCGTTGCAGTGGCCCGCCTCAGCGCACCCACGACCGCAGACCCAGCTCCTGCGCCAGCTGCCGGTAGTCGGCCAGGCTGCGTTGCACAAACTCCTCCAGCGCCGCGCCGGTGCGCGCAAACGGGTACAGGCCGTGCTGGCTGCACAGCGCGGCATAGCCAGGTGCGGCCAATGCCTCGGCAAATGCAGCCACCCAAGCGCGCACGGCGGCATCGGGGGCGCTGGCGGCCATGTACAGGCCCCGCACTGTGGGCCAGACCAGATCCACACCTTGTTCGCGCGCCGTGGGCAGGTCGGCCAGGGCGCCTGGCAGGCGGGCTTGCGATAACACGGCCAGAAAGCGCAGCGGGGCTCCTTTTTCCACGGCCTGCCGGGCCTCGGCCGCGTCGCCGGTGAAGACGCCGATGTGGCCGCCGCGCAGCGCCTTGAGCGCTTCGCCGCCGCCCTCGAACGAGACAAAACGCATGCGCTTGGGGTCTTGCCCGGCGGTGCGGGTCAGCAGGGCGGCCTTCATCCAGTCCTGGCTGCCCAGGGTGCCGCCTGCACCAAAAACCACCCGTGTTGGGTCTTTGCGCAGCGCGGCCACCACATCATGCAGGCGTTGATGGGGTGTGTCGCGGTGTACGGCCACCACCCCATAGTCGGTGCCCAGTGTGGCGATCCAGCGCACGGCGCTCACCGGGTGGGGGCCGAAGCGGCCCTGCGCAATGTTGAGCAGCGAGCCGCTGGAGAACGCCACCAGCGTTCCCGGCCCGCCCAGCCGCCCGGTGGCCACTTGGTCAAACGCCACAGCGCCGATGCCCCCGGGCAGGTAGCGGGTGAGCAGTGGCGGGCGTGCGGGGCGCACGGCCTGCACTGCCTGTGTGGCCAGGCCGCAGGTCAGGTCGAACCCGCCGCCGGGGCGGGAGGGGGCGATGCATTCGGCGGGCTCCAGCGATGCGTCGGCTGCCCAGACCGCCGGTCCGTGCGCAGCGCCTGCGGTGCCCGCAAGCGCTGCCAGCCACTGCAGGGTGCGGCGGCGGTGCAAGGCGTGGAGGGGGAATGGTGCGGACGGCATGGCGGGCGAATTCTGGCGGAATCTGGGGCGCTGCGGGATGCGGGCTTTCAGCCCCGGGGCCACCACAGGATGGCCAGCAGGCCGCTGCCGCCGGTGCTTTCTTCCAGCCGCAGGCCGCCCCGATGCCGTTCGGCAATGGAGCGCGCAATCGCCAGCCCCAGGCCCGAGCCGCCCGCTGCCGCCTGCGAGCCGCGCCGGTAGCGCTGGCCCAATGCATCGCGTTCGCTGGCGGGCAGGCCGGGGCCGTTGTCTTCCACGCTGATGCTCCAGCCCAGGCCATCGCCTGCAGCCGACACGGTGACCGTGCCGTGTTCGGGTGTGTAGGCAATCGCATTGGCTGCGAGGTTGGTGAGCGCCTCGCGCAGCAGGCCGCTGTCGCCCACGGCCATGAACTCGGGCGTGGGTGTGTGGATGCCGAAGTCGATCTGCCGGGCGCGGGCGCGGGGCAGCAGCTCCAGCGCCAC
Organism: Acidovorax facilis; assembly: GCA_964031875.1. GTDB lineage: Bacteria > Pseudomonadota > Gammaproteobacteria > Burkholderiales > Burkholderiaceae_C > Acidovorax > Acidovorax facilis_A. The sequence continues at coordinate 14,934 of CAXIRU010000025.1, forward strand.
GGCGCGCAGCAACGCGGCCAGGTCAAACGGGGCCAGCTCCACCGCAGCCGTGTCGCTGCGCCCCAGTGCCAGCAACTGCTGGGTGCTGCGCGTGGCGCGTGCGATCTCGCCGCCAATCGCATCCAGCGTGTGCTGCACCTGGGCCGCATCGGCCTCGCGCCGGGCGTAGTCGATCTGCATCTGCAGCGTGGTGAGGTGGGTGCGCAGCTGGTGCGAGGCGTCGTCCAGAAACTGCCGCTGCTGCGCCACCAGTTCTTGCGTGCGCGCCATCTGCTGGTTGGCGGCGGCCACCAGGGGGCGGATGTCGGCAGGCAGGTGGGTGTCGGCCATGGGTGTCATGTCGTCGGGGCTGCGGGCCTGCACTTCGCGCGCCAGGCGCGCCAGCGGCCGCAGCGCTACCGCCAGCGTGGCAGCCGTGCCCAGCACCATGAGGGCCAGCACCAGCGTGTCGCGCAGCGCGGCCCGGCGCACAAAGCGGCGCGTGAACTCCTGCCGCGAGCGGGTGCTTTCGGCCACCTGCACCAGCACGCTGCTGGCATCGGCCCCGGCCCCGGGGGCAGGGCCGTCCACCGCACGGCGGTAGGCGGCCAGGCGCACGGATTCACCGAAGTAGGTGGCGTCGTAGAAGCGGGGCACGCCGGGCGTGAGCGGGCCGGGCGGCAGGGGCAGGTCGGCATTGCCCAGCTCTACCAGGCCATCCGACGATGCCACGCGAAAGTACACATTGCCACTGGCGGTGAGCTCGAAGAATTCGAGCATGGTGTAGGGCAGCTCAGCCGACAGGCCGCCCGATGCCGTGGAGATGCTGGCGTCGATGGATTTGAGCGCCCCGAGCAGCGAGCGGTCGTAGGCGGCGTTGGCTGCCTCCAGCGCGTCGTGCTGCGTCATCCACAGCTCCACCCCCGTTACCACGCCCAGCAGCGGCAGCAGCAGCAGGGCCAGCAGCCGCCACAGGCTGGCACGGCGCAAGCGGGTGGCCAGGCCCATCAACCCGACTCCAGGGCGTAGCCCAGGCCGCGCAGCGTGGTAATGCGCACACCGCTGCCGTCCAGCCGCTTGCGCAGGCGGTGCACAAACACCTCCACGGCTTCGGGGTGCACGTCCTCGTCGTCAGAGAACACGCGGTCCAGGATCTGCTGCTTGGAAAACGGCTCGCCGCTGCGCTGCACCAGCACGCGCAGCACCGCATGCTCGCGTGGCGACAGGGCCAGGGGCTCGCCATGCAGCGTGAACTGCTTGCGCGCGTTGTCGTACACCAGCGCGCCACACGCAAGGCGCGGGTGTTCGTTGCCACGCGCGCGGCGCACCAGGGCGTGCAGGCGGGCCTCCAGCTCGGCCAGCTCAAAAGGTTTGGCCAGAAAGTCGTCGGCCCCCGCGTTGAGCGATCGCACGCGTTCGTCCAGCGAATCGCGCGCCGTGAGGATCAGCGCGGGTAGGCGCTGGTCGCGGTCGCGCAGGCGCTGCAGCACGGCCTGGCCATCGAGTCCGGGCAGGCCCAGGTCCAGCACCAGCGCGTCGTAGTTGTCGTGCTGCTGCAGCGCACGGTCGGCCAGACGCCCGTCGTTCACCCATTCCACCTGAATGCCCGCATGCTCCAGCGCGCGGCTGAGCCAGGTGCCCAGGTTGTGATCGTCTTCTGCCAGGAGGATGCGCATGGGGGAATGCTACTGCGGTGCTTGTTTCTGCTTTTGCTGCGCTTGCGTATGGCGTGCGACTACGATGCGCAGGACAAAAGGGGGAGAGGGTATGGACAGACGTGACAAGCGGCTTTTGCGGGACCGGTCCCACAGATGGCGATTTGAAGATGGGGAGCAAGATTCAGGTGGCTGGTGGTCGTCCAGCGTGGTTTTCAGGATCGCCTGCGCGCTTTTGGGCGTTGCTACAGGGAGTCTGTTGGCACTGCTGCTCTGCTTGGCAGGGGTTGCGTTGGGCGGCCCCGCTGATGTGATGGGCACCTTGCTGGCCGCTGGCGCAATGTCGGGCGCTGGGTGCGGCGTGTTGGCGCCCAATATCTTGCTGCATGCCATCACTGGCTTGGCGTACTTTCTTGCAGGACTGCTCTCAGCCATGGGAGGAGAGGACGTCGCTGATACCTCCTCCCGCGAAGGCTGGTTGCAGGCCTGCTTCATTGTGGGAGCCCTCTATGTGCTGGGGCTGTCCATCGGATGGGGGGTGTTGCGCTAAAGCGCAACTACCCCTGTCTCAATCCGGCTTGATCTGCGCGCGCTTGATCACCTTCTGCCAGCGCGCCTGCTCAGCCGCAATGAACTGCGCAAACTGCGCGGGCGTGCCGCCAATGGCTTCGGCCGCGTCGCCGTTCAGGCGCTTGAGGGCTTCGGGCGCCTTGACAGCCTTGGCGGTTTCTGCGGCCAGCTTGTCCAGGTGCTCCTTGGGCAGACTGGCGGGGGCCAGCATGCCGTACCACTGCGTCATTTCAAAGCCGGGGAAGCCCTGTTCGGCCACCGTGGGCACGTCAGGCAGCTGGGGCAGGCGCTGGGTGGAGCCGGTGGCGATGCAGCGCACCTTGCCGGATTTGATGAATGGCAGCAGGGCCGCCGCGCCCACCGAGGCGGCATCAAGGCGGCCCGAGAGCAGGTCGGTCATCATGGGGCCGGTGCCCCGGTAGGGTACGTGCAGCATGAAGATCTCGGCGGTCATCTTGAGGTATTCAAACGCCAGGTGGCCCGCGCTGCCGTTGCCTGCCGAGCCGTAGCTGAGCTTGCCCGGGTTCTTCTTTGCGTAGGCGATGAACTCCTTGAGGTTCTTGGCGGGCACGTCGGGGTGCACCACGTACAGGCTGGGCACCTTGGCCAGCAGGCTCACGGGCTTGAAGTCCTTGTTCGCGTCGTAGGGCAGCTTGTCGAAGATGTAGGGGTTCACCGCCAGCGTGCCGATGTGGCCCAGGATGAGGGTGTGCTGGTCTTCGGCGCGGGCCACTTCCTGCATGGCGATGTTGCCTGCGGCGCCGGGTTTGTTGTCTACAAACACGCTCTGGCCGAGGGTCTTGCTCAGCTCGGCCGCCGTGGAGCGTGCCACGATCTCGGAGCTGCCGCCCGGTGCAAAGGGCACCACAAAACGCACGGACTTGGAAGGCCACGCGGCCTGGGCAGACGCGGTGGTGGGCAGCAGGCCGCCCAGGGCCAGGGCGCTGCCTGCGCCCAGCATGTGGCGGCGGGTGGGGTGGAAGGCGGCGGGAATGTCGTTGTTGAAAAGCATGGGTGTCTCCGTGAAAGCCATTGCGGCGTTGCGCGGCGTATGGTGTGCGCAGCGTGCTTTCGGAATGCTGTCAGTCGGCATGGGGTTTTCCCGATGCCTGCCGGGGTGCTGACGTCGATGACTACGCCAGTGCAGCCACGGCGGTGCCGCTGAGCACGGCGCCTTCCAGCGTGGCGGGGTAGGGGCCGTGCACATAGTCGCCACAGGCTGTCAGCCCCGGCAGCACCTGCATGCCGGGCCGCCGCAGGCCGGGGGTGCAGGCAAAGGTGGCGCGCTTTTCCACCACCGTCTGCACGGGCTGCAGGGTCGATAGGCCCAGCTGGGTGGCAGCCTGCTGCAGCACCTGCTGTTCGATCTGCAAGCGGTCGCCATCGCTGGCGCTGACCACAAAAGCCAGCAAGCCGTGGTTGCCATCCAGCTGGCCCCGGTCGAAGACGAACTGCGCGGGCTGATCGGCCGTGTTGCGCAGCGCCACCATGGGCAAGGGCAGGCGCACGCCGTGCGCATGGGCATAGACCGTGGTGATGGCTTCAAAGCGCAGGGCTGCGGCCTGGGCGCTCCATGGGCTGGCGCTGGCCAGCCCGGCGAGGCCCGCCACGCCTGCCACCAGGCGGCTGGCTTCCCACGAGGGGCAGGCCAGGGTGATGTGGTCAAAGACCTCGGGAGTGCCCTCAGCGGCGTTGGCTGGGCCGATGGCGCACACGGTCTGCCAGCGTCCGCCCGGCATCGGTTGCAGCCGCTGCACCCGCAGGCCCGTGATCACCTGGCCGCCGCGCTGCGCTAGCCAACGCGCTGCGGGTTCGGGGAAGAGCGAACCCAGGTCCATGCGCGGCAGCAGCAGGTTGGAGCCGCCGCGCCCGCTGAACAGGCTGTCCTGCAGCACGCGCAGAAACACCTGGCCGCTGGCCTCGCGGGCGGGGGTGTTGAGCGCCGACACACACAGCGGATCGATGAATTCGGCCATCAGGCGCGGCGTGAGCGCAGCGCACAACTGCGCTACCGAGGTGGAGGGCGCGCAGCGAAAGCCGCGCAGTTGCCATGCGGTAGCGGTGCGCAGCAGCGCCAGCTTGTCGCGCCAGCCCCAGCCCTTGGCGCGGGCAATGCCCAGCAGCGCATCCAGGGGCGGGGGCAGGTCGGGAAGCTGCAGCCCCTGGCCGTCGGGGAACTGCAAAGCAAGCGGCAGGCGCAGCAGGGCTGTATCCACATCCATACCCACCTGGCGCATCAGGCGCAGGCTTTCGGTGTAGGCGCCAATCAGGATGTGCTGGCCGTTGTCGAGCGTGGCGGGTGTGCCGCCCGGCAGCGCGCCCGGCACGGCGCGCGCCCGGCCACCCACCGTGCGCGCAGCCTCGAACACGGTGACCTGGCGGCCCGCCTGCGCATGGGCCATGGCCGCAGCCATGCCGGCCCAGCCTGCGCCAACGACGGCGACTTTCATGGGTGTTGCATCACCGTTGCATCACCACAGCTACATCCGGCCCAGGGCCTGCACCTTCCACGCCAGCCAGAACTTGCGCAGCGGCGTGAGTTTGATGCGCTGGTGCAGCACCTGGAAGTTGTCGTGCTCGATCTCGCGCAGCAGCGTGCGGTAGATGCTGGCCATCATCAGGCCCGGCTTTTGGGCGCGGCGGTCGGCATCTGGCAGCAGGGCCAGGGCCTCGTCGTAGAGGCGGTGCGCGCGCTCTGCCTGAAAGCGCATCAGCGCCGTGAAGCGGTCGGAGTAGGTGCGCTTCAAGATCTCGTGCGCCTTCACGTCGAATTGCTGCAGCTCGCTCACTGGCAGGTAAATGCGGCCCAGCATGGCGTCCTCGCCCACGTCGCGGATGATGTTGGTGAGCTGGAAGGCCAGACCCAGCGTGTGGGCGTATTCAGTGGTGCGCGGGTCGGTCTGGCCGAAGATGCGCGCGGTGACTTCGCCCACGATGCCCGCCACAAGGTGGCAGTAGCCCTTGAGGCCTGCAAAGTCGAGGTAGCGGGTCTGTTCCAGGTCCATCTGGCAGCCGTCGATGACGGCCTGCAGGTGCCGTTGCTCGATGCCGTATTCGGTCGTGTGGGGCATCAGCGCCTGCATCACGGGGTGGGTGGGCTGGCCCGCGTAGGCCTTGGCCACTTCGGCCTGCCACCAGGCGAGCTTGGTGCGGGCCACGCCGGGGTCGGTCACTTCATCGACCACATCGTCCACTTCGCGGCAGAAGGCGTAAAACGCCGTGATCGCCGCGCGGCGCGGCACCGGCAGGAACAGGAAGGCGTAGTAGAAGCTGCTGCCCGAGGCCACGGCTTTTTGCTGTACGTATTGCTGTGGGGTCATGGGGCGGGATTGTCCCATGGCAGACATGCCCCGCAGCGGCGCTTTCGCCATGGCTCCTGCAGTGCGCTAGCCTGGGTGTGGAACGGTTTGGTGCTTCGGCGAAAAGGCTTGCTCAAAACGCGATCTGTTCCACGCCCACGTCGCTGGGACGCTTGAGCGCTTCGCGCATGAAGATGCTCATGGGCAGTGTGCCCTGGTCCGAGTTGAACCATTTTGTGTACAGGGCCGACATCTCTCCGGTCTGGATCATCCGGCGGGTCACGCGGTCCACCAGTTCTTTGAACCGTGGGTCCTGTCGGCGCAGGCCGATGCTGTAGGGCTCCACCGACAAGCGCTTTTCGAGAAAGTGGTAGTTGGCCATGGCTTTTCCCAACCGGGTCATGGGGCTCCACAGGCCTGCGTCGTCGGCAAACACGGCATCTGCTTCACCCTTGGTGAGCGCGGCCAAGCCTTGTTCTGCGCTGTCTACCAGCACGTAGGTGAACTTGCGGTGGAAGGTGCGTTCGTTGGCCGACAGGAGGCTGTCGTTGGTGGTCTTGCGCTCCACGGCGATGCGTTTGCCCTGCAGGTCGTCCAGTGTCCTGATGCCCGAATCCTTGCGCACCAGGAAGGCGGTGGTGGCAATGAAGATGTGGTGGCTGAAGGCGACTTCTTTTTGCCGCTCCTGCGTATTCGTGGTGGTGCCGCACTCCAGGTCCACGGCGCCACTTTTCACGTCTGTGAGGCGGTTTTTTCCATCGACTGGCACAAAGGTCAGGCGCAGGTCGGGGCGCTTGAGCTCTTTTTTCAGCTCTTCGTACACCTTGGTGCAGATATCGACAGAGTAGCCGCGCACCTGGCCGCTGGCAGGGTCCTTGAAGGAGAAGGGACGGGAGTTCTCGCGGTGGCCAAGGCGCAGTTCCCCCGATTTGGCGACGCGGGCCAGGGTGTCTTGCGCCCAGGCGCCCAAAGGTGTCGAAGATATCGCAAGGACCAGAGCCAGGGCTCGCAGAAAGCAGGAGAAATGCATGGCTGAACGCAGAAGTGGCTGGGCTGTGCGGGCCGATGCTTCCCCCATGGAAACAGATTTCATGACCTGGGGTGGCGTTGCCACCAAAACCATGAAACGCAGGGCGCAATGTCTAGCCCGCACGCCGCGCATTGTGCTGCGGCTTCGGGTGTCGTGTCACATTGGTGACAGGTGTGTCAGCATTCCACAACATTCACGGCCAAGCCCCCGCGCGAGGTCTCTTTGTATTTGATCTTCATGTCCGCGCCGGTCTGCATCATGGTCTTGATGACCTTGTCGAGCGAGACCACATGCTGGCCGTCGCCACGCAGCGCCATGCGGGCGGCGTTGATGGCCTTGATGGCGCCCATGGCGTTGCGTTCGATGCAGGGGATCTGCACCAGCCCACCCACGGGGTCGCAGGTCATGCCCAGGTTGTGCTCCATGCCGATCTCGGCGGCGTTCTCGATTTGCTCGGGGCTGCCGCCCATTACGGCGGCGAGTGCGCCTGCCGCCATGGAGCAGGCCACACCGACCTCGCCCTGGCAGCCCACTTCAGCGCCCGAGAGCGAGGCGTTTTCCTTGTAGATGATGCCGATGGCGCCAGCGGTCAGCAAAAAGGTGGCGATGCCGTCGTCGTTGGCTGGGATCGGGCCTTGCAGAAAATTGACGTAGTAGTGCAGTACCGCCGGGATCACGCCCGCCGCGCCGTTGGTCGGCGCTGTCACCACGCGGCCCCCGGCGGCGTTTTCTTCGTTGACGGCCATGGCGTAGAGGTTGACCCAGTCCAGCATCGACAGCGGGTCGCGCAGCGCGGCCTCGGGGGCGCTGCTGAGCTTGTGGTGCAGCTCGGCCGCACGGCGGCGCACATGCATGGGGCCGGGCAGGGTGCCGGTGCTGGCGCAGCCGCGTTGCACGGCACCGGCCATGCTGCGCCAGATGGCCAGGAGCTGGCGGCGCACTTCGGGGGCGCTGCGCCAGTGCTGCTCGTTGGCGACCATCACCTGCGCCGGGGTCAGGCCGGTGGCTTGGCACTGGGCCAGCAGCTCTGCGCCAGTGCGAAAAGGGTAGGGCAAGCCATTGCCGTGGCCGGCAGTGTCGCCACCGGGTGCGGCCGATCGGTTGAGCACGCGCTCTCCCGCAGCATCGATCACAAAGCCACCGCCCACTGAGTAGTACTCGCGTGTGGCGATCTCGGCGCCCTGTGCGTCAAACGCATGGAAGACCATGCCGTTGGGATGCTGCGGCAGGCTTTTGCGGCGAAACAGCAGGTGCTCCTTTTCCACAAACCGCACCGGGTGTTCGCCCAGCAGCGGCAGTGTCTGCCGGGTGCGGATTTCCGCGATGCACGGCGCAATCTGGTCGGGATCTATCTGGTCGGGCTCGTGCCCGGCCAGGCCCAGCAGCACGGCCTTGTCGGTGCCGTGGCCCACGCCGGTGGCCGACAGCGACCCGAACAGCTCGGCTGTGACCTGGTGAACGGCTGCCAGGCCCAGCGTGTGGCGCAGGTGGCAGGCAAACTGCCGCGCGGCAATCATGGGGCCCACGGTGTGGGAGCTGGAAGGGCCGATGCCGATTTTGAAGAGATCGAAAACGCTGACGGACATGGTGGGTGTGTGACCGGAAGGGCTCAGGGCCAGTGCGCTTGTGGCGCGGGCCTGGGGTGTTGAATGAAGCCGCTTGGGCGGTGGCAGGTGGCGGCGAGGCTAACCGCGCACCGCACCCCCGGCATGCTCGCTATCCCTGCCCCGTCGCATCACCCGGTCAGCGTTTCGGATTGAAGCTACAGGATCTTGCTCCTCAATTAATAGCTGCTAGCGCTTGATGAATAAGCGCTAGGTGCCAATTTGATTCATTTTTTTGGGCTTTGCGGACGATGGTGTCAGCCCGGCTTGTGACCCATGAATCTTTCTTACATCACCAGCGCACGGCCCAGCATCACGATCCAGTCCCAGGCGTGCAGGCGCGGGCGAGTGTGCAGGCTGCCGCCTTTGAGGGCGTCCACCTTGTCGAGAATGCGCAGGCCGCCTTGCACCACGAGGCGCAGCTCCCACCCTGCACGGCCGGGCAGGCGGTGCACCAGCGGTGCACCGGTTTGCATGCTGGCGCGGGCCCAGCGCGCGCAGCCGGTGATGAGGCGGACGTTTTCAGGCGTGCTTTGGAGCGCGAGCAGCTCGGACTGGCAGGCGCCATGGGCGGCGCAGTCCTCGCGGGGCAGGTAGTGGCGCCCCCGGGGAATGTCTACGGACAGGTCTTGCCAGAAGTTGATGAGTTGCAGCGCTGTGCAGATGGCGTCACTCTCTTGCAGTGCCTGGGCGTCCGTCACGCCGTACAGGTGCAGCAGCAGGCGGCCCACGGGGTTGGCTGAGCGGCGGCAATAGTCCAGCAACTCGGCGCGGTCAGCGTAGCCTTCGGCGTCGCGGGTTTTTTCCACATCCTGTGCAAAGGCGCTGAGCAGGTCTGCCAGCAGCGGCACGGGCAACTGCTGGCTGTGCAGCACCGCCTGCAGCGGCAGGAACACGTGGGCCCAGCGGGCAGAGGGGGGCTGACCCTGGGCGATGGCCATCAGGTCGGCATGGTAGGCGGCGAGATCGGCCAGTCGCGTGGCGGCAGAGGCGTTGCCTTCGTCGGCAATGTCGTCTGCGGTGCGCGCAAAACCGTAGATGGCCGCAATGGGCTGGCGCAGATGCGGTGGGCACAGCACAGACGCGACCGGAAAATTCTCGTAGTGCGTCACAGGGGCTGCCAGGGCGGGGGCGCCATGGAGTGCAGGGCTTGCGAGCGGTGGGGGTGCTGAACTTGCGGCGGCGGGCGCGGCGGACGGCACTTCGGATGGGGGAGTGATGGATCTGTCGTTCACACCCCGGATTGTCGCTTGACAAGGCTGAGGGCTTCTCATAGATTACTAACCGGTCAGTCAGTAATCGATAAAACCAATTCCATCAGGGACAAGGAGGCTGGCCTGTATCCCGGTACACCGCAGGCGTGTGCAGGCACTGGCGTCTGCATATTGCGTGCAGCCCCCGGCAGCTTCCTTCTAGCCCATCTCTATTCACCGGATTTTCCATGCGCACATCCTCCGCCCCGCGGCCTTTTCAACGGCACTGCCGGACTTTGCTGGTGCTGGCTACAGCGGCGGTGCTGGCCGCTTGTTCGCGCCCTGCGCCGCCCGAGGAGCCTGTGCGCTCCGTCAAGTTGCTGACTGTGGGTGTGGGGGCGCTGCAATCCAGCCTGGAGTATTCGGGCGAGGTGCGGGCGCGCGTGGAATCGCGACTGGGGTTCCGCGTTGCAGGCAAGATCGTCAAGCGCCAGGCTGAACTAGGCCAGCGGGTCCGTGCCGGAGAGGTGCTGGCCCAGCTGGATCCCAAGGATTTCCAATTGGCCATCGATGCCGCACGGGCACAAGTGGCCTCTGCCACCACGCAGCGCGATCTGGCGGCTGCCGACTACAAGCGCTACCTGGCCCTGAAGGACCAGAACTTCATCAGTGGCGCCGAGCTGGAACGCCGTGACGCCACGCTGAAAGCCGCCCAGGCCACACTGGACCAGGCCCGTGCCCAGCTGTCTTCGCAGGGCAACCAGGCCGCCTACACCACACTGGTGGCCGATGTTGCGGGCGTGGTGACGGGCATTGACGCCGAGCCGGGCCAGGTGGTGTCGGCCGGCACCTCGGTGGTGCGCATTGCACAGGACGGCCCGCGCGACGTGGTATTCGTGGTGCCCGAGGACAAGGTGGGGCAGATTACCCTGGGTTCTGAAGTGGCGGTGCGCGGATGGTCTGGCGGAGCCAACCTCATGGGGCGCGTGCGCGAGGTGGCCGCCAGTGCCGATGCTGCCACGCGCACCTACCAGGTCAAGGTGGCCATTGATAGCTCCGATGCGCCAGCGCTGGGCTCTACTGTGTACGTCACGCCCAAGGCTCTCAGCCATGCAGGCATTCCGGCCATCAAGCTGCCCACCAGCGCGTTGCGCCAGGAGGGCCAGTCCACCGCGGTGTGGGTGTATGACCCTGCCAGCAGCACCGTGAAGTCGCAGGTGGTGCAGATCGCCACAGCCGATGGCAACGAAGCGGTGGTGGCGGGGGGGCTGACCCCAGGCATGCAGGTAGTGGCCACGGGGGTGCATGTGCTCTCGCCAGGGCAGAAGGTGCTGGTTTATCAGCGAAAAACTGCCTCAGCGCCCGCCGGTAAAGCGCAAACAGCTACGAATCCTGTAGCAATGCCTGCGGTATCAACCCTGCCTGCTTCGCCCGCTTCGGCTGCGGCACCTGCAGCTTCCACCGCCAACTGAGGTCGGCCATGACGCAAGTACAACCCAAAGAGGGGTTCAACCTCTCCAAGTGGGCGCTCGACCATCCGGCCCTCACGCGCTACCTGATGGTGGTGCTCATGCTGCTGGGCTTTGCTGCCTACTTTCAACTGGGGCAGGACGAAGATCCGCCGTTCACCTTCCGTGCCATGGTGGTGCGCACCTACTGGCCTGGCGCCACGGCGCAACAGGTGGCCGAGCAGGTCACCGACAAGATCGAGCGCACGCTGCAGGAGGTGCCCTATGCGGACAAGATCCGCAGCTACTCCAAGCCCGGCGAGTCGCAGATCATTTTTCAGATCAAGGACTCGTCCAAGGCGAGCGAGGTGGCCAACGTCTGGTACAGCGTGCGCAAGAAGGTGGGCGACATGCGCTACACCTTGCCGTCGGGCATCCAGGGGCCGTTCTTCAACGACGACTTTGGCGATGTCTACGGCGTGATCTACGCGCTGGAGTCCGAGGGCTTCAGCTATGCCGAACTCAAGCAGTTTGCCGACGACGCGCGCCAGCAGTTGCTGCGTGTGCCGGATGTGGCCAAGGTTGAGCTGTTCGGCGTGCAGGACGAAAAGCTCTTCATCGAAATTTCGCAAAAACGCCTGTCGCAACTGGGCCTGGACATGAACCAGGTGCTGGCCCAATTGGGCCAGCAGAACGCGGTGGAAAGTGCGGGGGCCGTTCAAACTCCCCAGGACCAGGTGCAGGTGCGCGTGGAGGGCCAGTTCAACGCCATCGAAGACCTGCGCGCCATGCCTATTCGGGGCCCCTCCGGGGCTCAACTTCGGTTGGGCGATATCGCCGAAGTCAAGCGCGGCTATGTGGACCCGGCCACCGTCAAGGTGCGCCATCAGGGGCGCGAGGTGATTGCGCTTGGTGTCTCCATGGCCAAGGGCGGCGACATCATTGCGCTGGGCAAGGCGCTGCATGCCGCCACCGACCGCATCGGTGGCACGCTGCCAGCGGGCGTGAAGCTCGTCAACGTGCAAGACCAGCCCAAGGCGGTGTCCACCTCGGTGAACGAGTTTGTCAAGGTGCTGATCGAGGCCGTGGTCATCGTGCTGGCGGTCAGCTTCATCAGCCTGGGCTTGCACAAGCGGCCCGGCAACAACCCGCTGTGGAAGCGCTGGTACATCGACCCCCGCCCGGGGCTGGTGGTGGGCATCACGATCCCGCTGGTGCTGGCCGTCACGTTCCTGGCCATGTGGTACTGGGGCATTGGCCTGCACAAGATCTCGCTGGGCTCGCTCATCATCGCGCTGGGCCTGCTGGTGGACGACGCCATCATCGCGGTCGAGATGATGGTGCTCAAGCTCGAAGAGGGCTACGACAAAGTGCGCGCCGCCACCTTTGCCTATGAGATAACGGCCATGCCGATGCTGACGGGCACACTGATCACGGCGGCGGGCTTTTTGCCCATCGGACTGGCCAAGTCCACCACAGGTGAATACACGTTCGCGATCTTTGCCGTGACGGTGATCGCGCTCGTGCTCAGCTGGATTGTGTCGGTGTACTTTGTGCCGTACCTGGGCACGCTGCTGCTCAAGGTGCCACCCCATGTGCTGGCCGCTCAGGCCAACAAGGGCATCACGGACGACCCGCACGAAGTGTTTGACAGCCCGTTCTATCGCACCTTCCGTCGCCTGGTGGACTGGTGTGTCTTGCACCGCTGGATCACCATCGGCGCCACGGTGCTGACGTTTGGGTTGGGCATCGTGGGCATGGGCAAGGTGCAGCAGCAGTTTTTCCCCGATTCGAGCCGACCCGAAATCATGGTGGACATTTGGTTCCCCGAGGGCACTTCGTTTGCGGGCAATGAAGAAGTGACCAAGCGCGTCGAGCAGCGCCTGCTCTCCGAGCCCGGCGTGAGTTCCGTCAGCACCTGGGTGGGTTCTGGCGTGCCGCGTTTCTACCTGCCGCTGGACCAGGTGTTTCCGCAGAGCAACGTGTCGCAGTTCATTGTGCTGCCGCAGGATCTGAAGGTGCGGGAATCCCTGCGCGTGAAGTTGCCCGCGCTGTTGGCCGAGGAATTCCCGGAGGTGCGCGGCCGCGTGAAATTGTTGCCCAATGGGCCGCCGGTGCCTTACCCCGTGCAGTTCCGTGTGGTGGGGCCGGACCCACTGGTGCTGCGCGAGCGCGCAGACGAGGTGAAGGCCCAGCTGCGCCAAAACCCCGACATGCGCGGCGTGAATGACAACTGGAACGAGTCCGTGAAGGTGCTGCGCCTGGAGGTGGACCAGGCCAAGGCGCGCGCCCTGGGGGTGACGAGCCAGTCGATTGCCCAGGCGTCCAAAACCATCCTGTCGGGCACGCAGGTGGGTCAGTTCCGCGAGGGGGACAAGCTCATCGACATCCTGCTGCGCCAGCCGCTGGATGAGCGCAACGCCATTACCGATATCGCCAATGCCTACCTGCCGACGGCGTCGGCCAAGTCCATACCGCTCACGCAGATCGCCAAGCCTGTGTTCACCTGGGAGCCCGGTGTGATGTGGCGCGAAAACCGCGACTACGCCATCACCGTGCAAGGGGATGTGACCGAGGGCCTGCAAGGCGCTACGGTGACAGCGGCACTCCAGCCCGCACTGCGGAAAATTGAGGCGCAATGGCGCGCTTCGGGGCAGGGCGCCTACCGCATCGAGGTAGCGGGCGCAGTGGAAGAAAGCTCCAAGGGAACCAGCTCCATCATGGCAGGCGTGCCCGTCATGCTGTTCTTGGTGTTCACTTTGTTGATGCTGCAATTGCAAAGTTTCAGCCGCTCGTTCCTGGTGTACATCACCGGGTTCCTGGGGATTGCCGGTGTCTCTGCAGCGTTGCTGTTGCTTAATCGACCGTTTGGCTTTGTGGCGCTGCTGGGTGTGATTGCACTCATGGGCATGATCCAGCGCAATTCCGTCATCTTGATCGATCAGATCGAGCAGGACCGCGCGCGGGGCGTGCCCGCATGGGATGCGATTGTGGAATCGGCTGTGCGCCGCTTGCGCCCCATCGTGCTCACTGCCGCAGCTGCCGTGCTGGCCATGATCCCGCTGTCGCGCAGCGTGTTTTGGGGGCCCATGGCGGTTGCCATTATGGGCGGGCTGGTGGTGGCCACGGTGCTTACGCTGTTGGCGCTGCCTGCGATGTACGCAGCCTGGTTCCGCGTCAAACGGCCTGCGCCAGAGGTTCCTGGGGCTGCTTGACCGGCAGGGCTTCCGCATCAGGTAAAATAGAAGGTTGACCGATTTCACACAGGCGGCAGCTCAGCTTGCCGCCTGTTTGTTTGTAGAACCGCGCGGGTGGCGAAATTGGTAGACGCACCAGGTTTAGGTCCTGACGCCAGCAATGGTGTGGGGGTTCGAGTCCCCCCCCGCGCACCACCCATGTGAGACTTTGCGGAACACGGCGCTGCTGCGCTGCAGCCAGCACGATCCACATTCATAAGAGGAATAGCCATGGCCGTTACTGTTGAAACCCTTGAGAAGCTCGAGCGCAAGATCACGCTGAGCGTGCCCGTCACCCTGATTCAGTCCGAAGTCGATACGCGCCTCAAGCGCCTGGCCCGCACGGTCAAGATGGACGGATTCCGTCCTGGCAAGGTGCCCATGACTGTGGTGGCCCAGCGTTATGGCTATTCGGTGCAGTACGAAGTGCTGAACGACAAGGTGGGTGAGGCCTTTGCCGTGGCTGCCAATGAAGCCAATCTGCGTGTTGCTGGCCAGCCCCGCATCACCGAAAAGGAAGGTGCTCCTGAAGGCCAGGTCACTTTCGATGCCATTTTCGAAGTGTTCCCAGAAGTCAAGATTGCCGATCTGTCGGACGCTGAAATCGAAAAGCTGTCTGCCGAAGTGACAGATGCCGCCATCGACAAGACCATCGACATCCTGCGCAAGCAGCGCCGCAGCTTTGCCCAGCGTGCCATGGATGCAGCTGCGCAGGACGGCGACCGTGTGACGGTCGACTTCGAAGGCAAGATTGACGGCGAGCCGTTTGAAGGCGGCAAGGCCGAAGACTTCCAGTTTCTGGTCGGCGAAGGCCAGATGCTCAAGGAGTTCGAAGACGCTGTGCGTGGAATGAAGTCTGGCGAAAGCAAGACCTTCCCCCTGGCCTTCCCCGCCGAGTACCACGGCAAGGATGTTGCTGGCAAGACCGCTGACTTCCTCGTGACCATCAAGAAGATCGAAGCTGCCCACCTGCCCGAAGTGAACGATGCCCTGGCCAAGTCCCTCGGCATTGCGGATGGCTCCGTCGAAGGTCTGCGCGCCGACATCAAGAAAAACCTTGAGCGTGAAGTCAAGTTCCGTCTGTTGGCTCGTAACAAGCAAGCCGTGATGGACGCTCTGGTGGCCAAGGCCGAGCTGGACCTGCCCAACGCGAGCATCCAGGCAGAAATCGCCCGCCTGCTGGAAGGCGCCCGTGCCGAGCTGAAGCAACGTGGTATCAAGGACGCCGACAAGGCCGAGATCCCTGAGGACGTTTTCCGCCCCCAGGCTGAGCGCCGCGTGCGCCTGGGCTTGGTGCTTGCCGAGCTCGTACGTGCCAATGAACTCCAGGCCAAACCCGAGCAGCTCAAGGCCCATATCGACGAATTGGCCGCCAGCTACGAGAAGCCCGAAGATGTGGTGCGCTGGTACTTTGGTGACCGTCAACGTCTGGCGGAAGTCGAAGCCGTTGTGATTGAAAACAATGTGACCGAATTTGTGCTGTCCAAAGCCAAGGTGGTCGAGAAAGCCGTGTCGTTTGACGAACTGATGGCCCAGCAAGGCTGATAAGCACAGGCAGGGCGGTTTTGTCTAACCGTCTGGCTGTCTAGTTGTTGCCGTGGCATACAGGGGCTTGTGCTTTCGTGCACAAGCCCCAATTCATTTCTGGGTACAGTACCTGCTTGACTGGAGAAATACATGAGCGCATTGGAAACACAAGGCCTGGGCATGGTCCCCATGGTCATCGAGCAGTCGGGCCGTGGCGAACGGTCCTATGACATCTACTCGCGCCTGCTCAAGGAGCGCGTGATTTTTCTGGTGGGTCCGGTCAATGACCAGACCGCCAACCTGGTGGTAGCACAGCTACTGTTCCTGGAGAGCGAAAACCCCGACAAGGACATTTCGTTCTACATCAACTCGCCCGGTGGTTCGGTGAGCGCCGGCATGGCGATTTTTGACACCATGAACTTCATCAAGCCCGATGTTTCGACCCTGTGCACAGGCATGGCGGCCAGCATGGGCGCCTTCCTGTTGGCGGCTGGGGCCAAGGGCAAGCGTTTCGCGTTGCCCAACTCCAAGGTCATGATTCACCAGCCTCTGGGCGGAATGCAAGGCCAGGCCACCGAGATCGAGATTCATGCCCGCGAGATTCTCAAGACCCGCGAGCAGCTCAACAAGATTTTGGCTGAGCGCACGGGCCAGCCGCTGGAGAAGATCCAGCGTGATACCGAGCGTGACTATTTCCTGTCGGCCGACGAAGCCAAGGAGTATGGCTTGGTCGATCAGGTGATCAGCCAGCGCGCCTGATCGCCTGAGTGCGATAAAGCGGCGTTTTCCCGAGGGGGAGGCGCCGTTTTTTATTTGGTTATCATCCTGACAACTTTCAGAAACAAGCAAGGCACTGCCCCCATGGCCGAGAAAAAAGGCTCTTCCAGCGAAAAAACCCTTTACTGCTCTTTCTGCGGCAAAAGCCAGCATGAAGTGAAGAAGCTGATCGCCGGTCCGTCGGTCTTTATCTGCGACGAGTGCATTGACCTGTGCAATGAGATCATCCGCGACGAGCTGCCAGCTGGTGATTTGGCCCGCGAAGGCCGCAGCGACTTGCCCACGCCGGTCGAGATCAAAGCCAACCTGGACAACTATGTGATTGGTCAGGACGTGGCCAAGCGCACGCTGGCGGTGGCGGTGTACAACCACTACAAGCGTTTGCGGCACAAGGACAAGGCCCACAAGGATGATGTGGAGCTATCCAAGAGCAACATCCTGCTGATCGGCCCTACTGGATCGGGCAAGACGCTTTTGGCACAGACCCTGGCGCGCATGTTGGACGTGCCCTTTGTAATGGCCGATGCCACCACTTTGACGGAAGCGGGCTATGTCGGTGAGGACGTGGAAAACATCGTCCAGAAGCTTCTGCAAAGCTGCAACTACGAAGTCGAACGCGCTCAGCGCGGTATCGTTTACATCGACGAAATCGACAAGATCTCGCGCAAGTCGGACAACCCGAGCATTACACGCGACGTATCGGGCGAGGGCGTGCAACAGGCGCTGCTCAAGCTCATTGAAGGCACCATGGCCAGTGTGCCGCCACAAGGTGGCCGCAAGCATCCGAACCAGGACTTCCTGCAGATCGATACGACCAATATCCTGTTCATCTGCGGTGGCGCGTTTGCAGGGCTTGAAAAGGTCATCGAGAACCGCACCGAGGCCTCTGGCATCGGCTTTGGCGCATCGGTCAAAAGCAAGAAGCAGCGCTCACTGACCGAGGTGTTCACCGAAATCGAACCCGAAGATTTGATCAAGTTCGGTCTGATCCCCGAACTGGTGGGCCGGATGCCAGTTGTGACGGCGCTGGCTGAGCTGAGTGAAGATGCTTTGGTGCAAATCCTGACCGAACCCAAGAATGCCTTGGTCAAGCAGTACAGCAAACTTCTCGCGATGGAGGGCGTGGACCTGGAAATTCGTCCTGCCGCCTTGAAGGCAATTGCCCGCAAGGCATTGGCGCGCAAGACCGGGGCCCGGGGCCTGCGCTCCATCCTTGAGCAATCGCTGATTGGAACCATGTTCGATCTGCCCAACACCAGCAATGTCGAAAAGGTGGTGGTGGACGAGTCCACCATCGAGGAAAACAAGCCACCGCTACTCGTATACCGCGAAGCGGCCAAGAAGGCCTGAAGTGACCGGAGCGGGTGCCTTAGCGCTACCCTTACAACCATCAACCCTTGCACCAGTGCGGCTGCGTGCCAGGGTTGAAAATCCCCACATGTGGACCCATTTCCACAGAGCACTTTGAGGATTTCCATGTCCGGACATACCCCCCTTCCAGCCACCCCTATCGACCTGCCACTGTTGCCTTTGCGTGACGTGGTGGTGTTCCCCCATATGGTCATCCCGCTTTTTGTGGGTCGTCCGAAGAGCATCAAAGCGCTCGAATTGGCCATGGAGGCTGATCGCCGCATCATGTTGGTGGCTCAGAAGGCGGCTGCAAAAGACGAGCCTTCGGTGTCGGACATGTTCGATGTTGGCTGCGTCTCCACCATCTTGCAGATGCTCAAGCTACCTGACGGCACCGTGAAGGTGTTGGTCGAAGGGCAGCAGCGCGCGCTGGTGACTTCGATTGAGGACGCTGAGACCCACTTTACGGCGACTGTTACACCGGTCGAAGTCACGCCGGAGGCCAACAAGCCCAGCGAGATTGAAGCATTGCGTCGTGCGGTGATGCAGCAGTTTGACCAGTACGTCAAACTCAACAAGAAGATTCCGCCGGAGATCCTCACGTCGATCTCCAGCATTGACGATCCAGGCCGTCTGGCCGACACCATCGCCGCGCACCTGCCGCTCAAGCTCGAGAACAAGCAGGTGGTGCTGGACCTGTCGGATGTGAAGGCGCGGCTTGAAAACCTGTTCGAGCAGCTTGACCGCGAGGTGGACATCCTCAACGTGGACAAGAAGATCCGTGGGCGTGTGAAGCGCCAGATGGAGAAGAACCAGCGTGACTTCTACCTGAATGAGCAGGTCAAGGCCATCCAGAAGGAGCTGGGTGAGGGCGATGAAGGTGCGGACATCGAGGAGATCGAGAAGAAGATCAAGCTCGCCAAGATGCCTGCCGAAGCCCGCAAGAAGGCCGAGGCCGAGCTGAAGAAGCTCAAGCTCATGTCGCCCATGTCGGCAGAAGCTACCGTGGTGCGCAACTACATTGATGTGCTCACAGCTTTGCCGTGGAGCAAGAAGACCAAGATCAAGCACGATCTTGTCAATGCCGAGGGCGTGCTCAACGAAGACCATTACGGTCTCGACAAGGTCAAGGACCGTATCCTCGAATATCTCGCGGTGCAACAACGCGTCGACAAGGTGAAGGCGCCTATCCTTTGTCTCGTTGGGCCACCGGGTGTTGGCAAGACCTCATTGGGGCAGTCGATTGCCAAGGCCACCGGTCGCAAGTACGTGCGCATGGCCCTGGGGGGCATGCGTGATGAAGCGGAAATTCGTGGGCATCGTCGCACCTACATCGGTGCCCTGCCGGGCAAGGTATTGCAGAGCCTCTCCAAGGTAGGCACCCGCAATCCGTTGTTCTTGCTGGACGAAATTGACAAGCTAGGGACAGATTTTCGGGGAGATCCCTCTAGCGCTCTTTTAGAGGTGCTGGACCCAGAACAAAACCACACCTTCGGCGATCACTACGTTGAGGTGGACTTCGATTTGAGCGATGTGATGTTCGTCGCGACCTCGAACTCGATGAACATTCCGCCAGCGCTGCTCGACCGCATGGAGGTGATTCGTCTGTCGGGTTACACCGAAGACGAGAAGACCAGCATTGCCATGAAGTACCTGCTGCCCAAGCAGCTCAAGAACAATGGCGTGAAGGACGAAGAACTGCTGGTCACAGAACCTGCTGTGCGCGATATGGTGCGCTATTACACCCGTGAGGCTGGTGTGCGTTCGCTGGAGCGCGAGCTGTCCAAGATCTGCCGCAAAGTGGTCAAGGGCCTGCAGCTCAAGAAGCTGGAGCCTCAGGTCATCGTGACCGCTGACAATCTGCCCGACTTTCTGGGTGTGCGCAAGTACACCTATGGCCGCGCCGAGTCGCAGAACCAGGTAGGTCAGGTGGTTGGTCTGGCCTGGACCGAAGTGGGTGGCGATCTGTTGACCATCGAAGCCGCCGCCATGCCTGGCAAGGGTGTTATCACGCGCACCGGTTCTTTGGGTGATGTGATGAAGGAGTCGGTGGAGGCTGCTCGCACGGTAGTGCGTAGCCGAGCTCGTATCCTGGGCATCAAGGATGAAGCTTTTGAAAAGCGCGATATCCATATCCACGTACCGGATGGAGCAACCCCTAAGGACGGTCCGAGTGCGGGTGCTGCGATGACAACCGCCTTTGTTTCTGCGCTGACCGGCATTCCCGTGCGCGGGGATGTGGCGATGACCGGTGAAATCACGTTGCGCGGCGAAGTCACGGCCATTGGCGGGCTCAAGGAAAAGCTGTTGGCAGCTCTGCGAGGGGGCATTAAGACGGTCTTGATTCCTGAAGAGAATGTCAAGGATCTGGCCGAAATCCCGGATAACGTGAAGAGTGGGCTGGAGATCCTGCCGGTCCGCTGGATTGACAAGGTGCTGGAAGTCGCATTGGAAACCATGCCTGTGCCCCTGACGGATGAGGATGTGGCAGTCGTGGCAGCTCCCCCTGCGGACAAGGCTGCTGCAGCGTCGTCCGCGACAGATGGTCTGAAACATTGACGCAAATTTTTTTGAGGACCCCTAAAAATGCGCTACAATTCATCTCATCGCAGCAAACGTTGTACAATGTGAGGCTACGGTAAAATGCGGGAATAGCTCAGTTGGTAGAGCGCAACCTTGCCAAGGTTGAGGTCGAGAGTTCGAGACTCTTTTCCCGCTCCAATTTCCACAAAAAGGGAAGCAAGTGCTTCCCTTTTTTGTCAGAGAAATGAGAGTTTCTGGCGCGGTAGCAAAGCGGTTATGCCCCGGATTGCAAATCCGGTTAGTCCGGTTCGACTCCGGACCGCGCCTCCAGATATGGTTGGTTTCTTGGTGTCCGAGGATTCTCCGGGGTCGTCGTAGTCAAGAAGGCTGTTGAAGGACAGGCAGTGATTGGTTGATTTTTTGGCTGGATTTCAAATGTAGCCAAAAAATAGCAGTATAATTTGAGGATTGCTGAATAGCTCTGATAGAAATGTCAAGCCAAAGCAAAATGCGGGAATAGCTCAGTTGGTAGAGCGCAACCTTGCCAAGGTTGAGGTCGAGAGTTCGAGACTCTTTTCCCGCTCCATATTTGTAAGGGAAGCTTCGGCTTCCCTTTTTTCTTGGTGCTGCAATGCAGTCGGCTCGACAGAGTTGCTGCGCTGTGACCAGAGATACGATAGGGCATTGCGCGCATGCGCTGCCCGGGTTACCCTGCGGCGCAGGAGTGCGTTGGGCAGCCGGCGCCCCGATGGTGAAATTGGTAGACACTGCGGACTTAAAATCCGCCGCTTTCCTGAAAAGGGGCGTGCCGGTTCGACCCCGGCTCGGGGCAC
>CAXIRU010000026.1:0-3837 GCA_964031875.1 Acidovorax facilis
GGGCCGTAGTACTCGGCCGTGCGCTTCATCGCCGGTGTGCCGGCACGGTAGACCGGGTAACCGGCCTTGGCCGTCTCGTCGGTCAGCTCCATGTAGCAGGCCTTGGCGCGCTGCAGTTCCTCGGGGTTGTCACGGTCGAACAGCAGTATCGAGGCGGCATCGAAGTGCCGGCCGCTGAATCCCAGCATGAAGCCGCCAGCGAAATCGAAGCCGTGCTTGGTCATGACGTTCTTCATGATCTCGATGCAGGCCTTTGCATCCGCCGCCCTGGCCGGGATCACCGGCGCGACCCAGGCCCCGCCGCCACCGCGGTAGTTGAAGATCGCGAAGTCCTCCATCGACAGCTTGTCGGTGGTCAGCATGCGGATGTTCTCCACCATCAACCGCGCCGGGCCCTGCACCTCCTGGTCCAGCATGAAGCGGCCGCCCGCCTTCTCCATGGCGGCACGCACCAGGGCCGTGTTGACGGCGATCTGCTCAGGCGTGCCATACAGCGTGCCGGCGGCGCTCCACAGCGGCAGGCCGACCTGCTTGGCTACGCCTTCCCACATGGCGTCGGGCACCGCGCCGGGGCCGGGATAGAACTCGCGGCGCTTCTGGGTCAGCATGACGCCGTAGCTCATGTGGAAGACCATGCCGTTGTCGACCACGCCGTCCAGACGCAGGTCGCGCAAGGCTTCAATCGCGTGCGAAGCGCTGTTCAGGTCGGCAAAGCCAGTGATCCAGGTCTGGGTGGCCGCCGGCTTCTTCATCAGCCACAAGCCCAACTTGGTGACGATGCCAAAGTTGGACTGCATGAACAGGCCGTCCACCGAAGGACCATAGCCAAACCGGTAGGCCTGCCAGGACTTGGCATTGGCCACCCCGCCCATGCCGGTGCGCACCACCGAGCCATCGGCCAGCACGACCTCCATGCCGCTGTAGTGCTGCGCAGCCTCCTGGTAGCGGGTGTAGCCCATGCCACGCTCCAGCGTCCAGCCGACAGGCCCGACGAGGGGAGCTGGTGCCGGTTTGTTCAGCCAGAACGGCAGGTTGCGTTCGCGCAGGTAGTCGCTCAACTGCTGGAAGGTGACGCCGGGCTCCACCAGCGCGGTGCCCAACTCGGCGTCCACCTCCAGGATGCGGTTCATGCGTTTGAGGTCCAGCACCATCTGGCCCGGCGTGGCCGGGGCCGCCTCGCCATAGCCGAAATTGCGGCCCACCGAGATGGTCCACAGCGGAATGCGGTAGCGGTTGGCCACGGCCAACACCTTCTGGATTTGCTCTACTGAAGCAGGCGCGATGGCGCCGCAGGGCTGGTGACGTTCAGTCTCGTCCGGCACCATTAGGCGGCTGTAGGGCACAAGGCGCTCAAGGTCAACGATGACCCATTCTGCGCCGACGATGGCGCGAAACTCGGCCACGGCCTTAGAGAAGGTGGCCGGGGACACGCCGGGGGGCAAGATGGCTTTTTGTGTCATGGTGATTCCGTATTCAGAGGGTTTGTGTATCGGCTCAGGTGCGCACAGCAATCGCAATGCGGGGATCACCACGGGTAATGTGCTGCGCAGGCAAAGGAGCACCACTCGCAAGAGCGACACCCACGGCATGCGCCCAGTCTTCAGCCATCGCGCCTGCAGGGCTGATCTGCGAGTGATGCCGCAGCAAGCGGGCCCCACTGTCACGCACGGCCTGCTCCAAAAGCAGCGCGCGTGGAATGTCTAGCAACCCCTGCAATTGCTGACCAGGGTGTTTCAGCGCAGACACCAAGGCGAAGTAGTCGCGCGCATCCAGCTTCATCGCCAGGACGGTCTGCGCGTCCACCCCACGGGCAAACGCGGCATCGGTGTCCAGTCCACCCGCCAGGACCCAGTCCGCGCCTGTATTCCGGGCCATCGCGGGCAGCCGCACCATGCCCACACCCAGGGTTGCCGCTTGCAGCAAAGTTCTGCGCGCCAACATCATGGCCGTGCTCCTGGCGGCGGCTGCATCGCTGGCGCTTCACTGGTTTGGATCCAGCGTGCAAGGCCAGCCAGCTCGGCATCGTTGATCGCGCTGGGTCGGAAAGCAGGCATACCCCCAGGGCCATTGCGAACAAAAGCCTGGGTCACTGCGGGGTCGAGCTGACGGCCCAGCAGCACCGGCGCCACAGTGACACCCGGCGCCACATAGTGACCGTGGCAAAAGGCACAGGTGCTGCGGTACACCTGCTCGGGCAGGCGGTCATTGGCTTGGCTGGCAACAGCCGACGTCAAAGCCGCTACTGCAACGAAGCTGCGGCAAAAGAGATGGTTCATGGTGCGGTATCTCATGCTGGTTGGTGAAAGGCCGTCAACAGCAACTCGAAGTGCTCTGCCAGCAGGGGCTTGATGTCGGGATGCGTGAACACCGCAGGTGCATCCTCTTGCACCGCACGCACGATCTGCTCAGCCACGGTTTCGGGTGGGATGCCTAGCTGCTGAAGCAGACCGGGGCCTGCATCCTGCGGAGCCTCTGCGCCAGCCAGTGCGACCGGGCGGTTGGCGAGTGTCGTGCGGTCCAGCGAGGTAGCCACCATGGCCGGGTACACGCCGGTCACGCCAATGCCGCTGCCCGCCAGCGCCACACGCAGCGCATCGGTATAGCCACGCAGCGCCGCCTTGCTGGTGGCATACAGCCCGCCCCCCGGAACCTCAGGAGGGGGTGTCAGAAAGCTCGCCATGGAACCCGTATTGACGATGTGCCCGCCTTCGCTGTGTGCCTGCATCAGCGGCAAAAAAGTCTGCACGCCGATGATGGTGCCAAACACATTCACATCCATCACCCACCGCCACTCATCCAGTCCAGCCGTCAGCATGGGCGACAAGCCGCCGACGCCAGCGTTGTTGCAAAGCAGGTGCAGGCGCCCAAAAGTGGCGCGCGTCACCTCTGCTGCAGCGGCCATGGATGCGGGGTTCCGAACATCCACCGTCACCGCCTTGACGCAACCAGGCGCCGCACCCAACTGCGCCACCGCTTGTTCTAGTGCGGCAGCTTGTACATCGGCCATCACGACCTTCATGCCGCGTGACAGCAGAGCGCGCGCAAGTGCAAAACCGATGCCATTGGCGGCACCGGTGACAAATGCCACTTTGCCTTGCAAATCCTTCATGGACATGTCTCCTTTTTAATGTGTGTCCATCATCGCCACGATGTGTCCTGGATACCCCCCACCAGAGGAGGGGGGACAGCACCGGGTTTGTATGTACACACCACGAGAACAGCACGGGGCACCCGAGAAGCCCACGCAGACGCGAGGAGCGTCCGAACAGCGGCGCAGCGCAGCAGGCGCAGCCGCCCTGGAGTGCACATAGCCAAGCAATGCGATCGAAGAGAGGGTTTCTCCCAAGGCTGTTACCACTCCGGCTTGGGGGGGTGCCGCTTGGATGCGCCACCTACAGTGAATGCCATCACATCCCTTCACTGCAATAGCCATGACAAGCCGCATTTACATCGCCGGTGTCGGTATGACGACCTTTGGTCGGCACACCGAACGCTCACTGCAATCGCTCGGCCAGGAAGCGTTGGACGCAGCACTCGCCGATGCAGGCGCCGAGATTCAAGACATCGGGCAGGTGTTCTACGGCGGTGTGACACAAGGCCCTTTGCAAGGGCAGAACGCGGTCCCCGGAGAGATCCTCGTTGCCAAGCTCGGCTTGCGCGGCATGCCCGTTTGGAACGTGGAAAACGCCTGCGCTTCGGGCACCAGTGCCTTCCAGCTCGCAGTGCAGGCGCTGCGCTCGGGCAGCTGCGATATCGCTCTGGCGATTGCAGCGGAAAAGATGAACATCCCCGACAAGGCGCGTGCGCTGGCCATGTTTGAAGGTGGCTGGGACGTGC
>CAXIRU010000027.1:0-54928 GCA_964031875.1 Acidovorax facilis
GCCGGCGCCCCGATGGTGAAATTGGTAGACACTGCGGACTTAAAATCCGCCGCTTTCCTGAAAAGGGGCGTGCCGGTTCGACCCCGGCTCGGGGCACCACTACGATTCAATCATGTCAAGTTACAACGCTCCCTTCGAAATCCACGTTCACGGACAGATTCTCTTGCGTGCTGATGTCAGTTTTGACCAGCTCCAGGAGGCGCTCAAACCTCTGTGGAAGTACGCTGGAGCTCGCTCTCTGGCTGATGGTGCCGCCAGCGCCTACGAAGAGGAGCCGGGCATCAAGTTCGACACGCAAGAGCATCTGCTGCAGATGTGTTGGACGGTGCGGGGTGATGAAGACTTCCGCCAAGTTCTGGACGAAATGTGCATGAGCCTCAATGAGCTGGCAGAGCAGGGGGCCGCCATTGAAGTCACGTTCTACGACACAGACTTCGATGAGGACGAGGAAGAGCAGGGTGCGGAGTCGCGCGATGACTTTGTCATGCTATTCGTGGGGCCCACGCCTGCTGCCATCATGCAGGTGCAGCGTGATTTGCTGGTGCAGGACGTCGTGAACATGATGGAGCGCCACTTTGATGGGGCTGAGCTGGGCGGCGTGGTGGCAGAGATCGATAAGCTGTTCAGCCAGCGCTTTGACGCCCTGGTGAACTCGCTGGAGATTGGCAAACCCCCGCGTGGCCCTGGTGGTGGGGGCTCTGGTAGTGGTCATGGCGGCGGCGGCGGTCGCCGTCCGCGCCACCTGCACTGATTCTTTCGCCGCAGCGCAGGGACTGGCGAGAGGGGGCGCCTTGCGCTGCTTTTGGTAAAGCGGATTCGGGGCACTGCAGCCTTCTGGCTGCGCTTACTGGTTTCACTGCGGTCTGCGCTGCACTGTGTCCTTCCAATCCGATACGTCTTGCATGGCCTCTGATTTACCGTATCTGCGGTCCTATCCCGCATCCTTGCAGGATCAGGCGCGTGGTTTGCTGGCCCAAGGGCGGCTTGGGGCCATGCTGCAGCGCAAGTACCCTCAGCCCCATGCGGTGCGCAGTGACAGGGCGCTGTATGACTACGCGCAGGAGCTCAAGGCACGCTATCTGCGCAATGCCTGCACGGTCAACAAAGTTATTTTTGACAACAAGATCCATGTAGTGCGCCACGCTTTGGGGTTGCACACAGCGGTTGCACGTGTGCAGGGCAACCGGTTGGCCGCCAAGCATGAGATCCGCATCGCGTCGTTGTTCAAACAGGCGCCAGACGAGTTTTTGCGCATGATCGTGGTCCATGAGTTGGCCCATCTGCGTGAGAAAGACCACGACAAGGCTTTCTACCAGCTATGTACCCACATGGAGCCCCAGTACCACCAGTACGAGTTCGATGTGCGCCTGTATCTCACCCATGTGGAACATGCTGGTGAGCGGCTGTGGAACGCTGATGCAGGGACAGGTGTCGAGTAGCATCGTAAAAAACTACAAATTTCGTAGCATGGAGCGCCTGGTAGTAAAGCGCTAGGCCCCGAAAAGGGCATGGTCAAGGCACAGACACCGTTGCACAGCAGTCTGCGGGCAGGGCCAGCCAGCGCTCAGCGGCAGCCTGAAGCATCGCGACTGGCCCAGTAGTCATCAGGAGGGGGAGGGTGTCCTTGGCCAGGGTGCCATCGTGCGTGGCCAGCAGGCCGGCCATCTCCAGCAGGCGCCGTGTTTGCCGCGCCACGGGCTCGCCGGTTTCGATCAATCGCACCTGGGGGCCTACCAGCGCCCGCAGTTCATGGGCCACGAAGATGTAGTGGGTACACCCTAGCACCAGCGTATCGATCTGCCCCGGTGCTGTTCCGAAATCGCCCATGGCCTGGATGTAGCGCTTGCACAGCACCCCTGTTTCTGTTGCGTCCACGGGGTTGCCGGGCAGAGGCTCGGGCTGGGCCACACTGCGCTCAATCGCATGGGCCAGGCCGTCGCAGGGTTGGACCACGAACTGGGCTTGATCGGCCAATGAGCCCAGCAGCTTGCTGAACTTGGCACTGGTGAGCGTGCCCCGTGTCCCGATGACGCCCACACGGCCGGTTTGAGTGACCGCCAGTGCGGGCTTGAGGGCAGGCTCCAGCCCCACCAGAGGGAGGCCTGGATAACGACTGCGCACCTCGTGGATGGCCGCCGCTGTGGCGGTGTTGCAAGCTACCACCAGGGCCTTGATGTGGTGTTGTTCGAGCAGGTACTGCGTGATGGCGTGGGTGCGCGCACCAACATAGGCATCGCCCCGTTCGCCATACGGCGCGTGGGCACTATCGGCAAGATACACGAAACGTTCATGGGGCAGTGCGGTGCGCAGTGCACGCAGCACACTCAGCCCCCCCACACCGCTGTCAAACACGCCGATGGGGAGCTGGTGTACCTCTGTCATGGACCTTGGTGAGCTGGAAAAGAGAAAGGAATTGTCGAGATAGGGTGGAGCGCGGTGGGCTGGCGCTATGGCCAGCCCAATATCGCTCAGACTGGTGGGGGTGACATCAGGCGGCAGCGACGCCGATGCCCTTGAATTCGCCGGTGGCGATGCGCTTTTGCCATTCGGCAGGTCCGGTGATGTGTGCGCTGGTGCCGCCAGCGTCCACCGCCACGGTCACAGGCATGTCCACCACGTCGAACTCGTAGATAGCTTCCATGCCCAGATCTTCAAAGCCCACCACCTTGGCGGTCTTGATGGCCTTGGACACCAGGTAGGCTGCACCCCCCACGGCCATGAGGTAGGCGCTCTTGTGGTTCTTGATGGATTCAATGGCCACCGGGCCGCGCTCGGCCTTTCCGATCATGGCGATCAGCCCGGTCTGCTCCAGCATCATGTCGGTGAATTTGTCCATGCGTGTGGCAGTAGTGGGGCCTGCAGGGCCCACGGCTTCGTCTTTCACGGGGTCCACGGGGCCCACGTAGTAGATGACGCGGTTGGTGAAGTCCACGGGCAGCTTCTCGCCCTTGGCAAGCATGTCCTGGATACGCTTGTGCGCGGCATCGCGGCCGGTCAGCATCTTGCCGTTGAGCAGCAGCGTGTCCCCGGGTTTCCAGCTGGCCACTTCTTCCTTGGTCAGTGTGTCCAGGTTGACCTTCTTGCTCTTGTTGTAGTCGGGCGCCCAGTCCACGTTGGGCCACAGGTCCAGGCTGGGAGGCGTGAGGTACACGGGGCCCGAGCCATCCATCACGAAATGGGCATGGCGCGTGGCAGCGCAGTTGGGGATCATTGCAACCGGCTTGCTGGCTGCGTGCGTGGGGTACATCTTGATCTTGACGTCCAACACCGTGGTCAGGCCGCCCAGGCCCTGGGCGCCAATGCCCAGAGCGTTGACCTTTTCAAACAGTTCCAGGCGCAGTTCTTCTACCTTGTCGAGTTTGGCGCCCGACGCGGCCTTGGCCTGCAGTTCGTACATGTCCAGGTCGTCCATCAGGCTTTCCTTGGCCATCAGAACCGCTTTCTCTGCCGTGCCGCCGATGCCGATGCCGAGCATGCCGGGCGGACACCAGCCGGCGCCCATGGTGGGCACGGTCTTGAGCACCCAGTCCACCACGCTGTCGCTGGGGTTGAGCATGACCATCTTGGACTTGTTCTCCGAGCCACCGCCTTTGGCCGCCACGGTGACATCCACCGTATTGCCAGGCACGATCTCGGTGAAGATCACTGCGGGCGTGTTGTCCTTGGTGTTTTTGCGGTCGAACTGCGGGTCGGCCACCACGCTGGCACGCAAGGTGTTGTCGGGGTGGTTGTAGCCACGGCGCACGCCTTCGTTGATCGCGTCGTCCAGGCTACCAGTAAAGCCCTCCCACCGCACATCCATGCCCACCTTCAGAAACACGTTGACGATGCCGGTGTCTTGGCAGATGGGACGCTGGCCGGTAGCGCTCATCTTGCTGTTGGTCAGGATCTGGGCAATCGCGTCCTTGGCCGCTGGACTCTGCTCGCGTTCATAGGCCCGCGCCAGGTGGGCGATGTAGTCGGTGGGGTGGTAGTAGCTGATGTACTGCAAGGCGGCGGCGATGGATTCGATGAGATCGTCCTGGCGGATGGAGGTGGTCATGGCGTGTCGTGGGGGAGTCTTGTGGAGAACGCAAGCACGTACGTTCCTGTTCTACCCGCCGCACGCACTTCCGGTTGGCCATTGCCTGTGTTTCCGAAGCGCTGCCGATGGCGGGCGGGCTGTATTTTGACAGAGGCTCTTTACCAGAGCCTTTCATTCGCCAATAGGACACTTCTCCACGGCGCCTGTAAGGCTTGGTGCTGGAGTTCCGCGCCATCGCGCTGGAGGGGCGAGGGCTCTTTCCGGTGCTTCTCGTCGCGTGCGTGTTTCACTTCGAACAGCGCTCTCTGTCCGAGTCTGCCGGGAGCGTTGTCTCGGGCCCTGCAGGCGGGATACTGTTGAAGGCCGCTCGCGGCTTCGAGCCGGCGGCTGTGTGCCATCCTGATTGTTGTTATCAATAATGAGAATGGTTCGTTTTTGCATTATGCTGGCGGATTCGGCTGGCGAGCCAGTCCCTATTTGCCTTCGACCATACGGCGGGTCCTCATGGCTCGGCGTATGGTCCGTTTGTTGTTTCACTTGGAGAACCGTTGCCCATGACCACCCGTACCGAGCGTGACACCTTCGGCCCCATTGAGGTGCCTGCCGACAAGCTCTGGGGCGCACAGACACAGCGTTCCCTGCTGAACTTCGATATATCCGGCGAGCAGCAGCCGCGCGAGGTCATCAAGGCGCTGGCCCAGGTCAAGCGTGCCTCGGCCGTGGTGAACCATGCGCTGGGCCTTCAGGACGAAAAGAAGACCCATGCCATCGTGGCGGCAGCCGACGAGGTGATTGCTGGCAATCACGCGGGCGAGTTCCCGCTGGTGGTCTGGCAGACAGGCTCGGGCACGCAGACCAACATGAACGTCAACGAGGTGCTGGCCAACCGCGCGAGCGAAATTCTGGGAGGCGAGCGCGGCGAAGGCCGCCTGGTGCACCCTAACGACGATGTGAACCGCAGCCAGTCGAGCAACGACGTGTTCCCTACCGCCATGCACGTGGCTGCCGTCGAGGCGCTCACGCACAAGCTGCTGCCGGCCATTGCCAAGCTGCGTGCCACGCTGGACAAAAAGGCCCGAGACTTCGACGGCATCGTCAAGATTGGTCGTACCCATCTTCAGGACGCCACCCCGCTCACCCTGGGCCAGGAGTTCTCGGGCTACGTCGCCCAGCTCGATCATGGTGAGCGCCATGTGCGTGCCGTGCTGCCGCACTTGTGCGAATTGGCCCTGGGTGGTACGGCGGTGGGCACGGGCCTGAATGCGCCCAAGGGCTATGCGGAGCAGGCCGCCGCCGAACTGGCGCGCCTCACAGGCCTGCCTTTTGTGACGGCCCCCAACAAGTTCGAGGCGCTGGCCAGTTGCGATGCACTGGTGCACGCCCACGGCGCGCTGAAGACCCTGGCGGCCAGCATGATGAAGATCGCCAACGATGTGCGCTGGCTTGCCAGCGGCCCACGCAGCGGTATCGGTGAATTGAGCATCCCTGAAAACGAGCCCGGTTCGTCCATCATGCCCGGCAAGGTCAATCCCACGCAGAGCGAAGCGGTGACCATGCTGGCCGCCCAGGTGTTCGGCAACGACGTGGCCATCAACTTTGGCGGCGCTTCGGGCAATTTCGAACTGAACGTGTTCCGGCCCATGGTGGCCCACAACTTCCTGCAGAGCGTACGTCTGTTGGCCGACGGTATGGTCAGCTTCAACGACCAGTGTGCTGTGGGCATCGAGCCCAACCGCGAGCGCATCACCGAGCTGGTGGACCGCTCGCTGATGCTGGTGACCGCGCTCAACACCCACATCGGCTACGACAAGGCCGCTTTCATCGCCAAGAAGGCCCACAAGGAAGGCACCAGCCTGCGCGAGGCCGCCGTCGCTTCAGGCCATGTCACGGGGGAGCAGTTCGACCAGTGGGTGGTGCCGCGCAACATGGTGGGTCGCTGAGGTCGCTGAGCCTGATGGATGCGCAGGGAGCGCATCCGTGCAGCCTGCACAAGTCGGACCCCTCTGACGCAGTGCTCAGGATCTGCCTTGTGGCGCCTGCCTGATCCCTGCTCTGCGCGAGTCTTGACGGTTCGAGGACTTGCCGCAGATGTCGAAAAGGCACCAACGGTGTCTGACAGGGGTTCCGGTGCTCGGAGGCCGTACGAAATTCAAGCAAAAATTGGCCCCGGCGCTTATTGGGAAAGCGCTACCAGCTATCAAATAGATAGCGTTCAGGCCTCTGCTGTCAATAGCTCACTCTGCGGCCGTCGGGTCTAGTGCAAAACCCACGCCGTAGACGGAGCGGATCCAATCGCTGCCGTCTGTGCTGGCGGCCTTGAGCTTCTTGCGCAGGTTCTTGATGTGGCTGTCGATGGCGCGTTCGTTCACGTCCAGCGTGTCGTCGTAGGCCTGGTCCAGCAACTGCGCGCGCGAGAAGATGCGCCCGTGGTGGCGCGCCAGCACCTGCAGCAGGCGGAACTCGCGCCGCGTCAGGCCCAGTGGCACGCCGTGCAGCGTGGCCTGCCAGTGCGATTCATCCAGTGCCAGCGCTGCCACGGTGGTGGTTTTGCCCATCGGGGGCTCTTGCGCGGCAGCGGCGCGGCGCAGCACTGCCTTGACGCGGGCCACCACTTCGCGGGGCGAGAAAGGCTTGCAGATGTAGTCGTCCGCGCCCAGCTCCAGGCCAATGAGGCGGTCCACCTCTTCAACGCGGGCGGTCAGCATGATGATGGGGTGTTGCGTGTGGCGCCGAGCCTGGCGCAGGATCTCCAGCCCGTCCATGCCGGGCAGCATGATGTCCAGCAGGGTGAGATCGGGCGGCGCGACCAGCATGCTGGCGAGCGCCGCGCGGCCTTCGGCCTGGTGTTCCACAGCGTAGCCGGCGTGGCGCAGGTAGTCCACCACGATGGCGGCGATGTCGGGTTCGTCTTCGACGACAAGGATGCGGTGGCTCATGAGGGGTTGTCCAGCAGTGGCAGTTGCAGCGTGATGCAGAGGCCGCCCAGGGGGGAGGTGCCAGCCGTCAGCGTGCCGCCGTGCGCGAGCACGATGGCACGGCATATCGCCAAGCCCAGGCCCGAGCCGCCATGGTCGCGATTGCGCGAGGTCTCTGCGCGGTACAGACGGTCAAAGATGCGTGGCAGCTCGTGGGCGGGCACACCGGGTGCGCTGTCGTCCAGTTGCACCTGAAGTTGCGCGCGCCCATCGGCCGATGGAACCTGCTGTGCGGTGATGCGCAGCTGGCCCCCGGCATCCGTGTAGCGCAGGCTGTTTTCCAGCAGGTTCAAGAACACCTGGTGCAGTTGCTGTGCATCGCCGCGAACCAAGGGGGCGGGTGTCGGGAGGGGTGTTGTGGCGTGCGTTGCCGCAGCGGACTGCGCTGCCAGCGCGTCCAGGCCGGTGGTGTCCACATCGATGCCTGCCTGCTCCAGGCGTGGGCGCATGGAGGCCAGCGCCTCGGCCAACAGCGACAGTGGGTGCACGGGCACCTGGGCCGAGGGTGCACTTGTGCCCGCGGCATCCAGGCTGGCGCGAAGGTCGCCCACCAGTTGGATGAGGCGCATCACTTGCCGGTGCAGACGCAGTGCCGTCTTGTCGTCAAATGGGCGTACGCCATCCTGTACGGCTTCGATTTCGGCGCGCATGGCGGCCAGGGGGGTGCGCAGCTCGTGGGCCACGTCGCCCAGCCACTGCCGGCGGCTGGCCTCGATGCTGCTCAGTTGTTCAGCCATGGTGTTGAAGGTGCGGGCCAACTGGGCCAGTTCGTCGTTGCCGTGCACCGTCACGCGGGTGTGGAGGTGGCCCTGCGCAATGCCGCGCGCACCGCTGGCCAGGGCCTCGACGGGGGCTAGCCAGCGCCGTGCCAGCCAGCCCGACAGAAGCAAAGCCAGCGCCAGGCCCGCCAGCCCGGTCCACGCCACAAAGCCCAGGTGTTGTGCCAGAAAGGCCTGGTCGGCTTCGCTGCGCACACCCTGTGGAGGTGCCAGCACCAACTGGCCGATGGTTTGGCCGTCGGCATCGGTCAGGTTCAGGCGCGCGCCGCCGGGCTGGGGTGCGGTACCGGCCACCAGGTTGTGTTGTGCATCCACCAGGCCCAGGCGTGGGAACAGATCGTCAGGGTAGCGTTGGGCGGGCTTGGGCGGCAGGCCATTGGCGCTGCGCTCGCCCGGGCGCGGGCCGTCATCGGGTGGGGGTGGCGGCAGCATGCCACGGTCCATTGCGCGGTTGTCGGTGGGGGGCTCGGGCGGCATGTAGCTTGGCCCGCTGTTTGGGGTGGGCGGCGTTCCGTCCAAGCCTGGGGGCGTGGATCTGCGCAGGCTGCCGCTGGGGTGGCTGAGCTGCCCCCAGAGCCGCGACTGGGTGCGCAGAGTGTCCCAGCCGCCCGTTTGCATGTGGTGGGCCTGCAGGCGCTCGGCCAGCCAGCCCATGCGGGCGAGTTCGATCTCTGCCACATACGGCCCCAGGCCCCGCTGCAGGCCCAGCCGCGAAAAGCCTACAAAGATCAGCAGCAAGGCCACCAGCAGGGCGGCCAGGGCGATGAAGGCTTTGCGGTGCAGGGTCAGGTGGGGCATCAATAGTGCAGTGGGAGTGTCAGCGTGCGGGAGGGTGCCCGCCTGGCCCGCCAGCAGGCGTGGCCACCAGGGTGCCGCCCATTGTGCGGCATGTGCCTGCAAGCGATTTGCCGTCGGGCATGGTGAGCGTCACGCTGGCACCCTCGGTCTTGCCCTGGCAGGCGACGTACGCTTCAGGCGGCGGCGCGGGCGGGGTTTGCCCGCCCTGGGGTTGCGCCAGCGCGGGGGCAATGGATGCAGCTGCCAGTACGGTCGCGAGGGTCAGGCGGGTCAGGCAGCTTATTCGGGCCAGCAAGTGGGGGTGAAGAGCGTGCAAAGTCAAAGTGTTGTTTCCTTCGGTGTTGTGGAGAAAAGCTTTGGAGGGGTGGATTCGCCGCCAGAACCCGGCGCGGGCCAGGCCGGTGTGCCCCGAGGAACGGGCGCTGCCTGGCCCTCGGGGGTGTTTTCCTGCGGACAAGGTGCTGAGGCGCTCAAGGCGATGCAGGGGGGATCAAGCCGCAATAGAGATCGTGATGCTGGCGGAGTACCCGCCGCCGCTGTTGGCCTGCATGGTGGTCATCTCTAGCGTGGTGCCGTCGCTGAACACGTTGTCGGTGGCGAAGGTCATGGAAGCCAGGTTACGCACGCTGGCGCTGTAGCCGGAGTTGGCGCTGTAGATGCTGCTGAGCAACTCGGTGGGGAAGGCCAGTTGTGTGGTCTTGACCTTGTTGCGGGCGTTGTTTGCCGATGCGAGCGAGGGGTAGACCTCCAGGTGCATGTGGGGCATGCGGCCTGCATAGCAGCCTGGCACGATGGTAGTGAAGGTCACGGTGCCGCTGGCATCTGTGGCCTGCACGCCGCGCAGGTAGTTGTCGGCAATATTGTTCGAGCTGTAGACCGAGTAGTTGCCGTCCTGCGTGCAGTGCCACAGGTAAATGGCGTAGCCGGACAGCGCCGCGCAGCTGGCGCTGGTGTTCGTCAGCGTGACGGTGATAGACAGCGGCACGCCACTGACCTGTGTGGACGATCCGATGGAACTGCGGATGTCCGAGCGCACGATACCGCTGAGCGCGAGCACGTTGTAGGTGTTGTTGCTGGCCGTGGAGCCGTCGGCGGGGTAGGGGCCAGCGGTTTCTTCGGGAACGACCGAGCAGGTGGTCGTTGTGCCAGTTCCGGTGCCTGAGCCAGTGCCCGTTCCAGAGCCGCTTCCTGTTCCTGTTCCAGTGGTGTCGGTCGAGTCCGTGGTTTCGGCATCCCCGCCCCCGCACCCGAGCAGGGTGGCCACACCCAGCGAGCCCAGGGCACTCAGTGCGAAGCGGCGGTTGGCGGGCGTCTGTGCGGCAGCGGCAGCGGCGACGGTGGCTGTGGCGGAAATGGTGGTGGGGAGGGTGGCGGTGCGGTCCATGGGTTTCTCCTGCAAGTGGGGTATGGCCTGTACTTTGCCGCCCGATTGGGGAGAAATTTGGGAGGATTGCTGGGATACTTTGCTATAAATTTAATAGCTTGTTGCGCTTGATGGAAGAGCGCCAGGGGCTGTTTTTATTGCTATCTTGGAGGCCGTGGGGTGCCTCGGTTACCGCAGACAGGCATTCCATGCAAAAGAGGCTGCCGGGGCAGCCTCTTTGGTCGGGGATTCGGAGCTGCGGCTCCATGGGAAACAACTTGGAGGGTTCGGGGGGCTTCGCCACCCAAGCCATGAAACTCAGTGGCGCGCAGGCGGCGTGGAATGCGACATCAGCCGATCGGTCAGTGCGATGGCCAGGGCGCTGAGCAGGAATGCCACGTGGATGATGGTCTGCCACATCAGCACCTTGAGGTCGTAGTTGGCAGCGTTGATGAAGGTCTTGAGCAAGTGGATGGAGCTGATGCCAATGATGGCTGTGGCCAGCTTGACCTTGAGCACCGACGCGTTCACGTGGCTCAGCCACTCGGGCTGGTCGGGGTGGTCTTCGAGGTGCAGACGCGAGACGAAGGTCTCATAGCCACCCACGATCACCATGATCAGCAGGTTGGAGATCATCACCACGTCAATCAACGCCAGCACCACCAGCATGATGATGGTCTCGTTCAGAGAGGTGACCTCGAAGTCACTCTTATAGCCAATGCTGGTGACCAGGCTCTTGAGCGCCGTCGTGTTGCCAAAGGCCGCCTCGATCAGGTGCACCAGCTCTACCCAGAAGTGGAAGACATAAACAGCCTGCGCCAGGATCAGGCCCAGGTACAGAGGCAGCTGCAGCCAGCGGCTTGCAAATATCAGCGAGGGCAGAGGGCGCAGGGGCGAGGGGGAGGCGTTTTTTTTGGGGAGGGACATGGGATGGGGGGAAAGATCTCGGGCCTAGCGATTTTAGGCGCCTTGTATGTCAGCACTGCGAGCCAGCTCCGTGCATGCGTCACGCGGCATGAACTCCGTAGTCTGTAAGCTTCATGCCAGTCAGTGGCCTGTAAGTGCCGCGTCCGACAGTACCGCCCAATTCCAATTCCATCAGACCCAGGAGACAACACCATGAGTTCGCCCACATCTGCCATCGAGTCCGTATTGGTTGAGAACCGCGTGTTCCCGCCATCCGATGCGGTCGTCCAGGCTGCCCGCGTGTCAGGCATGGCGGGCTATGAAGCGCTGTGTGCCGAGGCTGAGAAGGACTTTGAAGGCTTCTGGGCGCGCCTGGCCCGCGAAAACGTGCAATGGACCCGGCCGTTCACGCGCACGCTGGATGAATCCAACGCGCCGTTCTACCAGTGGTTTGCCGACGGCGAACTCAATGCCTCTGCCAACTGCCTGGACCGCCACATCGGCACGCCCACCGAGAACAAGACCGCCATCATCTTCGAGGCTGACGATGGCACGGTCACCAAGATCACCTACAAGGAGCTGCTGGCCCGTGTGAGCCAGTTTGCCAACGCGCTCAAGGCCCACGGCGTAAACAAGGGCGACCGGGTACTGATTTATATGCCCATGACCATCGAAGGTGTGGTGGCCATGCAGGCATGCGCCCGCATCGGCGCCACGCACAGCGTGGTGTTTGGTGGCTTCAGCGCCAAGGCGGTGCACGAGCGCATCATCGACGCGGGTGCCGTGGCCGTCATCACCGCCAACTACCAGATGCGGGGCGGCAAGGAGCTGCCGCTCAAGTCCATCATCGATGAAGCTCTGGCGAGCGGAGGGTGTGACACCCTGCGCCATGTGTTCGTGTACGAGCGCACCCCCACCGCCTGCAACATGGTGGCGGGGCGCGACAAGACCTTTGCCGAAGCGCTTGCAGGCCAGGGCACTGAATGCCCGCCCGTGGCCGTGGGCGCTGAGCATCCATTGTTCATCCTCTACACCAGCGGCTCCACCGGCAAGCCCAAGGGCGTGCAGCACAGCACGGGGGGCTACCTGCTGTGGGCCAAGCTCACGATGGACTGGACATTCGACCTGCGCCCTGACGATGTGTTCTGGTGCACGGCTGACATCGGCTGGATCACGGGGCATACCTATGTGGCTTATGGCCCGTTGGCAGCAGGTGCGACGCAGATCGTTTTTGAAGGCATTCCCACCTTCCCGAACGCGGGCCGCTTCTGGCAGATGATTGAGCGCCACAAGTGCACCATTTTCTACACCGCGCCCACCGCCATCCGCTCGCTCATCAAGGCTGCCGAGGGTGATGCCGCTGTGCATCCTGCACGCTCAGACCTGTCGAGTCTGCGCATTTTGGGCAGTGTCGGCGAGCCCATCAACCCAGAAGCGTGGATGTGGTACTACAAGAACGTTGGTGGCGAACGCTGCCCTATCGTGGACACCTTCTGGCAGACCGAAACCGGTGGCCATGTCATCACACCGCTACCGGGCGCGACTCCGTTGGTGCCTGGGAGCTGCACGCTGCCCCTGCCCGGCATCACTGCTGCCATCGTGGACGAAACCGGTAACGATGTTGCCAACGGCGCGGGCGGCATTCTGGTCATCAAGCGCCCCTGGCCCAGCATGATCCGCACCATCTGGAACGACCCTGAACGTTTCAAGAAGAGCTACTTTCCCGAAGAGCTCAAGGGCTACTACCTGGCGGGCGACGGGGCCGTGCGCAGCGCCGACCGTGGCTATTTCCGCATCACCGGCCGTATTGACGACGTGCTGAACGTCTCCGGCCATCGTATGGGCACGATGGAAATCGAATCCGCCTTGGTCGCCAAGACCGACCTGGTGGCCGAGGCTGCTGTGGTGGGCCGCCCTGACGATGTGACGGGCGAGGCCATCTGCGCCTTCGTGGTGCTCAAGCGCTCGCGTCCCACTGGCGAAGAGGCCAAGCAGATTGCCAACGAACTGCGCAACTGGGTGGCCAAAGAGATTGGGCCCATCGCCAAGCCCAAGGACATCCGCTTTGGTGACAACTTGCCCAAGACCCGCAGCGGAAAGATCATGCGTCGGTTGCTGCGCAGCATCGCTAAGGGCGAGGCCATCACGCAGGACACCAGCACGTTGGAAAATCCCGCAATCCTGGATCAGTTGGCTCAGACCAACTGATCCAAGAGGTGCCGCGTGACGGCGCCAGCGCGCAGCGCTTGCGGGGTTGGGGGACACTCATATCGCGTAGCGGTGTGATCTGGACACACCATCCCGACGCTGGTTCACCGTGCTTGGAGGGGGCGCCCTGAGGCTCCGCTCCTCCCTGGTTTTTTGTAGGACGCCACCTGAAACCTCCTGCCTGCCGTTGGTGACGGCCCGTGCATGCGTTACAACGGCGCATTGCGCTCGCGGACTTTCGCCCTGTGGGCGCTATCCAAAGGAGGTTTCATGCGTCTGCGTTCGATTGTTCTTGGGGTGACGGTTGCCGCCATTGCTGCACTCGCCGCGTTGAATTGGGCCACCCTGTCTGCGCCGTCTCTGGTTTCGCTCGGGATTGTGGTCTTTGAGGCGCCGCTGGGGCTCATCATGCTGGGCCTTACGGGCCTGCTGGGCATCTTTTTTGTGGTCTATGTCCTGTCGCTTCAGGGCTCGGTGCTCCTGGAAACGCGTCGCCACACCAAGGAGATGCAGGTCCAGCGTGAACTGGCTGACAAGGCGGAAGCCTCACGCTTCACGGAGCTGCAGGCGTTTCTGGAAGCCCAGCATCAGCAGGCGCACTCCACGGTGCTGGCACGGCTGGATGAGTTGGAGGCGCATCTGGCTGCGCGAGCTACCGAGTCCGACAACTCCACCGCAGCGTATTTGGGGCAGCTTGAGCACCAGCTACGAACACGCGGGCTGGAGGCAGCGCCGGTCGTTTCTCGCGTGTGATCAGAGGGGCGGCTGCTTCTCGTTGTTGTGACCTGCCATTTTCCCGTGCCCTGAAACGCAAAAACAGGTTCTAAAAAACTATAAAGGCCGCGTCACAGTGCGTGGCGCGACCTTTCACGAAGGGACTATGTCACCCCTGGGCTGGGAGTGAAGTGATTTACTTTTGCGTCAGCACCCATGCTGCCAGCTTCTTGGCATCTGCATCGTTGACCTGTGCATTGGCAGGCATGGGGACGGGGCCCCACACACCTGCGCCACCCTTGATGATTTTGGCAGCCAGCTTATCCACGGCATCCTTCTGGCCAGAATATTTGGCGGCAACATCCTTGTACGAAGGGCCCACCAGCTTTTTATCCACAGCGTGGCAGGCCATGCAGTTCTTCGAGGTTGCCAGGGCCATGTCGGCCATGGCAGGTGCAGCAACCGACAGCGTCATGGCAAGAGTGATGAGGGTGCGCTTCATGGTGGGGATTCCTGTGGTTGAGTTACATTTCTTTGAATGGAATTGTAGTGGTTTGGGTTGACAGGGTATTTGACCCCCATCAACTGTGCTAGGTCGGCTTTTTTTGGAGATCGCGATGTACCTGCTGGGTCTTTCATTATTGGTTCTGGCATTGAAGTATTTCGAGGTCGGACCTGTTGCCGCCTGGTCCTGGTGGTGGGTGCTGGCTCCCTTCGGAGCTACGGTCTTGTGGTGGGCGTGGGCCGATTCTTCGGGGTACACCAAGCGCAAAGCCATGGAAAAGATGGAGCAACGCAAACAGGACCGTATCAATAAGAACAAGGAAGCCCTGGGTATGCGGCCACGCAAACCCCGTTGACCCTCCGTGCCCTAAGTCCTAGTTCCTCGCCCCGTAGAGGGACGCACTGTTGACAAGGTGGGTTTACAGGAAAGTACCAGCCGTCCTTGCGGTTTTCCAATAGGCTTCCACCGCGTTTGCTTGTAGTTGGTGTGGCGCCACTTGGTTCAATTTTTTGTTGAGCGAGAGGGCCTGGCCGCAGTGATTCCTCAGAAGGTCGAGTGCACGGCTTTTCTCCGTGTGGTCCGTATTCGGTGCCCAAGCTTTTTACACACCGAATGAAGCCTCCCAATAGTGGCGCATATCCATGCCCTGAGAGCAGCGTGCTTTTAACCCTGAATGTCCCCGCAAGGGCTGTGAATTTGTGACGACCAAGATACCG
This sequence comes from Acidovorax facilis, assembly GCA_964031875.1. Taxonomy (GTDB): domain Bacteria; phylum Pseudomonadota; class Gammaproteobacteria; order Burkholderiales; family Burkholderiaceae_C; genus Acidovorax; species Acidovorax facilis_A. The sequence goes on from CAXIRU010000027.1 coordinate 14,989, forward strand.
AATACCGTTGTCCTACTCGCGGTTGGCGAAAAGAGGGGCTTGAATTGGGCAACCCAGCATCGCGTTTCCACTGGAGGGCGGCGGGAGGGTTCGTCGACGGCATGTGTCAAATGGGGCCAATCGACTGGTCCACTGCCAATGTGATTCCAATGGGGCGTCAGCGGGTCGCATGTGGCGGGCGATATGTCCTGGGCCCAGGACTGTCTGGACTGGGCGGTTTACGCCGTCTTGAAACATACCTGCCGAACGATGGTGGAGCCCGATCTGCGGCGCACCTATCCCGGAGCTCGATGATGGCGAGTCATTGCCGTACTCCATGGCAGCTACGGTGGGGGGTGGTCCGATGAAGGTGGCCTTTGGGGTCAGTGTGCTTGCACGCTGTATCCAGCAGGGCGGGGTCGATGGTATCGGCACTTACACCCGGGAGTTGATGGCTGCCATGCCGCCATCGGCGCAATTGCAGCCCTATCTGTTCGATGCTCCAGCGAGCCTTTGGCAAGGGGCGACGCCTGCGTTGCCTCTCGGGCCTTTTGCGCGACAAACCTTGGTGGCCACGCTGACAGGTAGGGACTTTGGAGGTGCGCGCCGCGCGCTCCGCTCAAGGGTCGATGTGGTGCATGCCACCGATCACCTGGTGCCACGCTTGCGTGGAATGCCGGTGGTGGCAACGATTTTTGATGCTATCCCTTTGTCCCACCCTGAGTGGGTCCGATACCGGTTCAAGGGTTTGAAAAATGAATTGTGGCGGCGCACGGCGTTTTGGGCGCAGCATGTGATCACGATTTCCGAGTACTCCCGCCAGGAGATCGTTGCACATTTTCGCCTACCTGAAGAACGGATTACCTCCATCCCCCTGGGGGTAGGTGCGCAGTGGTTTGCCCCGGTCGATGAGTCCGTGGAAAAATCCGTGCGGCTTCGGCATGCACTGCCAGAGCGTTATTTTGTGAGCGTTGGCACCCTTCAGCCGCGCAAGAATATAGGCCGCCTGCTTCTGGCCCATGCCAGCCTGCCCGAATCATTGCAGCGTGATTTTCCGTTGGTGGTGGTGGGAAAACCAGGTTGGGGCTGCGAAGACGTCATCGCCCAATTCACCGGCGGGGCTTTCAAACACGTCCGTTGGCTGCGGCATTTGCCGGATGCCGATCTTCAGGTGGTTATCAAGCGTGCAACGGCCCTGGTGTTCCCGTCGCTTCACGAGGGATTCGGGCTGCCGGTTCTGGAAGCCTTTGCGGCGGGGGTGCCGGTGGTGGCGTCTAACACGACCTCCATCCCGGAGGTTGCGGGGGATGCGGCCTTGCTGATCGATCCTCTTCGCATCGACCAACTTGCGGATGCGATGCGCCGAGTTGCCGAGAACTCAGAACTGGCGGGCCAACTGGTTGCGCGCGGGCGTGATCGCGTGCGCGCTTTCACCTGGCAAGCGTGCGCAGAAAAAACCTTGCGCGTCTACGAGACGATGCTCTGATTGTTCGCGATGGCAGCTTCAACCCCCAATCCCATCGTATCCGTGCGCCAGAGGCAGATTCAATTGCTTGGGCGCGACATTTTGAGCGCCATGGTGGCGTGGCGCTTTTGGTGCTTCATGGGCTGGAACGATGTGGCCAAGCAGTATCGGCGGACCTTTCTGGGGCCTGTTTGGATCACGCTGCACACGGCCATATTCATCGTTGCATTTGGTCTGATTGGCGCCCAGCTGTTCAAGTACCCCGCTGAGTGGTACCTGCCGTATTTTTGTGCTGGGCATGTGCTTTTTGGCTACTTCAGCGCTCTGATCAATGAGGGCTGCCTGACGTACATCGGCTCGGATGCATTCTTGAAACAGACGCCGTACCCCAAGATGGCGTTTGTTTTTCGTACCGTTTTTCGATGCTCCATTCTCATGCTTCACAGCGCCGTCATTGTGCTGGCGGTACTGTTGTGGGCGGGGCGGATAGGGGCTGTGCAGTGGTGGGCGCTCCTTGGCGCCGGCGCCCTCACACTGTTGGCGGCCAGCTTTGTGGTGGCGATTCTTGGGGGGCTTGCAGCCCGCTTCCGGGATGTGACCGTGGCCCTCGGTAGCCTGATGCAAGTCAGTTTTTTCGTGACGCCAGTGCTCTGGGTTCCTGACCAACTGACCGAGCGCGCCCAGTGGGTGGTGCGCCTGAATCCGTTGGCGCTTTTTCTGGACCTGATGCGCAGTCCCTTGATGGGAACGGTTCCGAGCCTGCAGACCTGGGGCGCTGCCGTGGCGGTGGTCCTGCTCTTGGGGCTGATTTTCTTTTGGCAGTACGTTGCGATCCGGCGTCGTATCGTTTACTGGCTGTAGGCGCTGTCACCCTTCGGTATCCCAAGATGGCACACATCCAGTTGTCCAACGTATCCATCGACTTTCCTGTGTTCACCACGCGGTCACGGGGGCTGCTCAACACAGTGCTGGGGCTTCCCATGCGCGAAAAGGCCCGCGTAGAGGCCAGCGGTTTGCGGCAGGTCAGCGTGCATGCCTTGCGCGACGTGAATCTTGTGCTGCGGTCGGGAGACAGGGTGGGCCTGATTGGTTCGAACGGCGCTGGCAAAACCACGCTGCTGCGGGTGCTCTCCGGGGTTTATGAGCCCATGCAAGGCGAGCTGTCCTTCAGCGGCCGGGTCGCAGCACTCACCGACATCATGCTGGGAATGGACATTGACGCCACCGGGTACGACAACATCATCATGCGGGGCATTGTGATGGGCCTCACGCGCAAGCAGGCGACGGGCCTCATTCCCTCGGTAGAGGCATTCACACAGCTGGGCGAGCATCTTCAGTTGCCGGTCAGGACGTACTCCCAGGGCATGCTGCTGCGCTTGGCTTTTGCAGTGTCCACCAGCGTGGTTCCCGACATTTTGCTCATGGACGAAATGATTGGCGCTGGCGACGCCAAGTTTTTCAGCCAGGCCAAGGAGCGTATCAACGGGCTGATCGAACAGGTCTCGATCTTGGTGCTGGCATCCCACAACGAGGTCATTCTCAAGAGCTTTTGCAACCGTGCACTGGTTCTCAAGGACGGATGCGTGGTGATGGATGGCAGTGTGGACGATGCCCTGGCGTTTCACAACGTCCAGCAAGGAGTTTCCCCATGAGGCTGGCATGCACCGGCCCCGCAGAGGTGCTGGACGCCATTGCATCCATGGGGCGGACCGAGGACGTGAGCTGGTCGCCCGACGGACGCCGTGTGGCACTTGCCGCCATCACCCAGGAGAGGTTGCTGATCGTCGGGGTGGACCTCCAGTTTAAAAACGGGCAGAAGGTGGTTTACCTTACGGATGCTGTGGAGGTCGCATCCAGCAGTCTCAAACGCCCCCATGGTTTGTGCTGAGTCAGCAACAGTATCGTCGCAGTCGCCAATCGGGAGGGCCATGTATCGCTGTTCGATATTTCCCTAGCGGTTCGTCTCACCTCGCTACACGCGTTGGAGCCCCTGTCCGTGATCGGCAAGCAGGAGACGGAGCTTCTGAGCACCGCAGGAGGCTTGTGTGCAAGGGATCTGGGCGCAGGCTTGCACGAGTTGTGGGTGTGCAATGGCTTTTCCCATTACGTGACCCATCACTTGCTGAACGCGACGGCCGGTTTCTCCCACCTGGACGCGCAAATCCTCATGCAACGCGGGCTGGAGGTGCCGGATGGCGTGGCGCTAGATCACAGAGCGGAATGGGTTGCCGTCAGCAACAATGACCGCCACATCGTCGCGCTTTACCGCAATGACGAGTTCCTTGTGCCGGGCAACGAACCCGCAGTACAACTGCATGGCGCAAGCTATCCGCACGGACTGTGCTTCCTGGCCGGTGGGCGTATCCTGCTGGTGGCGGACGCCGGTGCCCCCCATGTGGCTGTTTTTCACCGGGCTTCTTCCGGATGGCGTAACCTGGCCCAGCCCAGTGCTGTCATCCGCGTGTTGGATGACGCTGTATTCGCGCGGGGGCGCCACAACCCGCGCGAGGGTGGCCCCAAGGGCATCGATGTGCATGAGCCCTGGGGGCTGATGGCCATCACCTGTGCAGAGCAGCCTCTGGCATTTTTCGACATCAGCAACACAACGGCGGATGTGGAGGCATGGGCCCCAGAAGACGCTTTGAACTCTGGCGCGCCCAGTGCCTCATCCGCAGACCGTATGCGGGTGGCGGTACTTCGGCTGGTGCGTGATGTCAACGCGCGCGAGGCGGCCGTGACGGCTGCCGTGCGAAAGGAAGTGGGTTTGATGCGCGCGAGCTGGTCCTGGCGTGTGACCGCACCATTGAGGGCTTTGCTGGACGGCTGGATCCGGTGGCGTTCAAGAAAGCGCGAATTTTGAGGCGCGATTCATGAGAGGGCACCGCGGACGCCATGGTCTCTGTGCCCAACAAAAAAGCCCGCTGGTGGTAGCGGGCTTTTTTGTTTCTTGCGAACTGAGCGTCAATACGCGTCAAGCACCGCACCCTTGCTGGCGCTCGATGCGTTGAAGGCGAACTTGGCCTGCACGCCACGCGTGTAACGCGGTGCAGGTGCCGTCCACGCGGTACGGCGCTGGGCGATTTCCTCGTCGCTCACGTTCAGCTGCAGCAGCAGCTGGCGCGCGTCGATGGTGATGCTGTCGCCTTCGTTGACGAAGGCGATGGTGCCGCCCGCAGCGGCTTCAGGCGCCACGTGGCCGACCACCATGCCCCAGGTACCGCCCGAGAAACGGCCATCGGTGATCAGTCCCACGCTCTCGCCCAGCCCGGCGCCAATCAGTGCGCCGGTGGGTGCCAGCATTTCGGGCATGCCGGGTCCGCCCTTGGGGCCCAGGTAGCGCAGCACCATCACGTCGCCGGCCTTGATCTTGCCGGCCAGGATGGCTTCCAGCGCCGATTGTTCGTCGTCGAACACGCGGGCAGGGCCAGTGATGACGGGGTTCTTCAGGCCAGTGATCTTTGCCACCGAGCCTTCGGGGCTCAGGTTGCCCTTGAGGATGGCGAGGTGACCCTGGGCGTACATGGGCTTGTCGATGGGGCGGATCACATCCTGGTCAGCACGGGGCTGGTCTGGCACGTCCTTGAGCACTTCGGCAACCGTTTTGCCTTCGATGGTGATGCAGTCGCCGTGGAGCAGGCCTGCGTTCAGCAAGATCTTCATGACCTGCGGGATGCCGCCTGCGCGGTGCAGGTCCACGGCCAGGTATTTGCCGCTGGGCTTGAGGTCGCACAGCACGGGGGTCTTCACGCGCACGCGTTCGAAGTCGTCAATGGTCCATTCCACGCCTGCCGCGTGGGCAATGGCCAGGAAGTGCAGCACCGCGTTGGTGGAGCCGCCCGTGGCCATGATGACGGCCACGGCGTTCTCGATGGACTTCTTGGTCACGATGTCGCGCGGCTTCAGGTCCATCTTGATGGCTTCGATCAGCACCTTGGCCGATTCCTTGGCCGAGTTCATCTTTTCGTCGTGCGGGTTGGCCATGGTGGACGAGTAGGGCAGGCTGATGCCAAGGGCCTCGAAAGCGCTGGACATGGTGTTGGCGGTGTACATGCCGCCGCACGAGCCTGTACCAGGGATCGCACGCTTTTCGATTTCCTTGAGGTCAAAGTCGCTGAGCTTGCCGGCTGCGTTCTCACCCACGGCCTCGAAAACGCTCACGATATTCAGATCCTTGCCTTGGTAGTGGCCAGGCAGGATGGTGCCGCCGTAGACGTAGATGGCGGGCACATTGGCGCGCAGCATGCCCATCAGGCCGCCAGGCATGTTCTTGTCGCAGCCACCCACCACCAGCACGCCGTCCATCCACTGGCCGCCCACGCAGGTCTCGATGCAGTCGCTGATGACTTCGCGACTCACCAGGCTGTACTTCATGCCCTCGGTGCCCATGGCCATGCCGTCGCTGATGGTGGGGGTGCCGAACACCTGGGCGTTGCCGCCCGCTTCCTCAATGCCAGCGATGGCCGCATCGGCCAGCTTTTGCAGGCCGCTGTTGCAGGGCGTGATGGTGCTGTGGCCATTGGCCACGCCCACCATGGGTTTCACGAAGTCGCCTTCCTCGTAGCCCATGGCGTAGTACATGGAGCGGTTGGGTGCGCGAGACTTGCCTTGCGTGATGTTGGCGCTGCGGCGGTTGATGGGCTGGATAGGGATGACTTTGTTGTCTGCCATGGTGTGTTTTCCTTCGTGGAGCGAATCTGGTGGGTGGGGAAACTTTTCGCAGCCGCGAGTATGCGGCGATTGGTGGGCGCCATCCAATCCATTTGTACAAGGCGATTAATATGTACAGCATATGAAAGAGCCATTCATTGATATGCGCTTGTGGCGGCAATTTGCCGCAGTGGCTGAGGAACTGCACTTTGGCCGCGCGGCGCAGCGCCTGCACATGACGCAACCACCGCTTACTCAGGCTATCGCCGGGCTGGAGCGCACGTTGGGTCTTCAACTGTTCGACCGCACCAAACGCAGCGTGCAGCTCACTCCGGCCGGGGCTGCCCTGTTGCCGCAGGTGCTGGATTTGCTCGACCGGGCCCAGGCGCTTCCCGCACAGGCGCGTGCGGCAGCAGCGGGCGAGGTGGGGCGGCTGCGGCTGGCGTTTGTCTCGACCGTGGGTTTCGGGATGCTGCCGCAGTGGGTGCGTGCCTTCCGGGCGCAGTGGCCCGGGGTGCGGCTTGAACTGATTGAGGCGACGGGCGATGTGCAACTGCAGGCGCTGGCGCGGGGAGAGATTGATGCCGGGCTGCTTTTGCACACGCCCGGCCAGGCGCCACCTGCCCTGCAAAGCCTGTGTGTGGCGCAAGAGCCGCTGGTGCTCGCGCTGCCTGAGCATCACCCGCTGGCGCGTACGCCCACCGTGCGGTTCTCTGACCTGCTGCGGGAGCCCCTGGTGATTTTCCCCCGTCCGATCCTGCCATCGCTGTACGACGCGATCGTGGCGCTGTACCACGCAGCGGGGCAGGTGCCGCAGGTGGCCCAGGAGGCCATCCAGATGCAGACCATCGTCAACCTAGTGTCGGCCGACCTGGGGCTGGCCTGGGTGCCTGCCAGCGTGCAGCAGTTTCAGCGGCCGGGCGTTGTCTACCGGGAACTGGGCGGTAAATCGCCCCTGGCACCCGTGTGCGAAACCAGCCTGGTCTGGGGAGCCGCCGTGCCGCCCGCACTGGCCCGGTGGATCGACTTTGTGGCCCAGGAGGTGCAGGCCAGCAGCCTGAAAGGGTAGTGCTGCGCGTGCACAATCGCCCCCATGCTGACTTATCCCCACATCGACCCTGTCGCCCTGCAGATCGGCCCGCTGGCCATCCATTGGTACGGCCTGACTTACCTCGCGGCCTTTGGCCTGTTCATGCTGCTGGGCATCCGACGCTTGCGGCACGAGCCATTTGTCTCCATCACCGGGCCTGGTGCATGGTCGCGCAAGGACGTGGAAGACATCCTGTTCCTGGGGGTGGCGGGTGTGGTGGTCGGGGGGCGCCTGGGTTATTGCCTGTTTTACAAGCCGGGTTACTACCTCAGCCATCCGCTGGAGATTTTTGCCGTGTGGCAAGGGGGCATGGCTTTTCATGGTGGCCTTTTGGGCGTGATCGTGGCCATGTTGTGGTTCGCACATTCGCGCCAGCGCCCCTGGTTGCAGGTGGCTGATTTTGTGGCGCCCTGTGTGCCCACCGGCCTTGCGGCGGGGCGCGTGGGCAATTTCATCAACGGCGAACTCTGGGGCCGCTTTGCCAGCCCGGACTTGCCCTGGGGCATGGTGTTTGCGCACAGCGGCTCGATGCAGCCGCGCCACCCCTCTCAGGTGTACCAGTTCTTGTTGGAGGGGCTGCTGCTGTTCGTGCTGCTGTGGCTCTACGCCCGCAAGCAGCGCCGCCAGGGCCAGGTGGCTGCAGCGTTCTTGATCGGCTACGGCGTGTTCCGATTCATTGCCGAGTATTTCCGCGAGCCCGATGCCTTCCTGGGCATTCTGTCGCTGGGCATGAGCATGGGGCAGTGGCTCTGCGTGCCCATGATCGCCAGCGGTGTCGCGCTGTGGCTGTGGGCGCAGCGCCAGCCATTGGGTGCTCAGGTTCCCCTAAAAAATGGCCGCTAGCGCTTATCCATAGTAGGTTTGTTGCTTCTAAATTTATAGCAATTCTGGCTTGGGCTGCGCGAAGATGTCCTGCATTGGCCTGTGAAGCGGCTGTCATGCGGGTCGGGATGAACTGCAAGGCCGTTTTTTCGGCCCATCGCCGTGCCACAGTTGAAAAAGCAAAGCGGTCGACCGCCCGAGATCACCCCGCACAGACCGCAGAGCGTTGTGTCTAGGCGCTTGTCAGGGCATCGCCCGATGTATCCACTGGCACGTACAGGCTGTTCTTGATGGTGTCTATCACCACATGCGTGGTCATGCGGGCGATCTGGGGGATGTCGCTCATCAAGCGCGCTGCCAGGGCGTCGTAGACCTTCACATCGCGCGCGACGATGACCATCATGATGTCGAAGTTGCCTGTGACGTAGTACACCTGCTGCACCCCGGGTTCACCTTGGGACCAGCTGCGGATACGGGGCAGGGCGTCGTAGTTGTCCTTGACCTCCAGCCCGGCCAGGAAGGTCATCACCCCACCAAGGGCCTGCGGGTTGACCACCGCCACCTCGGCGCTGATGACCCTGTCGGCGCGCATGCGCCGCAGGCGTCGCTGTACAGCCGATGCCGACAGCCCGACCTCCTGGGCGATGACCTCGGCATTCATCTGGCAATCGCGTTGTACCAGGGCCAGGATTTTTCGGTCGAAGAGGTCAAGGCTTGCATCCATGCGCCGCATTTTAGGGATTCCCCCGCAGGATGGAGTGCTCCCGCTCCGGGGCAGCTTTGCTCGAGGTTTGAAGCGCTTTCGGCAACAAACGGCTCTGTGTCGCCGTCAAGCGGCGACTTGTTGCGATACGGCGCACAAAGGAGGCGCAGTCGGCGTCGAATTTGCCGCCTTGCCGCAAGTTTGTTGGCAATACTCATGGGTTTTTGCGAGCGCGAGGCCCTTTCGCAGGGCGCACGAGATCACGGTTGCATCTTTGACATGCGGCGCTCATTTCCCAACCACCCAAGATCTGGAGCAGGATGATGTTCAAACGCAAGGCCCTGAAGTGGCTGGCAACAGGTGCCGGGGTAGCTGCCATTGCAACAGCGGGAGTCGTTCACGCCCAACCCGCTGCGGCCCAGGACGTGGTGCGTATCGGCACCCTGTCGGACTATGCTCCCTTTGAATACAAGGATGCCCAAGGCCAGCTCAAGGGCATGGAGATCGAGCTGGCCCACGCCATGTGCAAGCACATGCAGGCGCGCTGCGAGTTCGTGACCATGGACTTCGACGCACTCATCCCGGCCCTGCGTGCCAAGAAGATCGACGCCGTGCTGGCGCAGATGTCCATCACCGACGAGCGCAAGAAGGCTGTGGATTTCACCGACCTGTTCACCCTGGCACCTGTGCAGTGGGTGGCCAAGGTAGGCGCAGGCATCACCGACAACCCCGAGACGCTGCGTGGCAAGACCGTCGGTGTCTACAGCGGCAGCAACCACGAGGCCTACCTGAAGAAGCGCCAGCCCACTGCCAAGTCGGGCATCCGTGTCAAAACCTATCCCTCGCAAGACCCCATCTGGCTCGACATGGAGGCTGGCCGCGTGCAAGCCACCCTCACCGACACGACCGTGGCCTACGACTGGCTGGCAAAAACAGGCAAGGCCAAGGGCTTTGAGCTGGTAGGCAAGCCGGTGGACGATGTGGCCATGTTCGGTGAAGGCACCGGCATTGCTGTGCGCAAGGGCGATCCGCTGCGCGCGCGCTTCAATGCAGCGATCAAGCAGGTGCTGACCGACGGCACCTTTGCCGCAGAGAACAAGAAGGTATTCCCTTTCAGCATCGCCCCGGTCGTCAAGTAGCGGGCATTCAGAGCAACGGCCCGGCACACTGCCGGGCCGTTTTGTTTTTGCAAAGAATCCATGGAGTTGTTGAAAGGCCCCTTGACCGACTACGCGCTGCCCTTGCTGCAGGGCGTATGGGTCACGTTGCAACTGGCTTTTTCCGCGCTGGCAGCCGGCCTGCTGCTGGGGCTTGCCTTGGCGGCTTGCCGCCTGAGTCAGCGGCCTTGGCTGCGGCGCAGTGTGGGTGTTGCCACGGCCTTGCTGCGCGGCATCCCTGAATTCGTGATCGTGCTGGTCTGCTATTTCGGGCTCTCCAACCTCATCAACAACCACCTGGACGGAGTCATCGAGATCAGCCCCTTCGGTGCGGGTGTGTTTGCCCTGTCGGTGGTCTTTGCGGCTTATGCCAGTGAGGTGTTTCGCGGTGCATTTGCCGCAGTCCCGGCGGGCCAGGTTCTGGCTGCACAGGCGCTGGGCATGCGGCCCGCGCAGGTCTTCTGGGTGGTGCGCCTGCCACAGGCGTGGCGGATTGCCATACCCAGCCTTGGCAACCTGTGGCAATCGCTGCTCAAGGACACCTCACTGGTGTCCGTGGTGGGGCTGGAAGACCTGCTCAAGAAGGCACAGATGGGGGCACAGTTCACCCAGCAGCCTTTTGTGTTCTACCTGGCCGTAGCGGTGGCGTATCTGGTGTTGCTGGCGCTTTCACACCCCGCGCAAGCATGGCTGGAGCGCCGCGCCCAGCGGGGCTATGCCACCCGACCTGCCGGGGTTCAGGCATGACCACCGGCGCAACGCCCTCCTTGTTGGCTAGCCTGCCTGCGGACTGGCTGGAAACGTGGGAGTCCGTGCAGGCTGCCTGGCACCCCATGCTGGAGGGACTGCGCGTGACAGCCGGGTTGCTCGCCGGGTCTGCACTGCTGGGCACCGCACTGGCCCTGGTGTTGGCCATGGCCACCGCCATGGGGCCTCGCCCTGTGGCAGCAGCGGCGCGGCTGTACGGAGCGCTGGTGCGGGGCACGCCCCTGCTGGTGCAACTGTTTCTGGCGTACTTCGGCCTCAGCCAGTTCGAGGCGGTGCGGCAATCATCGCTTTGGTGGTTGCTGGAAGACGCCACCTGGTGCGCGCTGGCGGTGCTGTCGCTGAACCTGGCCGCCTACATGGCGCAAGACCTGCGTGCGGGTTTGCTGGCTGTGCCCCTGGGTGAGCGGCAGGCGGCACTGGCCCTGGGTTTTACCCCCTGGCAAAGCATGCGCTGCATCGTGCTGCCAAGGGCCTTGCGCATTGCCCTGCCTGCGCTGGGCAACCAGGCCATTGCACAGCTCAAGGCCACGGCGCTGGTGAGCACCATCACCGTGCTGGACCTCACCGGCGCGGCGCGCCAGCTCTCGGTGGCCTCGTACACCACTGATGCGCTGTTGGTAGCGGGTGCCCTGTATGCCACCCTCACCCTCGGCATCGTGGCTGCAGTGCGCTGGCTGGAGCGGCGCTTTGCACAGCAAGGACAGGGCGAATGACGGCACGTGCGCGACCTTCGCCGGGCTGCCGCGCATCCCCGGCACCGAATGCCGGATGTCCGCATTTGCCCGTCTGAAAAGCGGCCACCCAGCACCCGGCCTGTCGTACCGTTGCCGGGTGCAGACTGCGCTGGCCCCTGTGCACCGCAGCGATCTCGTTTTTCTTTTGCAGACCTTGCCCTTCATGATTTCCACGCCCACCTCCAACCCTCTGCAAACCCTTTTGGACGAGCAAGGCCTGTTCGTCCTTGACGGCGCACTGGCCACCGAGCTGGAGCGCCGCGGTGCCGACCTGAAGGATCCGCTGTGGTCTGCCAAGCTGCTGATCGAGCAGCCTGACCTGATCCGCCAGGTGCACCTGGACTACTACCGGGCTGGCGCCGACGTAGCCACCACCTCCAGCTACCAGGCCACGTTTGAAGCCTTTGGCCGGCGGGGCTACACCACGCAAGAGTCGGCGGACCTGATGCGCCGCTCCATCGCCCTGGCTTGCGAGGCCCGCGATGCCTTCTGGGCCGACCCCGCCAACCGCCAAGGCCGCCGCAAGCCGCTGGTGGCCGCGTCGGTCGGGCCTTACGGTGCCATGCTGGCCAATGGCTCCGAATACACCGGCTACCAGGACGTCAGCCAGGATGATCTGGCGCGCTTTCATGCGCCACGCCTGCAGGTGCTGGCCGCCGCTGGCGCCGACCTGCTGGCATGCGAAACGCTGCCCTGCCTGGATGAAGCCCTGGCCATTGCCCGCCTGCTGCCCGTGCTGGACAACGGGCGCGGTGGTGCGCCGGGCGCGTGGATCAGCTTCTCGTGCAAGGACGGCGAGCACAACAGCCAGGGCGAGCGCATGGCCGACTGCGCCGCCGCACTGGACGGGCTGCCCCAGGTATGGGCCGTGGGCGTGAACTGCACAGCCCCCCAGTACATCCCCTCGCTGGTGGAGCACATCCAGCGCCACACGCGCACCCCCATCGTGGTTTACCCCAACTCGGGCGAAACCTATGACGCGGTGGACAAAGAGTGGCGTGCCAGTGCCGCGCCCGCAGCCCACGCCGAGCCCTGTGATGCGTTTGCCGAGGCCGCCATGCGCTGGCACGCCCAGGGTGCGCGGCTCATTGGCGGCTGCTGCCGCACCAGCCCGCAGGACATTGCCGCCCTCCAGCGCACAGCGGTGGCCCAGGGCGTGTTGCGCAGCACCACAGCATCCTGACCCGCAAGCGCGAGGCCATGCGTCATGCTGCGCGCCGTGGTCCGCACACCGCGTGGTGGTTTTTGAAGCGTGCGATCAGTGTGATCAGTGCGATCAATGGCGCCGCCCCATCGTCCACACAGCGGCGCCTACGATCAACGCGCCGCCCACCCAGCCCGTGGCATTGAGCTGCTCTCCCAGCCAAACCACTGCAAACAGGGCGCCAAACGCTGGCTCGCTGCCCATGAGCACGCCCACTCGGCTGGGCGGGCTGTGGCGCAGGGCCCAGTTCTGCACGACAAATGCGAACACCGTACAGCCCAGCACCAGATAAAGACAGGCCAGCCAGAACGCGCTGGCGTCGCTGAGCGAAGGCAGGGGCGGCAAACTGCCTGGCAGCGCCAGTGCCAGCAGCAGGCTGCCCAGGCCAACCACCCCAGCCTGGACGGCGGTGAGAGCCAGTACCGGCGCCTGGCTTCGTTCTGTCAGCCGGGTGGTCTGGCACACTGTAATGGCCCGCAGCACGGCCGCCGCCAGCATGAGCGCATCGCCCCAGCCCCAAGGGCCCGAATGTCCCCCACTGAGCAGTGCGGCCCCCAGCAACGACACAGCGGCAAACACCCACATTGCGCGCCCCGGCTTGCGCCCCAGCAGCCACCATTCGGCAAACGGGGTGAACACCACGCACAGGCTGATCAAAAACGCTGCATTGCTGGCCTGCGTCAGCGCCAGGCCAAAGGTCTCGCACAAAAAGATCCCCAGCATCAGCACTCCCAGCGGCAGACCCGCCCGCAACGCGTCACGCCGCTCGGGCGCACTCGTGCGCAGCAGCGCCGGGAGCAAAACCGCGAAAGTGAGGGTGAAACGCACAGCCAGAAAGCCCAGCACCGGGTAGTAAACCAGGGCCCCCTTGGCCACGCCGTAGCTCGTGCCCCACACCACCGCCACCAGCAGCAAGGCCAGGTCAGACAGGCGTGGGGCCAGCGGAGAAGGGGAGGACAGCGGCAGGGTGTGTGGCATGGAGTTTGTGGGGGCGTGTCGGGTCGTGTCGGTGCAAAAGGGCGCTGCGCATGGCTGCGGCCGGGTACGTGCAAATTATCGATTTGCATCTGCTGATTGATAATTGGCGTGAAAGAACTTCACTTGTTCCTCATGAGCATCAATCAACCCCTGGACAGCCTCCCCGACATGGCGGTGTTTGCGCGTGTGGTGGACACGGGCAGCTTCTCGGCAGCCGCCCGGCAACTGGGTATCACCCCGTCGGCCGTCAGCCGCCAGGTGGCCCGGCTGGAAGGGGCACTGCGCGTGCGCCTGCTCGAGCGCACCACCCGCAAACTGCGTCTGACCGACGCCGGGGCGGCCGCCTACAGCCGCTGCCAGGCCATGGTGTCTGCTGCGCGTGAGGTGTGGGCGCTGAGCGATACGCACTCTGCCGCGCCGTCGGGCATGGTGCGCATGAGCATGCCCAAGGCGGTGGGGCGGCAGCTGGTGCACCCGCTGGTGCTACCGTTTTTGCAAAAGTACCCCGAGGTGGATGTGCAACTGCTCATCACCGACCGCACGGTGGACTTGTTCGAGGAATCCATCGACCTGGCCCTGCGTGTGACCGACACCCCGCCCCCCGGCCTGGCCGGGCGGCCGCTGGCCACTTTGCACCACTGCATCTGCGCCAGCCCCCAGTACCTGGCCGAGCGCGGCCACCCCCAGCTTCCGCGGGATCTGGAGCACCACGCCTGCATTACCCTGGGCGAGGATGAGCGTGACCGGCACTGGCGCTTTGAACGCGCGGGTGAATCCGCCACCGTGGCCGTGCGCGGGCGCTATGTGGCCAACCACAGCGAAGTGCGGCTGGAGGCCGCGCTCAGCCACCTGGGCATTGCCAGCCTGCCGGGCTTTGCCGCGCGCGCTGCGTTGGAGCGGGGTGACCTGGTGATTGTGCTGCCAGACTGGGAGCACAAGACTTCGTACGCGGGCACGGCCTGGGTGCTGTACCCGCCCAACCGTTTTTTGCCCGCCAAGCTGCGGGTGTGGATTGACCACTTGGTGGAAGGCTTCGCTGGGGTGCAATAAGAGCGCCACACAAAACTCCTCTGGCGTCGTCGTCCCGCCTTGTCGAACTGCTTGTAATGCAGTGCCGGAACGCCTGGCCAGGGCCGCTTTGCTGAGTCTCGTGAGCCGCTGAAGTGCGGGGAATGGGCGCAGGGTTGGGCGACCCTGCGGCGGGCTCAGCGGGGGGCGCACCTTCGACAGGCCATCCGGCCGAGGGCTGACCGCACAGCGAACGAGCCGGCAAGTGTGTCGCAAAGTTCGCCACCCTTGCAGATGTATGGCATGCAGCGTTGCGCAACCACCGCACTCGGCCTCTTTTGTGTAACCAAAGCCTGCAAATCAGGGTTTTCACCTTGTGATTTTGCATAATTATGAGAAATTACAAACATGGCGAGGCAATCGCCACTGTTGTCAGCTGATAGAGGGGAGTTGCGGGCATTCGGCCTGCGCAGTCCGCCTGCCGTTGATAGCCGATGCCTCGCGGGTTGGTGCCCTGGAGCCTCGTTTCACATGCGTCCTGTCCCGAACTCACTGCACGACGAAGTCGCCTCCCGGCTGCGGGAGCAGATTTTTGCGGGCACCTTGCCGCCCGGCAGCTTTCTGGACGAGGCTGCCCTGTGCGAGCGGCTGGAGATCTCGCGCACCCCGCTGCGCGAAGCGCTCAAGGTGCTGGTGGCCGAGGGACTGCTGCGCCATGAGCCACGCCGGGGCTGCTTTGTGGCCGAGGTCACCGAGAGCGATCTGGACAACATCTTTCCTGTGATTGCCTTGCTGGAGGGCCGTGCGGCGCACGAAGCCACGCGCAAGGCCGTGGCGGCCGACATCGCTGCGCTGGAGTTGCTGCACGAGCGCTTGCAGCAGTGCGCGGCCGACGGGCTGGTCACCGACTACTACGAGGCCAACTACGCCATCCACGAGGCCTTCATCACGCTGGCGGACAACCGCTGGCTGGCCCAGGTGATTGGCGACCTGCGCAAGATTCTGCGGCTGGCCCGCCACAAGTCGTTGCATGCCCCCGGCCGCATGCAGCAAAGCCTGGCTGAGCACCTGGCCGTGTTTGCCGCGCTCAAGGCCCGCGACTGTGATGCCGCCGAAGAGGCCATGCGAACCCACCTGTTGCGCCAGCGCGATGCGCTGCGCGACGTAGCCCGCAACCAGCAATCGAGGCTGACCCCATGATCAACAGCACCCCCGAATGGATCGCCCGCAGCGTGTCACGCCTGCGCACGGCGGCACCCGCCGCTGACAAGGTCGGCGAAAAACTGGCCCGAGCCGGGCTGGACAAATCGGTGACCGACGTGGTCGCCAAGGTCGCTGTGCCACGTTCCACCCACGAACGCCTGCAGGCCACGCTGCGGCGCGGGCAGGAGGCGCTGTCGCCCCGCGCTTTGCGCCGTCTGCTCGCCGACCTGCAAGAGGTGGTAGCTCCCCAGGTGAGCGAGGTCGAAGGCGGCCGCCGCGCCCAGGCCGTGGCCGAGTGGTATGCCAAGGCCGAACCCGAGGAGCGCCGCGACATGTGGTTGCTGATGTGCGAGCAGTTTGCCCCCGACGCCACACGCTTCAAATCGGCCCGCCAGCGCTATGAGGCGGCCGCTGGTACAGCCGAGGAAGGCCAGGCCGAGATCAGCCTGCGCCGTGCGCTCGTGTCGCCCCGCACGCGGCTGCTGCAGCGGTTTTCGGCCTTCCCCGAAGGCATGCGGTTTCTGGTGGACATGCGCGCTGAGCTGCTGCCCCTGCTCAAGGCCGACAAGCGCCTGCTGCCGCTCGATGCCGAGCTCGAACACCTGTTTTCGACCTGGTTCGATGTGGCGTTTCTGGAGCTGCGCCGCCTGTCGTGGGACTCGCCCGCCTCGCTGATTGAAAAGCTCATCAAATACGAGGCGGTGCACGACATCCGCAGCTGGGCCGATCTGAAAAACCGGCTCGACAGCGATCGCCGCTGCTACGGCTTCTTCCACCCCCGGCTGCCCAATGAGCCCCTGATCTTTGTGGAGGTGGCGCTGGTGGACAAAATCTCGTCCAGCATCACGCCTTTGCTCGACGAGGCGGCGGCACCGGCTGACATCGGGCGGGCCACCACGGCGATCTTCTATTCGATCAGCAACACCCAGACGGGACTGCGCGGCGTGAGCTTTGGAGATTCGCTCATCAAGCATGTGGTGGAGACCCTCACGGCAGAGTTTCCCCGGCTGCGCACCTTTGCCACGTTGTCGCCCATTCCGGGCTTGCGTGCTTGGCTGGGCAAGCATGCCGGTGCGATGCTGGAGCGCCTGGACGACAAGCGCCGCAACGAGCTGGGCCGGGCTGTGGGCTTTGAACCCCCCCAGGCCACCCACCTGCTGGCCGCACTCGACAAGGCCACCGACCTGGACGCCCGATCGCCCGTGCGCCAGATGCTGATGGAGTGCGCTGCACGCTACCTGGCCCGCGAGCTGCAGGATGGCAAGCCGGTGGACCCGGTGGCCCGTTTCCACCTGGGCAACGGAGCGCGGGTGGAACGCCTGAACTGGGCGGGCGACCCGTCCAGCAAGGGGCTCAAACAATCGTACGGGCTGATGGTGAACTACCTGTACGACCTCAAGCGCATCGACAAGCACCGCAGCTTGTTCGCGCAAGGCAAGGTGCCGGTGTCGGGGGACATCGACAGTCTGTGCCGTGACTGACCGCTGGCCCCGGTGCCGGGCAGTGCCGTCATCGTCATCATCGGCGCAGACAATGGCTACAGGCCATGGCCAAGGCCCTATCGCAGAGGGCGGCCAGCCGATGGTGGCAAATGCCCGGCACAGGTTTGCACTGCGGGCACAGCAGGCACAGCAGGCTCTCTAGGGTGCCTGCATTCCCTTTTTACAACGACGACAGGAGACAAGGAATGAAAGACATGCAAATTCAGCGCCGCGAGGTACTGCTGGGCGCTGCCACGGCAGGCCTGGGTTGGGCCACGGGGGCGGGGCCAGCCTGGGCCCAGGCATCGGCCTGGCCCACCAAGCCGGTGAACCTGGTGGTGCCGTTTCCTGCGGGCGGTGGCACCGATGCCTTTGCGCGCCCCCTGGCAGCGCAGTTCTCCAAGGCCACCGGAAAGACGCTGGTGATTGACAACCGGGGAGGCGCGGGCGGCACTGTGGGGGCCAGCTTTGCCGCCAAGGCAGCGCCAGATGGCTACACGCTCTTCATGGGGGCCGTGCACCATGCCATCGCGCCCTCGATGTATCCCAAGCTCGACTACGACATCGAGAAGGACTTCATCCCGCTGTTCCTGCTGGCCAACGTGCCCCAGGTGCTGGTGGTCAACCCAAAAGCAGTGCCGGTCAGCAACTTCCAGCAGTTCTTGGACTATGTGAAGCGCAATCCCGCCAAGCTCAACTACGGGTCGGCCGGCGCGGGCACCTCGCACCACCTGGCGGGCGAGCTGTTCAAGCAGCAGACCGGAACCTTCATCACCCACATCCCCTACCGCGGCGCAGGCCCTGCGCTGCAAGACCTGATTGGCGGTAACGTGGACATGATGTTTGACGGCCTTGGCTCCTCGGCCACCCACATCAAGAGCGGCCGCATCAAGGCGCTCATGGTGTCGGGCCCCAAGCGCAACGCGGCTTTCCCGGATGTACCCTGCGCCGCAGAGGTGGGCTTGCCCGACTACACCGTCACCACCTGGTACGGCCTGTGGGCACCCAAAGGCACGCCCGCCGATGTGCAGGCACGCATCGTGGACGAGATGCGCAAACTGGGCAGTGCCGACGAGCTCAAAACCATCTGGGCCAACAATGGCGCCGACTACGGCGGCATGACGCAGCAGCAGTTTGCGGCCCTGGTGAGCAGCGAAGTCAAGCGCTGGGCGGCGGTGGTGAAGGCCTCTGGAGCGAAGCTGGATTAACCCCCTGAGGCGCTTCGGGCCGTCCCCCAAGGGGGTGCGCCACCCGTGGCCTGGCAGAGCCAGTTCCACGGTGGCACGGGCGATGGCGCTGCGCCGTTTTTTGCGGGCAGTGGACTTTGCAAACGTGATGGGCAACGAATATGTCGGGTGAAGTGTTGATGGAAGCGGGTGAGGGCGGTGTGGTGCGTGTCACCCTGCGCCACACGGGGCGGCTGAACGCCATGTCGCGTGGCATGTGGCGGCAATTGCGTACGGTGTTTGAAGACATCCCTCAGCGCAGCGATGTGCGCTGTGTGATCGTGGCGGGGGAGGGTAGTGCCTTCTGCGCGGGCGGCGATATTTCGGAGTACCCAAGCTTTCGGTTTGACGTCGCTGCCTTGCGCGACTTTCATGAGAACGACGTCTGGGGTGGGCTCAACGCCATGCTGCTGTGCGACGTGCCCATCGTGGCCCAGATCAGCGGCGCCTGCATGGGCGCCGGCGTGGAGATTGCCAGTTGCTGCGACATCCGCGTGGCGGGCAGTGGTGCGAGGTTTGGCGCGCCGATTGCCAAGCTGGGTTTCCCGATGGCCCCGCGCGAGGCGCAGTTGGTGGCGGGTGCTGTAGGTGATGTGACCGCACGCCAGATGCTGCTGGAGGCCGCCACCTTCAGTGCTGCCGACATGCTGGCGCGCGGCTTTTTGAGCCGCGTGGTGGCCGACGACACCGTGACCACCGAGGCCCTGGGCAGCGCACAGCGCATCGCCACCCTGGCGCTGCAGGCAGCCCGCATGAACAAGCAGACATTTCGAGCATTAAAAATGCCTCTGGCGCTTGATGGTAAAGCGCAAGCAGCTATAAAAAACATAGTGAATGGAGCGCCTGACCCCTACGCCTACGCGGACAGCGCCGAGCACCGCGAAGGCATCACCGCGTTCCTTGAGAAACGCGCACCTTTGTTTTGACGGGCCCCGCCCGCCTTGTGGATCCAAACCCTTGAAAACCGTCCAACTGCCATGAGCCAACACAACCTCTTCAGCGCCTTGCGCGCAGCCTTTCCGTCTGACCTGGACAGCACCGCCGTAGAAACCACGGCCGCAGACGGCACCCCGCTGTACTACACCTGGCGCGACCTGGACCGCGCCAGCGCCCGCATCGCCAACCTGCTCGCATCGCTCAAGCTGCCCGAAGGCAGCCGCATTGCCGTGCAGGTCGAAAAATCCGTCGAAGCCATGGCCCTGTACCTGGCCACGCTGCGCGCGGGCTACGTGTTTTTGCCCCTCAACACCGCCTACCAAAGTGCCGAGATCGAGTACTTCATCGGCAACGCCGAGCCCGCCGTGGTGGTGTGCTCGCCCGGCAATTTTGGCTGGGTCAGCAAAATCGCCTTCACCCTGGGCACGCAGCATGTGTTCACCCTGGGTGACGACCGCACCGGCAGCCTGCTCGATCGCGCAGCCAACCACAGCGACGAGCACCAGGCCGTAGCCCGCAGTGCCGACGACCTGGCCGCCATCCTCTACACCAGCGGCACCACCGGCCGCAGCAAGGGCGCGATGCTCACGCACGGCAACATGCTGAGCAACGCTGTCATGCTGAAGGATTACTGGGGCTGGAAGAAAGGCGACGTGCTCATCCACGCACTGCCCATCTTCCACGTCCACGGCCTGTTCGTTGCCATCCACGGCGCGCTCATCAACGGCAGCAAGATGATCTGGATGGCCAAGTTCGACCCCAAGGCCGTCATCGCCGCCATGCCCCGCGCCACCGTGTTCATGGGCGTGCCCACGCTGTACGTGCGCATGCTGGCCGAGGCGGGTTTGAACAAACAGGCCGTGAAGAACATGCGCCTGTTCATCGCAGGCTCTGCACCGCTGCTCATCGAAACCTTCAAGGAATGGCAGCAACGCACCGGCCACACCATTCTGGAACGCTACGGCATGAGCGAAACCATCATGCTCACCAGCAACCCCTACGCCGCTGACAAGCGCTACCAAGGCAAGACCGGGCCAGAGAGCGAACGCCGTGGCGGCACCGTCGGCTTCCCCCTGCCGGGCGTGAACCTGCGCGTGCAGGGCGACGACGGCAAAGACCTGCCCGTGGGCGAGATCGGCGGCATCCAGGTCAAGGGTCCCAACGTGTTCAAGGGCTACTGGCGCATGCCCGAAAAGACGGCGGAAGAGTTCACCAAAGACGGCTACTTCAAGACCGGCGATGTGGGCAAGGTCGATGAGCGCGGCTACGTCCACATCGTGGGCCGCAGCAAAGACCTGATCATCAGCGGCGGCTACAACGTCTACCCCGCAGAGATCGAGGGCTACATCAACGACATGCCCGGCGTGGCCGAAAGCGCCTTGGTCGGCGTGCCCCACCCCGACTTTGGCGAAGTGGGCGTGGCGGTGGTGATTGCCAAGCCCGGTGCCCAACTGGATGCCGATGCCATCGTGGCCCAGCTCAAGTCGCAGCTGGCCAACTTCAAGATTCCGAAGAAGTGCTTTGTGGTGGCGGAGTTGCCGCGCAATACGATGGGGAAGGTGCAGAAGAATCTGCTGCGGGATCAGTACAAGGGGTTGTTTGCCTGAAGTTGATAGGCTGACATCCAGGCCCGCCTTGGCGGGGCTCGATCAGTGCAAGCATCGGAATGCATCCATCTGCGAAATTTTAGGTTTGCCTAAAATGCGAGGGGATGCATGCTGCCAGCGAAATAGCAGTGTCGAAATGCGTTGCCAGACTTCTGTTGATTTAATTTTGGTCGTCTAAATCTAGTCAGGAATATGGTTTTCCTTGCGATCACTCCCAAAGGCTTGTCTGAAGCCTTGAACTTGGGAAGAAACCTCTCTCCTATTTGGTGCGGCTCGGACGCAATAGGTGAAGCCGAATACTCAAATCTGAGGGCAGCCAACCTTTCTCGATTCATTTACCCACTGTCCGGTCAATCAAAAGCCGTGATCGAGGACGCACTTGCAACAATTTCCGAGCATCACCCCGGTGAAAGTATTTGGGTCGAATCTCAGACTGCGCCCTAACCCGGCTGTCAAGCGAACTGGCCTGCGGCCAGCCGCTTACTTTGTTCGTTGTGTTTTATTAAAGTAATATCGTTATTTGAAACGAGGGGAGTCTATGAACACTGGATGCAATACACTTTTGATATTTATCGCTTCTGTACTTCTTAGCGCCTGTGTTGCGCCAACAACAATCGCTTCCAACAAAGCGGATAATTACACTAAAGAGCCCAAACGTATTTTTTTACTGACCGATGTAGGTGGTGAATTTGGGAAAGATTTTTTCGATTCCTTCCAGGCAAAGCTGGGTGCTATTGCAAGAGATTGCGGGGCTGTTTTAGAGGTGAGCAGAATTTCTTCATTAGAGCTGGATGAGAAGGTTCATCTTAATAAAATGAAAGCGTTTAACGCAGATACTATTATGAGTGTGCGCCGAAATGGCGGAACTAGAAATGAATACGGCATTTTTCACGCAATCTATAATGTTAAATTGGTTGATGTGCAAACCAATAAAACGGTGTGGAGAGCAGATACTAATTTTTACCGCGGTGGAACTGCTATTCCAATAAAAGAGCGTGGTGAAGCTCTTGCTGTTGACATAACTAATAAAATTAAGGAAGACAAGATATTTCGCTCCTGTGAAATTATTAAATATAAAACATAACACGTCGCTCAGCCTGACTCGCATATGCAGGTCGCCATTAACTCCAGTGCTTCGCTTTTCTCAAAGGTTTCTCCTTGGGGGGCGCTCTGCGGGGCTTCGCCTGCGTTTGCTTTATCGGTTTCAAGCATTTTTGGCCTCTGGCGCTTGTACATCAAGCGCTGCATGCTATCATTTTTGCAGCGCTGCGCCGCTTCGATGGCCCAGCGCTTTTGCGTGGGCTGCGCCCTTCTCCAATTCAGGGTGCTCCCTTCTGGCCTGCGGGTCTCACTGTTCGTCGCAGCCGACCACTACGCGGCGGCTGAACTCAGTGCGCTAGAGAGAATTCGATGCGCTTCGAGAGATTCATGAATTGGTTTTGCAGCTTGGCCGTCATTGACCGCATAAAGCTGTGCGCGTCGTCACATGCGGTGTGCCAAATGCCATCGGTAGCAATGCGGAATCAGTCTATTTCAGCCTCGGCAGACCTCACCAATGAATCGCCGCATCCTCGCCGTCGCCCTCGCATTCGCCCTGTTTGCGATCATCGGTGCATCCCTAGCCCCTCTCTTTTTGCCTCCTCCGGTTCCCCAGTGCGCCTACCTCAGCACACCCGTGCGGTTCACCAAAATTGATAGTCGCCCAGTGCAAGTACGTAGAGGAACGCGCCAGTTCATCTCCCAGTTTCCAATGGTGGAATACAGCTACGTCGTTTCCGGCAAGAGCTACACCAGCACCAGGATGTTTTGCTCAGACAGTGATGGTTTCAGAGCAGATTGGTCCAAGGTGGACCGCTTCTTTCACATTTCCAGAAATGGCGGTGAATTGGTGGCGTGGTTTCCGCCGTCATCACCTGAGTCGGCGTGCATCTCCATCGATGCGGACTTCGACTACTCCGTGGTTTCCAGCACCTCTTCGCAGTGCCGGGCGCGTTGAAATCTGCCCTTGGGTGGGTGAGGGGGCTTCGTGCCCGTGGGGGCGGATGCTGCCGAATGCTTCGTTTGGCAGCGGGGTCGTGCAAACAGTGGTTGCTATATTGTTGATAGCTGTTTGCGCTTGATGGATAAGCGCTAGAGCCCCATTTGATTCATAAAATTTCGTGCAGCGCCATAGGCTGCGATCCCGCGCGCATGCCTGCCAGCGCACGGATCTGGCCTTGTCAACCCGCCGTGACCTTGGCCGTGGTGACGGTGTTGGCGCTGCCGAGGCCTTGCGGTGGTGCGCAAAAAATGCGGCCCGCCCCAGCCTCTGCCGTCACAGGCGCCGCCGCCCCTTCCCCATGGTTGCAGCAGTGCTCCAGCCACCTGGCCACCAGCCGGTACACCGACAAATTGGTGCGGGCCGTGGGCGCGCACAGGTAGTAGCCCAGCGGGCTGTCAAAGCGGTCTTTCAACGGCTCGACCAGAGAGCCTGCTGCCAGCTTGTCTTCCACCAGGCAGGCGTGCACGATGCCCACGCCAAAGCCTGAGACGGCGGCGCGGATGATGAGCGAGTAAAGGTAGAGGCCCGGCCCGAAGCGGCTGGCGCTGGTCTCCAGGCCGTGGGCTTCCATCCAGTCTTGCCAGGCCAGGGGCACTGCGATGTGTTGCAGCAGCGTGGCGCGCATCAGGTCTTGCGGGGTGCACAGGGGCAGGGCGTCGCGCAGTAGGGGGCTGCAGACGATGCTGGTTTCTTTGCCGATGAGGTAGCGTGCATTGGCGCTGGGCCAGTTGCCGTAGCCGTATTGGATGGCGGCGTCAAACGCGTGCGGCGTCGCAAAGTCGTGCGCGTGCTGGTAGCGCACAAAGTTCAGCGACACCTGCGGCAGCGTGCGCTTGAAGTGCCCCAGGCGCGGGAACAGCCATTGCGCCCCCAATGGGGCAATCACCGGGGCGCCGAACATTGGGGCGGGAATGAAAAAACACCGAGCGGGCGCCTGGCCTTCTCGGTGTTTTGCTATGTATTGAATAGCTGCTAGCGCTTGATGGATAAGCGCTAGAGCCTTTTTTGATGCATTTTTTGGCGCTTAGCGCAGCACCAGCACGGGGATGTGTGAATGCGTCAGCACATGCTGTGTTTCGCTGCCCAGCAGCAGGCGCTTGAGGCCTTTGCGGCCGTGGGATGCCATCACGATCAGGTCGCACTTGTGCTTTTTGGCGGCAGTGATGATGGCTTCGGCCACGAGGTCGGACTTGGCAATGACGGCCTTGACGGCCACGCCCTGGGCGTCGCCCTGGGCCTTCACGCCATCGACCATGGCCTGCGCTGCGTCGCCCCATTGGGTTTCGATGCGCTTGACATCGTTGGTGTCGACGGGCATGCCGCCTTCGAAGTAGCTGCGTGGGTAGCGAGGCACCACCTTCAGGGCTACGGCAGAGGCGCCGGTGAGGGCAGCCAGCGACAGTCCGTGTTCCACGGCCTTGTCCGAGAGGGGTGAGCCGTCCGTTGCGATCAAGATGCGTTTGTACATAAAGGTCTCCTCGAAGTGATGGGACAAGCTTAGGAGGAATCATGTTCTGGGACTTGATGCAGGTCAATGTACCTGTCGTGCCCGAACGATAGGCTTGAACCATGTCAATGTTTCGACCCGGTGTGCCGACCCCTTCCCTGGCTCAGGTGCCGGACGCTGCGCCCACTGCAGCGCTTGCTGCACAAGCCGCGCTGCTGGACGACCCGCAGGAGTGGTCGGCGTTCGGTCGGCCTGTAGTGCCATCGGGCCAGACGGATGCGGATCCCAGCCATTGCGCCTGGGACTCCCAGGTGGTGCTGGAGGGCATGCACTGCGCGGCCTGCGCTCTCACGATTGAAGATGCCCTGCGCAGTGTGCCTGGCGTGTTGCAGGCGGATGTGAGCGCTGCCACGCGCCGTGCGAGGGTGGTGTGGCAGCCCTCGCAGGTGCAGCCCTCGCAATGGATGGACGCCGTGCACAAGGCAGGCTATCGCGCTATGCCCGCCATGGATGCCTTTGCCCGCGAGCAGCGCCAGCGCGAGAACCGCCGGGCCCTGTGGCGCTGGCTGGTGGCAGGCTTTTGCATGATGCAGGTGATGATGTACGCGTGGCCTGCGTATGTGGCGCAGCCCGGCGACCTGACGGCCGAGATGGAGCAGTTGCTGCGCTGGGCCTCCTGGGTCATCACCTTGCCCATGGTGGTGTTTGCATGCGGGCCGTTCTTCAGCAGTGCGCTGCGCGACGTGCGCCTGCGCCGCGTCAGCATGGACTTGCCCGTGGCGCTGGGCATGGCCATCACCTTTGTAGTCAGCACGGCAGGCACCTTCGAGCCCGCAGGCATCTTCGGCAAGGAGGTGTACTACGACTCGCTGACGATGTTTGTCTTCTTTCTGCTCACTGGCCGCTGGCTGGAGCTGCGCCTGCGTGACCGCACTGCCGGTGCGCTGGAGGCTGTGATGAACCGCCTGCCCGACAGCGTGGAGCGCCGCGCGGCCGATGGCAGCTTTGCGCGCATCGCCACGCGCCGCGTGGTGGTGGGCGACACCATCCGCGTGCTGCCGGGCGAGGCGTTTCCGGCCGATGGGCACATTACGCTGGGTAGCACCTATGCCGATGAATCCTTGCTGACGGGCGAGTCCACCCCCGTAGCACGCCCTGTGGGCAGTATGGTCACGGCGGGCAGCTACAACCTGCAGGCGCCGGTGGAGGTGCATGTGGAGCGCGCGGGTGGGCAGACCCGCTTTGCGCAGATCGTGGCACTGATGGAAAGTGCGTCGCTGCAAAAGCCACGCCTTGCCCAGCTGGCGGATCGCATTGCGCGGCCGTTTCTGGTGGCTGTGCTGGTGGCGGCAACGCTCGCAGCGGTGTACTGGTGGCCGTCTGACCCAGGCCATGCGCTCATGGTGGCAGTGGCAGTGCTTATCGTCACTTGCCCCTGTGCACTTTCGCTGGCCACGCCGGTGGCCATGCTCACGGCGGCCGGCACGCTGGCGCGCCATGGCGTGCTGGTGCGCAATCTGCAGGGGTTGGAGGCACTGGCCCATGTGGACACCGTGGTGTTCGACAAGACCGGAACGCTCACGCGCGACGGCATGGCCTTGCAGGCTGTGCACACCGCCGATGGGTGGAGCAACGAAGAGGTGTTGTGCCTGGCTGCGTCTCTGGCACGCCACTCGATGCACCCCGCGTCGCGTGCGGTGGTGGCTGCGGCCACTGCGTTGGATGACCGTCGCTGGTCTGTGACTGACCTGCAGGAAGAAGCCGGGCTGGGGTTGGTGGCCACGGTGCAAGACACCCACCATGTTGCGCAGACTGCGCGCCGGGTCCGGCTGGGGTCTGCGCGCCATGCCGGTGTGGCAGCCGAAGACGCGGGTTCTGCGCTGCAGGTGGTGTTGTCAGAGCAGCATGCCAGCGGAGCCGTGTCAGAGCTGGCCCGCTTCGATCTGGTGGAAGACCTTCGCACTGAGGCGCCTGCCGTGGTCGCTGCGCTGGAGCAGGGCAGTGTGGCGGTGCAGTTGCTGTCGGGTGACCGCCATGGCGCGGTGCAGCGTGTGGCTGCCCAGGCGGGCATTGCCCAGGCTGTGGGCGAGTGCACGCCGCAGGGCAAGCTCGCTGCGTTGCAAGCCTTGCAGGCAGAGGGCCACCAGGTGGCCATGGTGGGTGATGGGTTGAACGATGGCCCTGTGCTGGCCGGGGCCCATGTGTCGTTTGCGTTTGGCCGTGCGGTGCCGCTGGCGCAGTCACAGGCGGACTTTGTGGTGCTGGGCGACAGCCTGGCGCTGGTGCCGCAGACCGTGCTGCTGGCACGCCGTACCTTGCGTGTGGTGCGCCAGAACCTGTGGTGGGCAGCGGGCTACAACGCGTTGTGCGTTCCGTTGGCGGTGGTGGGCTGGATGCCTGCCTGGCTGGCGGGGCTGGGCATGGCGCTCAGCTCGCTGCTGGTGGTGCTCAACGCCGCGCGCCTGGCGCGCGATCTGCCAGCGCTGCCTTCGCCGGTTGCGGGCACACAGCAACAAGAGGCTGCTGCGCCCACGGGTGTTTCTAAGACAAGGTTGGAGGCTGCGTGATGGACATTCTTTATTTGCTGATTCCACTGTCTGTAGTGCTCGTTCTCATGATCCTGGCGGGCTTGTGGTGGGCCGTTTACCGCGGTCAGTTCGATAGCGTGGAGCAAGAAGGCGAGCGGATTCTCCGAGACGGTTGACTTGTGTCAATGCCCAAAAAGGCGGACTGCAACAAACTCTTACTGCATTACAAAGAGGTGCCCGATGGATTCTCCAAAAACAAATGCTGCGCACTACAACGATACGGTGGTGCGGCAGTTTTCTATCCTGGCCGTGGTGGTGGGGGTGGTTGGCATGCTGGTGGGGGTTGTGATTGCCGCCCAGCTTGCGTGGCCGGAACTCAACTTTGGCATTCCGTGGCTTAGCTATGGCCGCTTGCGACCCTTGCACACCAATGCGGTGATCTTCGGGTTTGGTGGTTGCGCCTTGTTTGCCACCAGCTATTACGTGGTGCAACGCACCTGTCAGGTTCGCCTGTTTGCGGCGCCGCTGGCTGCATTTACCTTCTGGGGGTGGCTGCTGGTGATTGCGGCGGCCGTGGTCAGCTTGCCGCTGGGTTACACGTCGGGCAAGGAATATGCCGAGCTGGAGTGGCCGATTGACATCCTGATCACACTGGTCTGGGTGTCCTATGCGATCGTTTTCTTCGGCACGATCGGTACGCGCAAGGTCAAGCACATCTATGTAGCCAACTGGTTCTTCGGTGCGTTCATCCTGGCCGTCGCTTTGTTGCACGTGGTCAACAGTGCGGCCATCCCCGCAGGCCTGATGAAGAGCTACTCCGCCTACGCTGGTGTGCAAGACGCCATGGTGCAATGGTGGTACGGCCACAATGCCGTGGGCTTCTTCCTGACCGCAGGCTTCCTGGGCATGATGTATTACTTCATCCCCAAGCAGGCTGGCCGCCCGGTGTACAGCTATCGCCTGTCCATCGTGCACTTCTGGGCGCTGATCTTCACCTACATGTGGGCGGGCCCGCACCACCTGCACTACACCGCGCTGCCTGACTGGACGCAATCGGTGGGCATGGTGTTCTCGCTGATCCTGCTGGCCCCCAGCTGGGGCGGCATGATCAACGGGATCATGACCCTGTCGGGCGCATGGCACAAGCTGCGTGACGACCCCATCCTGCGCTTCCTGATCGTGTCGCTGTCGTTCTACGGCATGTCCACGTTCGAAGGCCCGATGATGTCCATCAAGACCGTCAACGCCCTGAGCCACTACACCGACTGGACCGTGGGCCACGTGCACTCTGGTGCCCTGGGCTGGGTGGGTTTGATTTCGATGGGTTCGCTGTACTACCTGGTGCCCCGTCTGTTTGGCCGCGACAAGATGCACTCCATCAAGGCCATTGAGCTGCACTTCTGGATGGCCACCATCGGCATCGTGCTGTACATCGCTGCGATGTGGATCGCCGGGGTGATGCAGGGCCTGATGTGGCGCGCCATCAACCCCGACGGCACGCTCACCTACACCTTTGTGGAAAGCGTGAAGGCGACCTATCCGTTCTATGTGATCCGCGTGGCCGGTGGCCTGCTGTATCTGGGTGGCATGTTGATCATGGCCTGGAACGTGTGGATGACGGCGATCTCTGGCCGTTCGGTCAAGGTGGCGATTCCTGCCGTGAATGCAGCCCACGCCTGAGCCGAAGGAGATAACTCATGTCTAACAACAACCCATCGCATTCGACCGGCTTCTCCCATGAAAAGGTGGAAACCAACAACTTCCTGATGATCGTGCTGATCCTGCTGGTGATCGCCATTGGCGGCCTGGTGGAGATCGTGCCGCTGTTCTTCCAGAAGTCCACGACCGAAGCCGTCAAGGGTGTGGAGCCCTACAACGCCATGCAGCTGGTAGGCCGTGACGTTTATATCCGCGAAGGCTGCTACAACTGCCACTCGCAGATGATTCGCCCCTTCCGCGCTGAAACGCTGCGCTATGGGCACTATTCGGTGGCGGGTGAGTTTGTGTATGACCACCCTTTCCAGTGGGGCAGCAAGCGCACCGGGCCCGACCTGCACCGCGTGGGCGGCAAGTACAGCGACGAATGGCACCGCATCCACCTGAACAACCCGCGTGACGTGGTGCCCGAGTCGAACATGCCCGCCTACCCTTGGTTGGAGAAGAACGCCGTGGACCCCGCCAGCGTGGCACCACGCATGAAGGCTCTGCGCACTGTGGGTGTGCCTTACACCGACGAGCAGATCGCCGCATCTGCTGCTGATGTCAAGGGCAAGAGCGAGATGGAAGCCCTCATCGCTTATCTGCAAGTCATGGGCCGTGCGCTCAAGTAAAGGAGATTGGCCATGGACATCACCACCATGCGCATCGTTGCCACGCTGGCATCGATGGCCTGCTTCATCGGCATCTGGGTCTGGGCTTACCGGGGGCGCAACAAGTCCCGGTTTGACGAGGCTGCCCAGCTGCCCTTTGAACAAGATTGACCCTCACCAGAACGAGAACACCCCATGAGTGACTTCACCAGCAATTTCTGGTCGGTCTTTGTGACCACGCTGACCCTGGTCGGCATCATCGCCTGCGGCATCCTGCTTTGGATGGCAGGTCGCAAGAAGGTGATGGCCACATCCGACAACACTACCGGCCATGTCTGGGACGAGGACCTGGTCGAAATGAATAACCCCCTGCCGCGCTGGTGGGTGTGGCTGTTCGTCATCACCATCGTCTTCGGCCTGGGCTATCTGGCTGCCTACCCTGGTCTGGGCAGTTTTTCCGGCAAGCTCAACTGGAGCCAGAAGGGCGAATACGAGGCTGAAATGGCAAAAGCCAAGGCCGAGCTGGAGCCACTGTACGCCCGCTTTGCCTCGATGAAGCCGGAAGACATGGCCAAGGACCCGCAGGCCCAAGCCATTGGCGAACGCCTGTTCATGAACAACTGCGCGCAGTGCCACGGATCGGATGCACGCGGCAGCAAGGGTTTCCCCAATCTGGCGGATGGCGATTGGCTGCACGGCGGCACGCCCGAGAAGATCCGTGAAACGCTCGAAAAGGGCCGTATCGGCAACATGCCCCCCATGGCCGCTGCAGTGGGCTCCCCCGAAGACGTCCGCAATCTTTCGCACTATGTGCTGAGCCTGTCGGGCAGCCCGCACGACTCGCTGCGTGCTTCGCTGGGCAAGTCCAAGTTCACGGCGTGCGCGGCCTGCCACGGCATGGATGGCAAGGGCAACCAGGCACTGGGAGCCCCCAATCTGACCGACGACATCTGGCTGCATGGTTGGGGTGAGGCAGCGATTACCGCCATGATCAACAACGGCAAGGTCAACCAGATGCCCGCCCAGGCGGACAAGCTGACAGAGGCGCAGATCGGGGTACTGTCGGCCTATGTGTGGGGCCTGTCGAACGGTAAGCAGGTGGCGGCTCGCTGAACCTCAAATCCCCAGGTGCGGCGCTCTGGCGTTGTTCCTGGGGGATTTTCCAAGAACCAAGAAGCAAACGGACCGACCACCATGAAGCCACCCAGCGAGCCTGCTCGCAAGGTCATTCCGATAGCTCCGGTTGCGTCCGACGCCTCGTCGCAGGGAGAGATTGTTTCCCTCTACGAAGCGCAAAAGAAGATTTACCCGCGCTCCATCAGTGGCCTGTTTGCGCGCTGGCGCTGGGGCATGGTGTTTCTCACGCAGCTCGTTTTTTACGGGCTGCCCTGGTTTGAATGGGGGCAGCGCCAGATGGTGCTGTTTGACCTGGGTGCCCGGCGGTTTTACATCTTCGGCCTGGTTCTGTACCCACAGGATTTCATCTACCTCACCGGCCTGCTCATCATTTCGGCGCTGTCGCTGTTCCTGTTTACGGCGGTGGCTGGGCGGCTCTGGTGCGGGTTTTCCTGCCCGCAAACGGTGTACACCGAAATCTTCATGTGGATCGAGCACAAGATCGAAGGCGATCGCAGTGCTCGACTGCGGCTGGATAACGGGCCATGGACCTGGGAGAAAGTTCGCAAGAAATTCTTCAAGCAGGTGGTCTGGATCGCTGTGGCATTCTGGACGGGGTTTACCTTTGTGGGCTATTTCGTGCCCATCCGGGAACTCGGAGCTGAGTTGTTGGCAGTGCAGGGCAGCTGGCAGATTTTCTGGGTGCTGTTCTATGGCTTTGCCACCTATGGCAATGCGGGCTACATGCGCGAGCAAGTCTGCAAATACATGTGCCCCTATGCACGCTTTCAGAGCGCCATGTTCGACAAGGACACGCTGATCGTCAGCTATGACGTGGAGCGGGGGGAGCCGCGTGGCCCCCGCAACAAAACCATCGACTACAAGGCCAAGGGCCTGGGGGACTGTATTGACTGCACTTTGTGCGTGCAGGTGTGTCCCGTGGGTATCGACATTCGCAAAGGGCTGCAGTACGAGTGCATAGGCTGCGGGCTGTGCGTAGATGCATGCAATACGGTGATGGACAAGATGAGCTACCCGAAGGGGCTCATCCGGTTCTCCACCCAGAACGGTGTGGCCCAGCGGTGGAGCCAATCGCAGATCCTTCGCCGCGTGCTGAGGCCGCGTGTTTTGATCTACAGCGCTGTGCTGTTGGCCCTGTGCGCAGGGATGATGGCCAGCCTTGTCACGCGCACACCCTTGAAGGTGGATGTGGTGCGCGATCGTGCGGCGCTTTCGCGCATCGTGGCAGGCGGCAAACTGGAAAACATTTATCGCTTGCAGATCATGAATGCTACCGAAGGTCCCCAGCGCTATCGCATCGGTGCGCGTGGCCTGGATGGGCTGGAGGTCGCTTCTGATGCCGAGGTGGATATCGGCGCCGCAGAGTCGCGGTGGGTGGCTGTCCGTTTGCAGATACCGTATGGCTCAGCGCCTTCCGGTTCGCATGCCGTGCATTTCGATGTGCAGGCTCTGGGCGCTGACGCCCATGTGACCGAGAAATCCGTGTTTCTGGTGCCGCGATAACGCCGCGTGCACCCTGGTGCAAGACCTTCGCGGGTCTTGCTGTGAGCAAGAAGATCTTTGAGGAGTACGCACTATGCCATCCAGTTCCGCTCTCGGTACTGTCCCTTCTGTTGCTGCGCCCTGGTGGAAGTTTGGCCATGTCTGGTTGATCATCGCCGGGCCGGTGATTGTGATCATTGCGGGTTTTGTCACACTGTGGCTCGCTATATCGCGCCCCGACCCTGTCGTTGCGGAAGACTATTACCGCCAGGGCATCGAGATCAACAAGACATTGGCAGCCCCTGAGAAAAGCCTGGCGCCTGCCATGAAGGGCCGCAACCATGCGGCCACACCGGCCCAGGACCAGCCGCGCTGACCCCACTTGGCCGCGCGGCTTGCCTGCGTGGCCTTACCAGGAGACAAACCCATGTGGATGCAACGCGCGATGTGGATTGCATGGCCGGCCTTTCTGATGGCCGGCGTGATGGAGATGCTGGTGTTTGCGATGGTGGACCCGCAAGACCTTCACTGGTTTGGGCAGCCTTTGGCCTTGTCGCGGCAGGGCGTGTACACGCTCGCTTTTTTTGCGTTCTGGCTGATCACCATGGCATCCAGCGCCTTGACCACGCTGCTGGCAATGTCGCCGTTTGAACTCAACCGTTGCCCGGTTCCCGAAGGTGAGCGCCCTGATGACTGCCGCAAGACATCGTCGTGTCCCTGAACAGCGTTAGCGCGACTTTCTAGCGAAGCCGGTGCGATCTGCCGGTGTGGCAGATCGCACCGAGTTCAATGACAGGCCTGCTGGTTGTTGACGATGCGCTTGAGGGCATCGGTTTCCAGAATGCGCACATGGCGCTGTTTGACCTCTACGATGCCTTCCTCCACGAATTTGGAGAAGGTGCGGCTCACGGTTTCGAGCTTGAGTCCCAGGTAGCTTCCGATCTCTTCGCGGGTCATGCGCAGCACCAGTTCGGACTGCGAGAACCCCCGGGCGTGCAGGCGCTGTACCAGGTTGAGCAGGAATGCGGCTAGGCGCTCTTCGGCCCGCATGCTGCCCAGGAGGAGCATTACGCCATGCTCGCGGACGATCTCGCGGCTCATGATCTTGTGCACATGGTGCTGCAATGCGGTGACCTCGCGGGACAGTTCTTCGATACGGTCGAAGGGCATCACGCAGACTTCCGCGTCTTCCAGTGCCACGGCATCGCAGGTGTGGTGGTCATTCACGATGCCATCGAGGCCAATGATCTCGCCGGCCATCTGAAAACCCGTGACCTGGTCACGCCCGTCTTCGGTGGCCACGCATGTTTTAAAGAAGCCGGTACGAATGGCATAGAGCGAGGTGAAGGATTCGCCGTTGCGAAACAGGGTTCCGCCACGCTTGACTTTGCGGCGAACGGCAACGACCTCATCAATGCGTTGCAACTGTTCCTCACTCAGACCTACCGGCATACAGAGCTCGCGCAGGTTGCAGTTGGAGCAGGCGACTTTGATGGTGAGCGGGTTCATAGGCACTGGGCTGGGTAAGGTTTAAGCATATCGCCCCATATGCCTGACAGGCTGGGCCTCTTGGGTGCGGTTGGGCGACTGACGTGCATCAAATTGTCGCTGTTGGTCCCGATTCATCACTTGATGCAGGTCAAGGACATGAAGGGCAGCTTACGGCACAGTCGAAGTGTACGCAAGGAATTTGCCCATGACTGCTGTTTCGCCCGAGCTTCTGCGCCGCTTCGATGTGCCAGGGCCCCGATATACCTCTTACCCAACCGCTGACCGTTTCGTCGAGGCTTTTGGGCAGGATGACTACACGCTCGCCCTGGAGCAGCGGCGGCTGGGCTCTATGACCAAGGCATTGCCCTTGTCGCTGTACGTGCACGTTCCATTTTGCGAGTCTCTTTGCTACTACTGTGCATGCAACAAGATCATTACCAAACACCATGATCGGGCAGAAGTCTATTTGCGGTACTTGAGCCGTGAGATTGACTTGCATACAGCGCATTGCGGCACAGGCCAGGTGGTGAGCCAGCTGCACCTGGGTGGTGGGACGCCTACATTCCTTTCGGACGAGGGCCTGCGCGAACTCATGGGCATGCTCAAGCGCAGCTTCTCCCTGACGCCTGGCGGGGAGTATTCCATTGAAGTAGACCCCCGCACCGTGAATGTGGAGCGCCTTGCCTTTCTGGCGGAACTCGGGTTCAACCGGTTGAGCTTTGGTGTGCAGGATTTCGACCCTGAGGTTCAAAAGGCAGTTCACCGCATACAGCCTGCTGAGCAGGTGTTTTCGTTGGTGGACTCGGCGCGTTCGCTGGGCTTTGAGTCTATCAACGTGGATCTGATCTACGGCTTGCCTCGGCAGACCCCTGAGTCCTTTGATCGCACGCTGGCCCAGGTCACTCAGCTACGGCCAGACCGTATCGCGCTGTACGCGTACGCGCACTTGCCAGATCGTTTCAAGCCCCAGCGCCGCATCGTCTCTGCCGAGTTGCCTGCGGCTGCGGGAAAGGTCTCGATGCTCTCCCGCTCGCTGGACGCCTTCATGGATGCTGGTTACGTGTATGTAGGCATGGATCACTTTGCCTTACCCGAGGACGCGTTGGCGGTCGCCAAGCGCCAGGGCCGTCTGCATCGCAACTTCCAGGGCTACAGTACGCAACCTGATTGCGATCTGATCGGTCTGGGCGTTTCAGCGATTGGCCGGGTCGGTGCTACTTACAGCCAAAATGCCAAGACCTTGGATGAGTACTACGATCATCTGAACCAGGGGCGCCTGCCGGTGGTACGTGGGCTGGCCTTGACGCGCGACGATCTTGTGCGCCGTGCAGTCATCATGGCTTTGATGTGCCAAGGCGAGTTGCTGTTCGAGCCCATGGAGCAAGCGTGGTTGATCGACTTTCGGCATTACTTCTCTGCAGAGTTGGCGCAACTCGAAACCATGGCCGAGCAAGGGCTGGTGGTGGTGCGTCCGGACGGGGTCGAGGTCACAGCCATGGGCTGGTTCTTTGTACGCGGTATTGCCATGGTCTTTGACCGTTACCTGCAGGCAGACCGCAACCGCGCCCGTTTCTCGCGCATCATCTAGTGCCTATGATTGCCACGGTGGCCTCGACCGCTTTGCTGATGGGAATAGTGGGTGGGTCCCATTGTCTCGCCATGTGCTCAGCACCTTGCGGCGCCTTGGTGGGGCGCGGCGACGCGGATATGGCGCCCCGAGCCGGTGAGGGCGGGGTGCCATCTGTGACACCGGGGTTGGTGCAGCCAGTGCAGTGGATGCCTCGCGGTGGTGTTGTTCGGCGCGCTGTTGCCTTTCATGCAGGCCGCTTGGTCGGGTACGCTGCGGCGGGCGGCCTGGCGGCGTGGGCGATGGACAGCCTGGCATGGTTGACCCAACAGACTGCGGCGCTCCGCCCAGCGTGGACACTGGCGCATGTCGCAGTGATGGCATGGGGCCTGATGATGATGGCCCAGGCACGTCAGCCCCTGTGGGTGGAGCAGGCAGGGCGTGCGGTATGGGCGCGTGTGCGGCCGCTGGTCGCTGCACCAGGAGGGGTCCTGACAGTAGGCATGCTTTGGGCCTTGATGCCTTGTGGCTTGCTCTACTCCGCTTTGCTGGTGGCTGCGCTCAGCGGCGGGCCTCTGCAAGGGGCGTTTACTATGGCGCTGTTTGGTTTGGGTAGCGGGGTGTGGCTTGTGGGCGGTCCTTGGGCGTGGGCCCGTGTGAAAGCGCGGATCAACACAGCGCAAGCGGGCTGGGGAACACGCATTGCCGGAGGTTTGCTGTGTGCAGTGGCTGGCTGGGCACTCTGGATGGATTTGGTCTACAAACCATCGTTGTGGTGCCGCTAGCCAGTTGTTCCCGTTTGCTTCAGGACGGTGCTCGGGACCCCCTGTTAAACCCATGTATTGCTACGGGCAATCAAGGCTCACCCTGGCTGGTGAGGCCAAGTGTTGCCTTGCCGCTGCGACGCAGGCGCAGTCCTTCGACAAGACTTCTGAACTGGCGATAATCTGTGCAACTATTGGTGGCATTGACGTCGCCATGTTTCGCGCGCCCAGAAGTGAACTCTTCCATCCTCATCGACATTGGCCAACTGCGTGTCGGCATGTACATCCAGCTCGACGTGGGCTGGTTGCACCATCCTTTTCCGGTGAGCAGCTTCCGTGTGGCATCGGCAGAGCAGATTGCAACCCTGCGCGAGTTGGGACTTACCGAGGTGCGGTATTTCCCCAAGAAGAGCGATCCCGACCTGAGGGAGCTTGTGCCCTCTGCCTGGAGCGTGCCTGAAATAAAGGCGCCGTCTTCAACCGCGCCGGAGGCCGCGGCAGTCAGCGTTACGGTGGACCCCGAGGCGCAGCGAAGGCGCGAATTGCTGGAGCTTCAGAACCGTACACTGGCGGTCTGCGATCAGCGGTTTGGAGAGGCCACCCGGCAGTACCAGGCTCTGGAGCGGGTTGTCTCGGAGCACCCCGACCAGGCCCGTACCAAAGGCGATGCTTTGGTTTCTGGCTGTGTGGCAGAGCTTCTCGAAAACGGTGATTCCGTGATCCGGCTGTTGTCGGAGGGCGTGGGCGAACGCAATGCCCTGCATCCGATCAATGTGATGGTGATATCCCTGCTGCTGGGCCGTGCGCTGGGCATGAAAAGTGCCGAGTTGCACGATCTCGGCGTCGCTGCACTTCTCCACGACCTGGGCAAAATCAAGCTGCCGCCCAATCTCAGACAGCCTACGCTGTCGATGATTCCCATGGAGCGAACGCGGTACGAAACGCATGTGGGGGAGTCCGTGGCATTGGGCAGGCGCATGGGTCTGTCCGAGCCCGTTGTCACCGCCATTGCCCAACACCATGAGATGGCTGATGGGAGCGGGTTTCCGCTGCGGTTGTCGGGACCGGATCTTGGGCGTGCTAGCCAGGTGCTGGCGCTCGTCAACCGGTATGACCGCATGTGCAACCCCGCTATTGGAGTGGATGCGCTGACACCCCACGAGGCGCTGTCGGTCATTTTTGCGCAGCTCAAGGCGCGCTTTGATTCCGTGGTGCTCGGGGCATTCATCCGCATGATGGGGGTGTACCCGCCAGGCTCTATCGTCCAGTTGGTGAATGACCGGTATGCAATTGTTGCTTCGGTCAATTCCTCGCGTCCCTTGCGGCCCAAGGTCATCGTCCATGACTCCCGGGTTCCCAAGGATGAGGCGCCCATTCTGGATCTCGAAACGGTGCCGGAGTTGGGTATTCGGCGCAGCCTCAAGCCAGCGCAGCTGCCACGTGATGCACTGGACTATCTTTCTCCCCGCAAGCGCATCTGTTACTTTTTTGAGCGTGCAGTCAGCCCCGGCCCCGAAGAGGCCGGGTTGTGACCGTTTCGCAATCGTACGGCTGGCTCGACGCTTTGCAGGAGGCTGTCTGGCTGGTCGATGAAACCAGTCTGCTCATCATTCATGCCAATGCCGCAGCGCAGCAGCTGGTGGGCTTGTCTGCGACAGGCATGGTGGGGACATCCGTGATGCGCCTGGCCTCCACGCCGCAGGATGCAGCGTTCTGGGGGGAGTCGGCCCAGGTGGTGGCAGATGGCATTCATTCTCATACCAGCCTTTTGCGGGCTGACGGAACGCTGGTGCCAGTCAATCGGCAGGTGACGCGGGTTCCTGCTGTGGGGGGTGTTGGCACCGTCTTCATGCTGACCATGCTGGATCGCAGTGCCCAAGAGTCCACTGAGCGTGAGCTGGAAGTCTTGTTGTCCGAGCTGCGGGCAACACTGGACTCCGCCGCTGATGGCATGCTTTTGTGCAGCCTCGACGGCCGGCTGCGGGCTTTTAATCAGCGATTTGCGCACTATTGGAACATCCCGCGTGAATTGCTGGTGCGGCGCGACGATGGGGCGGTCTACGCGCACATGAAAGCCCAGGTGGACGACGCCCGCGCCTATTCAGAGCGCTTGGCCGCGATCGCGCGTGAACCGATGCAGGAAAGCACGGACATTCTGATGTTGAAGGATGGCTCGGTGCTGGAGCTGCGGACCGTGCCGCAGTTTAGCCAGGGGCGGCCCGTGGGGCGGGTGTATTCGTACCGGGACATCACCCACCAGGCGGAAATGCAGGCCAGCCTCAGGCTGGCCGCCCGTGTGTTTGAGTCCAGCCTGGATGCAATCTTTATTGCCGATAGCCAGCATCGCGTCTTGCGCATGAACCCTGGCTGCGAGCGTCTGGTCGGACCGTCTGCAAAATCGTTTGAAGGATGCCTGGCGGCCTCGCTGTTCGGTGGCGGTTCGGATGCGGGTTTCATGGAGCAGGTGCTGCAAGGCTGGGCCAAGGATGGGTTCTGGGAGGGCGAACTCTGGCTACCCCGGGACAACGGCAGCTACTGCGCCGTGCAGTTGTCGTGGGTGGCGCTGCGCGATGACGAAGGGCGTCTGGTGCAAAGCATCGGTTTCATGCGCGACCTGACGCTGCAGCACGCCGCCCAGAAGCGTATCGAGGAGCTTGCCTACAGCGATGTGCTCACGGGTTTGCCCAATCGGCTGCTGTTGTCGCAGCGCGTGGACACAGCGATCCAGGGTGCGCGCCAGAGCGACACGGGCTTTGCTGTTCTGTTTCTGGATCTCGACCGATTCAAGATCATCAATGATTCCCTTGGCCACCCTTTCGGTGACCGGGTGCTGCAACTGGTGGCCGAGCGCCTGCAGGCCTGCTTGCGCCAGACGGATATGCTGTGCCGGCTGGGCGGCGATGAATTTGTCATTTACTTGCACGGCGGTGATGCCGCGGTAGCCGAGAGCGTGGTGCGCCGCATCCTGGATGACATGCTCAAACCCTTCATGCTGGACGGCATGGGGTTCTCCATCCAGTGCAGCATTGGCATAGCGCTGTACCCGCAAGACGGCGCGACGCTGGATGACCTCATCAAGCAGGCTGATACGGCCATGTACCGTGTCAAGGAGCGCGGCCGTGGTAGCTATGGTTTCTATCAGCCGCAGATGAACGCGAATCTGCTGTCGCGCATGCAGATGGAGCATGCGATGCGCCAGGCGCTGGGGCTGCAACGGATGGCGGTGCATTACCAGCCGCAGGTCAATATGGCTACGGGGCGCATCACCGGGGCCGAGGCGCTGATCCGCTGGACCGATCCGGAATTTGGTGCTGTATCACCGGGGCAGTTCATACCCCTGGCGGAGGAATCTGGCTACATCGTTACCCTGGGCGCGTGGGTGATGGAACAGGCTGTGCGCGAGGCGGCCGTATGGATGCACAGTGGTGCGCCGATCATGGTCTCGGTGAACGTCTCGGCGCTGGAGTTCCGGCAGCCGGATTTTGTGGACCGCATCACCCGGCTGCTGGCCGTGCACCAGTTGCCGCCTACGCTGCTGGAACTGGAACTGACGGAAACCATCCTGCTGCAAGATGCCCAGGAAATGGAGCAAAGGCTGCGCGTGCTCGCCGGTTTGGGCATTGGCCTTGCGATTGACGATTTCGGCACCGGGTATTCCAGCTTGGCCTACCTCAAGAAGTTGCCTATCCACAAGCTCAAGATCGACCAGTCTTTCGTGCGCGGCCTCCCTGATGATGACGGAGACCGGGCCATCGTGAGCGCGATCATCAGCATGGGGCGTGCCATGCACATCGAGGTGGTGGCGGAGGGCGTGGAAACGGAAACCCAGCAGGCGGTGCTGTTGCAGATGCAGTGCGATCACTACCAGGGATTTCTCTGTGCGCCTGGTCTTTCTGCATCGGATTTTCGTACCCTGCTGGGCAAACCGTTACCCTCCAGGGCGCTTGGCCGACGCAACTCGGTCCAGAGCTGAGGCGGCCCTGCGTTTGTGCGGTGATGCCCTAAGAACCTGTTCAAAATCTTTTCGGGGGTCGCGTTGGAGTGCAACCGGGATGAGTGGATGCAACGGATGCGCCGCATGGGCTTGTGCCCATGCAAGCAGCCGGGGCGTCCAATCGCCCGATTTCACTCCAACCCTGCGGGCAAGTGCCTTGCCGGGCGGTCTG
>CAXIRU010000028.1:0-48550 GCA_964031875.1 Acidovorax facilis
TATCGAAGCACGCGTCAAAAAAATCA
Organism: Acidovorax facilis; assembly: GCA_964031875.1. GTDB lineage: Bacteria > Pseudomonadota > Gammaproteobacteria > Burkholderiales > Burkholderiaceae_C > Acidovorax > Acidovorax facilis_A. The sequence goes on from CAXIRU010000028.1 coordinate 27, forward strand.
TTGCCGAACAACTCGGTGTGGAAGAGTCCCAAGTCACCAATGAAAAGGCCTTCGTGGCAGACCTCGGTGCCGATTCGCTCGACACGGTTGAACTGGTGATGGCACTGGAAGACGAATTTGGCATCGAGATCCCCGACGAAGACGCCGAGAAGATCACCACCGTGCAGAACGCCATCGACTACGCCAACAACCACCAGAAGGCCTGAGCGGCGCACTGCGCCTGACTCAAGCGATCAGTAGAAGGTTTTTACGCATGAGCCGTCGTCGCGTTGTCGTGACCGGCCTGGGATGCGTCAGCCCCGTGGGAAACACGGTGGCCGAATCCTGGGCCAACCTCCTCGCCGGAAAGTCCGGCGTTGACCTCATCACAAAGTTCGATACGTCTAACTTTGCCTGCAAGATTGCGGGGGAGGTCAAAGGTCTTGACCTGGATTCGTACATCAGCGCCAAGGATGCGCGCGCGATGGACAGCTTCATCCATTTTGGTATCGCTGCTGCTGCGCAGGCGGTCAAAGATGCCGGCCTTCCCACCGGGGAGGCGCTCAGTGAGGAGTTTTCGACACGCATCGCCTGCGTGATCGGTTCGGGAATTGGTGGTTTGCCGCTGATCGAGAACACCCACGCCGAACTCGTCAACCGCGGCCCACGGCGCATCACCCCGTTTTTTGTGCCGGCGTCCATCATCAACATGGTGGCCGGCCATGTGTCTATGCGTTTTGGCTTCAAGGGGCCGAATCTTTCAGTCGTGACGGCCTGTACAACCGGGCTGCACTGCATTGGCGAGGCTGGCCGCATGATCGAATATGGTGATGCGGATGTCGTGGTCGCGGGGGGTACGGAATCCACGGTGTCGCCATTGGGTATCGGTGGTTTTGCGGCCATGCGCGCCTTGTCCACCCGCAATGATGATCCGAAGACTGCTTCCCGCCCCTGGGACAAGGACCGCGATGGTTTTGTGCTGGGCGAGGGCGCCGGGGTGATGGTGCTGGAAGAGTACGAGCACGCGAAAGCCCGTGGCGCCAAGATCTATGCCGAATTGAGCGGGTTTGGCATGAGCGCCGATGCTGGTCACATGACGGCGCCCAATATGGATGGCCCCCGCCGCGCCATGCTCAATGCACTGCGCAACGCTGGCATCAATCCCGATCAGGTTGACTACCTCAACGCCCATGGCACATCCACGCCCCTGGGTGACATCAACGAGTCGAATGCCATCAAGGCGGCTCTGGGCGGTCACGCCTACAAGACTGTGGTGAGTTCCACCAAGTCCATGACCGGTCACTTGCTGGGCGGCGCGGGCGGTATTGAAAGCATTTTCACAGTGCTGGCCTTGCATGAGCAAAAAGTGCCACCCACCATCAATCTGACGAACCAAGACCCTGAGTGCGATCTTGATTACTGTGCCAACACGGCACGTGACATGAAGATTGACGTTGCGGTCAAGAACAACTTCGGTTTTGGTGGCACCAACGGAACCCTCGTTTTCAAGCGCGTCTGATCATCGGGTCAGCCGCTTTGCTGCCCGACAGGGCGAAGTCGTGCTATCCCGTTGCTGTTGCACCGCGATCGCTCATTGCGCTACTTCAGTGTTTTGTACGGTGCGCCAGTGGTATCGGCAAAGCGTGGTTTGTGTGCTCAGGGCATGACATCACGGCGTCCTCCTGCGGTGTTCTATGCCTTGCGGCGCAGTCGCTTGCTTGGCGGATTGCTGGTTGCGTTGTTGCTGGTCAGCGCAACGGGGCTAATGATCTGGCTGATTCAAACGGGCGACGTTCAGTCTCCGTTGCGCATCTCGGCCGCAGCGTGCATTTGGTGGGTTGCCGCAGCCAGCGCCTTTCATGGCTGGTTTTTCCAGCCGTCTGGTGGCATTCGCTGGGATGGCATGACCTGGACCCTGGAGGCTTCGAGCTCCGGGGTGGCCTGGAGGGCGTTGTCCGGCCCTCCTGAAGTCGTTCTCGATTTGCAGTCACACCTGTGGCTGTGTGTCATTCCTGTGGGGCATCGCCGCACCTGGATATGGCTGGAATGTTCCGCGCAGCCTGAGCGTTGGCTGGATTTGCGGCGTGCGGTATATTCGCGCGCCAAACCGGGCGCTGACAACGCTGACGAAACCGCCCTGGCCAGCAGCCGTGGGCGTGAATCCTGAGTATCCATGACTGTAATTCCGCCTTCCCCTTCCGAAGACAGCGACCTGCAACTGGTGGAGCGCGCGGTAGCGGGCGATCAGCGCGCCTATGAGTTACTGGTCATCAAGTACCAGCGCCGTATTGAGCGCCTCATCGGCCGGATGGTGCGGGATACCGATATTGTTCAAGACATCGCGCAGGAAACGTTCATTCGTGCTTACCGCGCGCTGCATCAGTTCCGGGGTGATGCGCAGTTCTATACGTGGCTTTACCGGATAGCCGTGAATACCGCCAAAAAGGCGCTCATGGACATGAAGCGCAATCCGGTGATATCGGAAAATGCTTTGCGGGGGAACGAGGATGAAGATGAAACTTCCCACCTCGGACATGAACTAACTAGCGAAGAAACCCCCGAAACCGTACTGGCTGCTCGAGAAATCGCGCAAGCGGTGAATGCAGCCATGGAGGCGCTGCCCGAAGATCTGCGCCAGGCGGTAACGTTGCGCGAGATCGAAGGACTCAGTTACGAAGAGATTGCGGTGGCGATGGATTGCCCCATCGGCACGGTACGTTCGCGGATATTTCGGGCGCGAGAGGCCATTTCGGCGAAGGTGCGTCCTCTGCTGGAAAACCAGTCAGGCAAACGTTGGTGAGGTGATGAAATGAGCAAAGCTGTACGAGGTGATGAATTGGCTGACGGGGGGGGGATGACCGAGCTTGGCAGGCGCGAGCAATTGTCGGCATTGGCAGATGGTCAACTGCATGGGGACGAAATGGCAGACGCACTGGCCTATGCCTCGCAGCCTGATGGCCATGCCACCTGGCAGCTCTATCATCTGGTAGGTGATGTATTGCGCTCCTCCGATCTGGCACGACCTGCCAATCCGGAGTTTATGGCGCGGTTGTGTGATCAATTGGCCAAGGAAGGTCCGGTCGTCTGCCCTGCGGCATCTCCGCAGCCCGTGAAAGTGGTTGCTCCGCCGATGGTGAATGCAGCCAATGCGTCCGTCTTTCGCTGGAAAATGGTCGCTGGTTTTGCGTCTCTGGCAGCAGTCGCCGCGATTGGATGGACTTCTCTGGCGACTCTGCAAGGCAATGGTGCACCGGGAGCAGCAGGTGCGGCCCAAATGGCAGTCTCTTCTGAGTCGAATCCAAATGGCACCAGTTCTGGTGCTCCAATGGTCGCAGTGGCTGACGCCGACGGTGGTTCGCAAGTGATGATTCGGGACCCGCGCCTGGACGAACTGCTGGCGGCCCACAAGCAGTTTGGAAGCACATCGGCATTGCAGATGCCTGCAGGATTTTTGCGCAATGCCACCTTTGAGACACCCAGCCGCTGAGCTGGGAGTGGCTTGTGGTGATGGTGAGATGGCGTGATGAACAACCAGGGAGCTTTGCGCGGTGGGTTGAAAGTGCGGCTGGGATGGCTCAAGCGAGGCGTGGTCGCTGCGGTGTGTGTGACCGGACTTTCTGTGGCGACAGGTGGCACGTCTGCTGAGGGGCTTGGTTCTTCCGTTGCAGAGGCGGGGCCTGCGTCTGAGGGGCGCAGTGTCACACAGTGGATAGAGCGAATGCACAAGGCTCCCTGTGTGAGGCCGTATGCGGGCACCTTCGTGGTGCTGGCTGATTCCGGAGCGATGGCCAGCTCACGCATCTGGCACGCCTGTGAAGGGGGGCAACAGATGGAGCGCGTGGAGGCGCTCAATGGCACTCCTAGAACTATTTTCCGGCGCGACGATGAGGTGCGTACTTTCTGGCCTCAATCGCGTGTGGTGCGGTCAGATCGACGCGAGGCTTCCCGGCTGTTTCCACGAGTTCCGGTGGTGGAGGGTACGTCGATCTCCCAGTTCTATGCCGCACGCCCCGTGGGCCAGGAGCGCGTGGCTGGATTCGTCGCCGACGTGGTGTGGTTCAAACCCGTGGATTCGCTGCGTTTTGGCTACAAGCTGTGGAGTGAGCGGGAGACAGGTCTTGTTGTGAAGCTGCAGACATTGGGCGCGAACGGACGTGTGTTGGAGCAGGCCGCGTTTTCGGAGCTTGACTTGAATGCCCCCGTGCGCGTTGAACAGCTTTCTCGCATGATGGATGCAACTGCAGGCTACAAAACTGTGGCAGCAGCTGTCGTCAAAACCACTGCCAGGGCAGAGGGCTGGGCTCTGCGTCAACCCGTTGCAGGATTTATTCCGGTGAGCTGCCATCGGCGCGCTGTATCTGCGAACGATGCAGCGATGGGCGTCTTGCAGTGCCTGTATTCCGATGGCCTCGCAACGGTATCGTTGTTCATAGAAACCTTTGATCCCCAGCGGCACCCGTCTCAATCACAGGTCTCGGGAATGGGAGCTACCCAGCTTCTGGCGCAGCGGGTCTTGCCCGATGTATGGCTCACGGTGGTCGGAGAAGTCCCTTTGCAGACCCTTCGTCTGTTTGCCGGTCAGTTGGAACGCACACGTTGACCCTCCAGTGAGTACGTGGGGCTTCTGCGCTTGCTGGTTCGGGAAGCAATGTCATGCCGGGCCCTTTGGCGGGGGCATGCGCAGTACTTCGTGATGTGGGAACCAAATGGACGCACACTCTTCACAGTTACACACAGTTTGATGACTGTATTTGCTACCAATCACGAAAGGTCGATGATGTCGAAGTTCGATGGAAATGCGCTGCGATCCTTGGCACTTGCAAGCATGTTCGCGAGTGCTGCAAGCGGGATGGTTTTGCCCCAGGCGGCCCTGGCACAGCCAGTCGCTGCTGTTCGCGGGTTGCCAGACTTTACGGATTTGGTGGACCAGGTCGGTCCATCGGTGGTCAACATACGAACGGTGGAAAAGGTATCGAGCCGTGCAGGCTCCAGCGGCATGGACGAAGAGATGATGGAGTTTTTCCGTCGCTTCGGAGTGCCTATACCCAACGTGCCCCGACAGCAGCGTCCCCAGCGGCCGCAAGACGATGAGCAGCCACGAGGTGTCGGTTCGGGTTTTATCTTGACTGCGGACGGGTTTGTGATGACCAACGCACACGTTGTGGACGGTGCTGATGAGGTCATCGTCACGCTGACCGATAAGCGCGAATTCAAGGCCAAGATCATCGGTGCGGACAAGCGAACCGATGTTGCAGTTGTCAAGATCGAGGCCACGGGCTTGCCTGCCGTCAAGGTGGGTGATGTGGGGCGTTTGCGGGTGGGTGAATGGGTGATGGCGATCGGATCGCCCTTTGGGCTGGAGAACACGGTGACTGCGGGCATTGTGAGTGCCAAGCAGCGCGATACAGGTGAGTACCTCCCTTTCATTCAGACCGATGTGGCCATCAACCCGGGCAACTCGGGCGGCCCGCTCATCAACATGCGCGGCGAAGTGGTCGGTATCAACAGCCAGATCTATTCCCGCTCGGGCGGATTCATGGGGATTTCGTTCGCGATTCCCATGGACGAGGCCATCAGGGTGAGCGAGCAGTTGCGGGCCTCCGGTCGGGTGACCCGAGGCCGCATTGGCGTACAGATCGGACAAGTCACCAAAGATGTAGCAGAGTCCATTGGGCTGGGTAAAGCGCAGGGCGCACTGGTGACGGGTGTGGAGGCAGGATCGCCCGCTGACAAGGCTGGCGTGGAAGCCGGAGACATCATTACCCGTTTCGACGGCAAAGCCATCGAAAAGGTGGCGGATCTCCCGCGACTGGTGGGCAATACCAAGCCCGGCACCAAGAGTACGATGACCGTGTTTCGCCGTGGTGCTGCGCGAGACTTGCCCATCACCATTGCTGAAATCGAGCCCGACAAGCCCGTGGCCAAAACGACTGAGCGTGAGGAAAAACCCAAGACATCGGCTGCGGCGCAGCAAATGGGACTGGCGGTGACAGAGCTTACAGATGCCCAAAAGAAGGAGCTCAAGATCAAGGGCGGGGTGCTGATAGTGACAGCCACGGAAGCTGCAGCACGCGCTGGCTTGCGCGAAGGGGACGTCATCCTCGCTATTGCCAACACGGAAGTGTCTGGTGTGAAAGAGTTTGAGGCTGTACTGACCAAGGTGGACAAGAACAAGGCCGTCAATGTGCTTTACCGACGCGGTGAGTGGGCCCAATACGCCTTGATCCGTCCCGGCCGTTGATGGTGCGGCGGTGTTGCAGAAGTGGGGGGATAGGCAAGCCAATTCCCCCACTGCTGTGATAGATCTTTGTCGACGGTGTGGACCTTCGGTTTTTTTACCTTTTACTCTCCTTGATATTGAAAGTGAGCTCCGGCTAACTTTTTGAGGGTCTATCAACTGGTTTCGATAGAATAGGAGATCCTGTTCAACGCTAATTCATATATTGGCCGAACGTTGATTCACGATGCGGGATGTGACGGTGTCATGCACAGCCGATCCACAGCTCACCCACAAGTTGTCCAGCGTTGTAGTTGTGTAGACTGTGTACAAGTTGTTGATAAGATTCCTGTTGCAGCCTGGCAACTCCCCTTGGTTGCAGTCGGATGGGCTTCTACCTGCGGGCTTTTTGCCTACAATGAAGCTCCAACTATCGCAGTTGCCAATGATTGTTGGTTCAGGGCGCGTCGCCACTCGACGCGCCCTTTTTTCTTGTGTGCTCCGTTTTAATTCAATCACTTGACGCTTTCCGTTGATGAACCACATCAGAAATTTTTCCATCATCGCGCACATCGACCATGGCAAGTCGACGCTGGCAGATCGCTTGATCCAGCGCTGTGGAGGCCTCGCGGACCGTGAGATGGAAGCCCAAGTCCTGGACTCGATGGATATCGAAAAGGAGCGTGGGATAACCATCAAGGCCCAGACCGCAGCATTGCAATACAAGGCGCGGGATGGTCAGGTCTACAACCTCAATCTCATCGATACCCCGGGGCATGTGGATTTCTCGTACGAGGTGAGTCGTTCGTTGTCGGCATGCGAGGGTGCGTTGCTGGTGGTAGATGCCTCGCAGGGTGTTGAAGCCCAGACGGTTGCCAACTGCTACACCGCACTCGATCTGGGTGTCGAGGTGGTGCCGGTGCTCAACAAGATGGATCTGCCCAATGCCGACCCCGACAACGCCAAGGCTGAAATCGAAGATGTGATTGGCATCGACGCAACCGATGCGATTCCATGTTCGGCCAAGACCGGCATGGGTATTGACGAGATCCTCGAAGCCATTGTGGCCAAGGTACCTGCGCCGCGCGGCAAGGCTGATGGCCCGCTGCGCGCGATGATCATCGACAGCTGGTTCGACAGTTACGTGGGTGTGGTGATGCTGGTGCGTGTGGTTGATGGTCGATTGCTCAAGGGTGAGCGCATCAAGATGATGGCCAGCGGTGCGGTATATAACGCGGACAACCTGGGCGTGTTCACACCTGCGAATGAGCCGCGCAATTCGCTCGATGCGGGGCAGGTGGGCTACATCATTGCTGGCATCAAGGAGCTGCAGGCGGCCAAGGTGGGTGACACCATCACGCTTGAAAAGAAGCTGCCTAACAATGCAGGCCCTGCTGATGAAGCATTGCCGGGCTTCAAAGAGATCCAGCCCCAGGTGTTTGCCGGCTTGTACCCGACAGAAGCGAGCGAATATGACTCGTTGCGCGATGCACTCGAAAAGCTAAAGCTCAACGACGCCTCTTTGCATTACGAGCCGGAAGTCAGCCAGGCGCTAGGCTTCGGTTTCCGTTGCGGCTTTCTGGGTCTGCTGCACATGGAAATCGTGCAGGAGCGCCTGGAACGCGAGTTTGACCAGGACCTCATCACGACCGCCCCCAGTGTGGTCTATGAGGTGCTCAAGGCCGATGGCGAAGTGATCATGGTCGAGAACCCCTCCAAGATGCCTGACCAGGGACGGCTGGAGGAAATTCGCGAGCCCATCGTCACGGTGCACCTGTACATGCCCCAGGACTATGTCGGCCCAGTGATGACGCTGGCCAACCAGAAGCGTGGTGTTCAGATGAACATGGCGTACCACGGTCGCCAAGTGATGCTCACTTACGAAATGCCGCTGGGTGAAATCGTGCTCGACTTCTTCGACAAGCTTAAGTCGGTGTCGCGCGGCTATGCCTCCATGGACTACGAGTTCAAGGAATACCGTGCCTCGGATGTAGTGAAGGTCGACATCCTTCTCAATGGCGAGAAGGTCGATGCCCTGTCGATCATCGTTCACCGCTCTCAGTCCCAGTACCGCGGTCGCGCTGTGGTTGCCAAGATGCGCGAGATCATCAGCCGACAGATGTATGACGTGGCCATTCAGGCGGCCATCGGCGCCAACATCATTGCGCGCGAAACGATCAAGGCATTGCGCAAGAACGTGCTGGCAAAATGTTACGGTGGCGATGTCAGCCGCAAACGCAAGCTCCTTGAGAAGCAGAAAGCAGGCAAGAAACGCATGAAACAGATCGGATCGGTCGAAGTGCCCCAAGAGGCGTTTCTGGCAATTTTGCAGGTGGAAGACTGATGCTCCAGTTCATGCAAGTTTTCACGTCCCTGGTGCTCGCCGCATTTGGTGGCTACATCGCGGCCTGGTACTTTGGTGCCATCGAAGGCAATTTCGCCTTGCTGTTGTTCCTGGCCACGGTGGTCACGGGCGCTTACTGGCTGGCCGAGCGTTTCTATTTTCTGCCCCAGCGCCGCCGGGCTGCCCAAGCCGTTGAAGATGCTGCGACAGCGCGCCGTGCAGAGCTGGACCGCATGGGTATCCAGAAGGTCGATGTCGATGTGCAGGAAGCCAAGGGGCGGCTGCTCATGCAGCCCTGGTGGCTGGACTGGACTGCGGGGCTTTTCCCGGTCATCGTGGCGGTGTTTGTTCTGAGGTCTTTTCTTTTCGAACCCTTCAAGATCCCTTCTGGCTCGATGATTCCGACGCTGCTGGTGGGTGACCTGATCTTGGTGAACAAGTTCACCTACGGCGTTCGGCTGCCGGTGATTCACACCAAGATCACCGAAGGTACCAAACCCGCGCGTGGGGATGTCCTGGTATTTCGGTACCCTCCACAGCCGAGTCTGGACTACATCAAGCGCGTGGTGGGTGTGCCAGGTGACGAGGTGGCCTACCTCAACAAGCGCCTCACGGTGAACGGCCAAGCCGTCGATACCAAGGCGCTGCCAGACTTTTTCGAAGAAGACTCGATGCGCTACTTCAAGCAGTTTGAAGAGCAATTGGGTGACAAGCCCCATCGTTTGCTGAACAACCCGGATGTACCAGCTTTTGTGCAAGGCGCCAGCAATTTTGCCTACCGCAAAAACTGCCGTTACAGTGTCGAGGGCGTTGTCTGCAAGGTGCCTGAGGGGCACTATTTCATGATGGGTGACAACCGGGACAACTCGCTCGACTCGCGCTACTGGGGATTTGTTCCTGAGGGCAATATCGTCGGGAAGGCCTTTTTTGTCTGGATGAATTTCGGTAATCTCAAGCGCATTGGGTCGTTCCATTGATGGATGGCCGGCTTTTCAGAACACTGAGGGAGAACTACATGCAAATCAATCGTTCCACCAGCGCATCTCGCCAACGTGGTTTGTCTTTTATTGGTGTGGTGTTCATTGGCGTGATCGCCGTGGCCGTATTTGCCATTGGGGGGCAGTCCATACCGATCTTCCTGGAGTACCAGGCGATCAACAAGGCTGCAACCAAGGCTTCGAAGGAGGCCGCTACCGTTGCTGATGTCCGCGCCAGCTTTGACCGTGCTGCGGCCATTGACAACATCAGTTCTATCTCCGGTAAGGACCTGGAAGTTGCCAAGCGGGGTGACAACAAGATCGTGGTGTCATTTAAATACTCCCGCGAGATTGCGCTGGCGGGCCCGGCCTACCTTGTCTACCGCTTTGAAGGACAGACCAACTAGTGCATTCCGGCCTTCAAGCGCTGCAGGCGCGTCTGCAGCATGTTTTTTCTGATCCCTCCCTTCTTCAGCGCGCGACCACGCACCGCAGTTTCTCGGCCGACCACAATGAGCGGCTGGAGTTTCTGGGTGATTCGGTGTTGAATCTCGCGGTTGCCAGCTTGCTGTACCGACAGTTGTCGGCGTTGCCGGAAGGCGATCTTTCCCGGGTGCGTGCCAACCTTGTCAAGCAGGACACCCTGCACCAGCTGGCGCTGGGCCTCAAAATTTCCGATGTCCTGCGATTGGGAGAAGGCGAGTCCAAATCGGGAGGGCAGCAGCGCCCTTCCATCCTGGCGGATGCGCTCGAAGCGCTGATTGGCGCCGTGTACCTGGATGCTGGATACGCGAGTGCCGAAGCCTTGGTGCACCGTCTTTTTCAGAGCGTGGAGATCAATCCGCAGATGCAGGCGGCGTCCAAGGACGCGAAGACCGCATTGCAGGAGTTGCTCCAGGGCCGCAAAATGAAGCTGCCGCAGTACAAGGTTGTGGCGACTGTGGGCGCTGCGCACCGCCAGACCTTCGACGTCGAGTGCGATATTCCCGAACTGGGCCTCACCGAACGCGGCATCGGCGGCTCCCGCCGGGCGGGCGAGCAGGCAGCTGCCGCTGCCATGCTGGCCACATTGAAAGCAAAGAAATTATGAATGATGCTACCAAAGATGTAGCGGGTGACGAAGGTCCGGTAAGCGCTGGGGTGCAAAATGACCTTGAGGCCATGCTGGCTGCGGCGGGTAAACCTGCCGCCGTGCCAGGCCAGCGCTGTGGCGTGATTGCCATCGTGGGCAAACCCAACGTGGGCAAGTCCACGCTGCTCAATGCCTTGGTGGGCCAGAAGATCAGCATCACCTCACGCAAGGCGCAGACCACACGCCACCGCATCACGGGCATCCGCACGCTGGAGCAGACCCAGTTCATTTTTGTGGACACGCCGGGCTTTCAGACGCGCCACGCTACTGCACTCAACAAGTCGCTGAACAAGACCGTGATGGGCGCGATCGGCGATGTGGACTTGATCCTGTTTGTGGTGGAGGCGGGCAACTTCACGCTGGCCGATGCCAAGGTGTTGTCGCTGTTCAAGCCCGGCATTCCTACTCTGCTGCTGGCCAACAAGCTGGACATGGTGCACCGCCGTGCAGAGCTGGCGCCCTGGCTCAAGAGCATGCAGGAGCGCCACCCGTTTGCCGAGTTCGTGCCCATGTCGGCCAAGAACAAAGGTGATATCGAGCGCCTTTTTGGCATCTGTGCCAAGTACCTGCCCGAGCAGGGTTGGTGGTACGGCGAAGACGAACTGACCGACCGCAGCGAGAAGTTTCTGGCGTCCGAAACGGTGCGCGAAAAGCTGTTCCGCTTCACAGGTGATGAACTGCCCTACACCTCCACGGTGGTCATCGACAAGTTCGATGAAGAAAAAAGCAAGCAGCACAAGCGCCTCGTGAAGATTGCCGCCACCATTGTGGTCGAGCGTGACAACCACAAGATGATGGTGATTGGCGACAAGGGCGAACGTTTGAAGCGCATTGGTACCGAAGCCCGGCAAGAGCTCGAAAAGCTCATGGATGCCAAGGTGTTCCTGGAGTTGTGGGTCAAGGTGCGGTCCGGGTGGGCGGATGACGAGGCCCGTGTGCGCTCGTTCGGCTACGAGTGAGTGGGGCGAGCGGGGGGATGCCTGCCCATCCAGCGCTGCCATCGTTCTGCCACTGCTTCCGTGTTTTCCGGTCTGACCGACACTGAACCCCTTTGCTGACCCACTGTGGCCGCCGCCAAGCGTATTGTCGATGAACCCTCCTTCGTGCTGCACAGCTACGACTGGAGCGAGTCCAGCCTGATCCTGGAAGTCTTTTGCCGCCGCCAGGGGCGTGTGGCCCTGGTGGCCAAGGGGGCGAAGAAGCCCAGCTCCAACTTTCGCCCGGTGCTGCTGCCGCTGCAGCCCCTGCTGCTCACCTACTCCCTGGCAGGGGATGGTACGGCCGACATCCACACCCTCAAGGGCGCCGAGTGGGTGGGTGGCCATGTCATGCCTACCGGCGATGCGCTGCTGTCGGGCCTGTACCTCAACGAACTGCTGCTGCGCTTGTTGGCCCGCGCCGATCCGCATGCGGCCTTGTTCGATGCCTATGCCGGTGTGGTGCGGGTGCTGGCCAGCGAGCACGGAGACGCATTGGAGCCCGTGCTGCGCAGCTTCGAACTGTTGCTGCTGCGCGAGATTGGCTTGCTGCCTGGCCTTGATGTGCAGACCATGACCTTCGAGGCTCTGCAGCCCGCTGCACGTTACACCCTGGTGCCTGAAGGAGGCCTGCGTGCCTCGTCCGCGGCCGACCGCGCTGGCCTGCTTGGCCACCAGTGGGCGACTTTGCAACGTGCACTGGACGATGCCGCCACTTACACCGCCACCTTGCGTGCCTGCGCGCCGGTGGCCACAGAACTCAAACCCCAGCTGCGCGCCCTGCTGCAATACCATTGCGGCAGCCCCATGCTGCGCACCCGCCAGCTCATGATCGATCTGCAGGCCCTATGAACCAGACCCTCCGTACCCCCCACGCCACGGCCCTCTCGGTCAATGTCAACAAAGTCGCCCTGGTGCGCAACACGCGCCACCTGGGCATTCCCAGCGTCACCCGGGCCGCCGAGCTGTGCCTGCAGGCCGGCGCCCAGGGCATTACCGTGCATCCGCGGCCCGACGAACGCCATATCCGCAGCCACGACGTGTTCGAACTTGCCGCGCTGATGAAGGCTTGGCCCGACCGCGAATACAACATCGAAGGCAACCCATCGCAGAACCTGATGGACTTCATCCGCGAGGTTCGCCCGCACCAGGCGACCTTTGTGCCGGACAGCGAAGACCAGTTCACCAGCGACCACGGCTGGAGCTTTCCGCAAGACGCCGAGCGCCTGAAGCCCCTGATCGCGGAGTGCAAGGCGCTGGGCGTGCGCGTGAGCCTGTTCATGGACCCGGTGCCCGAACAGATGTCTGCCGCCAAGGCCGCAGGCGCAGACCGGGTGGAGCTCTACACCGAACCCTACGCTGCGGCATGGGGCACCCCCCAACAGGCCGAACAACTGGCCCGCTACGCTGCCGCCGCCCAGGCAGCGTTGGATGCAGGCCTGGGCGTGAACGCCGGACATGACCTCAATCGCGACAACTTGGCCGCCTTTGTCCGCGAGGTGCCCGGCGTGCTCGAAGTCTCGATTGGCCACGCCCTCATTGCCGACGCGCTGGAGCTGGGCTACGCCGCGACTGTGCGGGCCTACCTGGATTGCATCCAGTCGGGGTTTGCCGCGCAGGCTGGTGTGCGACACCCCACAGGTCACTCCTGATTCGATAGCTGCTAGCGCTGGATAGATAAGCGCTAGGGCACTATTTCATTCAAAAATCATGATCTACGGCATTGGCACCGATATTTGCGACGTGCGCCGCATTGCCTCCAGCCTCGAACGCCATGGCGAACGCTTCGCCCAGAAGGTGCTGGCCGATGGAGAGCTGGCCACCTGGCGCGAGCGCAGCGCCCGCTGGCCCGACAGGGGCCTGCGCTACCTGGCCACCCGCTTCTCGGCCAAAGAAGCCTTCAGCAAGGCCGTGGGCCTGGGGATGCGCATGCCCATGACCTGGCGCCACTGCGAGGTCGCCAAGCTTGCGACGGGCCAGCCCGTCATCGTTCTGCACGGCGCACTCAAGGAATGGTTTGATGCCCAAGGGCTGAAGGCGCACCTGAGCGTGACCGATGAGACGGACTACGCCGCCAGCTTCTGTGTGGTAGAAAAATTGGACTAAAAATGGGCTCTGGCGCTTGATGGATAAGCGCTAGCAGCTATGTATTCAATAGCAAACTGATGTGTGACACCCTATGACCGAACACGCCCCCCTCATCCTCGACGTGGCAGGCACAGAGCTGACCGCTGCCGACCGCCGCCGCCTGGCGCACCCGCTGACCGGCGGCGTGATCCTGTTTGCCCGCAACTGGGAAAACCGCGCGCAGCTGCTGCAGCTCACCAGCAGCATCAAGGCCGTGCGTGACGATCTGCTCATCTGCGTGGACCACGAAGGCGGCCGTGTGCAGCGCTTTCGCACCGATGGCTTCACCCACCTGCCGCCCATGCGCGCTCTCGGCGAGATGTGGATGGACGATGGCAAGGGCGCCAAGGCCGTGCCGGGCAGCGGCGCGCTGCGCGCCACCAATGCGGCCACGGCGGCCGGCTACGTGCTGGGTGCAGAGTTGCGCGCCTGTGGGGTTGATTTCTCGTTCACCCCGGTTCTCGATCTCGATTGGGGTGAAAGCGGTGTGATCGGCGACCGCGCCTTTCACCGCGACCCGCGTGTGGTGGCGCTGCTCGCCAAGAGCCTCATGCACGGTCTGCTGCAGGCCGGCATGGCCAACTGCGGCAAACACTTCCCGGGGCACGGCTTTGTCAAAGCCGATTCGCACACCGAAGTGCCGGTGGACAAGCGCAGCTTGAAGGCCATCCTGGCCGACGACGCTGCGCCGTACCCCTGGCTCAGCAGCACGCTCACCAGCGTGATGCCCGCCCACGTCATCTACCCCAAGGTGGACAGCCGCCCCGCCGGTTTTTCGCAGCGCTGGCTGCAGGACATTCTGCGTCGCCAGATGCGCTTTGACGGCGCCATCTTCAGTGACGACCTGAGCATGGAAGGCGCGCGCCGCCTGGACGGCCAGGTGGTCAGCTACACCGACGCCGGCATTGCAGCGCTGCAGGCGGGTTGCGACCTGGTGCTGCTGTGCAACCAGAGCCTGGGCGACGGCCGGGCGGTGGATGAACTGATCGACGGCCTGGAAAAGGCGCGCACGCAGGGCCGCTGGCAGCCCAGTGCAGACAGCGAAGCACGCCGCCTGGCGCTGCTGCCCGAAACCCTGCCCCAGCCCTGGGATGAACTGATGTACCAGCCCGCCTACCTGCAGGCCTTGGACCTCTTGCCCTGACCTCATGCCCCGACCTGCCAGCGGCAGGCAGGCAGACAGGCCGTGCGGTGCCCTGTCACCCCGTCAGGTGCAGCGTTAGGGGGTGTTGAAAGGGCTCGGCGTCACCGGCGCCGGTGCGGCAGCTGAGGCGTTGGCGGCCGCATCTGCCTCCGCTGCGGCCGCGAGCGGCGGGGCAGGGGGGGGCACCCCCTGAAACCTGCGCACCACGCGCTGGAACACCAGCGCATTGGGAATCTGCAGCCAGGCCACCTGCCCGGCCGTGGCGCTGTGATCTTCCAGCGTGGTGTAGAGCAGGTTGATGTCCACCACGCGGCCCTTGGCGCCAGGCTTTTCGGCGGTGTCCAGCACTTCGATGTAGTCACCGATCTTGAACGGCCGCACAGTGAAGATCAGCAGCGCACAAAACAGGTTGGACAGCACGCTCCAGGCCGCGAAGAAGGCGACGGCCCCCACCGTGGCAAACCCGGTGAAGGCGGTCCAGAGCACGGTGGCCGACACGCCCATGCGCTCCAGTACCAGCAGCGCCGCACTGGCCACGATGATCCAGCGGATCAGCCCGTTCATGGGCACCACCAGTTCGTCGGGCACCTGGTAGTGCGCGCTGGCGCGGCGCACGATGCGGCGCAGCACACGCTGCAGCAGCCAGGCGGCGAACAGGATCAGCAGAATTTGCGTACCGGGGATGATGACTTCGAGCCAATCTTGCACCCAGTCCGGCAACCGGGTCTTCCAGGACTGCATGCGGTAGGCCATGCTCCGGGCATTGCGCTCGGTGGCATCGAACGAGAAGGCTGAAAAGAAACTCACTTGCGCAGTTGCTCCACAGTGTCGATGGGCACGTCAAAACGAAAGAAACCGCCGTTGCCCGGCACCGTGGCGGCATGCAGGGCTGTGCGGGGGCGCCGCAGCATCACCTGCCGGGCCCCGTTGCTGGGGCCGTCAAAGGCATGGCTTCTGGCGGCCAGTGGGCTATCGGGGTTATCGGGCGCCTCCTGCACATCCGGCGTGCGGCGCCGCTCAGGATTCCCGGCGCAGCGCGGGGAACAGGATCACGTCGCGGATGCTGGGGCTGTCGGTCAGCAGCATCATCAGGCGGTCAATGCCGATACCGCAGCCGCCGGTGGGCGGCATGCCGTATTCCAGCGCGCGCACGAAGTCGTGGTCGTAGAACATGGCCTCGTCGTCACCGCCGTCCTTGGCGGCCACCTGGGCGTGGAAGCGCGCGGCCTGGTCTTCGGCGTCGTTCAGTTCGCTGAAGCCGTTGCCAAATTCGCGGCCGGTGATGTACAGCTCAAAGCGCTCGGTCACCTCCGGGCGCGTGTCGTTGGCGCGGGCCAGCGGGCTGATTTCGGTGGGGTGCTCCATGATGAAGGTGGGCTGCCACAGCTTGTCTTCCACGGTTTCTTCAAAGTAGAACACCTGCAGGCTGGCCAGCGAGCGGGTGGAGAGCTTGTCCTTCTCTTCCGACATGCCCAGCTTCTTGAGGGCGCTGATGAGCCACGCGGCGTCGTCCACATGGGCACCCGCTTCGGTGTACTGGAAGATGGCTTCGCGGATGGTCAGGCGGGCAAACGGCTGGGTCAGGTCCACCGCGCGGCCCTGGTAGGTCATTTGCAGCGAGCCCGTGGCCTTGAGCGCCACCTCGCGGATCAGCGTCTCGGTGAAGTCCATCAGGTCCAGGTAGTTCCAGTACGCCGCGTAGAACTCCATCATGGTGAACTCGGGGTTGTGGCGCACCGAGATGCCTTCGTTGCGGTAGCTGCGGTTGATCTCGAACACCCGCTCGAAACCGCCCACGATCAGACGCTTCAAGTACAGCTCGGGCGCGATGCGCAGGAACATTTCTTGTTCCAGCGCGTTGTGGTGCGTCACGAAGGGCTTGGCATTGGCGCCGCCCGGGATGGGGTGCAGCATGGGTGTCTCGACTTCGAGGAAGCCGTGGCTCACCATGAACTCGCGCAGGCCACTCACAGCCTTGCTGCGCGCCATGAAGCGCTTGCGGGCCTGCTCGTCGGTGATCAGGTCCACGTAGCGCTGGCGGTATTTTTGCTCCTGGTCGGCCATGCCGTGGAACTTGTCGGGAAGAGGGCGCAGGCTCTTGGTCAAGAGGCGCAGGCCGGTCACCTTGACCGACAGCTCGCCCGTCTTGGTCTTCATCAGCGTGCCCTCCGCACCTACGATATCGCCCAGGTCCCAGTGCTTGAAGGCGGCGTACAGGTCTTCGCCGAGGGCGTCGCGGGTCACATACAGCTGGATGCGCCCGCCCACTTCACCCAGCGAGCCGTCCTGGATCGTGGCAAAGCTGGCCTTGCCCATCACGCGCTTGAGCATCATGCGGCCGGCCACCGAAACGGTGACGGGTGCGGCCTCCAGAGACTCGTTGGTGGCAGCGCTGTACTCCAGGTGCAACTGGGCAGCCTTGTGGCCGGGTTTGAAGTTGTTGGGGAAGGCAACGCCACCGCCGTTGGCCTGGGTCTCGCGCAGGGCGCGGAGCTTTTCGCGGCGCTCGGCGATGAGCTGGTTTTCGTCCTGGGGAGCGGGGGCGTGGTTTTGGTCTGACATAGGTGCCGTCGGTGCGGGAGGCGTGGAATGAGGGGGCTGGGTTCAGCCGAGCCCCTGATTTTATCGGCTACAGGGTGTCGGCCGGCCCTTATCCGTTGGACGGGCCATGGCCCCACAGTACGGATACCGTCCCTAAGATGATTTTCAGATCGCTCCAGAGCGTGTGTGAGCGGGCGTACTCGGCGGCGTAGCGCAGCTTGATGGGCAGAATCTGTTCCACGTAGGTGCGCTCTGGGTCGCTGCTCTGGCCCAGCAAAGTGCTTTCGTCGCGGAATTCGATGGAGGCGCGGTCTGTGATGCCGGGCCGCACACTGAGCACCAGGTCTCGCAAAGAGTCCGGGTAAAGCGCCACATAGCGCGGCACCTCGGGCCGGGGGCCGACGAGGCTCATATGGCCCAGCAGCACGTTGAACAGCTGCGGCAATTCATCGATCTTGGTGCGCCGCAGCCAGTGGCCAGCCCGGGTGATGCGGGCGTCGGCACCGATGGTGATGGCCGGGCCCGCAGCTTCTGCACGCGGGTGCATGGTGCGAAATTTGTAGATGCGAAACAAGCTGCCCGCGCGGCCCACACGCTCTTGGCGAAAGAGTGCTGGGCCGGGTGAATCCCACACCACCCACAGCGCCACGGCCAGCAACACGGGCGCGAGCAGCAGCAGCCCGAGGGCGGCAAAGCACAGGTCGAACAGCCGTTTGGGCATGTCAGCCCAGCACCTCGTGCAGCGCGGCAATCACGCGGTCCTGGTCGCTGTCGCTCATGGCGGTGAACAGGGGGATGCTGATCATGGCCTGATAGGCGGCGTCAGCCTGGGGGAACATCTCCGGCGTGAGCTGATAGCGGTCCCGCCAGTACGGGTGCCGGTGCAGCGGCACATAGTGCACGCTGGTGCCGATGCCCCGGTCTGACAGCGCCTGGATGACCTCGTCACGCCCCAGCGGTGCATCGGCACGCAGCCGGATGACATACAGGTGCCATGCGTGGGTGTCGCCTTGTGGCGCATTGGCGGGCAAGGTCAGGGGCAGGGGGGCCAGCTGTTCGTGGTAGCGGTTTGCCAGATCTTGGCGCCGCTGCACAAACTGCGGCAGCCGCGCCAGCTGCTCCACGCCCATGGCGGCGGCAACGTCCGTCATGTTGTATTTGAAGCCCGGAGCGACCACCTCGTAGTACCAGGCCGGGGTTTTGGAGGTGAAGCGGTCAAACGCATCGCGGCTCATGCCGTGCAGCCGCATGGTGCGCATGCGCTGCGCAAGCGCCGGGTCGTGAGTGACGGCCATGCCGCCTTCGCCGGTGGTGATGGTCTTGTTGGCGTAGAAGCTGAACACCGTGACATCGGACGGCAACTGCCCCACCAGCGCGCCGCGCCAGGTGGTGGGCAAGGCGTGGGCCGCGTCTTCCACCACTTTGAGGCCATGTTCTTTGGCGATGGCCAGGATGGCGTCCATGTCGCAGGCCAGCCCGCCGTAGTGCACGGGCATGATGGCTTTGGTGCGGGGTGTGATGGCCGCGCGCACCTTGGCCGGGTCGATGTTGAGGGTCACCGGGTCCACGTCCACCAGCACCGGGTCGGCACCCAGGTAGCGCACGACCTCCACGGTGGCGGTGAAGGTCAGTGTGGGGGCGATCACTTCGTCGCCGGGCCCGATGCCCAGGGCCTCCAGCGCAAGGTGCAGGCCCGCCGTGGCGGAGTTGACGGCGATGCTCTGCAAACCGTTGCCGCCTAGGAAGGCGGTGAATGCCTGCTCGAACTCCTTGGTCTTGGGCCCGGTCGTGACCCACCCCGAGCGCATGGCCGCGCTGACGGCATCGATTTCTGCCGAGCCGATGTCGGGGCGGGCGAACGGGAGAAAGGGCAGGTCGGTGGCGGAGTACATGGGTATTGTGTGCGTGCTAAGAGGGCAAAGCGAGGCTGTGCTCAGTGCGGCTTTACGGCCCAGGTCAGGCGGTGTGTGCGCAGAAACCACAGCAGTGCGGATGCTGGCGCAATCGCTGGCGCGGGCAGGCGCCGTGCCAGCGGAGGCGCCAGCGTAACGCGGCGGGAGTGTATCTGTGCCCCTGGAAACAGGCTGCGAAGTTCGCGCAGTGGAATGCCCTGCACGTCGCTATTGGCGGGATTGTTGACAACGAAATCGTAGACCAGCACTCCGCCGCCGGGCGCGACCCATTGCCAGATCACGTCGGCCAGATGGCGGCGATAGCCCTCGTCAAGCAAGGAGCTGAAGAGTGTGAAAGCGAGCACGGCATCCTGGCTGGCGGGCTGCACCGGGGCCAAGGCGGCATCCCCTTCGACGATGGCCACACCTGCTGGCAGCGAGGCGCGCGCTGCGGCGGCACGTTCGGGAAGAAGCTCCAGGCCCGTCAGGCAAGCGGGCGTGGCGCCCAGCCGCACCAGATCGTGCAGATTGCCTGCGCTTCCGCAGCCAACCTCCAGCATCGGCCGGTGGGCCAGGCTGCTCCAGCCGTGGGCCTGCCAGATGCGTGCCATGGCGCGCAGGCGCTCCTGCTGCGCCTGCAGTGCTGCAGCGTTGGCATACAGGCTGTAGCGCACCTCGTCGGCCGCTGTGTCGCGCCGGGCGTAGCGGGCCTTGACGGCCTGGGGTTCGTTGTCGGTCATCGCGTGATGCGCGCAAAGTCGGAGGAGGGCGCGCGCGCGCGTGCAACGTCCCATAGCCCTCGCCAGGTGCCCAGGCCGTAGCCCACATGAAACGCCGCAATCGTCGACGGGAGGCGGGGGAGCAGTGCCCCGTTGCGGGCCGAACGTGCCGCCGCCACGGATGCTGCCAGAAGATAGGTTGCGTAGGCGATGCCCAGTGCGGCCAAGGGCCAGGCAGACCACGGCAAGGCAGCGGCGGTGCCCACTGCGGTGGCCACAAAAGCTGCGGGCACCAGCTGTCGCACGGAGCCCGGCTGTCCATGTTTGCGCATCACAAAAGGCCGCCAGTAGCCATATTGCCGTTGTTGCGCGAACAGGTGCCTGAGCGAATTGCGCGGGTGGTAGGTGGAATGGATGCGTCTGCTCTGCCAGATGCGTGCACCCCCCAGGCGCATGCGCAGGTTGTGCTCGTCGTCCTGGTTGCGCACCAAGGCTTCGTCAAACAGCCCGAATCGGTCAAACACGCTGCGGGGCCAGCATCCGAGGTAGACCGTATCCACCTCGCCTTCGTACTGCACATCGCGCGACCGTGCGCCACCCACCACCCAACGGCATTGGAAGGCGGCGGCTATGGCGGCCCCGGTGGGGCCCGTTCCTTGGGCGACCCATGGGCCGCCCACGTTGTCGGCGCGGGTGCGTTCGAGCGCCTCAATGCACTGCGCAAGGTAGTCGGGGGCAAACTGGCTGTGCACGTCCATGCGGGCAATGGTGCCGCCCCGTGCGCGGGCAATGCAGGCGTTGAGTCCGGTGGACACAATGCGGCCGGGGTTGTCCACCAGCACGAGCCTGGGGTCTGCAGCACAGCGCTGCATCAGGTGTTCGCGCGTGCCGTCGTCGCTGTTGCCGTCGGCAATCAGCACTTCCATGCGCCAGCCTTCGGGCAGTTCTTGGCGCAGGGCGGAGCTGCAGAAAGCATCGATGTGCTGGCGCTCGTTGCGGCACGGCACGATCACGCTGATCAGGTTGTCCAATTCAAGGCCTTGGGGCATGGGGTTCAAGGTGTACGGAGCAGTTGCTGGTACAGCGTGTGCATGCGGTTCATTTGCACCGCGCGGTCGCCGTCTTGCGCTATGCGTGCAGCATTGTGCAGCCCGGCTTGCTCTGCGATGGCGTCATTGGCGATGAGAGCTTCCAGTCTGTCGGCGAGCGCTGTGACATCCCCCGCCGCAACCAGCCACTGCGGGGCGATCCAATGCTGGTTCGCCTGCAGTGCGCTGGCCACCACGGCGAGGCCGCACGCCATGCTTTCCAGCATGGCGACCGATGTCGCATCGCTGCTGGGCACCGACACAGATATCTTGCTTTCGCCCAGTACCCGGGTCATGCCGGCGTCATCGAGTCGGCCGTGGAACTGCACCTTGTTGTCCAGCTGCGCCATATGCACCTGGCTGCGCAGTGCGCCTTCCAGGCTGCCTCCGCCGAGCAGGTGCAAGCGCAGATCGGCGGCAGGCAAACGCGCCTGCAGCAGGGCGAACGCTTCGATGATGGTGTCGATGTTGTAGTTGGGTTCCCAGGCGCGCAGGCTCACCAACTGGCTGCCTTGCTTGTGACTCCAGGGAACGGGGTGGAAGCGCTGCAGTTCCACACCCCAGTGGATTTCTTCGGCGGCTCCGGTCGGGCGGAAATCAGCCACTGCGCTCATCAGGCTGGCGGAGTCACCGGTGATGAGG
Source organism: Acidovorax facilis (assembly GCA_964031875.1). Taxonomy (GTDB): domain Bacteria; phylum Pseudomonadota; class Gammaproteobacteria; order Burkholderiales; family Burkholderiaceae_C; genus Acidovorax; species Acidovorax facilis_A. The sequence goes on from CAXIRU010000028.1 coordinate 21,806, forward strand.
TCAGCCTGGCGCAGTATCCAGCCGGTCAACCAGCGCATCCAGGCGTTTTTACCGGGGGTCACCAACAGGTCGCTGCCCCAGGCGGTCATCACCAGCGGGTGTTTGCCGCAACGTGCGGCCAGATATCCATAGGAAGTGACGTAGTGGGCGTGCAGGAGGTCGGGGGCTAGTTCGGCCACGTGGCGCCTCGTTTCCTGAACGCGGAATAGCCAGTCGATCGACCGCTGCACAGGCCGGATGAGCCGCACCGTGACGCCGTCGATGGCTGCGGGGCGGGCCGTGATCAGCGAAACGCGGTAGCCGCGCTGGAGCATTTCCCGCGCCCAACGCTGGACATGGGGGCTGGTGGCATCGCCCAGCAGGCACAGGTGTGTGGCCATGTCAGCTTGCACGCGTCCAGGATTCGTAGTGGGGGCGCAGTTCGGGATGTTGCGACAGCAGGCGCTCATCCAGGTCGCGCACGTCGCCAATCTGGCGCGCCGGGGCCCCGGCCATGATGGCGAAGTCGGGCACTTCGCCGCGTACCTGCGCGTAGGCACACACCACCGCCCCCTTGCCGATGCGCGTGCCAGCCTCGATCAGGCTGTGGGGGCCGATGAAGGTGTAGGCACCGATCTCCACAGGGGCGCTGATGTAGCCAGGCTTGGGGCCTTCGTGGACAGCGTAGCCGCTGCCCAGAAGGCGAATGGCACGGTGGGAGCTGTGGGTGACGATGCTCACGAAGTTGGTGATCTGGACCCCTTGCCCAATCTGCAGGCCTGCCGTGGCGTCGATGAAGTTGAATTGCCCAATGAACACGTGGTCGGAAAGCCGCAGCCCCTCAACCCCTTCGAGGCAGGTGCTGGGGGCAATGCGGGTGTGGGGCAGGCTGCGGCCCAGGTGGTCGCTTTCCCCGAACACCATGCGGTAGAACAGCGCCTGCCAGAGGCGGCGGCGCCAGCGGTTAAGCACGGCTCTCATGGGGCATGTCCTTCCAGTCCTTCCAGTTCGCCAACGCCCAGAAATAGTAGGCAAAGTAGGCCAGCATGCTCGCTGACACGCCCCATCCGGCGCCGGTCAGTCCGCCCAGGTGGAGGCCCAACAGCAGGCCTGCAAAAAACAGGCATTGTCCAATCAATGCCAGGCGCAGCGCCCAGGCCTGCGCGCCCCAGGCCATGGTGACCACTGCGAGGGGCGATGCCATGAAATGCACGGCGATGTACGGGGCGATGGCCCGGGCCAGTTCACCGGTCTGCGTCCACTGGGTGCCAAAGGCCAGGGAAAAGATGTCAGGGCCCCAGACAAGCAGCACCGCCGCCAGCGGGCAGGCCAGGGCGGCCAGCCCCAGCAGGGCCTGGCGCACCAGGGTGCGCGCTTCGTTGGGGCTCTGCGCCTTCAGAAGGCGGGGGTACAGGGTTTGCGACAAGGCCCCGCCGATGAGGGTCGCAGGGGCCTTGAGGTAGCGCAGCGCCAGCGCCCAGAACCCCGCTGCGGCATCTCCGGTCCAGGCCGCCACCAGCACCAACGTCAGGGTGTCCTGCAGCGCCCCCATGAAGGCGTGGGGCGTGTTGAGCAACGGAAAGTCCCGGTGCTGTCGGGCCATGGACCAGAGTGTGACCATCGGCTGGCGCCACAGACCCGCCCAGCCACCCGCAGGTGCAGGCCTGGCCAGCATCCATGCCGCGCCCAGGCTGGCCAATGTGGCGCCGAGCACCAGACCCAGCGGGCCGGTCTTCATGAACCCGAACAGTAGCTGCAGGATGGCGCCACCGCCTTGTTGCAGCAGCCTTGCCGCCGACAGCAGACCAAAGCGCTGGGACCGTGTTGCCCACAGGGTGAGCCATTGCACAGCGCCGCCTGCGAACACCGCCAATGGCAGCGCCCACACCATCGGCATGCCACGCCACAGCAGAAGCACGGCTGCGGCTGCTGCAGATGCCGTGGTGACGGCGAGCAAGATGCGCGCGCACAGCGCCATGAGCTGGGCCGCGCGCAGCTCTGTGCTTTCGAGGGGGAGTGCGAATTCATAGCGCGCACAGCCCACCACCGCCAGGTTGGTGGCCAGCGCCCACAGCAGTGCAAACTGTCCGAAGTCCTCAGGGCTGTAGAGGCGCGTGAGTGCCGGGCCCAGCACCAGCGGGATGGCGTGGGCTGCAACGCTGCCCGTGAGCAGGGTCAGCGTTGCTCGCAGGAGTCCCGGCTTCATGGCAGTGCTGGCTGGGCTTCAGGGTGGTAGCCAGGCACCAACTGGCGCAGCAGGGTGGTCATGGCGACAGGGTTGCCCGCATGGGCTACCTGCTGCAAGTCCTGGAGCAAGCCCTGCAGCTCGTCCCACGGGCGATATTCTTCACGCGCCCGCAAGATGCGGGGATGGTCTGTGGGAAAGGGGTTGTCCCCAATCAGCAGCTCCTCGAAAAGTTTTTCACCCGGACGCAACCCGGTAAAAACGATTTCGATGTCTCCTTCGGGGTGACTGTCGTCGCGCACGGTCAATCCCGACAAGGCCACCATGCGCTCTGCCAATTCCAGAATCTGCAGAGGCTCGCCCATGTCCAGCAGGAACACGTCGCCGCCCTCGGCCATCGCCCCTGCCTGCAGTACCAACTGGGCGGCTTCGGCAATGGTCATGAAGTAGCGCGTGACGTCCGGGTGCGTCACGGTCAGAGGGCCACCGGCCGCGATCTGCTTGCGAAACAGCGGTATCACGCTGCCACTGGAGCCCAGCACATTCCCAAAGCGCACCATCGACAGACGGGTGGGGCAGGCCCAGGCGGGTGAATGTTCAGCAAGGGGTATGAACGGGGCGCGGTGCGACGCAGCAATCGCTTGCAGCACCATCTCTGCCACACGTTTGGTGGCGCCCATGATGTTGGTCGGGCGCACGGCCTTGTCGGTGGAAATCAGCACGAAATGGCTGGCGCCGCTTTCCAGCGCGACCTGCACCATGTTCAGGGTGCCAAACACGTTGTTCAATATGCCTTCGCCTGCGTTGGCCTCCACCATGGGTACGTGCTTGTAGGCAGCCGCATGGTAGACAGAGGTGGGCCGGTATTGTTGGCAGATGTCTGCCATGCGCGCCTTGTGGGTGACGCTGGCGAGCAGGGGCACCAGGGCGCATGCGTGCTCGCCCTGCTGCGCCAGGGTCTCCAGTTCATGGTGGATGGAGTACAGGGCGTATTCGCTGTGGTCCACCAGCAGCAACTGGCGCGGCCCTTCGCGCACGATCTGCCGGCACAGCTCGCTGCCAATGCTGCCGCCCGCGCCGGTCACCAGGACCACGGTGCCCGCCAGATTGCGCCCCAGCAATCCAGCGTCTGGGGCTACAGGCTCTCGGCCGAGCAGGTCTTCGATTTCAAGGTCCTGGAAGTCTGTGACAGTCACCCGACCGCTGGCCAGGTCCGACAGGCCCGGCAAAGTGCGGATCCGCACGGGTAACTCGCGCAGGCTCTCGATGATCTCCCGCCGGCGTTGCCGCGTGGTGCTGGGCAGCGCGAGCAGCACATCCGTGATACCCAGGCGGCGCACAACCTCGGGCAGCGCCTGGGGCGCATGCACACGCACGCCGTTGATGCTGCGCCCGATCTTGCTGGCATCGTCATCCACAAAACCTCTGAGCAGGTACTGGCGCATGCTGCCCAGCCCCGCCGCTGTCTGGGCGCCTGCGCTACCGGCGCCATAGATCAGGAGGCGGTACGGGGCATGGCTGCTGCGCCCTGCCAGCGCCAGCCACCCCAGTGCGCGGCTGGCGCCCACCAGCAGCATGAACAAGAGCGGTTGGAGGATGCCAACGCTGCGCGGAACGCCCTCCCACTGGGCCACCAGCAGGCAACCCAGCAGCAGGGCACCATAGATGACCACAGCCTTGCCAGTGGTGATGAGCGCTGTGATCCCGGTGTAGCGGAAGATGGCACGGTACAGCCCCAGCTTGGCAAAAATCGGAAAGGCCAGGGCGGGCGCCAGCGCATACGCCAGCCACTGCAAGCCCTCGGGCCAGTGGGGGGTCTCCAGCCTGAGCGTGAAGGCCAGCCACATGGCGATCAGGCCCAGGCAGATGTCCATGGCCACCACCACCATGCGCTTGGCTGCGCGCGACCAGCCCAGGATGTGGTTCAGCATGGGCGATGGGAGGAATGTGGTGCGGGGAGGGTGCAGCGGTTCATTGCGTGGGGGCAATTCCGGTCCGCTCCAACACGTCGCCCACCAGTTCCAGCCGCACCAGCGGGTTGTCCAGCTCCATCAGGCGCTGCTTGAGTTCCAGGGGAACCGGCAGCAACTCGCACCAGCGGTTGGCGACCCAGCCGCAGTCGTTGAGCTGGGCTTCGGTGGGGGTGATCGCGGTCGAGGCGTCCGGGGCGCGCTGCCTCAGGGTGTGCAGCACTTGTGCGAGAGCTGTCGATGCTGTTCTCAGGTCTTGCGGGACGGGCACTGTCAGATCCGGGTCGACATGGCCGACATCAGCGATCCACAGGCCATGGGGCAGGTGGCTGCGCTGGGTGATGCGAAAGCGTTGGCTGCCTCGGCACAGCAATGTGATCAGGCCCGGCTGTGGAGTATCGATCTGTTCAATGACGGCCAGGGTGCCTACATCGTTGAACTGCTCTTCTGGTGCGCCTGCCTGGCGCACTTCGCGGCCTTGCGTGAGAGCCACCACCCCAAAGGGGGCGCCCGCCTGGTGGCACTTGCGCACCATGTCCAGGTACCGCACCTCGAACACGCGCAGGGCGAGCAGGCCGTCCGGAAACAGCACGGAGCCCAGAGGAAAAAGGGGCAAGGATGACAGAGTGAGGGGTTGTGTCATGGATGGGGGCATGCCTTGGCTCGCTATCATCCCATGGCGCAGCCCGCTTTCGCGGCGGCCCCTTATTTTTGTCTCATCCATGTTCTATCAGATCGCCTCTTTCCTGCTCGACGTTGTTGGTGGCCTGCTCACTGGGGCATGCCTGTTGCGGCTGTACATGCAGTGGCAGCGCGTGCCGTTTTCCAACCCTGTCGGCGGGCTGGTTTTTGCGCTGACGGACTGGCTCATCATGCCGCTGCGCCGTGTGATCCCGCCCGTGGGACGCTGGGATGTGTCGAGCCTGGTGGCTGCCACGTTGCTGCAGCTGGCGCAGTACTTTTTGCTGACCCTCCTGATGGGCGCAGCCTCAGCATGGGCCTGGCTGCCGTGGCTGGCATTGTTTGGTATTGCGCGGGTGGCAGTGTCGGGGCTGATTGGCTTGCTGATCGTCCACGCCGTGATGTCATGGGTGCAGGCGCGGTCCCCCCTGGCCGATGTGATTGCTCGTTTGTGCGAGCCCATCCTGCGGCCGTTTCGCCGCATCATCCCGCTGGTGGGGGGGGTTGACCTGTCGCCACTGGCCGTGCTGGTCTTGCTGCAAGTGGCGATGATCGTGCTGGGCCATTTGCAGGCCAGCGTCATGAGGTAGCCCCGCTGGAGAGGCTCCCTGAGTCGCATTCGGCGCTTTCCCCAAGGGATACGACGACTTCACTTCGGGGCGGCCCTTGCTAGCCGTTTCTCTCTGGGGCCGCGCTGGTTTCGGTGGCTGCGTACAGCGCGCGACGATGGATATCTGATATCAAAAAAATTTCAGTTAAATTGACCTCTAGCGCTTATCCATAAAGCGCTAGCAGCTATCAAAATAGTAGTATCGCTGCGGCTTTGGCGGGCGCACCCACCCGGTGGTGTCACATCACTGCGTCAGCGGGCAAACGCTGCAGCATCGCCAAGCTGTTGGCCACAGTGTTGCGCAATTCGCGGCGGTCGCAGATGAAGTCCACGGCACCCTTGCTCTGCAGGAACTCGGCACGCTGGAAGCCTTCGGGCAACGTCACGCGCACGGTGGATTCGATCACGCGGGGGCCGGCAAAGCCGATCAGCGCCTTGGGCTCGGCAATCACGATGTCGCCCACAAAGGCAAACCCAGCGCTCACGCCGCCCATGGTCGGGTCGGTCAGCACGCTGATGTAGGGCAGGCCCTTCTTGGCCAGGCGGGTCAGCGCTGCGTTGGTTTTGGCCATCTGCATGAGCGACAGCAGGCCTTCCTGCATGCGCGCGCCGCCGGTGGCGGTGAAGCAGATGAAGGGCACCTTCTGCTCGATGGCGGTTTCCACGCCGCGCACAAAGCGCTCGCCGACCACGGAGCCCATAGAGCCGCCCATGAAGTCGAACTCGAAACAGGCGGCCACCACGTTGATGCTCTTGACGGCACCGCCCATGACGACGAGTGCGTCGGTCTCGCCCGTGTTTTCCAGGGCCTCCTTCAGGCGCTCGGGGTACTTGCGGCTGTCCTTGAACTTGAGGGCATCCACCGGCAGGACTTCCTGGCCGATTTCATAGCGGCCCTCCGCGTCCAGAAACGCATCCAGCCGCGCACGGGCGCCGATGCGGTGGTGGTGGCTGCAGTGGGGGCAAACATTCTGGTTGTGTTCCAGGTCGGCCTTGTAGAGCACCGTTTCGCAGCTCGGGCACTTGATCCACAGCCCTTCAGGCACCTGGCGGCGCTCGGTGGGGTCGGTTTGCTGGATCTTGGAAGGCAGAAGTTTTTCGAGCCAGGACATGGTTTTCCTCTGTATGAATGGGCCATTGGCGGCACGGCCTTGAAACTATCGAGGCCCAGAGACCAGGGCTCCCGCACAAGGGCCGCCCCGCCGCGCTGGGAGCGTCCCCCTTTCCGCATGAAGCGCGAGAGAAGGGGGAAGCGGCAAAGCCGCTCAGGGGGATGCTCTTTATTTTACGCGTCCAGGGCCTTGCGAATGCCGCGCAGGAAGTCGATGGTCAGGGGCACTACTTTGGCGTGCTCCTGGTCTTCAATCAACTGGATGATGCGGCTGCCAATGACCACGGCGTCGGCCACCTTGCCGATGGCCTGGGCGGTGGCTGCATCGCGAATACCAAAGCCTACGCCCACGGGGATCTGCACATGCTGGCGGATGCGAGGCAGCATGTGCTCCACAGCCGCCGTGTCCAGCGCACCCGATCCCGTGACGCCCTTGAGCGATACGTAGTACACATAACCACTGGCCACACGGGCCACTTGGGCCATGCGTTCATCGGTGCTGGTGGGGGCCAGCAGGAAGATCAGGTCTATGCCGTGCTCGCGCAGACTGGCCGCAAAGGCCTCGCACTCTTCAGGCGGGTAGTCCACGATGAGCACGCCGTCAACGCCAGCGACTGCCGCATCGCGCACAAAAGCGCCTGCACCGTGCTTTTGGTCGTAGCGCTCCACGGGGTTGGCATAGCCCATCAGTACCACGGGCGTGGTGGTATTGCGCTTGCGGAATTCGCGCACATGGTCGAGCACCTGCACCATGCCAATGCCCAGGCTGAGCGCTTTCTCGCCCGCCTTCTGGATGACGGGGCCGTCTGCCATGGGATCCGAAAACGGCACGCCCAGCTCAATCACATCGGCGCCCGCATCGACCATGCCGTGCATCAGGGCTGGTGTGATATCTGCGAACGGAAAGCCCGCCGTCACATAGGGGATCAGCGCCTTGCGGCCCTGGGCTTTGAGGGTGGAAAACGTTGCTTCGATGCGGCTCATTTGACCACCTTGATGGGTTGTTCGCCGCCCTTCACGGACTGCCCCTGGCAGCTGGGGCGGCAGTAGAAGTCGGCACCGCTGAGGTCGGCCACCGTGCCAATGTCCTTGTCTCCGCGACCGGACAGGTTGATCAGAATGGACTGGTCGGGGCGCATGGTCTTGGCCAACTTCATGGCGTAGGCCACGGCATGGCTCGATTCGAGCGCAGGGATGATGCCCTCGGTGCGACACAGGTAGTGGAAGGCTTCCAGCGCCTCTTTGTCGGTGATACCGACGTACTCGGCCCGGCCGATTTCTTGCAGCCAGGCGTGTTCCGGCCCCACGCCGGGGTAGTCCAGGCCTGCGCTGATGCTGTGGGTTTCGGTGATCTGGCCGTTGTCATCCTGCAGGATGAAGGTGCGGTTTCCGTGCAGCACGCCTGCGCTGCCCTTTTGCAGCGATGCCGAGTGTTTGCCCGACTCCAGACCCTCGCCCGCAGCCTCCACGCCAATGAGGCGTGTTTTCTCGAACGGGATGTAGGGGTGGAAGATGCCCATGGCGTTGCTGCCGCCGCCCACGCAGGCAATGACGGCATCGGGTTGTTCGCCCAGCACTTTTTGTTCGGCCAGCATGGCGGGCATCTGGTCGATGCACTCCTTGCCGATCACGCTCTGGAAGTCACGCACCATCATGGGGTAGGGGTGTGGGCCTGCCACCGTGCCGATGATGTAGAAGGTGTTGTCCACATTGGCCACCCAGTCGCGCATGGCGTCGTTCAGTGCGTCCTTCAGGGTTTTGCTGCCCGACTCTACGGGAACCACCGTGGCGCCCAGCAGCTTCATGCGGTACACGTTGGGGCTTTGGCGCTTCACGTCCTCGGCGCCCATGTACACCACGCACTCCAGGCCGTAGCGGGCGCAGATGGTGGCGGTGGCCACGCCGTGTTGGCCAGCCCCTGTCTCTGCAATCACGCGGGGCTTGCCCATGCGCTTGGCCAGCATGGCCTGGCCGATCACGTTGTTGATCTTGTGGGCGCCCGTGTGGTTCAGGTCTTCCCGCTTGAGGTAGATCTGTGCGCCGCCCACCTCGCGGCTTGTGCGGGCTGCGTGGTAGATGGGCGACGGACGGCCCACGAAATGTTTGAGTTCATAGTGAAACTCGGCCAGAAACTCAGGGTCGTTCTGGTAGCGGGCGTAGGCCTCGCGCAGTTCTCGGATGGCGTGGGTCAGGGTTTCGCTGACGAAGCTGCCGCCGTAGGGGCCGAAGTGGCCCGAAGGATCAGGTTGCTGATAGGAATTCATGGGGGTTTTTTGCAAGTTGTGCATCGGCCGCACGCACTGCGGCAACGAAGCGTTGAATCTTTACGGCGTCTTTGATGCCCTTGAGGGGCTTGCCATCAGGGCCATCGGCCTCGACGCCGGAACTGACATCAACCGCCAGCGTTTGGCAACGCGGGCGGACTTGCAAAATGCCATCGGTCACGTTTGCAGGCGTGAGTCCACCAGACAAAACGAGGTGAGAGCTGACGCTTGGTGGAAGGAGTGACCAATTGAATGCCTTGCCGCTGCCGCCAAAACCCTCGACATGGGCGTCGAGCAGGATGGCTTGGGCGTGAGAGTAATCGTGGGCGTATTTTACGAGGTCGAAGCTGGCCGCACCATCGTCCAGGGGAATTCGCGCTGCTCGCAGGTAGGGCCGTGCGCCTCGGAGGGTAGCGGTCAGGCAGTCCTGCGGGGATTCATCTCCGTGAAATTGGATGGTAGCGCCCGATATCAAAGCGCTAGCAGCTATCACATTGCTAGCGCTTTCGTTCACGAACAGCAAGACGGGCGTGACAAAGGCGGGCAGGCGCTTTGCTAACTGTGCTGCACGTTCGGCAGTCACAGCGCGTGGACTGGGTGCATACAGCACAAACCCGACTGCGTCTGCGCCGGCCGCCACAGCGGCATCCACGTCCTGCTCGCGGGTCAGGCCGCAGATTTTGATACGGGTGCGTGCATGCTGCAGCTTGGAGATGTCTTGTGCGTTCATGGCAGCCAATCATACGCAGCCGTGCGTTGGGGCAGCCCCCAGGCGGCGTCATAGACCGGCCCCTGAAAATACAGCCCATCCGGAGAAAACGTAGGGGCTGCTGCATCGCGGGATTTTGCAGCGAGCACCTGCGCTACCCATTCGGGAGGTTGGTTCCCCTGGCCCACGGCAATCAGGCAGCCCATGATGTTGCGGATCATGTGGTGCAAAAAGGCGTTGGCTTCGAACTCGAAGCGCCAGTAGCAAGGGCTCCAGCCGAGCTCCGGGTGGGGTTCGCCCAGCCCGCGGCGTGTGATGTCGATGCGCTGCAGGCTCTTGACGGGAGACTTGGCCTGGCACGCCGACGCGCGAAATGAGGTGAAGTCGTGCTCGCCCAGCAGGCAGTCCGCAGCTTGCCGCATTGCCCTTTCGTCCAGAGGGTGGAACACCCAGCCGACACGACCGGCATCCACACTCGGCCGCACGGGAGATTGCAGCAGCACATAGGCGTAGCGCCGTGCAACCGCGCTGGCACGGGCATGGAATGCGTCCGGCACAAGCTTGGCCCATTGCACGGCAATATCAGCAGGCAGGAAGGTGTTGGTGCCTCGCACCCAGGAGGAGGACGGCCGATTCAGCGGCGTGTCGAAGTGCACAACCTGCATCAATCCGTGCACACCAGCGTCGGTGCGGCCCGCGCACAAGGTGCTCACAGGGTGCGTCGCAAAACGCCCAAGCGCAGCTTCGAGCTTGTCCTGAATGGTGTTGCCTGACAGTTGGCTTTGCCAGCCGCTGTAGGCCTGTCCGTTGTAGCTGACACCCAGCGCCACCCGCATCATCGGGCGGCCTGGGGGTTGGGATTGCGCGCCGTGAAAAAACCCGGCTGCATCAGCCCAGTTCGGCCAGCATTCGCTGGGCACGGGTCTTGAGGGCACCGCTGGACTCGGCCACCACTTCTTCAATCAGCGTGCGTGCACCGTCGGTGTCACCAATGGCGTTGAACTCTTCGGCCAACGCCAGCTTGGTTGCCAGCGGATCATCCTGCGCCGCCGCCGAGCCGTCATCGACGAACTCTGGAGCAGCGTCGGCTACCTTGGCTGTAGGGGCTGCCATGGGCTTGGACGGCGCATTCAGGTCGAGGGACAGTTCACCCAGATCAAATTCCATCGGGCCAGAATCCTTGGCGTCCCCAGACAGTGGCATGGGGCCGGATGGCGCCATGCTCAGGTCGTCTGCGCTCGGAAAGTCGAGGTTGGCGACGGGCGGAGGCGCCATCATCGGGCCAGGGGCTGTGTCTTGACCACTCCAGGCAGGAGCGGTTGCGGAGGGAAGCTCTGGCAAGTCCAGTTCCGGACGCAATGTTGGCGGTTCATCGCCTGTGTCAGCGTCCGAGGCTCGGCGTGCGTTGCCTGCGGCGGCCGCAGCCGCAAAACCACCTGCTGGGGCTGGCGCGATCGACGGCGCATCGGTCAGCGCGTCATCAGGCAGGTCCAGGTCGAGATCCAGATCGAGGTCCGGGGGGAGGGCTGCAGCAGCCGCTGCGTTGCCCGCAGCACCCGTAAAGGTGCTGGGGAAACCACCTGGGGGCAGCGATGGGGACTCGTCCTCCGCCATGCCGGGGCGGCCACCGGGCTGGTACAAGCGGTTTTCGGGGTCCAGATCGCGGCCGAGTTCGGCGATGCGGTTCCAGTCCGGGCCTTCGCCTTGGGTGAGCTTGAACACATCCCCTGCCACGGCTTCCAGCGCTTTGCGGTCCTGGCGCTTGGCGTAGATTTCGCCAAGCTTCACATGAACCGACACGCGGGCTGGGTTGTGGCGAATTGCTTCCTTCAGGATCTCCTCGGCCTGGAGGTCGCGGCCATAGGCCAGATACACGTCGGCTTCTGCCACGGGGTCCACATCACCGCCCGCATCAAGCTGGCTGGGCGAGTAGGCCATGGACGAGCCGGTGGTCATTTCGCTGTTGGCCGTGTCCACGCGTTGTCCGCCGCTGGCTCCGAAGAAGGAATCCGGCTGGATGCGGCTTTCCAGGAATGAGCTGTCCACGCCAGCGTTCTGGCGGCGGCGCTGCACGACACGGTACGCCCCATAGCCCAGCAACAGGGCCAGCAGGCCGCCACCGGCCAGCGGAAGGATCGGGTCGTCCATGAGGCCGGACAGGAAACTCGGCTCTTCAACAGGAACTGGCGGTGGTGCAGGAGCCCGTACCGGTGCAGCGGGTGCCGAGGCCGCAGGAGCTGGCGCAGAAGCGGGCTCAGAGGCTGCCTCGGCGGGCACGGCGGCATCCGTGGGTGCGCTGGCAGCCGACGCAGGTGCCGATACAGGAACTTCTGGCACGGGGGGCGCTGTGGGTGTGGCGGGCACTGCAGGGGCTTGCACTGCCACGCCTGCTGGCGCACTGGCACCGCCGGCAGCTGTAGGTGCTGCACTGCCAGCAGCGGCCGATGCGCTGCCAAGCTTGTTCAGGTCAGTGATGTTCTTCGACAGTTCGGCCATGCGGGTGGCAGCCTCGTTGGCTTGCTTCTCCTTGGCGAGCTGGTCTTCTGCCGCTTTTTGGCCCTTTACTGCGCCTTTGGACAGCGTCAGCTTGTCGGGTGCTGCCGTGGCAGTCTTTTTGTCTTCCACACGGGTTTGCACCGTGCCGGATGCTGCACGTTCTGCGGCCGCCACTGCTGTCGTAGGTGCCGCACCTGCCAGTTTGCGACGGAATTCGCTGAAATCTTTGGACTGCGCTGCGAGGATCTGGCGCGCTTCAGGTGCTGGGGTTGCCTGCGCCGCAGACTCATCCGGCATTTGCAGTACGGCACCGGCCTTCAGGCGATTGACGTTGCCCTGAATGAACGCTTCAGGGTTCGCGCGCACCATGGCAACCAGCATTTGATCAAGCGATACGCTGGCAGGGCGGTAGGCATTCGCCAAGCGGCCTGCGGTGTCGCCAGCCTGCACTTTGACGCCGTCTGCGGGCGTGGGACGGGGCGCTGCAGCGGGCTGGCGTGGTGCCGTAGGCGCAGCGGCGGAGGGTGATTCGGTTGCGCGCGGGGTGGCTGGCGCACGCACGGCGGGCGTGGGTTGGGCGGTCGGTGCGGAGATTTGGGGCGACGCTGTGACGCTGGGCGCAGCACGACGCAGCGCTGGCGGGTCAAACAGCATGGTGTAGCTGCGCACGATGCGACCGGAGCCCCAGTTGGCGTCCAGCACCAGGTCCAGGAACGGATCGTTCACCGGTCGATCACTGGTCAGGCGCAGCACGGCGGTGCCATCCGGACGGCGCTGTAGCTGAATCTGGAGGTTGTTGATCGCTGGCGTGTATTCCATGCCCTGCGCCCGGAATACTTCCGGGGTGGCAGTGGTTGCGCGCAGTGTGTCGGCTTCGGCGGGGGTGATCTGTGGCAGGTCGATTTCGGCGCGCAGAGGCTCGCCCAAGGCAGACTGCACGGTGATGCGACCCAACGCGAGGGCTGAGGCGTCGCCAGCGTAAAAGCCAGCCGACGCAACGGCCGCAGCCGCAAGGACAGAAAATTTCCAACGATGCATGTTTGCCAACAACTGATTAGGTTTTTGTGCAGCTCGGTCGAGCGGTGCTTTTTTTCTCATGGTCTGGTCCCGCCCCGGCGCGTGAAAATATGTAAAAAGCACCATAGCATCAATGTTTTGCACTGACAAGCTGAGGTGGCTCCGAAGCTTTGAGCGAGGTCCGGACGCACCAAATTGGGGCATTTAAATGTTGCCAATTGCCAACGTGGTGTAACTGAGTGTGTCGGCGTGCCAGGCGTAAAAAAGCGCGCGCAGTGGTGCTGCGCGCGCTTTTCAGGAGGCGTTTGCTCAGGCCTGGAGCAAGATGCGCAGCATGCGGCGCAGGGGCTCGGCAGCACCCCAGAGCAATTGGTCGCCAATGGTGAACGCGCCCACATATTCAGGGCCCATGGCCAGCTTGCGAATGCGGCCCACGGGGATGGTCATGGTGCCGGTCACCGCTACGGGGGTGAGGTCCTGGATGGTGGCTTCACGCGTGTTGGGCACCACCTTCACCCACTCGTTGTCGGCGGCAATCATGGCTTCGATGTCCGCTACGGGCACGTCCTTCTTGAGCTTGAAGGTCAGCGCCTGGCTGTGGCAGCGCATGGCGCCCACACGCACGCAGAACCCGTCCACCGGCACGGCGGCAGAGCTGAAGCCCTCGCCCTGACCCAGGATTTTGTTGGTTTCGGCCATGCCCTTCCACTCTTCCTTGGACATGCCGTTGCCCAGGTCCTTGTCGATCCAGGGAATCAGCGAGCCGCCCAGCGGGACGCCGAAGTTGGCGGTTTCTGCGGCGGACAGGCTGCGCTGCTTGGCGATGACCTTGCGGTCGATCTCCAGGATGGCGCTCTTGGGATCGTCGAGCAGTGCGCGCACTTCCGCGTTCAGGGTGCCGTACTGCGTGAGCAGCTCGCGCATGTGTTGGGCGCCACCGCCCGATGCGGCCTGGTAGGTCTGGGTGCTCATCCATTCGACCAGACCCGCCTTGTACAGCGCGCCCACACCCATCAGCATGCAGCTCACGGTGCAGTTGCCGCCGATCCAGTCCTTGCCGCCGTTGGCCAGGGCGTTCTGGATGACCGGCATGTTCACCGGGTCGAGCACGATGACGGCATTCTTGTCCATGCGCAGTGAGGAGGCGGCGTCGATCCAGTGGCCGTTCCAGCCCGCGGCGCGCAGCTTGGGGTACACCTCGTTGGTGTAGTCGCCGCCCTGGGCGGTGATGATGATTTCGCAGCGCTTGAGGGCCTCGATGTTGAACGCGTCCTGCAGCACAGTCTCGTTCTTGGCTTGCGCAGGGGCCTTGCCACCTGCGTTCGAGGTGGAGAAGAACATGGGCTCGATCAGATCGAAGTCCTTTTCTTGTTCCATGCGGTCCATCAGGACCGAGCCGACCATGCCGCGCCAGCCGACCAACCCTACCAACTTGCTCATTTCAACGCCCCTTTTCAGTGTAAGAAACAGTGCCCGACCGGGACTGACTTTTGCCCCGGCTCGTCAGGGCCAGGGAGGGCGCACGACGATACCGGAGCTGGGTCAGCCCTTAATAATGGTCGTGGTTTTGGTGGTGATTGCGCGCACAGCCACGCCTGCCAGGGCGGCAGTAGCGGTGTTCAGGGAGAACGGGCGGGCGGCAAACATGGAGGTGGATTGTAGCGGCATGTGCTGCTGCGGCATGAAATGTGGGGAAAATCACACTTTCATGGGCCGTGGGGCCGTGTTGCAGCACGGTGCGTCCAGAATGCCTGCATCGTTGTCGAGGGGAGCGCGTTGCATGGTGTTCGTACGCAGATTGGCGCTGGTACTGGGCGCGCTGGGGTGCGTGGTTTTCACTCTGGCGCTTACGGCATCGTTTGTCTCGCCAAGTTTCGTTGAGCAGGCGGCTAAGCAGGCCATCCGCCAAGAGGTGGAAAAGAGGGTGCGCGAGAAGATTGGCGTGCTCGATGAAAACTTTCTGCTGCGCCAAGCGCAGGTGTTGGCGCGCGGACAGTCTGAGCGAATTTCGCAAGCCCAGCAGGCGCTGGCACAGCACCTTCCCGAGCGGCTTTCGCAGGTGATTGCCGAGATGTCGGATCTTGATTGCGAATGTCGCAAGAAGGTTGAAGCAGGGGTGCGCGGCGGGCTGGAGGGAGAGGTGGCGGGCGCATCTGCCATTCGCGAAAAGCTGACGGTGCTTATCCGCACCAAGTACATGGAAACTGCCCGCCAGGTCGTGCGAGAGTTCCGCATTTTCACTGGTACCAACGCGCTGGTGTTTGGGCTTCTGGCGGCGGCCGTGCTGCTCAAGCCCCGGGCGGGGCTGCATCTGCTGCCTTCGGCCGCATTGCTGCTGATAGCGGCGTTGGTGACGGGGTATCTGTACCTCTTCAACCAGGATTGGCTGCACACCCTGGTGTTCAATGACTTTGTGGGGTGGGGCTACTTGGCCTATTTGGGCGGGGCTTTTGCTTTGCTGGCTGACGTGGTGCTGAACAAGGCTCGCGTGACGACAGAGGTGCTCAGCCTCGTCCTGGATGCAGCGGGCAGCGCCGTCGAGGTGGTGCCCTGTTGATGTGATCCCCAGAAAAAAGGGGCCTTGCGGCCCCTTGCACATGCGATCCAGGTTTCGGCTTAGCCCAGCGCCTTCACCACCGCATCGCCCATTTGCGCGGTGCCCACCTTGGTGGTGCCTTCGCTGTAGATGTCGGGCGTGCGCAGACCTTGGGCCAGCACCTTTTGCACGGCGGCTTCGATGCGCTGGGCAGCGGCTTCCTGGTTCAGGCTGAAGCGCAGCATCATCGCGGCGCTCAAGATGGTGGCCAGCGGGTTGGCCACGCCCTTGCCTGCGATGTCGGGTGCGCTGCCGTGGCTGGGCTCGTACAGGCCCTGGTTGCTGCTGTTCAGGCTGGCCGAGGGCAGCATGCCGATGGAGCCGGTGAGCATGGAGGCTTCGTCGCTCAAGATGTCGCCGAACATGTTGCCGGTCACCACCACGTCAAATGCCTTGGGGGCCTTGACCAGTTGCATGGCGGCGTTGTCCACGTACATGTGCTGCAGTTCGACGTCGGGGTATTCCTTGTGCACGTCGGTGACCACGTCCTTCCAGAACTGGAAGGTTTCGAGCACGTTGGCCTTGTCCACGCTGGTGACCTTCTTGTTGCGCTTGCGGGCGGCCTGGAAGGCGACGTGGGCAATGCGCTCGATCTCGGGGCGGCTGTAGCGCATGGTGTCGAACGCTTCCTCGGTGCCGGGGAAGTGGCCGTCCACTGCAGTGCGGCGGCCACGCGGCTGGCCGAAGTAGATGTCGCCCGTCAGCTCGCGGATGATGAGGATGTCCAGGCCCGCGATCAGTTCGGGCTTGAGGCTGGATGCGCCTACCAGTTGCTCGTAGCAGATGGCGGGGCGGAAGTTGGCAAACAGGCCCAGGTTCTTGCGCAGGCCCAGGATGGCTTGCTCGGGGCGCAGGGGGCGGTCGAGCTTGTCGTATTTCCAGTCGCCCACGGCACCAAACAGCACCGCATCAGCCTCTTTGGCGAGCTTGAGGGTGGACTCGGGCAGCGGGTGGCCGTGGGCCTCGTAGGCGGCACCGCCGACCAGGGCGGATTCCATTTCAAACTTCAGGTCGAGTGCCTGGAGGACCTTGACGGCCTCGGCCACGATTTCGGTACCGATGCCGTCACCCGGCAGAACTGCGATTTTCATTGAATTTACTATGATTTTTATAGCTGCTTGCGCTTGTTGCATAAGCGCTAGAGGCCATTTAGACTAAAAAAGAATCAGGAAACCATCGAGTGAGCAAGCCAGGGCTTGGTCGCCAGGCGTTGCGCTTCGAAGGCCTTGATCTTGTCGGACTGGCGCAGGGTCAGGCCGATGTCGTCAAAGCCGTTGAGCAGGCAGTATTTGCGGAAAGCCTGCACCTCGAACGGGATCTCTTCGCCCTGGGGGCGCACGATGACCTGGCGCTCCAGGTCGATGGTGAGCTGGTAGCCGGGGAAAGCGTGCACTTCGTCGAACAGCTGGGCCACCGTGGCCTCGGGCAGCACGATGGGCAAGAGGCCGTTCTTGAAGCAGTTGTTGAAGAAGATGTCGGCAAAGCTGGGCGCGATGATGGCGCGAAAGCCGTACTGGTCCAGCGCCCACGGCGCGTGCTCGCGGCTGGAGCCGCAGCCAAAGTTCTTGCGTGCCAGCAGCACCGAAGCGCCTTGGTAGCGCGGCTGGTTCAGCACGAAGTCGGGGTTGGGCTTGCGTTGGCTTTCAGGAATGCCAGGTTCGCCGTGGTCCAGGTAGCGCCATTCGTCAAACAGGTTCACGCCAAAGCCGGTCTTCTTGATCGACTTCAAAAACTGCTTGGGGATGATGGCGTCGGTGTCAACGTTCTCGCGGTCCATCGGGGCCACGAGGCCCTTGAGTAAGGTGAATTTCTGCATAGGGACCTTGATTACTTGGCGGCGCGCTCGATGGCGTTGCCTGCGCGTTCGATGTCTTGGCCCACACCCTTGACGGTGTTGCAGCCCGCCAGCACAAAGGCCAGGGACAGGGCGATGAGGGTGGCGGTCTTTTTCATGACAGGGCTCCTTCAGTCTTGGTGCAAGTGATGGGGTGGTTCAGGCGAACTGGCGAATGTCCACAAAGTGGCCGTGCACCGCTGCGGCTGCGGCCATCGCAGGGCTGACCAGGTGGGTGCGGCCACCGTTGCCCTGGCGGCCTTCGAAATTGCGGTTGCTGGTGGATGCACAGCGCTCGCCGGGCTCCAGGCGGTCGGCATTCATGGCCAGGCACATGCTGCAGCCAGGCTCGCGCCATTCAAAGCCTGCGGCCTTGAAGATCTGGTCCAGGCCCTCGCGCTCGGCCTGCTCTTTGACGAGGCCCGAGCCGGGCACCACCATGGCCAGCTTCACATTGCTGGCCACCTTGCGGCCCAGGTTTTTCACCACGGCGGCGGCTTCGCGCATGTCTTCGATGCGGCTGTTGGTGCAACTGCCGATGAACACCTTGTCGATGGTGATGTCGTTGATGGCCTTGCCGGGCTGCAGGCCCATGTAGGTCAAGGCGCGCTCGATGGCGCCGCGCTTGTTGGCGTCCTTTTCCTTGTCGGGGTCGGGCACGCAGGCGTCCACGCCCAGCACCATCTCGGGGCTGGTGCCCCAGGTGACTTGCGGCACGATTTCAGAGGCGTCAAGCTTCACCACGGTGTCGAACTTGGCGTCAGGGTCAGAGTGCAGCGTCTTCCAGTACGCCACGGCCTGGTCCCACTCCACGCCCGTGGGCGACAGGGGGCGGCCCTTGACGTATTCGATGGTCTTGTCGTCCACTGCCACCAGGCCTGCGCGCGCGCCGCCTTCGATGGCCATGTTGCACACGGTCATGCGGCCTTCCATGCTCATCGCGCGGAAGACGGAGCCTGCGAATTCGATGGTGTAGCCCGTGCCACCTGCGGTGCCGATCTTGCCGATGATGGCCAGCACCACGTCCTTGGGCGTGACGCCTTTGGCGAGCTGGCCATCGACCTGCACCAGCATGTTCTTGGCCTTCTTGGCCAGCAGGGTTTGCGTGGCCATGACGTGCTCGACCTCGGAGGTGCCGATGCCGTGGGCCAGTGCGCCAAACGCACCGTGCGTGCTGGTGTGGCTGTCGCCGCACACCACCGTCATGCCGGGCAGGGTGGCGCCGTTTTCAGGGCCAATCACGTGCACGATGCCTTGGCGCTTGTGCATGAAGGGGAAGAACGCGGCGGGCGTGATCTGCGCCATGTTGTCGTTCAGCGTCACGATCTGCTCTTTGCTGATCGGGTCGGTGATGCCGTCGTAGCCTTGCTCCCAGCCCGTGGTGGGCGTGTTGTGGTCGGCGGTGGCGACGATGGAGCTGGTGCGCCACACCTTGCGGCCGGCTTCGCGCAGGCCTTCAAAGGCCTGGGGGCTGGTGACTTCGTGCACCAGATGGCGGTCGATGTAGAGGATGGACGTGCCGTCTTCCTCGGTGTGGACGACGTGTTCGTCCCAGATCTTGTCGTAGAGGGTGCGTCCCATGGCTTGGTCTTCTTTCAGGTGGGTCAATGATTTTAGTGTTGCGGTGCCGATTCGGGCGAGGCCTCGGCGGGCTGGGCCTGGTCTGGTGTCGTCGCGGCGTTGTGCGGGGCCGTGAGGTGCTCGACCAGCAGGCGGGCCGTGACGGGCAGGGCGTCAAAGTCGCGGGCGACCACGCGCAGTTCGCGGTGGGCCCAGTCGTCGGTCAGCGGGATGGCTTGCAGGCTACCCACCCCGCGCATCAGCGCAAAGGCCCGGTCGGGCAGCAGGCCCACGCCCAGGCCGTTGTCGATCATGCGGCACATGGCATCGAGCCCGGTGACCTGGATGCGCTGGCGCAGCGGGCGTGCGGCGGCAGCAGCAGCGGCGCGCATGGCCAGGCTGATGCTGCTGTTGGCGTGCAGGCCCACGATGTCCCAGTCCAGGACTGCTTCAAAATCAATAGCGCCTAGCGCAGACAGTTCGTGCCCTGCGGGCACGACCAGCACCAAACGGTCCGAGCGGTAGGGGCGGCTGGGCAGCTCTTGCGCGCCGCCGCTGCCCTGGCCCACGTTGCAGATGCCCAGGTCGGCAGCGCCCTCTTGCACGGCGTTCAGCACGTCGCTGGAGAGGTGTTCTTGCAGGTCGATCTTGATCTGGCTGTGTTGGCGGGCAAACGCGCCCAGGTCTTCGGGCAGAAACTGGAAGATGGCCGAGATGTTGGCGTGCATGCGCACATGGCCGCGCACGCCTTCGGCGTATTCGCTCAGCTCGCCCTGCATGCGTTCCAGCCCAAACAGCACGGTGCGGGCGTGGTGCAGCAGGCTTTCGCCCGCCGGGGTCAGGGTCACGCCCCGGCTGTGGCGGTAGAGCAGTGCGGTGTCCACAGCCGCCTCCAGGTCGGACAGGCGCTTGCTCACGGCCGATGCGGCGATGAATTCGCGCTCGGCCGCGCGGCCAATGCTGCCGAGCTCACACACCGCCACAAACAATTGCAGCGATGTGAGGTCAATGCGGCGCGCAAAGCTGCGCTCTGAGCTTTTCATGGATGGGGGCTTTGTCTTCTTGTTTTGCGAAGGCTCCCTATTTTCTAGCCAATTTATCGCGGCTGCCATCGCTGTACGCGATGGCATTCATCGTCCAACGGGTTTGGTTGTCAAAAAAGTGAGCTGCTAGCGCTGGTTTTCAAAGGGTTTCAATTGCTTTTCCTATTGGAATCCTTATCCAGAAAGCGTAGTCAGCTATTATTTTTGATTCATATGATGGATCCAGGGCTGATGGGGGGACTCATGCAGCCAGCGTGCTGCCATGCTCGGGCACCGCAGCGCGCCAGCGCAGCTCGTGTGCGATGCGCTGGCGCAGCCAGTCGGCGGCGCCCATTTCGCCGTGCACCACATACACCTGGTCGGGCATGTGGCCCATGCTGCGCAGCCAGGCAATGAGCTGGTTCCCGTCGGCATGGGCCGATGCCGACGACAGCCGCACCACCTCGGCCCGCACCGCCACATCCTGGCCGTGGATACGAATGGTTTTGTCGCCATCCGCCAGGCGCGCCCCGCGCGTGCCCGGAGCCTGGTGGCCGGTGAGGATGATCATGTTGCGGTGGTCGCCTGCGTGCAGCGCCAGGTGGTGCAGTACGCGGCCTCCGGTGGCCATGCCGCTGGCCGACAGGATCACCATGGGGCCATGCAGCTTTGCCAGTCCTTTGGATTGTTCGGGCGTCTGGACCATGGTGGCGCCGTGCTCCAGCGCTCGCACCTCGCGGGTGTTCAGGCGGTGTTCCCGCATCTGGTGCTGAAAAAGCCCGGTAGTGCTGACAGCCATGGGGCTGTCCAGAAACACCTTCAGTGCCGCGGGTACTACGCCCTGTGCCTTGAGCAAGCCAATCGCGTGCAATACCACCTGCGCGCGGCCCACGGCAAACACGGGCACCACGGCAATGCCCCCGCGCGCGGCCAGGCGCTGCAGTGCGGGGCCCAGCTCTTGCAGCAAGGTTTCTGGTGGATGCTCGCGGTCGCCGTAGGTGGACTCGATGAGCACCGTGTCGGCCTGGGGTGGCGCATCGGGCGGGTTCATGAGCAGGTCGTCGGGCCGCCCTAAATCGCCCGAGAAAAGAATGCGCCTGCCTCCCACCTCCAGCAGCACGCTGGCGGCACCCAGGATGTGGCCTGCAGGCGAGAAGGTCACGCGCCAGCCAGGCAGGGGCTCAAACGCCTTGTTGTACGCATGGATCTGAAACTGCTTGAGGCAGTGCAGCGCGTCCAGCCGGGTGTACAGGGGCAGGGCAGGACTGTGGCTGCTGAGCTTGTGACGATTGAGGAAGGCTGCGTCTTCTTCCTGCAGGTGCCCGCTGTCCGGTAGCAGGATGGTGCACAGGTCGCGGGTGCCCGGCGTGCAGTGGATGGCACGGGTGTAGCCATCGCGGGCCAGCAGGGGGAGGTAGCCGCTGTGGTCCAGGTGCGCGTGGGTCAGCACCACAGCGTCGATCTGGTGTGGCGTGACGGGTAGCGGCTGCCAGTTGCGCAGGCGCAGTTGTTTGTACCCCTGGAACAGGCCGCAATCAACCAGCAGGCTCTTGTCGTTGTAGCGCACCAGGTATTTGGAGCCCGTAACGGTGCCTGAGCCACCGAGGAATGTGATGTTGACGTTCATAGGCCCAAGCTCCCGGGTGGTCGTCGATGGAACCCATCCTACTGCGCAGGCTGCTTTCAGGGGCAGGCTCGGCGCGTTTCTTGCCCTGTATCAAGAGAAAACCGCCAGGGCCGGGAGGCTGCTGGCGGTTTTCGGGAGGGGGCTGGCGTGCAGTCAGCTAAAGAAATTCTTCAACCGGTCTGTCCAACTCTCGCCGCTGGGTGAATGGCGGCCGCCGCCCTTTTTCAGCGAATCCTCCAGCTCGCGCAGCAGTTTGCGCTGGTGCTCGGTCAGCTTCACAGGCGTTTCCACCGCGATGTGGCAGTACAGGTCGCCGGGGTAACTGGCGCGCACGCCCTTGATGCCCTTGCCGCGCAGGCGGAACTGCTTGCCGGCCTGGGTGCCTTCAGGGATGTCGATGGCCGCCTTGCCCGCCAGCGTGGGCACTTCGATCTCGCCGCCCAGCGCTGCCGTGATGAAGCTCACAGGCACCTGGCAGTGCAGGTCGTCGCCGTCGCGCTCGAAGATGTCGTGCTTCTTGAGGCGGATCTCAATATACAGGTCGCCCGGTGGCCCGCCATTGGTGCCCGGCTCACCGTTGCCGGTGCTGCGAATGCGCATACCGTCGTCGATGCCTGCAGGGATCTTCACCTCCAGCGTCTTTTGCTTCTTGAGCTTGCCCTGGCCATGGCAGGTGGTGCACGGCTCGGGAATGATCTTGCCCGTGCCACGGCAGTGCGGGCACGTCTGCTGCACGCTGAAGAAGCCCTGGCGCATCTGTACCGTGCCTGCGCCCTGGCAGGTGCCGCAGGTCTTCGCGCTGGTGCCGGGTTTGGCACCGCTTCCGTGGCAGGTGTCGCAAGTGTCCCACGATGGGATGCGGATTTGCGCGTCCTTGCCGCGGGCGGCCTCTTCGAGCGTGATCTCCATGGCGTAGCTGAGGTCAGAGCCCCGGTACACCTGACGCCCTCCGGCGCCGCGGCCACGGCCTTGCTGGCCAAACATGTCGCCAAAGATGTCGCCAAAAGCCTCGGCAAAACCGCCAAAACCCTCTGCGCCCGCCCCGCCAGGGCCGCGCATGTTGGGGTCTACCCCCGCGTGGCCGTACTGGTCGTACGCGGCACGCTTTTGCGGGTCCGAGAGCATCTCGTAGGCCTCCTTGGCCTCCTTGAATTTCTCTTCGGCCGGCTTGGCTGCGTCCCCCTGATTGCGGTCAGGGTGGTGCTTCATCGCCAGCTTGCGATAGGCCTTCTTGATTTCTTCGTCCGAAGCGTTCTTGGGAACGCCCAGGATTTCGTAAAAGTCTCGTTTGGACATAGTGATTCAGAACCCAGTTGGAACAGGAACGCCGCGCAGCCCCTGAAGAGCATTGCGCGGCGGCTCGGGTCAACGGGGGCTCGCTCAGCCCTTCTTGACTTCCTTCACCTCGGCGTCGACGACGTTGTCGTCATCTGCGGGCTTGCTCGATGAACCGGCCGAGGCACCTGCGGCTTCGGCGCCGCCAGCAGCCTGGGCTGCTTGCGCTGCCTGGGATTCGGCGTACATCTTCTCACCCAGCTTCTGGCTGGCGGCCATCAGCGCAGTGGTCTTCTCGTCAATCGCGGCTTTGTCTTCGCCCTTGAGCGCGTCTTCCAGCGCCTTCACGGCGGCGGTGATCGCGTCCTTTTCGCCTGTGTCGAGCTTGTCGCCATGTTCGGCCAGGCTCTTGTTCACGCTGTGCACGGCGGCTTCACCCTGGTTGCGGGCTTGCACCAGTTCGAGCTTCTTCTTGTCGTCTGCCGCATTCAGTTCTGCGTCCTTCACCATCTTCTGGATTTCTTCTTCCGACAGGCCCGAGTTGGCCTTGATGGTGATCTTGTTTTCCTTGCCGGTGCCTTTGTCCTTGGCGCCCACGTGCAAGATGCCATTGGCGTCGATGTCGAAAGACACTTCGATCTGCGGCACGCCACGGGCTGCAGGTGGAATGCCTTCCAGGTTGAACTCGCCCAGCAGCTTGTTGCCCGTGGCCATTTCGCGCTCACCCTGGTAGACCTTGATCGTCACCGCAGGCTGGTTGTCATCGGCCGTCGAGAAGGTCTGTGCGAACTTCGTGGGGATGGTCGTGTTCTTGGTGATCATCTTGGTCATGACGCCACCAAGCGTTTCAATGCCCAGCGACAGGGGCGTCACGTCCAGCAGCAGCACGTCCTTGCGGTCGCCCGACAGCACCTGGCCCTGGATGGCGGCGCCCACAGCCACGGCTTCGTCAGGGTTCACGTCCTTGCGGGGTTCCTTGCCGAAGAATTCCTTTACCTTCTCCTGCACCTTGGGCATGCGGGTCATGCCGCCGACCAGGATCACGTCGTGGATGTCAGACACCGACACGCCAGCGTCCTTGATCGCCATGCGGCAAGGGGCGATGGTGCGCTCGATCAGCTCTTCCACCAGGGCTTCCAGCTTGGCGCGGGTCAGCTTGATGTTCAGGTGCTTGGGGCCCGAGGCATCTGCCGTGATGTAAGGCAGGTTGATGTCGGTGGAGGCCGAGTTCGACAGCTCGATCTTGGCCTTTTCAGCGGCTTCCTTCAGGCGTTGCAGGGCCAGAACGTCCTTGGACAGGTCCACGCCTTGTTCTTTCTTGAACTCGCTGATGATGTAGTCGATGATGCGCTGGTCGAAGTCTTCGCCGCCGAGGAAAGTGTCGCCGTTGGTCGACAGCACTTCGAACTGCTTTTCGCCGTCCACATCGGCGATTTCGATGATGGACACGTCGAACGTGCCGCCACCCAGGTCATACACGGCGATCTTGCGGTCACCCTTTTCCTGCTTGTCGAGGCCAAAGGCCAGGGCCGCAGCGGTGGGCTCGTTGATGATGCGCTTCACATCCAGACCGGCGATGCGGCCAGCGTCCTTGGTGGCCTGGCGCTGCGCGTCGTTGAAGTACGCGGGCACGGTAATGACTGCTTCGGTCACGGGCTCGCCCAGGTAGTCTTCAGCGGTCTTCTTCATCTTGCGCAGGATGTCGGCAGACACCTGCTGGGCGGACAACTTGTTGCCGCGCACTTCGATCCAGGCGTCGCCGTTGTCGGCTGCCACGATCTTGTAGGGCATCAGGTCGATGTCCTTTTGCACTTCTTTTTCGGTGAACTTGCGGCCGATCAGACGCTTGACCGCGTACAGCGTGTTCTTGGGGTTGGTCACGGCCTGGCGTTTGGCCGAGGCGCCGACGAGGATCTCGCCGTCTTCCTGGTAGGCCACGATGGAGGGCGTGGTGCGTGCACCTTCGCTGTTTTCGATCACACGGGTCGTGTTGCCCTCCATGATGGAAACGCAGCTATTGGTGGTGCCCAGGTCAATGCCGATGATTCTTCCCATGATTATTCTCCGAATGCTTGAATGGTTTGGATGGCTAGTAACTTGTGGATAACTTGGTTGGGTTCAAGTCTTCCGGGTCGGTTTTTTTGAGGCTTACTTGGGCGCCGTGACGGTGACCAACGCCGGACGCAACACGCGCTCAGCGATCACGTAGCCCTTTTGCAGCACAGCCACCACCGTGTTGGCTTCTTGCTCGGCGGGCACCACGCTGATGGCCTGGTGCTGGTGGGGGTCGAACTTGGCGCCAGCGGCGGGGTTGATGGCCACCACCTTGTTGCGCTCCAGGGCCGAGGTCAGCTGGCGCAGGGTGGCGTCGGCGCCTTCGCGCAGCTGCTGGGGTGTGGCTTCCTTGATGGCCAGTGCTGCGTCCAGGCTGTCGGCCACGGGCAGCAGGCTCTCGGCAAAACTCTCGATGCCGAACTTGCGGGCCTTGGAGACTTCCTCTTCAGCGCGGCGGCGGGCGTTTTCGGCCTCGGCCTTGGCGCGCAGGAACTGGTCAGCCAGATCGGCGCTTTTGGCTTTCAGCTCGGCCAGTTCGCCCTGCAGGCGTGCCAGCTCATCGGAGGCGTGGGCAGCCATGGCGGCTTCGACTTCTTCGGGGGCAGGGGCGCTCGGGGCGGTGTTGGTTGGGCTGTGGTCTGACATGTCAGGATGTGAAGAGGTAAAAAAACGGTACGCGCGGCATCTGGGGGCTTGCCGGGCTATATCAAGGTCTGTGCCAGGGGTATGTCATTGTGACGGCCCTGGCGGGCGCGCATTGTTGTACCGCATATCGGCCCAGCCGCAGTTTTTGCAAGGGCCACACCTTCGATGAAGGGGAGGTTGGGCGCTGCCGAAGCCCTGGGCAGCGCTCCAAGTGTACAAGCGCAAACGGTCGGGCTATAATTGTCGGCTTTCCCTTGCCACACCACTTCTAGACGCGGTGGGTGGTCTCACCCAAAAGGAGTCTGCATGCGTCATTACGAAATCATTTTGTTGATCCATCCGGATCAAAGCGAACAAGTTCCAGCCATGCTGGAGCGCTACAAGGGCATGATCACCGCTGGCGGTGGCAAGGTGCATCGCGTAGAAGACTGGGGCCGCCGTCAACTGGCGTACCTGATCAACAAGCTGGCCAAGGCCCACTACCTGTGCGTGAACATCGAAGCCGACCAGGCCGTGATGGCTGAACTGGAGCATGCCTTCAAGTTCAACGACGCCGTGCTGCGCCACCTGACGGTCCAAAAGAAGAAGGCCGACACAGGCCCATCTTCGATGATGAAGACCGTTGAGCGCGAAGAAGCCCGCAAAGCCAGCCAAGCTGAATACGCAGCTGCCGGTGGCGAGCGCGGCGAGCGCTGATTGATCCTTCCTCCCGGGAGTGGAGAACCGCGTTGTCTTGACCGCTTGTATCGCAGAGGCTGAACCCCTGCGCTACACGCCCGCCGGATTGCCTGCCATCACGCTGCGGCTCGAACACGAGTCCCGGCAAACCGAGGCAGGCCATCCCCGTGAAGTCAAGGCCGCCATGAAGGCCATTGCATTTGGAGCGATGGCTGAGCGATTGGCACGGCAGAACATCGGAAGTCTTTGGACGTTCCATGGATTTCTGGCCAACCCGCGCAATGGCAAAACGGCAGTGCTGCACGTCCAGGATATTCAACAAAATTAATTTTCAAGGGGTCCGCAATGGCCACGTTCAAGAAGTTCAACAAAGACAAGCGCCCAAAGCGCAACACCCAGTCCCTGCTGTTCAAGCGCAAGCGCTTTTGCCG
>CAXIRU010000029.1:0-80435 GCA_964031875.1 Acidovorax facilis
GCGGGCTGCACCATCTCGAACGCGCAGTTTGGCACCACCGTGCCACCAGGCGCACCCGCGGGTGCCAGCTTCCCCCTGGGCGTATTCAGCTTCACAGCCGGCCCAGGCTGCGACAACGCCACCCTGTCGGTGCGCGTGGACTACCCGGCTGGCAGCCTGAGCGGACTGCAACCGTACAAACACGGCCCCGCCACGGGCGGCGCAGCATTCACCTGGTTCCCGCACGGCACGATCACGGGAGACACGGTGACCTACAGCGTCACAGACAACGGGGTGGGAGACAGCAACCCCCTGCAGGGCGCCATAGAAGACCCCTTCGCGCCCGTCTTGCTGGCGCCAGGGCCAGGGGGCGCGACAGCGATTCCGACGCTGGGCGAATGGGGGCTGATGGTGCTGACACTGCTGGCAGCGGCGGTGGGTGCGGCTGGGGTGGGCGGCATGCGCCGCCGGGCTGTGGGGTGAAGGCAGCCCGCGGGTTGTTTTTCGGACCTTGCAGGGCCCCCAAAGTACCCGTGACTGCAGAGCACGCGGCTTGGCTCGATGCAGGCTATCCCGCGCTGAAGGTGACGGACACGGCTCCTGCCGCTGTCCGCACCATTGCGCCCGCGAGGACATCCCGAACACGGTGGATTTCGACCGGCTGGCCTGCGTGGTTCAGGGGCTTGAGGGTGTGGTGCGCGATCTCGCGCACTAGCCTTTGCACGCCAAGGGCTGAGCGAGCTGCCGGGGGCTGAGGGCACCCCACACTTGTGGCACAACCCTTGGGGGCGAAGCATTCCTTCTTGGCGTCTTGTAATGGCCTGTAGTCGCCAGCGTGCGTGGTGCTGCCTACATTGACTCCCGGCCCGGCACGTCGTCGAGCTTCACTTTTGAGGAGATCCACATGCCTATCACCGTCACCATCAATCAAGACACCACCCGCAACATCGATCTCGGCAATTCCAACAGCATGAGCATTACGGCTCCAGGTGCCCAGGCCAGTGTGCACGTTGACTATGAACACCCTGCCGGCTCCGGAAACTACAGCAGCGCGATCAAGGGATCGGCTGGCTATGGCAATCCCTTCACCGTGGCCGCCGGTGGAACCAAGGTCGTTCTCAAGACGGATCTGGAGTCAGAGCATGTGCGTGTCGGCGTCAGGGATGCCAGCATCACTGTCACCTATTGAACGTTCTGCGCGATCTTGCGCGGGTGCTTGTCAATCCCTCGCTGCGCGTGAATGCTCCAGAAAAAACCGCAGCATCTCCTGCGTGGCGTTCACGCCGCGTGGGTCGGTGTGACTGCCGCCCGCGTGCCCGCCCGCCCACGCGTGGCCTGCGCCGTGCAGCACCCAGTGTTCTGCCACCGCGGGGCCGGGTGATGCACTACCCGCAGTGGCTGGACCTGGCCGCGCGTACACCTTGCGCGTGTAGCGCTGCCCGCTGGTGGACTGGCCCGTGTGCACGGTTTCCACCGTGGTCAGCTCGCCGCCCGGTGCGGTGGCCAGGGCGTTGAGCGTGGCTTCGACCAGCTGTTCGCCGTTGTGCACATGCACGGTGGGGTCGGCATCGCCATGGAACACGATCATCGGCGGGGGCGGCAGTGCCGGGGTCTCGGCCGTGGCGTGGGTGGCGGCGCCGGGTTTGGCACCGTTTTTCATGGCCGACAGGGCTCCCATCACGTTGTGCGCCGCGCCCGCCTGCAGGCCGGAGTGCACGCCCACGGCGGCGAACAGGTCGGGGTATTCGCGGCCCAGCAGCGCGGCCATGGCGCCGCCCGCCGACAGACCCGCCACGTAGACGCGTTGCACATCCACTGGGTGGCGCGCCATCACATCCTGCAGCATGGCGACCAGCAGCGCGGGCTCGCCGCCGCCCCGGTGCTGGTCGCCAGGGCGAAACCAGTTCCAGCAGCCGTTGGGGTTGGCGCTGTGAGGCTGCTCGGGGTACAGCACCAGGGCGTTGGCGGGGGCGGCGGCGTCGTTCATGCCCGTGCCGGTGGCAAAGTCCATGGGGTTTTGCGTGCAGCCGTGCAGCATCAGCACCAGCGGCATGGGGGTGCCTGCCGTAGCGCCCGGAGGCACGTACAGGTGGTAGTGGTGCGGGGGGTGCGGTGGGTGGCGTGCACTGGTGTGGGTGAAGGCCACGCGGGTAAAGCTGCCCGGGGCTTCAGGCAGCGGGGGGCGGCTGGCAGTGGCGTGTGGCGCGGTGGGCACCTCTGCGTAGGCCTGGGGCGGTTGAGGGGTGTGGGGTATGTGGGGGGCGTTGGCGCTGCGGTCGATGACCACCGCGTCTTCCACGTCTTGGGAGCATCGCATGGTGTTGGCACTGCGCCAGCTTGGGCGCTCTCCGGCCGGGGGTGATGGCGATGGCGCTGCCGAGGCACCGGCGCTGGCAGGTGCCGATGCGTTGCTGTGGCGCGCCACGGCCTCGCCCAGTGTCTGCTGGATGGCCCGCGTGGCGTCGGCCAGCTGGCCGCTGCGCACCAGCTGGGTGGCTTCGCCCATCAGGCGCTTGAGGTGCAGGTTCCAGTCCATGGGGACTCTCCTTGTGTCGGTGGGCGTGCCAGCGGTGCGCTGCGGCCCCAGGGGGTGTTGATACGGTGTCGAGCGGCTCTCAATGCATGCGCCCTGCCAGTGCGGCTTTGACGGGCGCACTGGCATGGAACGCGCCCAACACCGTCACCGAGGCGATCGTGGCCTGCGCCAGGGCGGGCGGCACGTCGTCGTCGATGCTGGCCAGGCCCAGAACGCGGATCTCCAGCGCCTGGCCTGCCGCTTGCACAGCCTCCAGCTCGGCCCGGCCAAAGCGCTGCAGACCCAACACAAGCATCTTGCGGGCCACCACCTGGCGCACGGTGTCGTTTTGGGCTGTGAGCTGGTTGCGGATGGCGGTGCGGATGAAGTCGGTACGGTTGGCGTAAAAGCCTTCGGACACCAGCAGATCAATGTGGCCCAGGTCCACAAAGCCCAGGTTGATCGTGACCTTCTCGGACTCGGGCACCTTGCCGCGCGGTGGGGCGATGGGAACGGTGTTGTTCATCGGGGGAGCTCCGTAAAACATCCAAAGGGATGGTATATGGATGGCATGTGGATGTCTTGGTGCGCAGTTTCAAGAGAGACGCCCAAAAAAATGGAGCCTGTGGGCTCCATGGTCGGGTGGTTTTGCTATGAAATAAATAGCTGTTAGCGCTTGATAGGAAAGCGCTGGAGCCTATTTTTCCTTGAAGTTCTGTGCAAGACGCTGGTGTTGACGTTGACGC
The DNA here is from genome assembly GCA_964031875.1 of Acidovorax facilis. Taxonomy (GTDB): domain Bacteria; phylum Pseudomonadota; class Gammaproteobacteria; order Burkholderiales; family Burkholderiaceae_C; genus Acidovorax; species Acidovorax facilis_A. Next base: position 3,241 of record CAXIRU010000029.1, read on the forward strand.
TGTTCCTGGCATCGCGGCAGGGTGCGGCATGCCTCCGGCCCCTGCCCCAGCTTGGGGAGGCAGCCGTGGGGCTTGCCGCTCAGCTCAATACAAGGTCCGGTCTTTGTGCGCGCCCAGGCCGCGCACTGGCTCGCCGGTGATGGCGATCCTTGGCCATCCTGAAGAGCTGCGCCACCTTGCTATCGTCCACATCCCGCGCCGCGTCGTTCCCCTGCGCGCCTGTGCGTGGGGGCTTGTCCGACAGCCTGTTGCAGCAAGTCACGCAGGATTCCGCTGGACCCAGTGCCTGCGTCCACACCTTCGGCACCTCCGACACTCGTGCACTGGAGATGAGTGCCTCACGCCTTCTTCAAAAACTCCGACTTCAGCAGCATGCTCCCCAGGTCGGTCTTGCAGTCCACGTTGTGGCCGTCTGCGCCATCGACCAGGCGGATGCTTTTGATCTTGGTACCCTTCTTGAGCGTGGACGACGAGCCCTTGACCTTGAGGTCTTTCACCAGGATCACCGCGTCGCCATCGGCCAGCGGGTTGCCATTGGCATCCCTGACCATGCCATCGCCTGCATCGGCATCGGCGTCCGCTGTATCGGCCACCTGCGGCCATTCAAAGGCGCAGTCGGGGCACACATAGTTGCTGCCATCGGGGTAGGTGTTCTCCTGGCCGCACTGGGGGCAGGCGGGAACGGTGTGGGGCATGGTGGGGTCCTCTCTGTCGTTGTTGTAGTGGTTGTGAAATGGGTGCGCAAAGTGTCGCCGCTTCACAGCGGCGCACGTTGCTCCAGCGCAAACGGTGGCAGCCCTTTGAGCAAGCGTTGCCCGTAGCTGGTGCGCGTCAGGCGCTTGTCGTAGCAGTACACATGCGCCATGTCTTCTTCGGTGCGAATCGCACGGCCCACCCATTGCGCCAGGCGGATGGCGGTGGCGGGCACCACCAGTTCGCTGAACGGGTCGCGCCCCACGGCGCGCAGCCATTCGGCGCGGGCCTCGCCCACCGGGTCGTCGGGCGGGGCAAAGGGCAGCTTGGTGATGAAGACCGACTCGCACAGGCGCCCCGGCAAATCCAGCCCCTCGCCAAACGACTGCATGCCGAAGATGACCGAGGGCTCGCCATTGTCCACCCGCTCGCGGTGGCGGCGCAGCAGCTGCGTGCGCGGCAGCGCGTTTTGCACCAGCACCACGCTGCGCATGGCGGTGGGCAATGCGTCCACGGCCTGGCGCATCTGCTCGCGCGAGGTGAACAGCACCAGCGCGCCGTATTCCACACGCGCAATGTCGTGCAGCAACGCATCGACCATCTCGGCGGTGAACTGCGCGGCGTTCTTGGGGTCGGCGCGCGTCTCAGCCGCAATCAGCGTGCCCTGCGCGGCGTAGTTGAAGGGGCTGGGCACTTCGAGTGTGGTGGCGGCTTCGTCGCCATGCAGGCCCGCCTCGCGCAAGAAGAAATCAAAGTGCCCGCAGCTGGTGAGCGTGGCCGATGTCAGCACCGCGCCGCGCACCGCGCTCCACAGGTGGTTGCGCAGCGTGGTGCCGGGCAGGATGGGGCTGGCGTGCGCCTTGACCACGATGAAGTCGCCGTCCATCTCCAGCGTGAACCATTTGGCGGCGGGCACAAACGTGTGGTCGGCGCCCTCGGGCGCGTCCTGCAGCAGCAATTGCGCGGTGGCGTGCAGCTCTTCCAGGCGCGGGGCCAGCATGCCGATCTGCGCATACAGCGTGGACAGGCGCTTGGCCTCGTCGGGCTTGTCGCGCATCTCGGCGCGCAGGGCTTTGCTGATGGCGCGCAGGGCTTCCAGAAACCCATCCGCGCTCGCTGCCAGCAGGCCCAGGGGGGCAATGAGCTGCTCGGGCAGCTCGCCCCGGGGCACACGCACGCGCGCGGGGCCCCAGGCACCTTTCTGGCTCTTGAGGTTGTCGCCATACACATCCATCACGATGCGGGCCAGGTCTTGCAGCGTTTGCCGCAACTGGGCCGAGTGCTTGGGGATGTCGGCAATCTCTTCGACCTCCAGCAGCGCGCCAATGCGCAGGCCCCGGCTGGCAAGACGCTCAACCCAGGTGATGCGCGACAGGTCCATGCTGCAGGCAAACTGGTCCAGTGCCGTGGCGGGCAGATGGTGGGCTTCGTCCAGCACCAGCAGGCAGTTGTCCAGCTCGGGCAGCACACGCGCGCCCAGCGACGACAGCAGCAAATCATGGTTGGCCACGATCACCTGCGCGCCCACCAGCTCCTTGCGCTTGTCGTAGTAGGTGCATTGGCTGAAAGCCGGGCAGTGTTTGCCGGTGCATGAGGCGCCCTCGGCCGCCACGGGGCTCCACACCTCGGGCTCGGGCGGCGTATCGAGGCTGTCGCGGTCGCCATCCCACGCGCCTTTCGACAAGGTTTGCGCCATCGTCGAATAGAACTGGATGCGCGCCTCGGTCTCGTGCCGGGGGCGCTTGGCGCGGGCGGCGGCTTCCTCCTCGGCAAACAGGTCGTCTTCGCCCTCTTCCTCGGCCTCGCCCGTGCCCGCCAGGCGGTCGAGCTTGAGCTTGCACACATAGCGCCCGCGCCCCTTGGCCAGCGCAAACTTGAAGGGCTGTGGCAGCTGCGCGGCCAGCGCGGGCAGGTCTTTGTGGACCAACTGCTCCTGCAGCGCCACCGTGGCGGTAGAGATCAACACCCGCGTGCCCCGCGCCAGCGCCAGCGCAATGGCAGGCGCGCAGTACGCCAGCGACTTGCCCACGCCCGTGCCCGCCTGGATGACGGCAATGGACCGCGTGGGCGCGGGCTCGCCACTTTCTTCATCCACCTTGCCCAGCGTGGCGCTGCTGAACGTGCGCGCCACCTGCTCGGCCATCAGCCGCTGGCCAGTGCGGCTGCGAAAACCTGCGGTGGCCTGCACCACCGCATCAAATGCTTCCAGGGCCTGCGCGGCCCAAACCTGTTGAGACATACAGTAGTGTCGCATGCTCCAGACGGCCTGGCCGCCGCAACCCCTTGGCCGCACAATCTGCGCACAACGACACCAAAAAAGGGGGATGCGATGCGAGGAAGAACGGCGCAGGTTACAGGCCTTGGCCTGCACGGGGCCATGTCGTGGCAGCAAGCCTTGGTGCGATGGCTGGGCTGGGCGGTGCTGGTGGTGTGCCTGGTGGCCAGCGAGGGAGCCAGGGCGCAAACCAAGACCTCGCCAGCGATGGCGCAGGCAGACACAACCCAGGAACGCCAGCGCCTGCTCACGCAGCAAGTGTTGCCCACCGACCCGGCACGGTTTGCCTGGGGGCGCGCCGCCGAGGCTGTGGGCCAGGGCGCGGATGCGATTCATCTGCGGCTGGCCTTGGCGGACGATTGGCTGCGGGCACTGGAAGGTGCGCCAGCGCCCGCTGCGAGCAGCATCGAAGCCGCCATCGCCCATGGCCGAGAGCTGGACCCGTACTTTCTGGAGCGCCGCGCCCGGGCCGTGTGGCCCGCCATCCTGCAGGCGCAGCAGCTGCGGGCCGAATGGGATCGTGATGGCCTTGACGTACCCCGCCCCCCCGAGCTGGATGCGCTGGGGACCGAGCTGGTGCAGGAAGGGCCGGGTTTGTGGGTGCGGCGGGCGCCGGATGGGCGGCCCCGGGGGCTGTACCTGTGGCTGGGGGTGCGCAACAGTCTGGCCGAACCCCTGCCCCTGCCGGAGTTCGCGCTACAGCTCGGCCGCCCTGGCCTGCAGCCAGCAGCGCCGCTGATGCAATGCGCGCTGCCCCGCTACAGCACGCGCCCGCTGGTGCCGCCGCAAACCACCCAGTACTACCTGTGCAGTGCGGTCGAGGGCGGCTACGGACTGCCACCTGCTGGTGTCAGCTGGCTGGCGCAGATGGGGCACTGGTTCAGCCAAGGGGCGGCGCTGCAGACCATCATTCCCCAGCACGACCAGGCCCTGTCGCGCACCGCGCGCATCCTTGTGCAGGTGGACAACCCGGCGGTGGACGACTTCCTGCGCGGCGCCCGTGAATCCACCGAGAAGCAGCAACAACTGCAAAAAGAAAGGGCCCAGGTGGCGGCCGCAGCGGCCAAGAAGGCCCGTGACGCCACGCCAGCGCGCAGCTCTGGCGAGTCGCTGCCGTTTTGGCTCAAGCGGCTGGCGTTCCTGGGCGGGGTGGTGGGCGCATTGGTGCTTTATGGCCTGCTCGCGCACCGCTTCAGCGTGGCGGTGGCGTCCGGGGTGCTGTGGGTGGGCCTGGCCATTCCGAGCGCGATCTACTTGCGTTCGATCTGGACCATGGGCGGGATCGACGGCTGGGGCAAGCTCGCAGCGATCATCATGTCCGGGGCCGCCATTGCCGCGCCTTTTGTGGGCACGCTCGCCGCGTACACGGTCTACAAGCTGGTGGTGAGCGAGCGGGCGCGCCGCAAGGCGATCCTCTTCTTGCTCGGCGTCATCGTGTTCATCTTGCTCCATGCGCTGGAGCGGTGGCTGTTCTGGTGACAGCAGGCTCCGCATGCCCGTAGCAGCGCAGGGCCTGGGCCTACAGCACGGGGGCGGCTAGCGGCGCGTGAACACGACCCAGCCCCAGCCATAGCCCGGCAGCGGACCCGACGCCAAGATGGAGCAGGTCTGCCGCGATGTGAAACGTGGACTGCAGGACACCGACTGGGGACCTCCGGCCGACAAGGCCTGCCAGGAGCAGAAGCGGTATTCGCTATAAATTTTGTAGCTATTAGCGCTTGATGGGTAAGCGCTAGGGGTAATTTCTATCAGTTTGACGGCACCCGCGCTGCCGTGAACGCGCTCGGAGTCGACCAGCAGTCCATCCGTGCAGAAGATGGCGGCGGTGAAGGGCGGGCGAGGTGTCTGCATGGAAATATGATGCCTGTAAAAACCACTGCTTCAGTCCATCCGAGAAAACATGGAAACCACGACGCGATTCACGCTGGTCTGCAAGAACGATACCGATGCCGACGCACTGCATGCGGTTTTCAGCACTCCCGATGGTGCTGGGCTTGAAGCGGCAGTCAGGGCCTTCTTTGCGGCCCGCAAGCTCACCATTCACCCTTCGGACTACCTGGGCTTCGACCGCTACGAGCGTTCGGGCCTGGTGATCGACGCGGCCTTCATCTCTGGCTCTGCCGATGTTGGTGATTTCATCAAGCCCTTGTCCAAGGTGTGCCATGCGTTGCACGCCGAGCTTGTGGACGACGAGGTCGCCCACAAGCTTGAATACGGCTTCATCGACGGCAAGAAAAAGCCACCCGCCGATGTGGTGGCACTCATGAAGACCCTGGCCCCGACCGCTCAGCTTGGCCGGGTGGGAAAGATCATTGAGGCTGCCGAGCGCGCGCAGAACGACCCGACCTATGCCTTCATCCGCGCCATCGGGTTCTCGAAGAACCAGGCCACCGTACAGTCCCTGCTGGAGAAGGGGGCCGACCCCAACAGCAAGTTCTCTTCCGGCTACTCCTGCCTGAACAAGGCCATCACCGACAAGCGCGTGAAGGTCGTGCAGCTCATGCTGGAGCATGGCGCTGACCCCAACATGCCTCACCAGGGCTATCCCAACCTGTACGAGGCCTGTCGGTTCTCTGCACCCAAGATCGTGGACCTGCTGCTACAGCACGGTGCCGACCCCGATGGACGCGCCAAGCGCACCTCGGAAAGCTACCCCATCGAGATCGCCATCTACTACCACCAAGCCAAGATCGTGCAGTCTCTGCTGGACAAGGGGGCCACAACACGCGGCCTGCCCAAGCTGGCCAATTTGCTGGAGCTCACGGCCCGCTCGTTCGACGCCATGTACGAGAACCTGGACGGCAAGCTCGCTATCCTGAAACTGCTGGTGCGCGACCCGGCGTGGAAGGCCGAACTCGTGCAACGCCGTGACCGGCTGACCGGAATGCTCCAGCAGTCGTTCGCTGCCTACAAGTACCAGACGCCCAAGGACCGCAAGGACTTCGACGACATCCTGGCTTTCATGGCGGCTGCCTGAAGAAATACTGCGGGCTCAGCCGCGCTGCTGCAGCGCCCGCTCGATGCGGTCGCGCCGCACGGTGGTCTTGGGCACCTTGAACGGGAACCACGTGCGCACGTCTTCTTCCAGCCCAATGCCGTGCATGTAGTTGTAGATGGCCTTCTTGAGCGCGCTGCCCAGCGCGTCGTGGTCCACGCCCGTGGGGTCGATGAAGGCCACGTCGTTCTTGGCAAAGTCACCGGGGGGCAGCGGCGCGAGCGTCACGCCGTATTCCTCGGGGTTCTTGCCGACGGGTGAATGCACGGTGCAGGCAAAGCGGTGGAAGAACCCGCTCTGGATGCAGCCGTTGGCAAACAGCTGGCGCACGTACTCGAGCGCATCCACGGTGTCCTGCACCGTCTGCGTTGGAAAGCCGTACATCAGGTACGCATGCACCAGGATGCCCGCGTCGCTGAAGGCCCGCGTCACCCGCGCCACCTGGTCCACCGACACGCCTTTTTTCATGAGCGTGAGCAGCCGGTCCGATGCGACTTCGAGCCCGCCCGAGATCGCAATGCAGCCACTGTCGGCCAGCAGCTCGGCCAGGTCGGGGGTGAAGGTTTTTTCAAACCGCACATTGCCCCACCAGCTGATGCCCGCGTTACGCGCGATCAGCTCGGTGGCCAGCGCCTTGAGCGCCTTGGGCGGCGCGGCCTCGTCCACAAAGTGAAAGCCGGTCTGCCCCGTCTCGCGCACGATCTGCTCAATGCGGTCGGCCAGCACGGCGGCGCTGGCGCCTTCGTAGCGGCTGATGTAGTCCAGGCTCACATCGCAGAAGCTGCACTTCTTCCAGTAGCAGCCGTGCGCCACCGTCAGCTTGTTCCAGCGCCCGTCGCTCCACAGGCGGTGCATGGGGTTGAGCATGTCCAGCAGCGACAGATACCGGTCCAGCGGCAGGCCGTCCCAGGTGGGCGTGCCCACCTCGGCAAAGGCGATGTCGGCTTCCATCATGTTGGTGTACTGCACCGCGCCATCGTCACCACGCACGAAGGTGCGTACCAAGCGCTGGCGGCCACGCTCGCCGCGCAGGTGCTCCAGCAGCGCCAGCAGCGGGCGCTCGCCCGCGTCCAGCGTCACGTAGTCAAAGAAGTCAAACACGCGCGGGTCGGCCAGCTCGCGCAGTTCGGTGTTCACAAAGCCGCCGCCCAGCACCGTGGCAATGTGCGGGTGCCGCGCCTTGATGGCCTGCGCAATGCGAAACGCCGCATACACCGAGCCGGGGAACGGCACCGACAGCAGCACTACATCGGGCCGGTGCCGTTCGATAGCCGCGTTCGTCAGCTGGAGCAGCAGTTCATCGACCAGTGTGTGCGGCGCAGCGAGTGCGTTGGCCAGTGGGTCAAACGTGGGCTGGCTGCCCGCCAGCGATTCGGCATAGCGCACAAACTCAAAGCGCTCGTCCACCGCATCGCGCAGCACATCGGCCAGATCGTTCAGGTACAGCGTGGCCAGGTGCTTGGCCTTGTCCGTCAGGCCCAGCGCGCCAAAGGCCCAACCCAGCGGGTCGCCGCCTTCGTCATCCACGTACACATCCAGCGATGCAAAGCGCGGGCCTTCAGGCAGGTAGTTGCGGCCCACGATGCGGTGCGCCAGCGTGCTGTCGCGGCCTTGCAAAAACGCAATGGCGGGGCCGATGGTGGCGAGGTAGCGGTCCTTTTGCGCCGCAAAGCTCTGCACGGCGGGGCTTTGCTTTTTGGCGGGCAGCGCATCCACCTGGGCGGCCACGGCACGCAGCCCTTCGGGCGAGAGCAAGCGCAGCACCAGTGCCAATGCCAGGTCTTCCTGCACCGCCGCGACACCGCGCGAGCGCAGAAAGCCGGTGAGGTAGGCGGTGGAGGGGTATGGCGTGTTCAGTTGCGTCATCGGGGGGATGACGGAGAGCACGCGTTGCGGTGGGGCGGAAGAGGCGACGGCAGACATGGTGGGGAAAAGCAATTGGGCGATGCGGTGCCGCCGCAGGGGTCGTGGAGCCCCCGATTATCCCGGCCTGGCTTTATCCCTGGTGGGCGGGGGGCGCAGGCGGCACCGCAGCCGAATCGGGTGTGCCCGCCAGGTAGTTGTTCTTCACCCGCACATAGTGCTCTGCCGAATACTTGAGGTACGCGATCTCTGCATCGGTCAGCGCCCGCTGGCGCACCGCTGGGCGGCCGATGTAAAGATACCCGCTCTCCAGCACCTTGCCGGGCGAGACCAGGCTGCCTGCGCCCAGCATCACGCGGTCTTCGATGACCGCGTCGTCCATCACGATGGAGCCCATGCCGATGAGGCATTCGTTGCCGATGCGGCAGCCGTGCAGGATGACCGAGTGGCCCACCGTGACGTAGTCGCCAATCACCAGCGGTGATCCTTCGGGCTTGGCGGCGTTGCGGTGCGAGACGTGGCCCATGGTCAGGTCTTGCACATTGCTGCAGCGGCCCACGGTGATGCGGTTCACATCGCCGCGCAGTACGGCGTTGCACCACACCGAGCTGTCGTCACCGAGGGTGACGTCACCGATGACTTGTGCGCTGGCGTGGAGGAAAACGTTGGTGCCCAGTGCGGGGGCGGTATCGAGGTAGGGAGACAAGGGCATGGTGCAAATGCAGCAAGGGCAAAACCCTGAAGCGTAGTGCAAATGGGGTGGGTCCTCAGCCCGCATGGGGCGATATGGGCTGCGGCGGGGCGCGTCCTGTGGTCACAGCCTGCGTGCCAACGCGCCCACCACGCGCGCCGCCGCACGCATCTCCCCCTCGCCATACCCCGCATACCCCAGCAGCCAGCCTTTGCGCGCTGACTGCATGGCATAGCGCGACAGCGGTGCCAGCATCACGCCAGCGGACAGGGCATTGCGGCTCAGGGTTTCGTCGTCGGTGCCTGCGGGCGCCTCGTGCAACAGGTGCATGCCCCGGTCGCTGGGATTGATGGGCCGTTCAAAGCAAACGACGGTGCCGTGCCTGCGCGAAATTGCGCTCGCGACCGGCCGTGCATCGGCGCAGCATGTGCAATACATAATCCCCCGCGCCAGCGCATAGCGGGGTGCAGATGATCTTTGCCGCTGCTGCAATGCGAAAAATTCTTAATGAAGGAGAACTAGATGAATTTCCTATTGGCAACTCTATCTGTAACCGCACTTTTAACAGGCTGCGCAACCAAATATCAAGGACCAAGCGAAACCGAGCCGTCTGCAAAGGTTCGCTTCGTTGCAAACGAAGACATGCTGATCGGCTCTGGGTACAAATCCCCGGCAGGATGCACGCCGCGACCAGACAGACAGGTAAGTTCGCACATGGAGCAAATATCGATGTTTGGCCCGAAAGCCTTTTTTGGTCTGCCTTTCTCTCCAGGGGACAGCTTGCAGATGCCGGACCCACCACAGAAGCGACAATTCTTCACTGAGAAAAAATTCAGGGCAGGGGAGCCTGTCACTTTGGGGTTCTATATGACGCTCAGAGAGTGGGGTGGTGGCGGTACACGTACGATGGAAAACTGCTCGGCCGCATTGACGTTTGTCCCTCAGATGGGTGACGACTACCAGTTGCGCTTTGCTGTAGCCGGAGACCGTTGCCGGGTTGTGCTGCAGCGCTACGACCCGGTTGCCCGCGTTTGGACGCTTCCAGCGGATTTCAACCGAGTAACGCAGGCGCCGCTATGTCCCTAGTCCACACATGCCGCGGGTTTTCCGGCTTTCGTGGTTGCCACGGCGTCGCGTTCGGGGCCTGCAACTCAGCCCTCAACTGACGGCCCATTGTTGAAACCCGGCTCGCGTTCCAGCGACCCCACCCTTTGTGGAGAGAAGCCCATGGCCCAACACACCGCCACCATCACCTGGTCCCGTGGCAGCGACGACTTTCTGGACAAGCGCTACCACCGCGCCCACACCTGGCAGTTTGATGGCGGCGCCACCGTGGCCGCATCGTCATCGCCCCATGTGGTGCCGCTGCCTTATTCCGACGCAGCGGCGGTAGACCCGGAAGAGGCCTACATCGCCGCGCTGTCGAGCTGCCACATGCTGTGGTTCATGGACTTTGCCAGCCGCGCAGGCTATCGGCTCAACAGCTACACCGACGCTGCCGTGGGCACCATGGCCAAGAACGCGCAGGGCCAGATTGCCGTCACCCACGTGCAGTTGCGCCCCGTCACACGCTTCGATGCGGCCCATGCGCCCAGCGCCGCACAGCTCGACGACCTGCACCACCGCGCCCACACATCGTGCTTTCTGGCCAACTCGGTCAAGACGCAGATCGACTGCGCGCCGGTGCTCGAAGTGGATGGAGCCTGACATGACCATTGCCAACCGCCAGTTTCAAGTCACCGACCCGGCCGCGCTGCAGGGACTGGTGCAGGCCCAGCCCCTGGCCACCCTGGTCTTGTCGCACGAGGGCTCGCTGCACGTGAACCACGTGCCTTTGTATCTGGACCCCACGCGCGGCCCACACGGCACGCTGGTGGGCCATGTGGGGCGCGGCAACGGCATGTGGCCGCTGCTGCCGCAGCAGGCCGTGGCCGTCTTCCACGGCCCGCAGGCCTATGTATCGCCCTCGTGGTACCCCTCCAAAGCCATCGACGGCAAGCAGGTGCCCACCTGGAACTACGCCACCGTGCACGCCCACGGTGCTCTCAGCGCGTTCGACGACCTGGTGCGCCTGCGCGCCATCCTGCACACCCTGAGCGAGCGGCACGAGTCCCACCGCCCCGACCCCTGGCGCATCGACGATGCACCGCCCGACTACATCGACAAGCTGCTGCGCGCCATCGTGGGCATCGAGCTGGCGGTGGAGCGCTGGGAGGGCGTCTGGAAGGCGAGCCAGAACCGCACTGACACCGACCGCGCCGGTGTGGTGCAAGGCCTGATGGCCGAGGGCACGCCGGCGGCTGCGGACATGGCGGCGCTGGTGCTGTCGGCTTGATGCCATGGGCACATGACTGCATCAAAATTGATAGCTATTAGCGCTTGATAGATAAGCGATAGAGCCTTTTTTGATTAGATTTTTTGATCAGATTTTTTGACGTTGGCTGAAATCGTTCATCACCGTTTGGGCTGAGGTTGTCGAAGCCGAGCGGGGCGCTTCGACAACCTCAGCGTGAACGGGTTGGTCGCGAATCATCCCTCCAGCAGCTCCACCCGCAGCGCTACCACCGGCCCGGCCACCGCAGGGTGGGCGGCCAGCGCATGCACGGCCAGGTCTACCGTGGCTTGGGCCACCGCATCGGTCAGCACCAGCACCTGGGGCCCGCTGCCCCTGGGCAGCGTTTTGTCGCAGGCCAGCTCCACGCGTTGCACGGGCACGTGCTGCGCCGCCAGCCAGGCGCCCACGGCTTCGATCTGTTGGGCGCTGTGCACTGGCACGCGCAGGTAGTGGCGGGTGTGCACGGCTGCGCGGGGCAGCACGGCCAGTTGCTCGTCCATCGACTGGGGGTGAAACCCCAGGTGCGGCACACGCTGCGCAGCGGGGGTGCCCTGCAGCCGCGCCACGTCCACCAGGTCGGCAATCACCGCCGATGCGGTTTGCTCGGAGCCGGCCCCCGCGCCGTAGAACATCGTCACGCCTGCCGCGTCGCCGTTGACCATCACCGCGTTCATCGAGCCATTCACCTGCGCCAGCAAGTGCGTGGCGGGCACCAGCGCGGGTTGCACGCGCAGCTCCACGCCGTCCACCTCTGCACCCGCTGCTGCGTCCTTGCGCCGCCGGGCCACGCCCAGCAGCTTGATGCGATAGCCCAACTGCTCGGCACAGGCCACGTCCAGCCCCTGCAGGCGGGTGATGCCCTCCACCTGCGCATCGGCAAAGCGCACCGGCATGCCAAACGCATTGGCCGCCAGCAGCGTGATCTTGTGGGCTGCATCGATGCCCTCGATGTCAAACGTCGGGTCCGCCTCGGCATAGCCCAGCGCCTGCGCTTGCGCCAGCGCCTCGGCAAAGCCCAGGCCCTCATCGCGCATCTTGCTCAGGATGAAATTGGTGGTGCCGTTGATGATGCCCGCCACCCACTCGATGCGGTTGGCCGTCAGCCCCTCGCGCAGCGCTTTGACGATGGGGATGCTCACCGCCACCGCGCCTTCATACGCCACGGCCACACCGTGCTGGCGCGCGGCGGCAAAGATTTCGTTGCCGTGCACGGCGAGCAGCGCCTTGTTGGCCGTGACCACATGCTTGCCTGCACGGATGGCGGCCAGCACCCATTCACGCGCCGGGCCGGTGCCGCCAGCGGCCTCCACCAGCACATCCACGTCGGGGTGGGTGGCGACTTGCATCGGGTCGTTGGTCAGCGCCACATCGGTGCCCACCACACTCATCGCCCGCGCCAGGCTGCGGGCGCACACCATCACCAGCTTGATGCCCCGCCCCGCGCGGCCCGCGATCAGCGCCTGGTTGCGCGCCAGCACCCGAAAGGTGCCAGCCCCCACGGTGCCAATCCCGATCATGCCCACGCGCAGCGGGCGTGTAGCCACCGCATCGGCGGGGCTGGACTGGGGCTCAAGACTCTGGACGGGATCGCGGTACATCGGCTTCTCCAAACATCAAACGAACAAACAAACACTACTTGCGCAAATCGGGGTTCAACAGCCGGATCGCCCTGGGGCAAACCGCCTGCCTGAGCCCTGTTTTGCGCAAGGCATAAAAAAACCCAGCTGCCAGAGCTGGGTTTCGTGCATTCGTCTTGGGGAGAAGAGAGAGCGATCACCAGGTGGCTGCCGAAACGGCCACCTGCGCTGCGCTCAGGTGGCCGCGGTGGTAATGGTGATCATCATTCGTGCACCCATCGCCCGCGTGAACGCAGGCAGCATCATGCCCATGCATGCAAAGGCTGCGGCGGGTGCGATGACGGAGGATGGTGTGAACGACATGACCGCTGCAGTGTAGCGCACAGCCCGGCACGTGGCCAACGCGCACTGCGCGGGCTGTCTGGCAGCGCACCGCCTTCGCTCCCCATTGCAGAAAGATTTGCTACGTTATTTATAGCTGTCAGCGCTTGTTTTATAAGCGCTAGCGGCTATTTCTATTCAAAGACCCGGCGCAACTGGCCGCCCGGTGCGCACCATCGCAATCGCATCAAACGGGCAGCGCACGGCGCACAGTGCACAGCCCGTGCAGCCCGCTGCGTCGTCCAGGTGCGAACGCTTGGGGCCCCAGGCGCTGGGCTCCGCCCCCGTGCCCTGCGCCTGTGCCAGCACTTGCAGCGACAGCACATGCGGCGCGCACACCGCCACGCACCAGCCGCAGCCTGTGCAGCGGGCGGGGTCAACGGTGGGCAGGGCTTTGGCAGGCATGGGGTTCAAGGCGGTGGCGGCCATACTCCTGCCGCAGTGCAGCGCCGTCAACCGCCCCGGCGCCCGTAGGCGCAATACCCCGGCTTGGGGCTCTTCTTTTGGGGGTGCAGGCGGCAGGTCTCGGGCCGCTGGTCGTACACGGTGCACAGCCGCGTTTTGGGGTCGAGAAAGTTGCAATCCCCACTGGCCCGCCGCGCCATGGTGAACACCACGTTCTTGTGGTTGAAGTGGTCAATCAGCCGTGCCTTCTGCAGCCGCTTGGCAATGTGCCGGGGCTCCTCGTGCTCGGCCTCAAACGCATCCACCAGCCCCAGCCGAACAAGGTCCGATAGTTGCACCTCCAGCGGCATGGTGCAGCAGTTGGCCGCGCAGGTGTCGCACAGGCCCGCGCGGTAGCGGGACCAGGTGTCCAGGCGGTCAACGTCAACGATGGAGATGGGGGAGCGCATGGGGGTGGGATTGTGCCAGCGGGCGACCGTTTTGGTTTGGCCGGAATAGGTTCAACATCTTGTGACAATGGGGCCATACTCAGCGTGTCCCCCCTGTATAGCCGAGCCCAGAAAGACTGATCTGTGAGCGTGCCGTCCAAAGCCCAACTCAGCGAAAACGACATTTGCGACCGTTTCATCACGCCCGCACTGGTGCAAGCGGGCTGGACGCGCGAACAGCACATCCTGCGCCCCGGCCGCGTGGTGGTGCGCAGCCAGGCTTCGATGCTGCGGGCCGGCTACGTTTTGTTCCACAAGTCCAACGTGTCGCTGCGGAATGCGTTGATCCCCTTGCCGCCTCTCCCCGAACAATCCCGCATCGTCACCCGCGTCACCGCCCTGCGCCGCCTGTGCGCCGACCTGCGCCAGCGCCTAGCCGAACGCGAGGCAGTGCAGGCCCGTCTGGCCGAGGCGCTGGTGCAACAGCAGGCTTTTGCCTGAGCCGCCATGCCCATGCCGCAACCCGTTCGCTTGTTCCACATCACTGCCATCGGCAATCTGCCTGCACTGTGCCGTGCGGGTGCCTTGCTCTCCAAAGCGCAGGGCGCGGCGGCGGGTGTGGCCTACCAGAACATTGCCCACGCGGGTGCGCAAGGGGTGCGGGCGGCCAAGCGGGTGGTCTTGCCGCCGGGTGGCTCGGTGCATGACTATGTGCCGTTTTACTTTGCGCCGCGCTCGCCCATGCTCAGCGCCATTCACAACGGTCAGGTGGCGGGCTGCGATCTGCGCCAGCAAGACATCGTGCACCTGGAAACCACGGTAGACCGGGTGACAGCGGGCGGTACCCCGTTCGTGTTTTATGACCGCAATGCCACGCTGGCCTACAGCAAGGCCTACAACGACGTGGCGCAACTGGCCCAGGCCATCGCGTGGGATTTGCTCACCGAACCACCTGCCCTCGATGGGTTTTGCAAGTATTTCCACAACCAGCACCAGAACGAGCGGTATGTGCAGCGCAGAGAGTTGCGCATGGCCGAGTTCTTGATCCACCGCCGGGTTCCACTGGCTGCGTTGACCCGCGTGGGGGTGTGCAACGCCCCCCAGGCCCAGGCGGTTCAGGCCATTTTGGATGCTGCAGGGGTACCATTACGGGCTGAAGTAAAGACCGACTGGTACTTCTTGGGCCAGTAACCATGACCATCCACACCACTTACGGCGATTTGTTGAAGCAGGACGATGTTGACGCCATAGTCAACACGGTCAACTGCGTGGGCGTCATGGGCAAGGGCATTGCGCTGCAGTTCAAGAACAAGTGGCCCGCCAACTTTGCGGCCTACCACGCGGCCTGCAAGGCAGGCCAGGTGCGGCCGGGCCGCATGATGGTGTTTGATGCCGGGGCGTATGCCCAGCCGCACTTCATCATCAACTTTCCCACCAAAGACCATTGGCGCGGTAACTCGCAATTGTCGTTCATTCAGGACGGTTTGAAGGACTTGGTGGCGCAGGTGCGGGCGCTGGGCATTCGGTCGTTGGCGGTGCCGCCTTTAGGCTGCGGCAATGGCGGGCTGGACTGGCGCGATGTGAAGCCGTTGATTGAAGCGGCCTTCGCCGACTTGCCCGATGTAGAGGTGCGCCTGTTTGAGCCCGGAGCCGCCCCTGCCGCCAAAGACATGGTGGTGCGCACCCACCGACCCAAGATGACTGCTGGGCGCGCTGCGATTTTGAAGTCCATCGACACCTACCGTGATCTGGACTATGGCCTGACCAAGATCGAGGTGCAAAAGCTCGGCTACTTTTTGCAGGTGGCAGGCCAAGACCTGGGGCTGCGGTTTGAAAAGCACCTTTACGGCCCGTACTCCGATCAACTGCGCCATGCGCTGCAGCGCATGGATGGCCATTTCATCATGGGCTTGGGAGATGGCTCGGTCGATGCCGAGATTGCTCCGATCCAGGATGCGCTGACAGAGGCAGATGTGTTTTTGGCCGAGCAAGGGGATGCCGCGCTGCTGGATCGATTGGCACGGCTGCAGCGCTTGATCGAGGGGTTTCAGTCGCCGTACGGTATGGAGTTGTTGTCCACCGTGCATTGGGTGGCAGAACAAGAGGGTGCTGCGCAGTCCCCCCAGGCGGCATTAGCGGCGGTGCAGCAGTGGAACGCTCGCAAGGAAAAGCTGATGCGCCCCGCACACGTGGAAGCTGCGTGGGAGCATTTGGCCGAACAGGGCTGGATCACTGTGCCCGCGACGGTGTAGGTCTTTGCTCCTGCCGAATGCCTTCGCCAGCACCGCCCGCCTAGGAGTGTCGGTTGTTCATCTCGCCCAGGCACACACCGCGCTATGTACGGCGTCTGCTGGCACAAATTCTTGTTCCAGCCGTCCTTTGTCCTGCGAACGCAGGTGCACCATCAGCGCTGCCTCGTCGGGCTGCAGGGTGTTGCAGGCGTATTCGGGCGCATGCACCGGCTCGGCCACAGCTAGGTGCTGGTGGGCGCTGAACGTGGCGGCGTCCATCAGCAGCGCCCGCAGTTGCGGCAGGTGGCGGCGTGCAGTGCCAAGCATGTGCAAACCCCAGGTGTCCAGATCGCCCCAGTAAGCCACGCTACGCTCTTGTAGCCACGGCGCGGCCAGCCAGCCCAGGTTCAGGCCCGCACCCAGCACGGCGATGGTGTCTGCCACGGGCTGGGGCAGTTGGTGCAGGCTGCGTTCGTTTTCCACCAGCAGGATGCGGTGGGCGGGCAGCGGGGTGGTGATCAACTCGCTGGCGCGCACGCGCATCTGCGCAAAGGGCAGTAGGCCGGGGGCCAGCGGGGCGATGAGCAGCCAGTGATCGTCTTCTGGTAGCGCGCCTAAAAAACCGACCAGCCCCTGGCGGCTGGCCTCGCCGTCAAAGCGCTCGTCCAGCAAGGCGGTGAGCAAGCTGGCGTGGCGCTCGAAGAATTTGCTGTCGTTGCCCTGCACGGCCAGTGCGCGCAGGGGTTTGCCTTGGGCGCAGCCCGGCTCCAGTTGCAGCGCCATGCCTGCGGCGGCAATGACGGCATCGGCGGGCGTGTCGCGCCACTGCACCAGTCGGCGCACCAGCAAGCGCTGAAAGCCGGGGCGCTCTACCCCCGCGATGAGGGTGTTGAGCCGGGCGTAGTCGCTTTGGACTTGTGCATGGCCTGGCACCTTGAAGTGGCGGATGGCGGCGATGCACTGCGAGGGCTTTTCAAGCCGCCAGTGCGTGGGCACGGCGATGGCATCGCTGCTGCCCCGGTAGCGCCGTTCTTGCCATTGCACGTTGCCCACGCTGCCCAGGCCGTGCTGCTCCACCGCCCGCCACTGTTGCAGGTGGTGGCGCAGCGTGGCGGCATCGCCCATGAACACGGCAGGGTCGGGCTGGCCGATGGACAGGGTCAGTGGCCACGCAGCGGCACCGCCCAAAAGCTGGCGCTCACGCCAATCGGCGTTGTTCCATTGCTGGGCCAGTTTGGCCGCCAGGGTTTGCGGCGACTTCATGCCGGTGGTGCACCGTCCAGCGCATCGCTCGCCACCGTTGAAACCGGCGCGCCCCCCGCCAGTGCACCCGTGGAGCTGGCTGGGCCAGGCCACCGGGTGCGTCCCCCTCCCGCAAGAGAGGGGGAAGGCGCCGCAGGCGACTCAGGGGGTGCTTTTTCTGAATGCATCAATCTCCTCCCACCGCAGCGATGCCAGCGTGGCCTGTGCACCCCGCCGGTGCACCACCACCGCGCTGCGCGTGTGGTTGCGCAGCAGGCGCACTTCCTTGTTGGGCGTAACGAACAGCGCGTGCAGGCCAAACTCGCGCAGCGCCTGGATGATGCGCGCCGCCACGGCCTGCGAGCTTTTGGAGAACGCCTCGTCCAGCACGATGGTGCCGAACACCGGCCGACTGGCCCCGCTGGGGCACAGCGCGTAGCTCAGCGAGGCGGTGAGCACGTAGCTGGCGATGATCTCCTTCTCGCCCCCGCTGCCGCCTTGCGATCCGGTGCGCCGCTCCAGCATCTGGCCGCTCTCGCGCTCCAGCACCAGCACGGCAAACTGCAGGCGGTAGCGGGCGTCCAGCAGCGCTTGCGCGGCCTTGCTGCGGCGGTTGCTGGCGTGGGTTTGCAGCATCTCCACGATGGCGCGCAGCGCCCGGTAGTGGCTTTGGCCGCCGTCGTCGCGCAGGCTCTCAGTGCGCAACTGGGCTTGCGCGCGGTTCAGTTCTTGCAGGCTTTGGTGGACGACGGCGCGGGGCTCCAGTTGCAGGTAGCGGCCTGGCTGAAAGTCCACGCGCTGCAGCGTTTGGTTGAGCTGGGCAATGCGCTCTTCAATGTCGCCCACCTGCGCGGCGATGCCGTTGAGCAAGGTGTCCACGCCCTGCTGCGAGGTGTTGTTGAGGTATTCCTGAAACCGCTGGCGCTTGTGCGGCAGGGCTTCTTCCTCCAGCGCTTGCAGGCGCTGCAGGTAGTGGGGCAGCGCCTGCACCTCTTGGGCGTGGTCGGCCAGCGCGCCCCGGTCTTCGCCTTGGGCCTTGCCCATCTGGCGCACGATGTCGGTGTGCAGGCTGTTCAGCTTTTTGTGGGCTTCAGCGGTTTTGGCTTGCACGGCATTGCTGGCGTCACGTTCCTGCGCTTCGAGGTTGTCGCCATCGAGTGTGGGCCAGCGGTGCCCGGCGCTGGCCAGTTGCCCGGCAAAGTCTGCGGCCAAGTGGTCGTCCATCACCGCCGCGCCAGCGCTGCGTGCCTGGTAAGCGCTGTGCTTCTTTTGCGCAGTGGCCCGCAAGGTGTCGTCCTGCGTCTGCGCTGTTTGCAGATCGCGCAGTTGCCCTTCAACAGCGCGGGTCTGGGCTTGCGCGGCCTGCCAGCGCTGCTGGGCCTGCGCGGTGTCTGACTCGGGGTGCAGCAGCGCTTGCAGTTGCTGCGTTTTGTGCTGCAACTGCGCATCGGCGGCGGCGGTGTCCAGGTCTTCGCGGCGCAGCCCTTGCAGTGCCTGCCACAACTGGCGCTGCTCTTGCGCCTGGCGTTGGGTGGCCAGGATTTGGGTCTTTTCGCCCTCCAGCGCTTGATGGCTGTGCGTAAGCAGCTCCTTTTGTTGTAGCAAATGCGCCAGCCGGTCGCGGTTGTCAAACCCCGTCATCCAGTCTTGGTCCAGCCGCTTTTGGTCTTGCTTGTCGAAGTGGCCGGATTGGCTGGACATCAGCCCCTGCACCGTCATGGCGTGGGGCGTGCGCTCCAGGGTCTCTACATCAGGCACGCAGTGGCGGTCCAGGCCGTGCAGCAACTGGCGCAGCGTGTTCAGGTGCGCGGTGGGTGCGGCGGGTTTCAGGTGGAGCTTGCGCGCAAGGCCATCGGCAAGGAACGTTGCGGGCGTGGCATCGCGCACTTCCAGCAAGCGCACATGCAGTCGGTTGTGCCGCTGGTTCACCCATTGCAGCGCGGTGTGCATGGCCGCCTGGGGCACCAAGATGCGCAGGCGGTGGCTGCCCAGCGCACGCTCGATGGCACCGCGCCAGGCCTGCTCGGTTTTGCGCACCTCCACCAACTCGGCGGCAAAGGGCAGGTCGCCCTCTGGCAAGCCCAGGTGTTCGGCCAGCTCGGTGCGAAAGCGCTGAAACTCCATCGGCAGGTTGGAGCCGGGGCGCTGGCGCACGGCGTCGTATTCGGCCTGGGTCTCGCTCAGGTGCTTGTGGGCGTTGTGGGCCTGGGCAATGGCCTGCTCGGCCTGGGCTTGCAGCTGTGCCTGGCCTGCGTCGATCTGCTGCATCGCCGCCTGGGCTTGGGCCTGGTGGCGGCCCAGGTCGTCGGCACCGGCGTGCGCGCCCAGCCCCAGGTTGCGTGCCAGTGTTTGGTACTGCGCCAGTTGGGCCTCGGTGCGCGCCAGCGCTTTGCGGGCGTGGTCCATGTTCTCTTGCAGCGATTCGATGCTGGCACCACCCGCTTGCAGGTACAGGCCGTGCAAGTCCTGCTCGTGCTGGCGAGCGGTGTGGACCTGTTCTTGCGCGGCATGCAGTGCGTCTTCCCGCGCCGCCATCTGCGCTTGCAACTGCGCCACGCGCTGGCCCCACCATTGCACGCCCTGCGCCGCAAACCAGTGGGGCAGTTGCTGCTGCAGCGCCTGCCAGTGCGCCAGGTGCTGGGCCTGCTGCTGCTCGCGTGCGGCCAAATCGCGCAGCGGCAGCAGCGACACATACTGCGCGTTCGCCAGCTCCAGATCGGCATGGATGGAGGCCAGCTCGGCAAAGCCATCGACCACCTTCTGCGCATCGTCAAAGGCCGAGTGGTCGTCCAGCACCAGCTCGCGAAAAATCTCGTCGATGCTGTTGAGTTGCTTGAGGCCCGCCGCACGGTTGAGCAGCGTGAAGGCGTTGGGCCCCACCTCAAAAAAACTCTGCAGCTTGGCCAGGTACGCCGTTTTGTTGTTGACGAACATCTGCAAACCGTCGCTGTCCTTGGCCAGCCGCGTCAGTGCCTTGGCGCCACCGCTGTGCTGCTCTTCCAGCCACAGGTCCAGGCTGTGGCCTTCGCCTTGCGCAAAGAGCCAGCGCTTTTGCATGTCGCTGGCCGACTGGCTGCTGCCATCAAACCACAGCAGCGCGCCCAGCCACACGGTGTCGCGGCCCGCTGCGCCGTTGCGCTGCAGCCGTGCGGCCACGCCGGTGGTGCAGCGCCCGGCCCGTGCAATGTGGTCGCCGCTGTCGTTGCCCTGGCCGCTGGCACCGCGCACATAGCTCACTAAGTCGCGGTCGCTCTCATGCCCGCCGGTCGATGCCAGGTTGTAGCGCGGGCTGGCGCACAGCAGCGTCATCAGCGCATCCACCAGCGTGGTCTTGCCGCTGCCCGTGGGGCCGATGATGGCGCTGTTGCCGGGGTCAATCGCCACCTGGTGGCGGCCCGCAAACGCGCCCCAGTTGTACAGGTGCAGCTCTTGCAGGATGAAGGAGGCGTCGGTGCTCATGGCGTGCTCCCGCCGTAGGCTGCGTTGCCCTGGGCACCGCCCTGTTCGGCCACCGCACGCAGGTGCAGCAGCAGGGTTTGCAGGTTCTCGGGGTTGAGCAGGTGCACGATCATGGGGCGGATGGTGATGCAGTCTTGCGCATCCACCTCCGTCACCATGCCGTGCGTGCGCAGGTTCTCCAGCAACTGGCCCAGGCGCTTGCGCTCTTGCATGTCGCTGCCGGTGGCCCCGAGGTAGGTTTCGAGCTGCGGCAACAGGCTGTCCACCGTGACGCGCACCACCGCGCCGGTGCCGCTTTCTTGCTCGCGTTGCAAAAACTCGCGCCGCAACAAGGCCAGCAGCAGCGATTGCTCCAGCGTCAGCCGCTGGCGCTTCATCAGCGGGTGCGTCCAGTCGTCTTGCTCGCTCTCGTCGGTGTCGTCGCCCGCATAGTCGGGCACCACGGCCAAAAAGGCCAGGCCGCGCACGTCGTCCACCACCACGCGCAAGTCCAGCGGCTCCAGCAGCGCATCGAGCCGTGTCGTTTGCGCCGCAATCAGGCTGAACAGCTTGGGCTTGGCCGCCGATTCGAGCCAGCCATGGGCCAGCAAAAACTGTAGCGCCTGGCGCACGTTGTGCGGGGTTTTTGAAGGGCTTTGTGCTGAAAGTTGGCTTTCAGCCATCGCAGGCAGCTCCTCTTTTGATCGTGGTTGCAGCGCCTGCTTGTCCACCGCCGGGGTGGCCATGCGGTCAAAAATATCCGGCTCTTGTCCTTGCGCCATCACAGCTCCCACTCTCTGTGCGCCAGTTGCGCGCTATCCAATGCCACCTGCGGCACCACAAAGCGCCAGTGCTGCTGGCCATCTTGTGTGTCAATCTGCTCCTCGCCAGACTGCAGCGCCACACCCGCTTCTCGCGCCATCGCCAACCACAGCGCAAAGGTCTCCAGGTCGTGCTCGCCCGGCGGCAGTGCGGCGGCCAACTCGGCCAAGGTCATGGGTTGGCCCTGGTCCGCCAGCGTTTGCAAAGTGCGCTGCACCAAGGCATCGCGGTCCAGCCCTTCAAACGCCTGCCAAAACTCGCCGTCCATCTGGCCCAGGTCGGCGTATTCGGTGGTCAGCAGCAGCGCGGCCTGCTCGCCGCCGTCCAGCGACTTGGCGCGCAGGCGCTCTACCAACGGAACGCTGCCCAGGGCCACGCCCAGCGGCGGCAGCGGCGCGCTGTGGCGGCGCACGGCTTGGCGCTGCCAGTCAATGCGCAGGGCCTGCTCCAGCACGTCGTTGAGCAACTGGCCCACGCGCTGGTTCTCGGCCGCCTGCCCGGTTTTCATGAACTGGCTGACCTCGCGCTCGCTGCGCGCGCGCACGGCCTGCACCACCTTGGCCTCTTTGATGAGTTGCTGCACCAGCAGGCGCAGCGTGCTGTGCTGCAGGCCATCCAGGGCCTTATCTGCAGCAGGATGCTCCAGAATCTGGCGGATGCGCTGGCGCATCTCGGTCAGCTCGGTTTGGTGGGACAGTTGCTGGTGAAAGCTGTCGAACACACGGCCCTCTTGCGTGTTGAGCAGGTTGGCATGGCCATCGAGTAACTGGTCCATCACCGCGCCCCGGTGGTGGCGGGCGCTGATGATGGCCTCGCGCAGCGCCCGGTCGGCCTCGCGCCACGAATCTTCCACCCGCCGAAAGTCCGCCCGCAGACTCACCGACAGCGCATACACCTCGCGAATGCCTTCCACGGCCTGTTCGGGCGTGAGCTCAGCGATGCGCCCCGCTTGCACATCATCGAGCTGCTGCTGCAGGTCGGCCATGCGGCGCTGCAAATGCTCGCTGCGGCTTTGCGGGTCGGGGTTGAGCGCGGCAGCCAGGTTGTCAATCTCGCGCTGCACCACCGCCAGGCGCGACGCGGTGGAGGTCATCATCCGCCCATCCAGCTGCGCGATGAAGCGCAGCGCGGTCTTGAGCGCATCGGTCTCAAACACCCGCCCTTCGCGCTCCACCACCAGCCCGCACCGTATCCACTCGCGCACCTCGCGCCGGGCTTGGCTTAAGGGGTCGGTGCTGTCGATCTCAAAGTCCACCTCGTTGGCATGCACCGCCAACATGTCGGCCAGCGCCTGCACGGCGGCGTCGAACGGCACGCCATCGCGTTGGTGCTCAAACAGCGCATCCAGGCAACTGAGCACCAGCGGCGCCCGCCGCGAGGCCAGCAGCAGCCAGGCCGGGTGCTGCTGGCGGGCGGCGATGTATTTGTGGGTGCGCTGCTGGTTGAGGGTGGGCATGGGCGGTTCCGTGCGAGTCCGTTATGGGCTCATGCCAGCAGTGCGGTCAACGGCACGGCTTCTACCTGGGGCGCCAACGCATACCGGTGCAGGCCCGGATAGACCACATACAGCGCATCCAACTGCAGGTCGTCCATGGCGATGCGCATGCTGGGTGTGAGCTTGGGGGCATCGCTGCGTTTGAACTCCACGCCCACACGCCGCCCGTCCTTGAACAGCAGAAGGTCTAGCTCTGCGCCCTGGTGGGTCGCCCAGAAATAGGCCTCGTCGGGCTGCGCTATGCGCAGCACCTGCTCCAGCGCAAACCCTTCCCAACTGGCTCCGCTGAGCGGGTGCGCCAGCAGTTGGGGCAGGCTGCGGATGCCCAGCAGCGCATGCAGCAAGCCGGTGTCGCGAAAATAAATCTTGGGCGCTTTGACCTGCCGCTTGGCCAGATTGGCATGCCACGGCTGAAGTTGGCGAACCATGAAGGTTTGCGTGAGGTAGTCCAAGTACCGCCGCACCGTGGGCTCGCTGATGCCCAGTGAGCGCGCGGGCTCGGCAGCGTTCCAGATCTGGCCGTGGTAATGGGCCAGCATCTGCCAAAAGCGCGTCATCAGCGGTGCAGGGGCGTTCATGCCCAGCAGCGGCAGATCGCTGCTGACGTGGCGCTGGATGGCCGCGTTGCGCCATTGGGTGCTCACACCCTCATCAGCCGCCAGGTAGGCGGCAGGGAACCCACCGCGCAGCCACAGTTGCTGCACTGTGTGCGCATCTGTGCCCGTCTCGCTGATATCAAAGCCGCTGACTTCCTGCGTCACCGCTCGGCCTAGCAGCGATTCACTCTTGTGCATGACACGGGGCGAGGCGCTGCCCAGCAGAAGGTACTGGCCGTTCTGGTGCATGTGTCCGGGCCGGTCCATCAGCACGCGCAGCGTCTCTGGCAATGCGGGTAAGTGCTGGATTTCATCAATCACCACCAGGCCTTGCAGCCCGGCCAGCGTAGTCATCGGGTCCGCCAATCGCTGGCGGGAGATTGGGTCCTCAAGGTCGAAGTAGTGAGGGCTGGCAACATCGATGAAATGCCGCGCCAGCGTGGTCTTGCCCACTTGCCGGGGGCCAACCAGCTCCACCGCTCGAAAGGATTGAAGCAGCCGTGCGAGCTGGTCAATGAGGTGGCTGCGTTCAATCAACATGAACGCCATGCTACCAAATACCATGAAAATCGAAAACGCTATTTTCGATTTTCATGGTGAGCTGCCTTGTTAAACGTCGATGTTTCCTGCGCGCAGAGCGTTGGTTTCAATGAAGTCCCGGCGCGGCTCCACTTCGTCACCCATCAGCATCGTGAACACGCGGTCAGCCTCGATCGCGTCGTCAATCTGCACGCGCAGCAGGCGGCGCACGGTGGGGTCCATGGTGGTTTCCCACAGCTGCTCGGGGTTCATTTCGCCCAGGCCCTTGTAGCGCTGGCGGGCGGTGGTGCGTTCGGCCTCAGAGATGAGCCACTTCATGGCTTGGCGGAAGTCGCCCACTTTTTCTTCCTTCTGCTTGTCGCCTTCGCCGCGCAGGGCTTTGGCGCCTTCGCTGAGCAGGCCACGGAAGGTTTCGGCGGCTTCGGCCAGGGCGGCGTAGTCGGCGCCGTGCACAAAGTCTTGGGTGATGACGCTGCTCTTGATGTTGCCGTGGTGGCGGCGGCTGATGCGCAGCAGGGGTTTGTCGGTGCGGGCGTCGAATTCGCCGGCCACTTCGGCGGGGGCGCCGGTGGTGTTCAGCTCGCGCAACTTGGCCTGCAGGGCCACGGCGCTGGCTTCGGCGTCGGCCACGGAGTCGAGCTTGAGGCTCACGCCGTCGGCAATGGCGCGCAGGGCTTCGGCGTCCATGAAGTTGCCCAGGCGGGCGATGACGCTTTCGGCGATCTGGTGCTTGCGCGCCAACTCGGCCAGGGTCTCACCGGTCAAAGTTTGCGGATTGGCGCCGCCGGTGGTCACGCTGGCGTGGTTCAGCGCAATGCGCAGCAAGAAACCGTCGAGCGCGGGGGCGTCCTTCAGGTACAGCTCTTCCTTGCCAGCCTTGACCTTGTACAGCGGTGGCTGGGCAATGTAGATGTGGCCGCGCTCGACCAGCTCGGGCATCTGGCGGTAGAAGAAGGTGAGTAGCAGGGTGCGGATGTGGGCGCCGTCCACGTCGGCGTCGGTCATGATGATGATGCGGTGGTAGCGCAGCTTGGCCACGTCAAAGTCGTCGCCCCCGGTGGTGCCCCCCGCCTTGCCGATGCCGGTGCCCAGAGCCGTGATCAGCGTCAGGATTTCGTTGCTGGTCAAGAGCTTTTCGTAGCGGGCTTTTTCCACGTTCAGGATCTTGCCGCGCAGGGGCAGGATGGCCTGGAACTTGCGGTCGCGGCCCTGCTTGGCGGAGCCACCGGCGGAGTCACCCTCGACGATGTAGATCTCGCACATTGCCGGGTCTTTTTCCTGGCAGTCGGCCAGCTTGCCGGGCAGGCCCATGCCGTCGAGCACGCCCTTGCGGCGCGTCATTTCGCGGGCCTTGCGGGCAGCTTCACGGGCCTTGGCGGCCTCGACGATCTTGCCGCAGATGATCTTGGCGTCGTTGGGCTTTTCTTGCAGGTAGTCGGTAAGCAGCTTGCCCACGATGTCTTCCACCGGGGCGCGCACTTCGCTCGACACCAGCTTGTCTTTGGTCTGGCTGCTGAACTTGGGCTCGGGCACCTTCACGCTGAGCACGCAGCACAGGCCTTCGCGCATGTCGTCGCCGGTGACTTCGACCTTGGCCTTTTTGGCCAGCTCGTTTTCTTCGATGTACTTGTTGATGACGCGCGTCATCGCGGCGCGCAGGCCGGTCAGGTGGGTGCCGCCGTCACGCTGGGGGATGTTGTTGGTGAAGCACAGCACTTGCTCGGTGTATGCGCTGTTCCACTGCATGGCCACTTCCACGCCGATGTGCGTGCCGGGGATGCCGCCGTAGCTCTCGGCCGGGCGTTCGCCTGCGGCGTAGAACGAGGTGGGGTGCAGAACGGTTTTGCCCTTGTTGATGAACTCAACAAAGCCGCGCACGCCGCCAGCGCCGGAAAAGTCGTCTTCCTTGCCGCTGCGCTCGTCCTTCAAGCGGATGCGCACGCCGTTGTTCAAAAACGAGAGTTCGCGCAGGCGCTTGGCCAGGATCTCGTAGTGGAAGTCGTTGTTCTCTTTGAAGATTTCCGTGTCGGGCAAAAAGTGCACTTCGGTGCCGCGCTTTTCGGTCTCGCCGGTCACCTTCATGGGGCTGACTTCAAAGCCGTCCACGGTGGACAGCAGGCGGTCTTGCACAAAGCCGCGTGCAAATTCGATCTGGTGCACCTTGCCTTCGCGGCGCACCGTCAGGCGCAGCCATTTGCTCAGGGCGTTCACGCAGCTCACGCCCACGCCGTGCAGGCCGCCGGAGACCTTGTAGCTGTTCTGGTTGAACTTGCCGCCCGCGTGCAGTTCGGTCAGCGCGATTTCTGCAGCCGAACGCTTGGGCTCGTGCTTGTCGTCCATCTTCACGCCGGTGGGGATGCCCCGGCCGTTGTCGGTCACGCTGATGGAGTTGTCGGTGTGGATGGTGACGACGATGTCGTCGCAGTGGCCGGCCAGGGCTTCGTCGATGGAGTTGTCCACCACCTCAAACACCAGGTGGTGCAGACCGGTGCCGTCGCTGGTGTCGCCGATGTACATGCCGGGGCGCTTGCGCACGGCCTCCAGGCCTTCGAGGATGGTGATGGCGCCCTCGCCGTAGCTTTCGCTGGCGCCAGCCTGGTTGGTGTCGATTTTGTTGACGGTGGGCTCCACATGGCCGGAGACGCCGGAGGATTCGGGCTCGGAGGGAATGTTGTTGTCAACGGTCATGGTGGGCCTTGGGATCCGTGGAAACCGGGGTTTCCAATGTGTCAATGTGGGTCAAATTGGGCTCTAGCGCTTATCTATAAAGCGCTAGCAGCTATCAATAATGTAGCGTGTGCGGTGGTGCGATGTTGCGGGGCTAACAAACAGCCTCAGATGCGCATCGGCATGACCACGTACTTGAAGCTGTCGTTCTCGGGGATGGTCAGCAGCGCGGAGCTGTTGCCGTCCGAAAGCTCCACCTTCACCATGTCCTGGCCCATGTTGGCCAGGGCGTCGATGAGGTAGGTCACGTTGAAGCCGATCTCGATGGTGTCGCCGCCGTAGTCGATGTCGAGCTCGTCCACGGCTTCTTCCTGTTCGGCATTGTTCGACGCCACACGCAGCGTGCCGGGCTCGATGTTCAGGCGCACGCCCTTGAACTTGTCGCTGGTCATGATGGCGGTGCGCTGCAGGCTGGCCAGCAGCGGTGCGCGGCCCAGGGTGATGCTGTTCTTGTGGTTCTTGGGGATCACGCGGTTGTAGTCGGGGAACTTGCCCTCGACCAGCTTGGTGACGAACTCCATGCCGCCAAAGGTGAATTTGGCCTGGTTGTTGGCAAACTGCATCTCGATGTGGGGCTGGTTCTCGCCGCCCGCATCACTCAGCAGGCGCTGCAGCTCGATCACGGTCTTGCGCGGCAGGATCACTTCCTGCTTGGGCACTTCCACATCCAGCGTGGCGCTGGCAAAGGCCAGGCGGTGGCCGTCGGTGGCGACCAGGCTCAGGGTTTTGCCCTCGGCCACGAACAGGATGCCGTTGAGGTAATAGCGGATGTCCTGCACGGCCATCGCAAAGCTCACCTGGCCCAGCAGGTCTTTCAGCGTCTTTTGCGGCACGGCGAACACGGGGCCGAAGGCGGCAGATTCCTGCACCAGCGGGAAGTCTTCAGCAGGCAGGCTTTGCAGCGTGAAACGGCTCTTGCCGCCCTTCAAGACCAGCTTGGACTGCTGTGACTCCAGGCTTACGGTCTGGTCGCCCGGCATGGTGCGCAGGATGTCGATGAGCTTGCGCGCTCCCACGGTGGTGGTGAAGTCGCCAGTGTCACCGCCGAGTTCTGCGGTGGTGCGGATCTGGATTTCGAGGTCGCTGGTCGTCAGCTGCAGGGCATTGCCCGTCTTTCGGATCAGCACATTGGCCAGGATGGGCAGCGTGTGGCGGCGCTCCACGATGCCAGCCACGGACTGCAGTACCGCGAGAACCTTGTCTTGTGTTGCCTTCAGGACGATCATGTCATCAACCTCTTGTGGTTTTGGGACGGTGCGTGGACAGCGGCACAGGTCATGCCTCCCCCTGCTATCTATAACCCGCCATTTTGCCCCTTAACGGGGGCGCTTCTTTGTGGGGCTGCCTCACTGGCGTCTCGCATTGGCTATCTACCCTCAGCGCTACCCTTTGAGCGTCTGTTCCAGCACGTGCAATTGCTGGTTCAGTTCGGTCAGCTGCTGGCGTTCGCCCGCTATCTTGCGCACAGCGTGCAAAACCGTGGTGTGGTCGCGCCCGCCAAACAATTCTCCGATCTCGGGAAGACTCTTTTGCGTCAGCTCCTTGGCCAGGTACATCGCAATCTGGCGCGGCCGGGCAATGCTGGCGGGGCGCTTCTTGCTGTACATGTCGGCGACCTTGATCTTGTAGTAGTCAGCCACCGTTTTCTGGATGTTTTCCACAGAGATCTGCCGGTTCTGGATGGACAGCAGGTCGCGCAGCGCCTCGCGGGCGAGCTGGATGGAAATCTCTTTCTGGTTGAAGCGCGAATACGCCAGGATCTTGCGCAGAGCGCCTTCGAGCTCGCGCACGTTGGAGCGCACGTTCTTGGCCACGAAGAACGCAACTTCCTCGGGCATTTCGGTGCCTTCGACGCGGGCCTTGTTGATCAAAATCGCCACGCGCATTTCCAGCTCGGGCGGCTCGATGGCCACCGTCAGGCCTGAGTCGAAGCGGGACACCAGCCGCTCGTGGATGTTGGCCAGGCCCTTGGGGTAGGTGTCCGACGTCATCACGATGTGCGACTTCTTGGCCAACAAGGCCTCGAACGCATTAAAGAATTCTTCCTGCGTGCGGTCCTTGTTGGCGAAGAACTGCACGTCGTCGATGAGCAGCAGGTCGAGCGAGTGGTAGCGCTCCTTGAACTCGTCGAAGGTGCGGCGCTGGTAGGCCTTAACCACATCTGACACGAACTGCTCGGCATGGATGTAGAGAACTTTGGCGTCGGGCTTGTCCTGCAGCAGGCGGTTGCCCACAGCGTGCACCAGGTGGGTCTTGCCCAGGCCCACGCCGCCGTAGATGAACAGCGGGTTGTACAGGTGGCCGGGCATGCCCGCCACGTGCATGGCGGCCGAGCGCGCCATGCGGTTGGCCGTGCCTTCCACCAGGGTCTCAAACGTGAGACCCGCATTGAGCCGATTGCGAAAGGCGCCAGCGGGTGCTTCGTCGCTGTTGCTGACTGGGGGCTCGGACTGTGCGACAGGATTTGATGGCTCTGCTGCTGCGGGACGTGCATAAGTACGTACCACAGATTCCCGCTGAGCGAGTGCTAACTCCAGGGTAACGGGTTGGCCATACAAGCCTTCGAGCAATGCCGCAATGCGGCCCGCATACTGGGCCCGGATCCAGTCGAGCTTGAAACGGTTGGCCACCAGTACGGTGACCTTGGAAAAGTCTTCCGCCACCTGAGCGACCAGGGGCTTGATCCAGGTGTTGAACTGCTGCTCGGGAAGGTCTTGCGCCAGTTGCTCTACGCAGGCTTGCCACAGGCCCTGGCCGGCATCTGCACCGGATGAATGTTGGGGGCTGCGGGAGGGTTCCTCGATCATTTCAGGGGAATTCTTGTTGTGGATAGGAGGAACGGGGCTGGGCGGCGGATTGTAGCTTGTCAAATAGTTATCCACAATTTGAAAACTGATGTGGTCAGAGGTGTTGATAGTCGTTCAGAGTGCGCTGTGGTGCTGGCGTGTACCCATTGAAAACTGCAGCTGCAATTGCCGCGAACCCGGGACAAAACACGCCGAAACGTGATCCGGAGATAGGCCTGCCAGCCAAAAGGCATTGCCAGCAGCTGGCTAGCCTGCGATAATCTCGGGTTTCCCTGAATGTGTTCAGGGTGATTTGACCCGGCGCGCCGTTATTTCTGCCCCGTCGGTCTGTCTCCAGGCAGTGTTTTACACACGGTGTGGCTGAACAGATTGCAGGGGGTTCAAGAGCAGCAGTCCGGAACTGAACCTCAAGGAATAGCACCATGAAACGTACTTACCAGCCCTCCAAGACGCGCCGCGCGCGCACCCACGGTTTCCTCGTCCGCATGAAGACCCGCGGCGGCCGTGCCGTTATCAACGCACGCCGCGCCAAGGGCCGCAAGCGCCTGGCCGTCTAAGGCCGTTACGGTCTACGGCCTGCTCCCCGCCTGTTCCCGGTTTGCACGGCCAGGTTCCCAACGGGGCGCTTGCATGCACAGGCTGAAAACCCGTCCGCAGTTCCAGGCCACCATGGCGGGGGGCACCGTCTCCCGCACGGCGCACTTTGCGCTGCACCGCCTGGTGCTGGATGCCAAAGGCGCTGCCTCGGACAGCCAGACCAGTGCTGCCTCACCCACAGGGCCCGGTTCCTTGCCGCAACAGCAAGGGCCGCAGGCCCTGTTTGTCATGCAGGGTGTCTGGTTGGGGGCTATGGTGCCCAAGCGCTGGGCGCGCCGCGCCGTGACGCGCAACACCATCAAGCGGCAAATTTACACCGTGGGCGCCACGTTTGAAGCGCGGCTCCCGCAGGCGGCCCATGTGGTGCGCCTGCGCACGGCGTTTGATCGCAAGCACTTTGTGAGCGCCACGTCCGACCAGCTCAAGCAAGCGGTGCGTGCAGAGCTGCTGCAGCTGTTTGGTTATGCTGTGCGGCGAGCCAATGCGGCACCTGTTCCTGTTCCTGCACAACAGATTGCCGGAGAGCCGGTGGTGCCATGCTGATGCAGCGCCTTTTGATTGGGGTGGTCAAGGGCTACCGTCTGTTCCTGAGCCCCTGGCTGGGTTCGTCGTGCCGGTTTGAGCCCACCTGCTCGGCCTATTCGCTGAAGGCACTGGAACAATACGGTGCTGTGGCGGGCAGCTATCTCACGGTGCGCAGGCTGGTACGCTGCCACCCCTGGTGTGACGGGGGCCACGATCCGGTTCCATCGGGCCCGCACGAATTGCCGCGCAGCATGCGGCTTTTTTCGCGGCTTCATCCTTCCAACACCCAACCATCCTCACCAAAGAAGTCTTCATGAACGACATTCGCCGCACCATTCTGTGGGTGATTTTTGGCTTTTCCATGGTTCTGCTGTGGGACAAGTGGCAGCTGCACAACGGCAACAAAGCCACCTTTTTCCCCACCACGCCTGCCGTGACGGCGCCCGCCGCCGCCGGCGCTGCATCGGGCGCAACCGGTGCAGCCAGCGTGCCCTCCTCGAATGCGCCCGCAGCCGCTGCGACGGCGGGGGCTTCCGCTGTGCCGGGTCAGCCAGCGGCGGCTGCGGCGCCCGCGGCTACCCGCGAGCGCATCGAGGTCAAGACGGACCTGTATCGCCTGGTGTTCGACAGTGAAGGCGGCTCGCTCACGCATGCTGAGCTGCTCAAGCACGCCGACATGACCGACAAGGCCCGCAATTTCCTGTTGCTGGACGAAAGCGCCCAGCGCGTCTACGTGGCACAAACGGGCCTGATCGGTGGCGCGTTCCCCACCCACAAGACCGCGATGACGGCGGTGCCCGGCCCCCGTGAACTCAAGGATGGCGAGGATGCCATCAGCATCCGATTCGAATCGCCGGTGCAAGGTGGCGTGAAGCTGGTCAAGACCTGGACCATCCAGCGCGGTGCCTATGACATCGCCGTCAAGCACGAAGTCGTCAACACCGGCAGCGCCGCCGTGTCGCCGCAGCTGTATCTGCAATTGGTGCGTGATGGCAACAAGCCGCCCGGGGAGTCGTCGTTCTACTCCACCTTCACGGGCCCAGCGGTTTTCACCGACGCCAAGAAGTACCAAAAGGTCGAGTTCAAGGACATCGAGAACGGAAAGGTCGACATTCCCCGCGATTCACCCAATGGCTATGTGGCCATGGTGCAGCATTACTTCGCCACCGCCTGGCTGCTGTCCGACGGCACCCAGCGCGAGCTGTTCACCCGCAAGGTCGATACCAACCTGTATTCCGTGGGCATGCTGACTTCGCTGGGCGCCATTGAGCCCGGCCAATCCAAGGCCATCGATGCCCGCTTGTTCGCCGGCCCGCAGGTCGAGACCATGATGGAGAAGCTCTACCCCGGCCTGGAGCTGGTCAAGGACTATGGCTGGCTCACCATCCTGTCCAAGCCGCTGTACTGGCTGCTGGACCAGCTGCACAAGCTGTTGGGCAACTGGGGCTGGGCCATCGTGGGCCTGGTGCTGCTGCTCAAGATCGCGTTCTACTGGCTCAACGCCAAGGCCTACGCCAGCATGGCCAAGATGAAGGCCATCAACCCCAAGATCATGGAGATGCGCGAGCGCCTGAAGGACAAGCCGCAGCAGATGCAGCAGGAGATGATGCGCATCTACCGCGAGGAGAAGGTCAACCCCATGGGCGGCTGCTTCCCCATCATGATCCAGATCCCTGTGTTCATCGCGCTGTACTGGGTGCTGTTGTCCAGCGTCGAGATGCGCAACGCGCCCTGGATCGGCTGGATCCATGACCTGTCCACGCCCGACCCGTTCTTCATCCTGCCCCTGTTGATGACGCTCAGCTCGCTGCTGCAGACGGCCCTGAACCCCGCGCCACCGGACCCGCTGCAGGCCAAGATGATGTGGTTCATGCCGCTGATCTTCAGCGTGATGTTCTTCTTCTTCCCCGCCGGTCTGGTGCTGTACTGGCTGACGAACAACATCCTGTCGATTGCACAGCAATGGATCATCAACACCCGCATGGGCGTGCCACCGCAATTCAACTTGCCGAAGTTCAAGTGATGGCGCAGCAGCAACGCTGACATCCAAGAACTCCCCCCGAAAGGCCGCGCAAGCGGCCTTTTTCTTGCCCCTCCACCCTGTACAGTCGCCACCATGCTTGCCCGCCACCACGACCCCATCGCTGCCATAGCCACCGCACCGGGCCGTGGCGCCGTCGGTATCGTGCGGGTGTCGGGCAAAGGACTGGATGCGCTGGTGCACGCACTGTGCGGCCGCGCCCTCAAGCCCCGCGAGGCCACCTACCTGCCCTTTCGGGATGCGCAGGGCCAGGCCATCGATCAGGGGCTGGCGCTGTACTTCCCCGGCCCGCACAGCTACACCGGCGAGGACGTGCTGGAGTTGCAGGCCCACGGCGGCCCCGTGGTGCTGCAATTGCTGCTGGCGCGCTGCCTGGAGGCCGGTGCCTCCACCGACCCCGCCACGGGCCAGGTCTGCCTGCCGGGCCTGCGCGTGGCCCAACCCGGTGAGTTCACCGAACGGGCTTTCCTGAACGACAAGATCGACCTGGCCCAGGCCGAGGCGATTGCCGATCTGATCGACGCCAGTACCGAGGCGGCCGCCCGCAGCGCCAGCCGCTCCTTGACCGGGGCGTTCTCGGCGGAGATCCATGGCCTGCGAGACGCCCTCATCCACCTGCGCATGTTGGTGGAGGCTACGCTGGACTTTCCTGAAGAAGAAATTGACTTCCTGCGCAAGGCTGACGCGCGCGGGCAGCTATTCAATTTGCAGCAAACCTTGGCCGGAGTGATGCAGCGGGCACGCCAGGGCGCGCTGCTGCGCGAGGGCATCAAGGTGGTGATTGCAGGCCAGCCCAATGCCGGCAAAAGCTCACTGCTCAACGCGCTGGCCGGGGCCGAACTGGCGATCGTCACGCCGATTGCAGGCACCACGCGCGACAAAGTACAGCAGACCATCCAGATCGAGGGTGTGCCTCTGCACATCATCGACACCGCTGGCCTGCGCGACAGCAGCGACGAGGTGGAGCGCATCGGCATCGCCCGCGCGTGGGACGAGATTGCGGGGGCCGACGCGGTGCTTTTCCTGCATGACCTGGAGCGTGCAAATGCTCCTGAATACATAGCGGGTGACGCGGGAATAGCAAGCGCTATGGCCCAGAGAATGCCTAAAAGCATTCCCGTGATCGACGTCTGGAACAAGCTCGACCGGGCGCCCGGAACACCAGGGTCGTCAGCAGAACCTGCGACACCCGCGGGTGAAAACGCCCGGCCTGCCGTTCGCTTGTCCGCCCGCACTGGAGAAGGGCTGGATGGGCTGCGGCGTCTGCTGCTGGAGGTGGCGGGCTGGCAAGCAGCGCCGGAAGGCCTCTACATTGCCCGGGCCCGTCACGTGGAGGCATTGCAGGCCGTGGGGGCGCACCTGCAGGAGGCATCCGACCAGCTCCAGGCGCAAGGCCCGGCACTGGACCTGCTGGCCGAAGAACTCCGGCTAGCGCAGAACGCCCTCAGCGCCATCACCGGTGAGTTCAGTTCGGACGACCTGTTGGGCGTCATTTTTTCCAGCTTTTGTATTGGCAAGTAGGTCCGCTGAAGTGCGTCTTTTGCACAGAATGAACGGGCAGGCCTCCGGCCAGGAAGCACAGGCCGCCGCCTGTCGCTTATGTTGTAAACGGACGTAAACAGCGCTTGTGCCCACTCTGTAACACAGGTACTTTCTGCAAACCATGAATGTTCCCACGCCTGCCACGCCCATTGTTTCCAAGGTAGACCTGCACGGTCTGATCGATGCCATTGCACAAGCCAGTGCCGACGACAGCATGACCAACCCGCTGACCCCGGCACAGTGGGACATTCTCTCGTCCTACCTGTTGCCCGTAGTCATGCCCGCCGGGCAGGTCCTGTTCACCCAAGGCGCGACAGATCGCACCTTGTACCTGGTGGAAAGCGGCAACCTGAGCGTTCACTACCAGGACGAAAAAGAGCGCCTGCGCCTGGCCATCGTCGGAGCGGGCTCCGTGGTGGGCGAAGGTGCATTTTTCTCGCACCGCTCCCGCAGCGCCACCGTGCAGGCCAGCGCGCCCTGCAAGCTGTGGAGCCTGACGGCCATCCGCTATACCGAACTTTCGATCCGACAGCCCGCCATTGCACTGGGCCTCGTCATGGCCGTAGGTGCTGTGCTGGCCAAACGGCTGGGCAATCGCCGCCGCCGCGTTGCGGCCACCTGACAGACTGCCGATGTGGTGCTGGCCCGCAGGCTTTTGCGGGCCAAGAAGGGGGGTACCGCACGTTACACTCGATTCGGATTTTTCTGGCGCCGTCCCGTAGAAAGCAAGCCATGTCCCTGTTCAGTTGGTTTAGCCGCAAACCTGCTCCGCCCAAGCCCCGGCCCCTGGCCGAACCGTCGGGCCTTTTGAATGCCGATGCCACGGTACCGCTCTCGCCAGGGCGCCAGGGCAAACCGCTGGTGGAACCCCTGCCCCCCGAACATGCCGCCAACCGCAAGAACGAGCGCATGGAGCGCCGCGAGCTGCTCTACACGGTGGTCCGTGACGCGATGGTGCGTGCCGGGGTGCTGTCGGCCAGTTACAAGTTCAAGGTGCTGTCGCTGGACCAGCGAGGGCGGCAGTTTCTGGTCATGATGGACTTGGCGCGCGAGTACGGCGGAGAGACCGTGCGCCTGTCCGAGATCGAGGCGCTCATTGCCCAGACAGCCAAAACCCGCTACGACATCCTGGTGACGGCTGTGTACTGGCGCATCAACGATCACGTGGCCGTGGGCATCCCCCAGAAAGGGATTGCGCCCCAGGGCGCATCCCTGCAGGCTGCGCCTCCCGTGGCCCGGAGGCCGGCTCCGGTGGCCGCCGCACCTGCTCCGGTGGTGGCCGCCCCGGCCCGCCCCCCGGTGGCACCCGTGCCGGCAGCCGCCGCAACGGCCCCTGCACCGTTGCGTCCTCCCCTGGCGGCTCCGGCGGCTGTGCCCGCTGCAGCGCCAACCGCCCCCGCTGCAGCACCGCGCCCTGCACCACGGTACGAGCCTATTGAGGCCGACGAAGTGGCG
This sequence comes from Acidovorax facilis, assembly GCA_964031875.1. Taxonomy (GTDB): domain Bacteria; phylum Pseudomonadota; class Gammaproteobacteria; order Burkholderiales; family Burkholderiaceae_C; genus Acidovorax; species Acidovorax facilis_A. Next base: position 38,942 of record CAXIRU010000029.1, read on the forward strand.
GCGTTCAAACGCGCCCTGGCTTCGGCGGCGGGCACCACTGCTGCAGCGCCGCTGGCGGCTGCCAAGCCCGGTGTGCCCGTGCGTTCAGGGCCTTTGCTGCCAACTTCTCAGTCCACGGGCTTTGAAGACACCGAGATGCCGGGCTCCGATGGCCCTGCGCCGGACCTGAGCAGCACCCAGTACGGCGAGCTGAACTGAGGGTCACGGCGATGGCCCGCCTGGGCCGCAGCCGCAGTGCGACAGACTTTGGGAGCCGTGCTAGTGGCCCTCGAAGTCCACCAGCGTGTACAAGGGCAGGCCAGATTCCCGCAGCCGTTTGGAGCCTCCCAGCTCGGGCAGGTCCACGATGGCGGCGCCCTCGGTGACCGTCGCGCCGAGTTTTTCCAGCAGCTTGCGGCCCGCCATCATCGTGCCGCCCGTGGCGATAAGGTCGTCGATCAGCAACACGCGGTCACCGGCTTTCACGGCGTCGGTGTGCAGCTCCACCGTAGCGCTGCCATATTCCAGTTCATAGGTCTCTTCCACGGTGGTGAAGGGCAGCTTGCCTTTCTTGCGGATAGGCACGAACCCGACATTGAGCTCATAGGCCACCACGGCGCCCAGAATGAAGCCGCGCGCATCCAGCCCGGCCACCACATCGGGGCGCAGCGCCTTGTCCATGTAGCGGTGCACAAAGGCGTCGATCAGCACGCGGAACACCTTGGGGTCCTGCAGCAGCGGGGTGATGTCCCGAAACTGCACACCGGGCGCGGGCCAGTCGGGTACGGTGCGGATGTGCTGGCGAAGGTATTCGTTGACGCTGAGTGGCTGCATGGGACGGTAGAGAGAAAAAGCTGCGCAAATGCGCGGCGGCCGAAAAGCCGTTGGGGGTCGAAGTGTATACAGCCAATGCGGGTCCAGCGAAGGTGTGTCTAGTGCGCTTTCAGCCTCCATAATGTTTCCGAGTGGCGAATTCCCTGACAACACCACCCTGGTCCACCCCAGAACGCTGATCGGCCATGCCCATTTCCATCCTGCTGATCGAAAGCGATCTCCGCCACGCGCAGGCGGTGGTGGATGCGCTTGCGGACCCCTGGTCTGGCTGGCGGGTGGAGGTGGCGCAATCGCTGGCCCAGGCCCAGGATTGCCTGGAGCGCAACAAGCCTGACATCGTGCTGGCCGCGCAGCGCACGGTGGATGGCTCGGCCTTTGACCTGCTGCGGCTGCTCGATGGTGTGCCGGCCATGATCATCGTGCGCAAAGGCGCCGAGACCCACGCGGCCCGGGCCATGCGCCACGGGTTTGATGACTATGCGGTGCAAGACCCCGCGCTGGAATATCTGCTCACCCTGCCCGCCCAGATCGATGCGGTGCTGGAGCGCAGCTCCAGCGCCCGGGCCCGCCAGGTGGCAGAGGCCATGCTGGCGCGCCAGCACCGCTTGCTGCAGGCGATATCGCTGGCACAGGCGATGTTCATCGCCAGTTCTGGGCCGCGTGCTGCGTTCGAGGCGCTGCTCAAGGAGCTGATGTCGCTCACACAAAGTGCCTTTGGGTTTGTGGGCCAGGTGCAGCGTGCTGCTGACGGACATCCCTACCTGCGGGTGCATGCGATGACGGACATCAGCTGGGACGCAGCCTCCCACGCCCGCTATGCCCAACACGCGGATGAGGGCATGGTGTTTGATGACCCGCACTCCCTGGTGGGGGCTGCCCTGGTGTCGGGCGAGCCGGTGCTCACCAACGACGCGAGCCATGACGCGCGCAGCGCGGGCACGCCCCCGGGCCATCCCCCGCTACAGACCTACCTGGGGCTTCCCATCCACGCAGCGGGCGAATTGGTGGCCATGGTGGGCCTGGCCAATCGGCCCGAAGGGTACTCGGCCGCCGATGTGCAGTTCCTGCAGCCCCTCCTGAGTACCGTGGGCCAGTTGGAAACAGCCCGCCGCGCCGAGCTGGCGCGCAGCGCGGTCGAGGCAGAACTTGCGCGCACCAGCGCCTTGCTGGCAGACAAGACACGCGCCCTCGAGGGTACGCTGGCCAGTGTTTCGCAAGGCATCACCAATGTGGATGCCGAAGGGCGCGTGCGTGTCTACAACCAGCGCTATCTGGAACTGCTGGATCTTCCGGAATCCTTGCTGATCACGCAGCCCAAGGTCGAGGACGTGGTGCGGTTTCAGACCGAGCGGGGCGATTTCGGGACCGATTTCGAACTGATCGAGCCCTTGGCACGCGGCTATGTGGCGTCGGAATATGCGGCCCATGGCTACAAGCTCACCATGCCGGATGCCTATGTGCGGCGCACCCACAGCGGCCGCTACATTGAAGTGCGCACCCGCGCCCTGGAGCAGGGAGGGCGCGTGCGTACCTTCACGGACGTCACGGATTACCTGAGCACCCTGGAGGCCTTGCGCCTGAGCGAGTCGCGGTGGCGCAGCCTCACCCATCTGTCCTCCGACTGGTACTGGGAACAGGACGCGCAGTTTCGCTTTGTGCGCCTGGACGGCAGCCCCCACAACGATGCGAGGGTCCCCGACGAGATGCACTACGGTCGCACGCACTGGGAGCTGCCCGATACCTATGTGAGCGAAGGCCGTTGGCGGGAACACCGCAGGCAGCTGGAGGCGCACGAGGTGTTCCATGACTTTGAAATGCAGCGCCTGCCGGAAGGCGGAAAACCCGTATGGGTTTCCATCAGCGGAGAGCCTATCTTTGATGAGGCCGGGCAGTTCACGGGCTACCGGGGGGTTGCGCGCGACATCACCGAACGCAAGCTGGCCGAGGCGGAAATCCAGCGCCTGGCTTTCTACGATGAACTCACCGGCCTGCCCAACCGGCGGCTGCTGATGGACCGGCTGGATCGGGCCATGAAGACCTGCGCGCGTGAGAGCTGCCATGGAGCCTTGCTGTTCCTGGACCTCGACAACTTCAAGGGCATCAACGACACCATGGGCCACGAATGGGGCGACCGGCTGCTGGTGCAGGTGGGGGTGCGCATCGGTGCCTGCGTGCGTGCCACGGACACCGTGGCGCGCCTGGGGGGGGACGAGTTCGTGGTCGTGCTCCAGGGCCTTGACGCTGTAGTGGACGCTGCAGCAGCGCAGGCCGAAACCGTGGCGCAAAAGGTGCTGGCGGCACTGAACCAGCCCTATCTGATGCAGAGCAGCGAAGTGCACAGCACGCCCAGCATAGGCATAGCCCTTTTCCGGGGTGTGCACTTGCCAGTGCAAGAGCTGCTCAAGCGCGCCGACCTGGCCATGTACCAGGCCAAATCACAAGGCCGCAACACGCTGTGCTTTTTTGACCCCGCCATGCAGGCGGCAGCATCTGCGCGGTCGGCGCTGGAAGGCGACATGCGCCTGGGCATCCTGCGCAACGAGTTTCTGCTGCACTACCAACCCGTGATGGACGAATCGGGCAAGGTGCTGGGCGCCGAGGCGCTGGTGCGCTGGAACCACCCACAGCGCGGCATGGTGCCCCCTGGGGACTTCATTCCCCTGGCCGAGCAGACTGGCCTGATCCTGGCGCTGGGGCGCCAGGTGCTGACCCTGGCCTGCCGCCAGCTGGCAAGCTGGGCCAGAGCGCCGCACACGGCGCTCTGGACCGTGGCAGTGAACGTGAGCGCCAAGGAGTTTCGGCAACCTGACTTCGCCGAAGAAGTGCTCAGCGTGCTGCGCGATTGCGGCGCAGACCCGGCGCACCTCAAGCTCGAACTCACCGAAAGCCTGCTGCTGCACGACGTGGAGGACAGCATCCTCAAGATGCAGGCGCTGCGCACACAGGGCGTGGGCTTCTCGCTCGACGACTTCGGCACCGGCTACTCATCGCTGAGCTACCTCAAACGCCTGCCGCTGGACCAGCTCAAGATCGACCAGAGCTTTGTGCGCGATGTGCTCACCGACCCCAACGATGCCACCATCGCTTGCACCATCATCACCCTGGCCCACAGCCTGGGCCTCGATGTGGTGGCCGAAGGCGTGGAAACCGAAGGGCAGCGCGCGTTCCTGCTGCGCAACGGTTGCCGCCAGTTCCAGGGCTACCTCTTCGGTCGTCCCAGGCCCGCCGAGCTTTTGTAGATTGCTATCAAATATATAGCTATGGGCGCTTGATAGATAAGCGCTGGAGCCATATTTCATTCATATTTTGAGTCAGCCCCGGCAACTGGCACACACCAGGCTAGAGATGCCAAGCAAGGGCCGGCCCCGCAGCGAGGGCATCGTCCCCCTTCCCGGAGCGCGTAGCGCGCAGAGAGAAGGGGGAAGGCGCGCAGCGCCTCGGGGGGATGCACTCTGCTATCCCCGCAACAACTTGTCCTCCGCCAGCGCCAGCGCCGCCGGGTGCCCCGACAGCACCAGCGTATCGCCTTCGGCCAGCTGTGCATCGTCCACTGCTGCGCTCATGTGGCCGTTGCCACGCCGCAGGTTCACCACGCGCACCCCCATGGCGGGCAAGGCCAGCTGACCCAGGTTGCGGCCCAGCGCGGTGGAGCCCGGCGGTAGGTTGATGGTGGACAAGCGCTCCTGATCGCGCTCGTTGGCCGTGTCGTCGTCGGCACCGTGGAAGTAGCCGCGCAGCAGGTTGTAGCGCGCATCGCGCTGGTCCTGCACCAGACGCAGCACGCGGCGCATGGGCACGCCCACCAGGGCCAGCGCGTGGCTGGCGAGCATGAGCGAGCCTTCGATGGCCTCGGGCACGACCTCGGTGGCGCCTGCGGCCTGCAGTTTGTCCAAGTGCAGGTCATCCTGCGTGCGCACCACCACCGGCACCTGCGGCGCGTGCGAGCGCGCATTGGCCAGCACCTTGAGGGCGGCCGGCACATCGATGTAGGTGATCGCCACCGCGCTGGCGCGCACCAGGCCAGCGGCCATCAGCGCCTGCAGGCGGGTGGCATCGCCATACACCACCGAGTCGCCCGCAGCCGCGGCCTGGCGCACGCGGTCCGGGTCCAGGTCCAGCGCCATGTAGGGGATGCCTTCATGCTCCAGCATGCGCGCCAGGTTCTGCCCGCAACGCCCGTAGCCGCAGATGATCACGTGTTTGCTGGTGTTGATGGATTTGCGCGCGATGGACGTCATCTGCAGCGATTGCTGCAGCCAGTCGCTGGCCACCAGCTTCATCACGATGCGGTTGCTGTACATGATGAGAAAGGGCGTGGCCAGCATCGACAGCACCATGGCCGCCAGGATGGGGTTCATCAGCGCTGGCTGCACTAGCCCATTGGCCTGCGTGAGCGACAGCAGCACAAAACCGAACTCCCCTGCCTGCGCCAGATAGAGCCCGGTGCGCAGCGAAACGCCCGTGGTCGCGCCCATGCTGCGGGCCAGCAGCAGGATGATCCCGAGCTTGATCACCAGCGGCACTGTCAGCAGCGCCAGCACCAGGGCCCAGCGGTCCACCAGGATGTGCCAGTCCAGCATCATGCCGATGGTGATGAAAAACAGGCCCAGCAGCACATCGTGAAAGGGCCGGATGTCCGTGCCCACCTGGTGCTTGTACTCCGTCTCGGACACCAGCACGCCCGCGATGAAGGCCCCCAGCGCCAGGCTCAGCCCCGCCAGCTCGGTCAGCCAGGCCAGACCCAGCGTGATCAGCAGCAGATTGAGCATGAACAGCTCCTCGCTCTTGCGGCGCGCCACCAGCGTCAGCCACCAGCGCATGAAGCGCTGTCCGCCTGTGAGCAGAATGCCCACCAGCACGGTGGCCTTGATCAGCGCCAACCCCAGGGCGGTCAGCAACTGGTCGGACGACGAACTCAGGGCCGGGATCAGCACCAGCAGCGGCACCACGGCCAGGTCCTGGAACAGCAGAATGCCCATCACGCGGCGGCCGTGTTCGCTTTCCAGCTCGGCCCGCTCAGCCATGAGCTTGACCACAATGGCCGTGCTGCTCATCGCCATCACGCCCGAGAGCGCCAGCGCCGTCTGCCAGCCCATGTCCCACACGCCGCCCACCCAGCGGGAGAGCACCAGCGCCGCGCCGGTGACCACCCCCATCGTCAGCACCACCTGCATCAGCCCCAGGCCGAACACCTGGCGTCGCATGGCGCGCAGCTTGGGCAGGCTGAACTCCAGCCCGATGGCGAACATCAGGAACACCACGCCAAACTCGCCCAGGTGCCGCACCCCTTCCGAGTTCTGCGTCAGCGCCAGCGCGTGCGGCCCGATGAGCACCCCGGCGGCCAGATAGCCCAGCATGGGCGGCAGCTTGAGGCTGCGGCAAACCACGACACCCAGCACTGCGGCCAGCAGGTAGAGCAGGGTCAGGGCGAGTGAGGACATGGTTCGATGCTATCCGAGGCTTGTGCGCTGAACGCGCTCTTTTCTGCCCGATGCACGGAGCATGCCAGAGGACATCGCCTGCAACCCCTCCGACCCGCATGCCCGGTCGATAGAATCCCCGCATGAATCCCGCCCCCGCCGCGTTGCCCCCTTTTGATGCTGACCAGGCCCTGCGCCTGGCCCGTGAGACGTTTGACATCGAAGCTGCGGCTGTCCTGGGCCTCAAGTCCCGTATCGGAGCGTCGTTCACGCAGGCGGTGCAAGCGATGCTCACTGTGCGCGGGCGGGTGGTGGTGATGGGCATCGGCAAGAGCGGGCATGTCGGGCGCAAGATCGCTGCCACGCTCGCCTCCACCGGCACGCCCGCCATGTTCGTGCACCCGGCTGAAGCCAGCCACGGCGACCTGGGCATGATCAAGTCCATCGATATCGTGCTGGCGCTGTCCAACAGCGGCGAGGTGGATGAGGTCACCACCTTGCTGCCTGTGATCAAGCGCCTCGGAGCCACCTTGATCGCCATGACGGGGCGGCCCCAGTCCACGCTGGCAAAGCACGCGGACATCGTGCTCGATAGCGGCGTGGAACGCGAGGCCTGCCCCTTGCAGCTGGCCCCCACTGCCAGCACCACGGCCCAGCTGGCCCTGGGGGATGCCCTGGCCGTGGCCCTGCTCGATGCCCGGGGCTTCCGCCCCGAAGACTTTGCACGTTCGCACCCTGGAGGGGCCCTCGGCCGCAAGCTGCTCACCCATGTGAGCGATGTCATGCGCACCGGCACCCAGGTCCCGCGAGTGGCGCCTGAGGCTTCGTTCAGCGACCTGATGCGCGAGATGAGTGCCAAGGGCCTGGGCGCCTCGGCCATCGTGGACGCCGCCGGCCAGGTGCTGGGCATCTTCACCGACGGCGATCTGCGCCGCCGCATCGAGGCTGGCGCCGACCTGCGCACGGCCACGGCGGCCGAGGTCATGCACCCCACCCCGCGCCGCATTGCGCCGGATGCCCTTGCGGTGGACGCTGCCGAAATGATGGAAGCCCACGCCATTACCAGTGTGCTGGTGGTGGACGCCGCGGGCCAGCTCACAGGCGTGGTGCACATCGGCGACCTGATGCGGGCAAAAGTCATATGACCCCCGTCGATAGGCCCCCCCTGAGTCGCTTCGCGCCTTCCCCCCAAGGGGGACGCACCCACTGGCCCGGCGAAGCCGGTTCCACGGGTGCACTCGCTTTGGCCGTGCCTGTTCAAACGCTGTGTAATGAACTCTGACGTGACCTTTCCCGCCCTGCAGATTGACCCCGAGCTGCTGCTGCGCGCCCAGGGCGTGCGCGTCGCGTTCTTTGATGTCGATGGCGTGCTGACCGATGGTGGCCTGTATTTCAGCGAATCGGGCGAAACTCTCAAGCGCTTCAATACGCTGGACGGGCATGGGCTCAAGCTGCTGCAAAAAGCAGGCATTACCCCAGCGGTCATCACGGGCCGTGATTCTGCGCCGCTGCGCGTGCGGCTGAAGGCGCTGGGTGTGGAACACGCGGTGTTCGGCACCGAAGACAAGCGCCCCGCCGCCGAGCAGGTGCTGGCCACGCTGGGGCTGGACTGGTCCCAGGCTGCCGCGATGGGTGACGACTGGCCCGACCTGCCGGTGATGCGCCGCAGTGCTTTTGCGTGCGCACCGGCCAATGCCCAGGCCGAAGTGCTCCATGCCGCCCACTTTGTGACGCAGTCGCGGGGTGGCCACGGCGCTGCGCGCGAATTGTGTGATCTGCTGCTGGTGGCTTCGGGCCGCTACGCAGAGCTGCTGGCGGAGTACACCGCATGAGCCTAGGTTGCCTGCACTTGGTGGCCCCTGGCTGCGCAGCCACGCCCGCAGCCGGACCAGGGGCAACGCCATGACGCGCAACATGCTCCGCCAGGCGTGGGAACAGCTCTCGCTCTATCTACCCGTGGTGCTCATGGGGCTGCTCGCGCTGGGCACTTGGTGGCTGGTGCGCAATGCGCCCATGCCCTTGCTGCCGGCTACCGAGCGCCAGCATGGCAACCAGCCCGATTACTTCATGAAGTCGTTCTCGGTCAAGAGCTTCGACGCGAGCGGGCGTCTGCAAAGTGAAGTGCAGGGCAAGGAAGCGCGGCACTACCCCAGCTCCGACACGCTGGAGATCGACAACGCACGCATGCGCTCGGTGACGCCGCAGGGTCGACTGACCGTGGCCACGGCAGACCGCGCCCTGACCAATGCCGACGGGTCGGAGGTGCAGCTGTTTGGCAATGCCATCGTCACGCGTGAGCCCCTGCCGGCCAAGCCGGGATCGCCCGCCCAGCCCCGGCTGGAGTTCCGCAGCGAATTCCTGCACGCCTACACCAACACCGAGCGCGTGCGTTCCGACAAGCCCGTTACCCTCACGCGCGGCAATGACCGATTCACGGCCGACAGCATGGACTACGACAACCTCGACCAGGTGCTGCAGCTGCGCGGACGTGTGCGTGGCGTGCTCCAGCCCGGTGCGGCAAAGCCCTAGAACCTAGACAACACAACGCCCGGAACCTGCATGACCACCCCCCTTGTCTTCATCACCGGCGCGTCCAGCGGCATTGGCCAGGCCCTGGCCTTGCGCTTTCACCGGTCGGGCTACCGCCTGGCCCTGGTGGCGCGCCGCACGTTAGAGGTGAAAACATGGGCCATCGCTCAAGGGATAAGCGCTGATAGCTATGAAATTTATAGCGCAGACGTGTCCGTCATCGACAGCATCGTTGCTGCGGGCCATGATTGCATCGCACGCCAGGGCGTGCCCGATGTGGTCATTGCCAATGCAGGTATCAGCGTGGGCATGGATACTGCAGCGCGTGACGACATCGATGTGATGGCGCGCACTTTTGCCACCAACAACATCGGTGTGGCGGCCACCTTCCATCCCTTTGCCGATGCGATGGCGCAGCGTGGCAGCGGCACCCTGGTAGGCATAGGCAGCGTAGCGGGCATCCGGGGGTTGCCAGGGCATGGTGCGTACTGCGCGAGCAAGGCGGCTGTCATCAGCTACTGCGAGAGCCTGCGCGGGGAGATGCGCCCGCACGGGGTGCGGGTGGTCACCATATCGCCGGGCTATATCGATACGCCACTAACCCGCCAAAACCGATACAGCATGCCGTTTTTGATGCAGGCCGATGATTTTGCGGACCGCGCGTTTCGCGCCATCGCTGCGGGCGCGAGCTACCGTGTTATCCCCTGGCAAATGGGGATCGTCGCCAAGCTGCTGCGTATTCTGCCCAATGCGCTTTTCGACAAGCTGCTGGCTGGACGTCCGCGCAAACGCAGGCAGAGCGAGCAGTAGCTCAGGCAGGGCCTTGGAGCCTGCAGTTTTTCGGTCCTCTCCATGAAAAAAGCCCCCTCGGGGGCTTTCAGAGAACCGTCACTGGCCTGGCTCAGTAGCCGTTGTTGCCACCGCCACCGTAGCCACCGCCGCCATTGCGACCGCCGCCACCGCCGTTGCGGGAGCCAGAGCCATAAGGGCTGCGGAATCCGCCTTCGCTGCGGCCACCGCCACCGTAGCCACCACCACCTTCACGGCCGCCGCCATAGCCGCCACCACCGCCGCCGCCTTCACGGCCACCGCCGTAACCGCCGCCACCACTGCGGCCACCACCGTAACCGCCACCACCGCCGCCAAATCCACCAGTGCGGGGGGGGCGTGGCTCCATCGGGCGTGCTTCGTTCACAACGATGCTGCGGCCGCCCAACGGCTGGCCGTTCATGCCGTTGATGGCGGCCTGGGCTTCTGCGTCACTGCCCATTTCCACGAAACCAAAGCCCTTGGAGCGGCCTGTGTCGCGCTCCATCATGACCTTGGCGCTGGTGACGGCTCCGAATTGGCCAAAGGCCTGTTCCAGATCGTTGTCGCGCACCGAGTACGGCAGGTTGCCGACGTACAGTTTGTTGCCCATCGAGGGACTCCTCAAAAACACATGGAAAAAGCGATGGAGTCCCGAAAACGCAGCCAGCTAATCTCAATGACGCTCTCAGCGCGAAACTGACGGATCACCGCAAACTTAAAGCAGGGCAAAACCCTGCTAGCCCATTATGCGCCACACTTTTGCAGAAAAAGCAAGCAGCAATGCCGACTGTGGTGCTTATACCGCGCAGGCACGAAAAAAAGGAGCCCTGGGGCTCCTTTGTTTTGCCTGTGGCGACCGTGAAAGTTCGCCAGCGAGGTCTTATTAGTAGCTGCTACGGCCACCGCCGTAACCACCACCACCGCCGCCGCCGTAGCCGCCACCGCCGCTACGGCCACCGCCGTAACCGCCGCCGCCATTGCCACCACCGAAGCCACCGCTACGGGGAGCGCGGGGCTCCATGGGACGGGCTTCATTGACCACGAGGTCACGGCCGCCGAAATTCGTGCCATGCACGCCTTGGATGGCGGCTTGGGCTTCAGCATCGCTGCCCATTTCGACAAAGCCGAAACCCTTGGAGCGGCCGGTGTCGCGCTCCATCATGACCTTGGCGCTGCCGACCGAGCCGTACTGGCTGAAGGTCTGTTGCAGATCTTCGTCGCGGAAAGAGTAGGGCAGGTTGCCCACGTAAAGTTTGTTGCCCATGAAGGACTCCTGAAAAAACACAAAAACGCGATGGAGTCCGACGCAATCAACAAACCTGTGACGACTTCAAAGACGCGAAACTGACCATTCACCGCTAAGCCAACTGCTTTCCTGCAAGCAGAAAAGCGAACCCATTATTAATCACTTTATGAGGTGCGTGGGGTTTATTTATGGGTAAAACCACCCATCCTGCACAAATTTGTAAGCATTTGGGCGCTTAAAGCGCTGGTTTCCAGGGGAAACCCGCACGGGTGGTGCGCTTCGGCATCGCGGCCCATCGCTACCCTTCGGGCGCTGCGTGCCTGTTCCCTGCGTCGGAAGCGGGGTAAAATCCACGGGTCTTTGGGGAGTAGCCCGCCCGGCTGTGCAATGCGCCGGGGGCATGCGTCAACAAACTTGGGCCCGGTGGGCCTATGGCGTATGCGGTTTTTTAGCTGGGCGAGACCATTGACTGCATGCCGATCCAAATGGCCGGAGTCGGGGTGCAGTCAATGCGTTTTCCACCCATCCGGCCGGATAGGACCCCCACATGGAACCGTTTTTCATCTCCACTGCCATCGTCGCGCTCGCCGAAATGGGCGACAAGACGCAGCTTCTGGCGCTGGTGCTCGCAGCCCGCTTTCGCAAACCCTGGCCCATCGTGCTGGGCATCCTGGTCGCCACCCTGGTCAACCACGGCCTGGCGGGCGCAGTGGGTGCCTGGGTGACCACCTTCCTGGGGCCCCAGGTGCTGCGCTGGATTTTGGGCGCATCGTTCATCGCCATGGCCGTGTGGATGCTGATCCCCGACAAGCTCGACGAAGGCGAAGCCGACGGCTCGCCGCGCTGGGGCGTGTTTGGCACCACGCTGGTGGCGTTCTTCCTGGCCGAGATGGGCGACAAGACCCAGATCGCCACCGTCATGCTGGCCGCCAAATACAACGCTTACCTGTGGGTGGTGGCGGGCACCACGCTGGGCATGATGCTGGCCAATGCGCCGGTGGTCTGGCTGGGCGAGCGCATCACGCGCAAGGTACCCATCCGTGCGGTGCACCTGGTGTCTGCCGCGATCTTTCTGGTGCTGGGGCTGCTGGCGATTTTTTCGTCGGCGGGCTGAGCCGATCGATGAAACGGGCTGGGCGGCGCGGCGCTGCTTTGGTATATTTGCCGCACGCGCCGATTTGCCACAGCTTGCGGGCGCTTAATAAATTCTGCTAAAGACCCGTCCGACATACCTGCCCGGCCTCGTTTTTAGCGACGCCGGGTATTTTTTTGCCAGGGGCCTGCCCCGGCAAAGGCTGCTCTCCAGAGTGCGGCGGCGGCGCAAGCGGTGGAACGTGAGGGCTTACCGGTTCCAACTATGTCGTTCATCGCCACACCCCAGTCCATGCATTTTCCGCAGGTGCTGCCGCTGCAAAGCGGCGCGTCCATCCGCGACTACCACCTGGCCTACGAAACCTACGGCACCCTCAATGCCGACCGCTCGAACGCCGTGCTCGTGTGCCACGCCCTCAACGCATCCCACCACGTGGCGGGCGTGTATGCCGGGCAGGACAAGAGCGAGGGCTGGTGGGACAACATGATCGGTCCGGGCAAGCCGGTGGACACCGACCGTTTCTTCGTCATCGGCGTGAACAACCTGGGCTCGTGCTTTGGCTCCACCGGGCCCATGCACCACCACCCGGACACCGGCGAGGTGTATGGCGCGGACTTTCCCGTGGTCACGGTGGAAGACTGGGTCAACGCCCAGGCGCGGTTGCTCGACCGTCTGGGCATCCAGCAACTGGCGGCTGTGTTGGGTGGCAGCCTGGGCGGCATGCAGGCGCTGAGCTGGACGCTGCAGTACCCCGAGCGCATGCGCCACGCCGTGGTGGTGGCCAGTGCGCCCAACCTCACGGCCGAGAACATTGCCTTTAACGAAGTGGCGCGCCGCGCCATCGTGACCGACCCGGACTTCCACGGCGGCCACTTTTACCGCCATGGCGTGATCCCTAAGCGCGGCCTGCGCATCGCCCGCATGATCGGCCACATCACCTACCTCAGCGACGACGTGATGAACGAGAAGTTTGGCCGTCAGCTTCGGGAAGGCCTGGAGCTGAAATACAGCACGCAGGACATCGAGTTCCAGATCGAAAGCTACTTGCGCTACCAGGGCGACAAGTTCAGCGACTACTTCGACGCCAACACCTATTTGCTGATCACGCGCGCGCTCGATTACTTCGACCCCGCGCGCACCCACGCAGGCAACCTCACGCGCGCCCTGGCCCGGGCGCAGGCCAGGTTCCTGCTGGTGAGCTTCACCACCGACTGGCGCTTCTCACCCCAGCGCAGCCGCGAGATCGTGAAGGCCCTGCTCGACAACCGCCGCAGCGTGAGCTACGCCGAGATCGACGCGCCCCATGGGCACGATGCCTTTTTGCTCGATGACGCCCGCTACATGAGCGTCATGCGCTCTTATTTCAATAGCATTGCCAAGGAGTTGACAGCATGACGGACACAGCGGCAATGCAAGCCCTGGCGCGCCTGGTGCCTCCCGGCTCGCGCGTGCTCGACCTCGGTTGCGGCAACGGCGCCATGCTTGACTACCTGCAGCGTGAACGCGGCTGCAGCGGCTACGGCGTGGAAATCGACGACGCCAACGTGCTGGCCTGCGTGCAGCGCGGGGTTGATGTGATCCAGCTCAACCTCGACGAGGGGCTGGCCATGTTCGACGACAACAGCTTTGACGTGGTGCTGCAGATCGACACCCTGCAGCATCTGCGCAATGCCGAGACCATGCTGCGCGAGACGGCGCGTGTGGGGCGCACCGGCGTAGTGGCCTTTCCCAACTTTGCGCACTGGCCCAACCGCTTGTCCATCCTGCGCGGTCGCATGCCCGTCACGCGGCGCCTGCCCTACCAGTGGTACGACACACCCAACATCCGCGTGGGCACGTACAAGGATTTTGAGGTGTTGGCCACCAAGAACAGCCTGCGCATCCTCGACTCCTTCGGGCTGCAGGATGGGCAGGAAGTGCGCTGGCTGCCCAACGCCCGCGCGGGCACCGCCGTCTTCCACTTCGAACACGCGTAGGCAGGGTACAACCCCCGGAGTCGCTGCGCGCCTTCCCCCTTCTCTCGAACGGCGATGCCGTTCGGGAAGGGAGACACCGCCAGCGCACGCAAGCGAAGCGCCGCATGTGCAGCTTCGCGGCCCTTGCGCGGCGGTCGCTGGCTGGAGCCATGCGCTTGCGTACGCCATGCGCGCGTCACGCAACCGGGTTATGGTGAGTGGGTAGTAACCCGCTCCCGGACAACACATGCGCTTTGCCCCTCTGAAGATCCTTGCCGCAACCGTTTTGGCCACCTCGGCGCTGGGCGCCGTGGCCCAGGACTGGCCGCCCACCCCCACCGTGATAGCCCACCGGGGCGCTTCGGCCCTGCGGCCTGAGCACACGCTGGCCGCGTACCAGAAGGCCATTGACGATGGCGCCGACATCATCGAGCCCGACCTCGTCATCACCAAGGACGGCGTGCTGGTAGCCCGGCACGAGAACGCCATCGCCATCCTGAACGCCGACGGCTCGGTGAAGGAAGCCACCACCGACGTGGTGGACCGCCCCGAGTTCGCGGGCCGCAAGGCCACCAAGACCATCGACGGCCAGGCCATCACCGGTTGGTTCACCGAAGACTTCACACTGGCCGAGCTGAAAACCCTGCGCGCTCGCGAGCGCATCCCCGCGCAGCGCCCGGCCAACGTGGCCTACAACGGCCAGTTCGAGGTGCCCACCTTGCAGGAAGTCATCGACCTGGCCAAGGCCCAGAGCGCGAAGACGGGCAGGACCATCGGCATCTACCCCGAGACCAAACACCCCACCTATTTCCAGTCCATCGGCCTGCCGCTGGAGGCGCCGCTGCTGGCTGTGCTCGAGAAGAACGGCTGGAACCACAAGGACGCGCCTGTGTTCGTGCAGTCGTTCGAGGTGGCCAACCTGCAGGCGATCCGCAAGCTCAGCAGCGTGCGCCTGGTGCAACTGGTGGCGCCATCCGGTCGGCCCTATGACTTTGTGGCCCAGGGTGCGGCCAACACGCGCGGCTATGCCGACCTGATCACGCCCGACGGCCTCAAGCAGGTGGCCACCTACGCCAACGCCATCGGCCCGTTCAAGACCCTGGTGGTGCCGGTGAAGGACGGTGTGCCCGGCGAGCCCACGCCGCTGGTCGCTCAGGCCCACGCTGCAGGGCTGGCCGTGCACATCTGGACGCTGCGGCCTGAAAACGCCTTCCTGCCCGCCGGGCTCAAGAAGGCGCCCGCCGCCGATGGCACCGTGCGCGGCGACAGCGTGGCCGAGATCACGGCCTACCTGCGCGCAGGCATCGACGGATTCTTCACCGACGACTCGGCGGTGGGCCGTGCCGCGGTGCAGGCCTTCACTGCAAAGGCGATGGCGGCGACGAAGTAACCGGCGCCGGGCGCGGCTTGCCCGGCGCGGCGCGCGCCCCCTGGCGCTGCCCCAGCTGCCGCGCCTTCTCCACCCACTGTGCCAGCCGCTCGGCACTGGCGCTGCGCACCGGGCCAAAGCTGTGCACCCGCACCGGGCGGATGCCGCAGAACTCCAGGATGGCCTTTTTCATCTGGTGGTGCCCGGGCATGCGCGTGATCCAGCGGAAGTACCAGGGCGGCGAATCCATGGTCACCAGCAGCTCGGCCGAGCGGCCTGCCAGCAGCTTGTCCCACAGCGACGAGCCCTGGCGGTACTTGAACGCGTAGCCGGGCAGAAACGTGCGGTCGATAAAACCCTTGAGCAGCGCAGGCATCGCGCCCCACCAGATGGGGTAGACCCAGACCAGGTGGTCCGCCCAGGTGATGTCGGCCTGCGCGGCCAGCAGGTCGGGCTCCAGCGGTTGATCGCCCCGGTAGCCCTGCTGCAGAAGCGGGTTGAATGCGAGCTGCCCCACGTCCAGAAATCGCACCTGCGCCCCGGCGTGTCGCGCGCCGTCGGCGTAGGCACGGGCCATGCCGGCACACAGGCTGTCGGCGGCGGGGTGGCCCAGGATGACCAGAATCTGGATTTGCGCCATAAAAACTCTCCCTTGGATGGTGGTGAACGGTGCCATCGTCACCTTGACCCACGGGGCAGAGTCAAGCGGTCAGATCAACAAGCGGCAAACCCGTGGTGGACAACGGATCAGCCAGTGCGCCGGGGGCCGAGCAGGCCTGCGCGGTGACCGGGACCGCCTGCGCGTCACAGGTGTGCAACTCGGCTTCGAGCGCGGCCAGTTGGGCGTCCAGTGCGGACAGACGCGCCAGCTCCAGCGCCACGGCGGCCCGCCGCCCGGCCACCAGCTGCGCCATGCGGTTCCAGCCAGCGGCCGTGTCGATGTGGGGCAGCCCGTCCAGCTCCGACAGCCGAAACCCCAGTGCCTGGGCTTGGCGGATCAGCAACACGCGGGCTACATCGGCCTCGCCATAGTGGCGGTAGCGGCCTGCACGGGCCACGGTGCCCAGCAGACCACGGGCCTCGTACAGCCGGAGGGCCTTGGGCGTGGTGCCGGTGCGCTGGGCGAGTTCTCCGATGAGCATGGATCGTTTTGGAGTTGGATGTTTGCTATCAAATAAATAGCTATTGGCGCTTGTTGATAAAGCGCCAGGTGCCATTTTGATGCATGTTGTCAAGCCCGGTCCGCTTGCATGGCGCAACCCTGCATCGCGGTGTGTGTCAGGCCCTCGCCGCCCCTACCGATTCAGGGCTCGTCACACCGCTGCGACTCTTCAGCGCCGCCCCAAGTCCGCTATCCTGTTCGCTTCTTTGGGGTTGTTCGCAATGCCGTCCTTTCCTGCTGATGTCCCGACGCTGTTCGTGGTCGTGATCCTGACGTCGCTGTCCATGGCTGCAGGCATCGCGGTCGTGGGTTGGAACCGCCGTGCCGATGGCCTGCGGTGGTGGTCTTTGGGCCTGCTGCTCAATGCGACAGCCTATGCCCTGTTCTCGTTGCGTGGCCGCATTCCGGACGGGCTCTCGGTGATCACCGCCAACCTGGTGCTGGGCGCTGTTTTTGTCTGCATGCTGATGGCTGTGCGGCAGTTTCACGGGCTGCGCATGCCTTGGCGCACGATAGCGTCGCTGATGGCCCTCTTGCTGTTGTCTTTGCTCCTGTTTCAGCAGGACTTCGTTGCCCGCGTGATCGGGGTGAGCCTGGTGCTGGGGGCGTTCGCTACAGCGACGTTGTGGGATCTGGTGTCCGAGAAGCGCCGCCGCGTGGGGCGGGGCGTGTGGCTGCTGGCCGCTGCGCTGGCCTTCCAGTGCGTGGTCTTCGTGATCCGGGTGGTGCTGGTGGTTCAGGCGGACGGAGAGCCCAGACTGGACCGCATGCTGGCCGCAGGGGGCGGACAGACGCTCACCTTTTTCACCGCATTTTTGGTGGTGCTGCTCGGTTCGTTGGGGTTTGTGTTCATGTCGCGCGACCGGGCCGACGAAAGCAACCGGGTGCTCGCCGCGCTGGACCCGCTCACGGGCGTGGCCAACCGCCGCTCGCTCGTTGCCGCGCTGGACCGCGATGTGGGCCGCGCGCTGCGCATGCGCGAGCCCATGGCGCTGATGATGGTGGACGTCGATCACTTCAAGGACGTGAATGACCGCTACGGCCACCCGGTGGGCGACCGCGTTCTGTGCAGTGTGGTCGAGGTGCTGCGCCAGCGGGTGCGCGCGCAGGACCTGGTGGGCCGCTATGGGGGCGAAGAATTCATGGTGCTGCTGCCTGACACGGGTCTGAGGGGCGCCGAACAGCTCGCGCGCGAGTTGTGCAAGGCGGTCGAAGATTTGCACTGCCCCGTCGACGGCATGCCAGGACCGGGCATCGCGGTCACGGTCAGCATTGGGGTGTTTGGCGGGCCGCTGGAGTCGGCGGACAGCTGGGACATGCTGATTGCCGCCGCAGACCGCGCGCTGTACCAGGCCAAGAAAAACGGCCGCAACCGCGTCGAGGTGGCCACGGGCCTGCGGCGCCCCAGCGCTCAGATGGCGAACCAGATCAGCCCCGAGACCCAGCCCGATTCATTGTCGTGACTGGCGCTGACAGGCAGGGCACGGGCCCGTGGCGAATGTCCGGGTGAAGCGGGTGGGGTGCTGCATCCCGACTGGGGCAAGTGCTCTCTGTCAGGATCTGTGGCGCCCGGCGGGGGGTTGTGTTGGAATGGCGGATTGATCATCTTTCGCATTCAGGAGCCCCACCATGAACGCCCGCGTGCCCTCCCAAGTCCTTCAGCCTGAGCTTGCCCTGCAGCGTGTCAGCCAGGCCTGGGACAACGACATCCTGGGCCAGCTCAGCGACTACATTGCCATCCCCGCCAAGTCGCCCATGTTCTCGCCCGACTGGGCCGCGCAGGGGTTGCTGGACACCGTGGTGCGCAACGCCGCCGCCTGGGTCCAAGCGCAAAAGGTGGCGGGCCTGCGCCTGGAAGTGGTGCGCCTGCCTGGCCGCACCCCGGTGCTGTTCTTTGAGATCGAAGCCACCCAGGCCCACGCACCGCAAACGGTGCTGATGTATGGCCACCTGGACAAGCAACCCGAATTCAGCGGCTGGCGCAACGACTTGGGGCCATGGACGCCCAAGTACGAGGACGGCAAGCTCTACGGCCGGGGCGGCGCGGACGATGGCTACGCCGTGTACGCCAGCATCGCCGCCGTGCAGGAATTGAAGCGCCAGAACGTGCCGCACCCCCGCATCGTCGGCCTGATCGAGACCTGCGAAGAAAGCGGCTCGCGCGACCTGATCCCCTACATCGACGCCCTGCGCACCCGCCTGGGCGATGTGGGCCTGGTGATCTGCCTGGACAGCGGCGCGGGCAACTACGACCAACTGTGGCTCACCACCAGCCTGCGCGGCATGGCCAGCGGCACGCTCAAGGTCGAGATCCTCACCGAAGGCATCCACTCGGGCGACGCCTCCGGCCTCGTGCCCTCGTCGTTTCGCATCATGCGGCAGGTACTCGACCGCCTGGAAGACAGCGCCACCGGCCGCCTGCTGCCCCAGAGCTTTCACTGCCAGGTGCCCGCCGAGCGGCTGGCCCAGGCGCAAGCCACCGCCGCCATCCTGGGCGAAGAGGTGTACCGGCGTTTTCCGTGGGCGCACTACGACTGCGGCGGCTCCACCACCTTTGCGCTGCCCACTACCACCGACCCACTGCAGGCGCTGCTCAAGCGCACCTGGGAGCCCACGCTCAGCGTGACTGGCGCCGAAGGCTTTCCGGCCCTGCAGGACGCAGGCAACGTGCTGCGCCCCTACACCGCCTTCAAGCTCAGCCTTCGCCTGCCCCCGCTGGTGGATGCGGCCCAGGCCGTGCAAGAGCTCAAAACCCTGCTCGAAGACAACGCGCCCTACCAGGCCAAGGTCACCTTCCAGAGCCTGAGCGGCGCCACCGGCTGGAACGCCCCCGCCACCACGCCCTGGTTCGAGAAGGCGCTCAACGAAGCCTCGCAGGCGCACTTTGGCGCACCTTGCGGCTACATCGGCCAGGGCGGCACCATCCCGCTCATGAACATGCTCAGCGAAGGCTTCCCCACCGCGCAAATGATGGTGTGCGGCGTGCTCGGCCCCAAGAGCAACGCCCACGGCCCCAATGAATTCCTGCACGTGCCCTACGCCAAGAAGCTCACCGCTGCCGTGGCGCAGGTGATTGCGGGCATGGCAGAAAGCTCGGGTACAACCCCCTGAGTCGCTGCGGGGCGGCCCTTGCTGGGCATCCCCCGTGTTGCGCCCCGCCTGATCCGCGCCCTGCTCCCCAGTCTGTGCCAGCCCTCTCACCATGACCCTCGACGACGACGATGAATTTGCGCCCTCGACCCTGACCACCTTCACCGCCAGCGACGGCGAGAACCTGGCCGTGCAGGACTGGCCCTTGCCTGGCGGCGGGCCTTGCCGGGGCACCGTGCTGCTGGTGCATGGCCTGGGGGAGCATGTGGGCCGGTACGAAGCGCTGGCGCGCCGCCTCAACGACTGGGGCTTTGCCGTGCGCGGCTACGACCAGTACGGCCATGGTGAATCGGGCGGGCCGCGTGGTGGCCTCACGTCGGACCTGCGCCTGCTGGACGACCTGGCCGATCTGGTGGACGCCACCCGCGCCCGCATGCCCGCTGGCCAGCCGCTGGTGCTGCTGGGCCACAGCATGGGCGGCCTGGTGGCCGCGCGGTTTGTGTCGCTCAAGGTGCGGCCGGTGGACGCGCTGGTGCTCTCATCCCCCGCGCTGGATGCGGACCTGGGCGCCGTGCAAAAGCTGCTGCTGGCCACCTTGCCGCGCATCGCGCCCAACCTGCGCGTGGGCAACGGGCTCGATGCGCAATACCTCTCACACGACCCGGCCGTGGTGGCGGCCTACCTGGCCGACCCGCTGTGCCACGACCGCATCAGTGCCCGCCTGGCCCGCTTTATCGCTGACGGCGGCCCCGCCACTGTGGCGCGTGCTGCCCACTGGAGCGTGCCCACGCTGTTGATGTGGGCAGGCGAAGACAAGCTGGTCAACCCGGCAGGCAGCCGTGCCTTTGCGGCAGCCGCCCCCAAAGCCGTGGTGCATGCCCACTGCTTTGAGCCCCTGTTCCACGAGCTGTTCAATGAAAGCCCGGAACTGGCTGAGCCGGTGTTGGACCTGCTGCAGCATTGGCTGCGACGGCGCTGCCCGATCGCTGGTGAGTCGATGCCACCCAGAATTTCAAGCAAAAATGGGCGCTAGCGCTTATCTGTCAAGCGCTAATGGCTACTATTTTTGTAGCATGCTACCCAGCATCCCGAGCAGGTCGCTCGAGGTGCCAAACCCGCCCTGCGGCGCTTCGCCGCGCGGGCTGAGCTGGTCGATCAGGCCCGGCAGCACCTGGGCCAGCTGACCCGCTGCGGCGCCCGGGCCCACGCCCAGTTGCGACGCGATCTGCGACAGCGGGCCGCTGCCCAGCACGCTGGACAGCTGCTCGCCCGAGATCGCCTGGTTGGGCCCCGTGCTCAGCCAGGACGCAATCACATTGCCCAGCCCCGCCTGCTGAAACCTGGCCATCAGCCCCGGCAGGCCGCCCACCGGGCCGTCGTTGCTGATCAGGGACATCACGGCCTGCACCAGCTGCGGGTTTTGCGCCGCCAGGCTGATCAAGCCGCCCAGGCCGCCTGCTGCGCCACCTGCCGAAGCCTGTGCGCCGCCTTGCGACACGTTGTTGATGACGGCACCCAAGACGGAATCGAGCAAGCCCATGGTGATCTCCTGCGCAAGAAAAAAAGAAAGAAGAAAAAGAAAGAAGAAGCGTGGGGAAAAAGACAGACGGATGAGGTGACAGAGACCCCGCCCGCAGACACCCCAGGGCGGATGGTACGCACCCGGGCCGGTGCACCGTGCCAAACGGCGTGAACACTGACGGTCTTTTTGCTTGCGCAGCGCTGGCCCGGGCGGCTCCCTGGCTGTGTCAGGCACCCGCGTCCAGCCCCGCTCAAACGGATGGAGGCTCTCGGCTTGACCTCTCCCACCTCTCCAGCGGCGGCGCCATCGCGTCCAGGCAGATGTCCACCGCCACGCACGCATCCCTGCCGTTGCAGCGGGGTCTGCCGGAGCCACGGTGGTTCGAAGGCCAGGGTCCGCAGACTATTTTGTATCGAGCCGAAATGAATGCATCCCCGCGCGGGGGAACTGTTGCAAAGTCGAT
Organism: Acidovorax facilis; assembly: GCA_964031875.1. Taxonomy (GTDB): domain Bacteria; phylum Pseudomonadota; class Gammaproteobacteria; order Burkholderiales; family Burkholderiaceae_C; genus Acidovorax; species Acidovorax facilis_A. Next base: position 60,414 of record CAXIRU010000029.1, read on the forward strand.
GGTGGACCCGCAAACGCGGCCGATGATGGCGGCTTCCTTTTTCTGTTTTCAGACTTTTCTATGGCACCGTTCATCATGAAACCTGGTACATCGTCGTTCCCATGGGGTTGGTTGTCTTGCGGCGTGGTTCTGACCTGCCTTGGCGCCTGCGGCGGCGGTGATGATGCGAACAATGACAGCGCTCCGACGCAAACGAGCTCCACATCCGTTGCCCATTTCGGCGTGTCGGACGGTGATTCAGCGAACGCCCCATCCCCATCTGTAGCGCCTCCGGCGGCAAGCACAACACCGGCCACCGCGACCGAGCCCGATGCGGCCCAGATGAAAGCACTGTCCGACTTCCAGGCCCAGATACTTCAGCGGGTGAACGATGTGCGTGCCAGCGGAACCACCTGCGGTGGCGTGGCTGCACCGGCAGTGCCTGCCTTGCGCTGGAATGCTGCATTGGAAAAAGCAGCGCAGAGGCATTCGCAGGACATGGCAACGAACAACTATTTCTCGCACACCAGCAAGGATGGGCGCACGCTTGCAAAGCGCATCACCGCAGCAGGCTATTCGTACCGTCTGGCTGCAGAGAACATTGCGGCGGGTCAACAGTCGGTGGACAGCGTCATGAAGGGCTGGTTGGCCAGTGCGGGGCATTGCCGCAACATCATGCTGGCCGGAGCCAAAGACATGGGCGTGGCCGTGGTGCGAACCACCCAAGCCGACTTTGCGACCTACTGGACCATGGACCTCGCAAGCCCGCGCTGATGGGTGCTGCGCCAGCTGGACACGGGCGCCCGGGGCTACAGCCTGTTCATGCCACCCGCGCGCGAGCCCGATCCCATGGTCGTCGCCTTCATGCAGTGGCTGCAGGCCGAGGTGGCGGATTCGGGCGCAGGCGTCACACCGTCGCCGCGCGGCGGCGCTGCAGCGCCAGCCACAGCAGCGCCAGCCCGGTGAGGGTGATGGGCACCAGCGACCCGGCGTTGAGCAGCGTCCAGCCCTGCGTGGTGACCAGTACACCGGATGAAAACGCACTCAGCGCCAGCGTGGCGTATACGCAGAAGTTGATGGCTGCCTGGGCGCGGTCTTTCTCTTCGGGGCGGTAGGCGGTCATCGCCAGCGTGGTGGAGCCGGTGAACAGGAAGTTCCAGCCCACACCCAGGAAGAACAGCGCAATGCCGAAGTGGTGCAGCTCCAGGCCCATCAGTGCCACGGCCACGCAGGCAAAGTTCAGCAGCACGCCCACGCCCATGACCGGCAGCACGCCAAAGCGCTTGATGAGGTGGCCGGTGACAAAGCCGGGCGCGAACATGCCGATCACATGCCACTCCAGCACCAGCGCCGAGGCGTCGAAGTCAAAGCCGCACACCTGCATGGCCAGTGGCGTGGCGGCCATCAGCAGGTTCATCACGCCGTAGCCCAGCGCGGCGCCCACAATGGCCACGATGAAGGCGGGCTGGCGCATCAGCACGGTGAGGGGGCGGCCCTGCTCGCGCTGGCCCGCTGCGTTGAGCACCACGGGTTGCGCCTCGAAGCGGATGGCCGACATGCACAGCATGGACAGCAGTGCCACGCCGATCAGCGCGATGTACGCGCCCGCAAACGGCACCGGGAACAGCGTGCGCGTGGCGCTGGCCAGGTTGGGGCCCGCCACGGCCCCCAGCAGGCCACCGGCCAGCACCAGCGATACGGCCTTTTCTCGGTAGTCCGGTGTGGCCAGTTCGGCTGCGGCAAAGCGGTACAGCCCGCCGTTGGCGCTGTAGTAGCCCGCCACCACCGTGGCCGCGCACAGCAGCCAGAAGCTGCCGCTGAACGCCGCCCAGGCACACAGCGTGGCCGATGCCGCTGCCACGGCCAGCCCGATCTGGAACGACACCTTGCGCCCCCACTGCGCCTGGCTGTGCGCTACCAGCGGGGTGGACAGTGCCCCGCCCACCACGTAGCCCATCACCGGCAGCGTGGCCATCCAGCCAAAAGGTGCCAGCTGCAGGCCGACCAGGCCGTTGATGGCGATGAAGACGACGTTGTTGGTGAGGAAAAGGCCTTGGCACAGGGCCAGCAGCCACAGGTTTCTATTCATGCGAGAGCGCCACACGGGCAGGAGGGGCCGCGCAAAGCTGCGGCGAAGGGCAGGATCACCTGGGGCCATTGTGCACATGCGTGCAGCCGCGTGCCGTCTTGTTGCGGCAGCAAGGGCTGCCAGCAAGGCGCAGGCTGCAGTCGCTGCAGTCGCGCACACGACAAGCACAGCCCGCGTTGTTTGCGACCATGCGCCAGCCCCGGCAAAGAGGGCTCTGCAGCGGCATCCGATGGCTGCCGTGACGCAGCACCGTGCATGGACAACAAGGAGACAACAGCAATGCAGCAGCCCGGCAGCATGATGGATCGGCCATTACTGGTCTCGGCCATCCTTGAGCATGGCGAGAACCAGTACGGCGACCAGCAGATCGTCTCGCGCGACACCGATGGCCGCCTGCACCGCTACGGGTTTGCCGACCTGGCCCAGCGCGCCCGGCTGCTGGCCAACGCACTGCAGGCACTGGGCCTGCGCCCCGGCAGCGTGGTGGGGTCGCTGGCCTGGAACAACCACCGCCACCTGGAGGCGTACTACGCCGTGTCGGGCAGCGGCATGGTCATGCACACCTGCAACCCGCGCCTGCATCCCGAGCAGCTGGCCTACATCGTCAACCATGCGGATGACGAGATCGTGCTGTTCGACACCAGCTTTGCACCGCTGGTGCGTGCCATTGCGGCGGCGTGCCCCCGCGTGCGGCACTGGGTGGCGCTGTGTGATGCCGACACGCTGGGTGCCATCGACCTGCAAGGGGTGTCCGGGGTTGAGGCCTATGAGACGCTGGTGTCCCGCCAGAGCGATACCTTTGCCTGGCCCGAATGCGATGAAAAGACCGGCGCAGCGCTGTGCTACACGTCGGGCACCACCGGCAACCCCAAGGGCGTGCTGTATTCGCACCGGGCGCTGGTGCTCAGCGCCCTGTCGGCCTGCATGCCGGGCGTGCTCAGCATCAGCGCGCGGGAGACCATCCTGCCCGTGGTGCCCATGTTCCACATCAACGCCTGGTGCCTGCCCTACGCGGCGTTGATCGGCGGCGCCAAGCTGGTGCTGCCCGGCCCGCGCCTGGATGCCGCCAGCCTGTACGAGCTGATGGAGACTGAGCGCGTCACCGTCAGCGCAGGCGTGCCTACCATCTGGATGGGCCTGATCCAGCATGTGGAGCAGCACGGGCTGCGCTTTAGCACCATGCGGCGCACGGGCGTGGGCGGCTCGGCCATGCCCAAGGCGCTGATTGCCAAGTTCAACGACGTGTACGACGTGTACGACGTGGAGGTGCGCCACGGCTGGGGCATGACCGAGACCACGGCCATCGCCACCATGAGCGTGCTGGGCGCGGCCGATGCCGAGCTGCCGCCCGAGGACCGCCACGCGCTGGTCGCCAAGCAGGGCAAGTCGGTGTTTGGCATCGAACTCAAGCTGGTGGATGAAAGCGGCGCCAGCCTGCCGCGCGACGGCGTTGCGCAGGGCGAGCTGATGGTGCGCGGCCAGTGGATCGTGGACCGCTACCACAAGGCCGAGCGTTCGGCGCTGGCCGATGGCTGGTTCCCCACGGGCGATATCGCCACCATCAACCCGCAGGGCGTGGTGCAGATTCGCGACCGCACCAAGGACGTGATCAAGTCGGGCGGCGAGTGGATCAGCTCCATCGACCTGGAGAACGCCGCCGCGGCGCACCCGGCGGTGGCCATGGCGGCCGTCATCGGCGTCAAGCACCCCAAGTGGGATGAACGCCCTGTTCTGTTCATCGTGCGCAAGCCCGGCCAGTCGCTGGAGAAGGCGCAGATCCTTGAATTCCTTTCCGAGCGCGTGGCCAAGTGGTGGCTGCCCGACGAGGTGCTGTTTGTCGACAGCCTGCCGCTGGGCGGCACCGGCAAGGTTCAGAAAAACGAGCTGCGGCAGCGCCATGGCGCGGTGTTCAGCAGTGCATGAAGCCGCCCCGCATTGACGCGTTGTCGATCCACCCATCTACCCCAAGGAGACACCCATGAACATGGTTCCCAGGAAATGGCCCCACCAATGGTTGAAAGCCGGTGCCTGCGCTGCCGCGCTGGTGATGGCCGCGCACGCCAGCGCGGCCGAGACAGTCCGGATCGGTTTCATCGACCTGCTGTCCGGCCCCTTCGCGCTCACCGGCCAAAGCTCGCTCAACCAGCTGCGCGAGGTGGTGTCCCAGGTCAACGCCAAGGCCGGGCCCAACGAGCCCAAGTTCGAGGTGGTGGACTTTGACAACAAGGGCACGCCCCAGGAGAGCCTGAATGCGCTCAAGGCCGCCACCGACCGGGGCATCCGCTACGTCACCCAGGGGGGCGGATCGGGCGTGGCGCTGGCACTGGTCGATGCGCTCAACAAGCTTGCCGAGCGTGACCCGGAGCGCGCCACCGTGTACCTGAACTACGCCGCCATGGACCCGCAGCTCACCAACGAGCGCTGCAGCTTCTGGCACTTCCGCTTCTATCCATCCAGTGAGATGAAGATGGAGGCGCTCACCACCTACCTGCAAGGCCGCAAGGATGTGAAGCGTGTCTACCTGCTCAACCAGGACTACACCCACGGCCGCCAGGTCTCCAAGGCCGCCAAGGACTACCTGGCGCGCAAGCGGCCCGACATCGAGATCGTGGGCGACGACTTCATCCCCATCGCGCAGACGCGTGACTTTGCACCCTACGTCGCCAAGATGGCCGCTGCCAAGGCCGACACCGTCATCACCTCCAACTGGGGCAGCGACCTCACGCTGCTGTTCAAGTCCTCGCGCGACTATGGCCTGAACATCAACTACTTCACCCTCAACGCCAACAACCCCGGCACGCCCGCGCAGATCGGCGCGTGGGGCGAAGGCAAGGTGGGCGTGGTGTGGAACTGGGTGCACAACGCCCCCACGCCCGAGCTGGAAAAGATCTACGTGGACTACAAGAAGAAGACGGGCGACGACTTTGTGTTTGCGGCCCACTGGAACAGCATGCACATGCTGCGCGAAGCCATGCGCAAGGCCCAGTCCACCGACGCCAAGAAGGTCGCCCTGGCCCTGGAAGGCATGACCTACAAGAGCCCCATGGGCGAGGTCCGCATGCGCAAGACAGACCACCAGCTTGAAGCGCCGCTGTACCTGGGCATCTGGGCCAAGCAGGGCAGCAAGGGCGTGAAACACGATGCCGAGAAAACCGGCTACGGCTTCCGCTCCGAAGTGGCGTGGGACAACTACATCAGCGCCCAGCCCACGTCCTGCCAGATGAAGCGGCCGTCCTGAGCGCTGCCGCCGCTCCGCTCCGGCGGTGCGGGCTTCAGCCCAGCCAGCCCTTGGGCACCTTGTCGGCCTTTTTCTCCACGGGGTTGGCGGTGAGCTTTTCTGCGGCGTACTGCCGCATGAACTCCTTGGCCTTGTCGGGCCGGGCCGTGAGCCAGGCGTCGTAGGCGCCTTCGTTCAGGATGGCGGGCATGCTCTTTTCGCTGCCCGGCGGGCCGTAGCGGCGCAGCAGCGCGTGGTTGTTGGCGTTCACCGTGAGCAGGCAGTAGCTGATGATCACCTCGCCTGGCTCGGCCCCTGCGCCCTGCCAGCGCGCCCACAGGCCTGCCACGCCCAGGGGCTTGCCGTCCACGCGGGCGATGCGGGTGGGCACGGCCTTGCCGGTGCGCCAGTCGTCTTCAAAAAAGGCCGCCATGGGCACGATGCAGCGCTGGCCGTTCAGCCACGCATCGCGAAACGCGGTGCCGGTGGAGGCGGTATCGGACTTGGCACTGACCAGCTTGGGTGCGCGCAGCTTGGCGTCCGACGCCGACTTGACCCAGTGCGGAACCAGGCCCCACTGCGCGGGCACGAGCACGCGCTCGGTGTTGGCGGCGGGGGATTCGGTGGCTGCAGTGGCCGCTGGCCCGGGTTCTGTATCGGCCCCCACCTGGGCTGCCGCTGCTGGCGGCGCGATGGCAGCTGCCGTGGTCGCATGCACGATGAAGAAGCCCGGCTTGCGCGGCCACAGGTGGCGTTCCCCCAGGGCCTGCGGTGGCTGCACTGCAAAGGCCTCGTGGTAGCGGTCGGCGTGCTGCAGGGTTTCGTAGTGGGTGCTCATGGGGCGATGGTAGCGCGTGGCGCAGTATCTATAGATAAAAAAGGCCTCTAGCGCTTGTGTGGAAAGCGCTAATAGCTATAAAAAAAGAAGCATCTGTAAGCCCCGGTGGCTGCAGGGCTGAGAAGCTGCCGGGCGGCCCGCGTCAGGAGGCTGCCGCTGGAGCCCGCGCCACCCGGGGGCCGGAGGGTGCCACCACCACGCGGTTGCGCCCCAGCGACTTGGCGGTGTACAGCGCCTGGTCGGCGCGCTCCAGGGTCTGCTCCACCGTGTCGCCGGGCTGGTGCAGCGCCAGGCCGACCGACACGGTCATGCGCAGTGCGCCTTCGGGGTGCGGGATCTCCATTGCAGCCACGGACTGGCGCGCGCGGTCCAGCAGGTCGCGGGCATCCTCCAACTGGGTGTCGGACAGCAGCAGCACAAATTCTTCGCCACCCCAGCGGGCCAGCACATCGGTGTCGCGCACGCTGGCCCGCACGGTGCCCGCAAAGGCCTGCAGCGCCCGGTCGCCCGTGGCATGGCCGTGGGTGTCGTTCACGTGCTTGAAGTGGTCAATGTCCAGCTGTGCCAGCAGCAGGGGGCGGCCATTGCGCAGGCTGCGGCGGCGTTCCAGCTCCATCAGGTCCTGCATGGCGCGGCGGTTGGGCAGGGCGGTCAGCTCGTCGCGGGTGGCCAGGTCGCGGTTGATGGCGAGTGCCTGGGCCAGCGCCTCGCGCTGCTCTTGCAGCCGCGCGCGAATGCGCTGGATGCGCAGGTTCAGTGCAATGCTGCCGCCCAGCACGATCAGAACCATGAGCGCGTAGGCGGTATCCAGGTAGCCAAACGGGCTGGCGTTGAAGCGCGTGGTGGCCGCCACGGCGCAGGCGAAAGCCAGCAGCGCATACACGCCGATGCCGGCCACCTCGGCCACTGTGAGACCAAAGGTGCCAAAGAACAGGATCATGGCCAGCACGGCGGGCACCACGCCCCGCGCGTCACCCGCCAGTACGTAGGCCACGGCGCCGCTGGTGATGGTCCAGACCATCTGGGGCACGGTGAGCGAGGGGTCGTTGAGGCGGGCGGTCGCGCCCGAGCGGATGAAGGCGCTCATCACCACCAGCCCGCCCACCGAGATGGCGGCCCACCATTGCACGGCAACGGCGTTCACCGAAATGCCCTGTGCTGCCACCATCAGCATCACGCCAGCGCTGCTGGTCATGAGCACCAGCGCGAGCAAGGCCATGGCCACCAGCGTGCGCCGCCGGCGGTCTTTGGAAAGGACCACATCCCGGATGTGTTGCCAGCGGGAAGGTCTGCGCAAGGTGGGGCTCCTGCCGGGGCGGTGGGGCGGCGTGTGGATGGGGGTTGCAGCGCGGCGGGGCACGGCGCGGGAGGCCGTGCGTTTTTTCATTCTAGGAGGGGCTCCGCCCGGCGTACAGCCCTGGATTGCCTCAGCGCGCCCGGTCCACTTTTCAACCTTTCACGGACCGTGCTGCTTGCGCGGTACCGTCAGACCTTGGATGGGATCTTGGCTGGGCCTCGGACTGGAACAGGTTTCAGGTGGGGCGCGGTCAGAGAACGGTCAGCGCCGCAAGAGCGGCCAGCGGCGCTGTTTCGGCGCGCAGCACGCGGGGGCCCAGCGTGACCGGGGCAAAGCCATGTTGCAGTGCCAGGTCTTCCTCGGCGCTGGAGAGCCCGCCTTCCGGGCCGGAGAGAAACACCACGGGCCCGGCCGGGCCTGCCGCCGTGTGCAGCGGCGCTGTGCCCGCACGCAGCGACAGCAGCAGGCGCTGCGCGGGGCTGGGGCTGGCCTGGGCTTGGGCGCGCACCCAGCCTGCCAGATCGACGGCGTTGTGCACCACAGGCACGCGGTTGCGGCCGCACTGCTCGCAGGCGGCTACGGCCACGGCTTGCCAGTGGGCGATTTTTTTCTCGGCCCGCTCACCCTTGAGCTTGAGCACGCTGCGCTCGGCCACCAGGGGCGTGATGCTGGCCGCTCCCAGCTCGGCGGCTTTCTCCACCAGCCAGTCCATGCGCTCGTTGGCGGTAATGCCGGCCAGCAGGTGCACGGCGCGCGCGGTTTCGCGCTCGGTGGCATGGTGGGCGCCCACCACCACGCGCACATCGCTGCGGCCCATGCGCAGCACGGTGGCGTCGAACTCGCCGCCCGGGTCGCCCTCCCCTTGCCCGCCGTGGAACAGCGTGATGGTGTCGCCCGGCTGCAGGCGCAGCACCTGCACGTGGCGTGCAGCGCCGGGCGGCAGATCGATTTCGGCACCGGGGGCCAGGTCAGCGGGGCAGTGAAAACGGGGCATCTACTATTACTTTCATAGCTGCCACCGCTTGATAGATAAGCGCTGGAGGCCAATTTGACTCAAAATTGCTGCCGCGCAAGCGCAGGCTACATGCGGCCGTAGGCAAAGCCCACCACCGGCTCGGTGCCCTCGATCTGGTCCAGCATCTTGAGCAGCGGCCCCAGTTGGCGGTAGCGGTTGGCGGTGGCGCGAATGTAGGCGATGAAGCGCGGCGCATCGGCCAGGTACTTGGGCTTGCCGTCGCGCAGTGTGAGGCGCGCAAAGATGCCGGCGACCTTGAGGTGGCGCTGCAGGCCCATCCATTCCACCGCGCGGTAGAACTCGCCAAAGTCATCGCCCCAGCCGCTGGCGCTGGTGGCGCCCAGCAGTCCGGCCTTGCGGGCCTTTTCCCAGTAACGCACGGTAATGTCGATGACGAATTCTTCTTCCCAGCTGATGAACGCATCGCGCAGCAGACTGGCGATGTCGTAGGTGATGGGGCCGTAGACGGCGTCCTGGAAGTCCAGCACGCCCAGGGGGGCGCCCTGTTCGGTGGGGGCCATCAGGTTCCGGGTCATGAAATCGCGGTGCACATAGACCTGGGGGGCGGCCAGGTTGTGCGCCACGATGGCGTCAAAGGCGCTGCTCAAGGTCGCCTGCTGCTTGTCGTCCAGTGCGATGGCGCGGTGCTTGGCCAAGTACCAGTCGGGGAACAGGGCCAGTTCGCGGCGCAGCAGTGCTTCGTCATAGGCGGGCAGCACGCCAGGCTGGGAGACTTTTTGCCAGTCCAGCAGCACATCGGTGGCTTGCTGGTACCAGGCGTAGGCGTCCTGGGGCTTTTCGGGGTTCAGCCGCTCGATCACCGTTTGGTGGCCCAGGTCGGACAGCAGCATGAAGCCGGTGGGCTCGTCCCAGGCCAGGATCTGCGGCACGTTCAGCCCGGCGGCGGCCATCAGGCCCTGCACCTGCACGAAGGGCTTGCAGTTTTCCTTGTCGGGCGGTGCGTCCATCACGATACGGCTGGTGCCCATGGCCGTGTCGATGCGCAGGTAGCGGCGGAAGCTGGCATCGGCCGAGGCGGGGCGCAGCGTGGCGGGCAGCAACTGCTGCGGGCCGACCAGCGGCGCCAGCCAAGCCTCGAAGGCTGCCAGGCGGGCCGCGTCGGGCCAGGCCACAGTGGAGTTTGCAGGGGTGTCCACGGCCGTGCCCGGGGGCGGGCAGGTGGAAGAAGGGGGGAATGGGTGGCTCATGGATAATCCGATCGTGACGTGCGCAAAATAGGCATTCGGCGAGCTGCCCGCTCCACGGCGAGGTGGTTGTTGCATCCTGGTTTGCGCAAGTCCGACCGATTTTACAAACCCGCTCCCCCAGGCTCTGAGGTGGGCGGGTTCCCTTTTTGATCTGCCCCTGCCCACCGCTCCACGTGCCACGCTGCAAGCCCCTCACCGTGCAGACATCCTCCCTGCGGCCCCGCCCAGCCAAGGCCACGCCCGAGCGGCTGCGCGCCCCCGTGCCCCGGGTCCTGGCCTATGGCGTGGCGCTGGCCTGGTGCGGTCTGCCGCTCTCCGTGCTGGCGCAAGCCCCGGCAGCGCCTGGCGCCAGTGCCTGGGACGCGCCGCCAGCGCTGCGTACCTCGCCCCTGCTTCAGGAAAAGATTCCCGACGCGGTGCGGCCTCAGCTCCCTGTTTTTGTCACGGGTGACCGGATCAGCGGCCAGACCGACCTGAACGCCCTCATCGAAGGCAACGCCGAACTGCGCCGGGGCGACACCATCATCCGTGCCGACCGCCTGGACTACAACGTGCCCGAAGACCTGGCCAAGGCCAACGGCAAGGTGCGTATCAACCGCGCGGGCAATGTGTATGAAGGCACGGCGCTGGAGCTGCGGGTGGATGCTTTCGAGGGCTTCTTCAGCGACGCGCGCTACCAATTTCTGGCCACCCAGGCGCACGGCGACGCCACGCGCGTGGATTTCATCGACCGCGATCGGGCCGTGGTGCACAACGCCACCTACACCACCTGTGAGCGCGGCAACGAAGAAAGCTGGCAGCCTGATTGGGTGCTGCGCGCTGCCACCATCCGCATCGACAACGAGGAAGAGGTCGGTACGGCCGAGGATGCCGTGCTGGAGTTCAAGGGCGTCTCGGTGCTGCCCATTCCCTACATCACCTTCCCGCTGTCGGACAAACGCAAGTCCGGCCTGCTGCCGCCTACCATCGGGCTGGACAGCCGCGACGGCCTGGCCTATATCCAGCCCTACTACTGGAACATCGCGCCCAACCGCGACGCCACGCTGCGCGCCGCCCTCATGACCAAGCGCGGCGCCAACCTGGGGGGCGAGTTCCGCTACCTGGAGCCCAGCTACACCGGCCAGATCAGCGCCGATGTGATGCCCACCGACCGCCTGCGCGACCGCATGCGCTGGAGCTTTTCGGGCCAGCACCAGGGCGCCTTTGACACGCCGGTGGGCGGGTTGGGGCTCAACCTGAACGTCAACCGCGTGAGCGACGACAACTACTGGCGCGACTTTGGGCGGGCTTCCGACCTGCTGCGCCAGCGCCTGCTGCCGGGCGATGCCACGCTGTCGTGGGCGCGCAATGACATGTCCGCCAGCGTGCGCACCCTCAAGTGGCAGACCTTGCAGGACGTGACTTCGCCCATCGTGCCGCCGTACGACCGGCTGCCTCAGCTGCAGTGGCGCTATGCACCGTCGCAGCTGGGTGGCGGGCTGGATGCCAGCGTGGAGCTGGACACCACGCGCTTCCAGGCGGCCCGCGCGCTGACGGGCCAGCCCAATGCCGACCGCAGCTATGCGATGGCGCAGATCAGCAGGCCGTTTTTGGCGCCAGGGGGCTTTGTCACCCCGCGCCTGCAATTGCATGCCACGCAGTACCAGTTCGACTCGGCGCTGTCCAACGGGCAGCGTTCAGCCAACCGCACCTTGCCCACCTTCAGCCTGGACAGCGGCCTGGTGTTCGAACGCGATGCCGCCTACTTTGGCCGCGCCTTCTTGCAGACGCTGGAGCCGCGCGCGTTCTACACCTACACGCCTTACCGTGACCAGAGCATGCTGCCTGTGTACGACACGGCGGCCAATGATTTCAACTTCGCCACCATCTACACCGAGAACGCTTTCGGGGGTAACGATCGGCTGGCCGACAACAACCTGCTCACACTGGGCGTGACCACCCGCCTGCTGGACCCGAACACGGGCGCCGAGGCCGCACGCTTTGGCATTGCCCAGCGGCTGCGGTTCTCGGACCAGAAGGTCACCCTGCCCGGCGGCACGCCGGTGAGCGAACGCTTGTCCGACCTGCTGCTGGGCGCGGGCATCAGCTGGACGCCGCAGTGGGGCTTTGACTCCACCGTGCAGTACAACCCCAAGACGGGCCGCTCCATCCGTTCGACCATTGGTGCGCGTTACAGTCCGGGCAACTACCGCACTGTGAGCGCGGCCTACCGCCTGCAGCGCGGCACCAGCGAGCAGATCGACATCGGCTGGCAGTGGCCCCTGAACGACCTCTGGGGCGACAAGGGCAAGGACCTGGGCGCAGGACGTGGCCAGGGCGGTGGGCGCTGGTACAGCGTGGGCCGCCTGAACTACAGCCTGCAGGACAGAAAGCTCGTGGACACCGTGGTGGGCCTGGAGTACGACAGCTGCTGCTGGATCGGCCGGGTGGTACTGGAGCGCCTGCAAAGCAGCGTGACCACCTCCAACACCCGGTTGCTGTTCCAGATCGAGTTCGTCGGTTTCTCACGCCTGAGCCTGGGCTCCAGCCCCTTGGATACCTTCAAGCAGAATGTGCCGCGTTACCAGAACCTGCGCGAGCAGGTCACGACGCCCAGCCGTTTCAGCAACTACGACTAACGTTCCAACGTTCCAACGCTTCACGCCATGAATCACCGTGTCATTGCACTGGCCATTGCCGCCTTGGCTTCCCTGCTCTCCCAGGGCGCTCTGGCCCAGGGGCTGCGTCCTTCGGGCGCCCCCTCGGGCAAAGGGTTGACGGCGCGCCCTGCGGCTGCACCGTCGATCACCTTGCCCTCAGAAACCGCGGGTGGCAGCAGCAGCTCGGCGCCCCGGCAGGCCGATTTCATTGTGGCCGTGGTCAATTCCGAGCCTGTGACCAACAACGAAGTCCGTGCACGGCTGGTTCGCGCCGAGGCTGTGCTGGCCCAGCAGGGGGGCGCCATGCCGCCCCGCGAGCTGCTCGCACGCGAAACACTGGAGCGCCTCATCCTGGAGCGGGCCCAGCTGCAGCAAGCCAAGGAATCCGGCCTCAAGGTGGATGACTACGCCGTGTCGCAGGCTGAGCAGGGTGTGGCCCGCCAGAACAACATGTCCGTGGACGACCTCCACCGCCGCCTGGCGCGGGACGGCATGGGCAAAGAGCGCTTTCGCGAGGAGCTGCGCAACCAGCTGCTGCTGCAGCGCCTGCGCGAGCGCGAGGTTGAGGCGCGTGTGAAAGTGACGGACCTGGACATCGACCAGTACCTGCGCGAGCAGCAACAGGGCAACGATGTCGCCTCGATGGAGATCAACCTGGGCCACGTGCTGGTCCTGGTGCCCGAGAACGCGAGCCCCCTGCAGGTGGCCGAGCGCCAGGCACGCGCTCAGAGCGCGGCCGACAAGGTGCGTGCCGGGCAAGACTTTGCGGCGGTGGCCCGCGAGTTTTCCGATGCGCCGGAGGGGCAGACGGCGGGTGGCCAACTGGGCCTGCGCCCGGCCGACCGGTATCCCGAGCTGTTCGTCAACTCCACACTGGGCCTGCCCGTGGGGAGCATCGTCGGGCCCGTGCGCTCACCGGCGGGTTTCCATGTGCTCAAGGTGATCGAGCGTGTCACGGCCGGCATGCCTGCCACGGTCGTGCAAAACCATGCCCGCCACATACTGCTGCGCACCGGACCACAACTTTCAGAGAGTGCTGCCGCTGCACGCCTGGCCGACTACCGCCGCCGTGTGCAAATGGGGCAGGCCGATTTTGCAGCGCTGGCCCGCGAGCACTCGCAGGACGGCAGCGCCAAGGAAGGCGGAGATCTGGGCTGGGCCACTCCCGGCCGTTATGTGCCCGAGTTCGAGCAGGCGCTGAACGCCCTCAAGCCCGGCGACATCAGCGAGCCCGTGGTCTCGCGTTTCGGCGTGCACTTGATCCAGCTGCTGGATCGCCGCCAGGCCAAGCTCACCCAGCGCGAGCAGCGCGACATGGTGCGTGACACCGTGCGCGAGAAGAAGCTGGACGAGGCCTACGCCACCTGGGCGCAGGAACTGCGTGGTCGTGCGTACGTCGAGTACCGTGACCCACCGCAGTGACCCGCCACAGTGACCGATCGACGACCAGACAGGTAAGCACGCGTTGAAACACATCCCCCGCAAGCGCTTCGGGCAGCACTTTTTGTCCGACCAGGGCATCATCGAAGACATCGTGCAGGCCATTGCACCCCAGCCGGGCCAGCCGATGGTCGAGATCGGGCCGGGTCTTGCCGCCCTGACACAGCCCCTGGTGGAGCGCCTGGGGCGCCTGACGGTCATTGAGCTGGACCGTGATCTGGCGCTGCGCCTGCGGTTGCATGGCCAGCTCGATGTGATCGAGTCCGACGTGCTCAAAGTGGACTTCACCGCGTTGGCACGGGCCCTGCGCGAGAAAGCCGCACAGCCCGACCTGCGGCTGCGGGTAGTGGGCAACCTGCCTTACAACATTTCCACACCCATCCTCTTTCACTTGCTGAACCATGTGCAGGTCATTGAAGACCAGCACTTCATGCTGCAAAAAGAGGTGATCGACCGCATGGTGGCCAGTCCTGCCACCAGCGACTACGGGCGCCTGTCGGTCATGCTGCAGTGGCGCTATGCGATGGAAAACGTGCTGTTCGTGCCGCCCGAGAGCTTTGATCCGCCCCCGCGCGTGGACAGCGCCGTGGTCCGCATGGTGCCGCACGCCGAGCCCGCCCCCTTGTCGGTGCCGCTGCTCGAAGAGCTGGTCCTGGTCGCCTTCAGCCAGCGCCGCAAGCTGCTGCGCCACACGCTGGGCCGCTGGCTCGAAGCCCGCCAGTTCACCGGCAACTTCGACACCCAACGCCGCGCCGAAGAAGTGCCCGTGGCCGAATACGTGGCACTGGCACAAATTTGCTCTTAAATTAATAGCTGTTAGCGCTTGCTGGACGGGCGCAAGGCACAATTTTGGCTCTCGATGCGATGGCGTATGGAATGACGCAGCGCTCGTCTCACCTGCGATGGCGTCGCGTTCCCAGATTCTGCGTTTCTTTCGCCACCACCCGTGGCACGGGCATGAACCGGACCAGCGACCGCCGCGCAAGGGCCGCCCCGCCGCGCTGGCGGTGTCCCCCGTCCCGAATTGCGCAGCAATTCGAGAGAGGGGGGAAGGCGCAAAGCGCCTCAGGGGGATGTACCGAGTTATGCGGCGCTGAGCCAATAACCCGCATTGAAAGGGCTGCTCATGCGAAGTGCCATCGGTGAGACATCGACAAGCTTGTCGGTCGGCATTTTCTCGGCAGAATCCGCGCCGATTTCTATGCCCTCGACACACTGATCGGTGCCGGTAGCCTCATTCGCCCGTTCTGCTTGGCTGGTGGATGCAGAACGGGCTACAGAAAAGAATAGAAGCACCGGAACGGTATCTTGCGGTCGCCCCAGTAATCGGCGGCGTCGCGGAAGATATCGAGCAGCTGTTCACGCGCTTCCTTGTCGAACTTGCCCGTGGCGGGGATCTGTTCCAGCACCACGATGAAACCTGGCTGCGGGCCCGATTTGTGCAAGGGATCCGTCATGCAGTCGTACAACGCATCAAAATTCTTGCCAAAGTGCGACGGAAAGGTGAATTGCCCGGCAATCAGGTCCAGCACATCCTGCTTGGACTGCGCGTGGGCCAGGTTGGCGTACAAGAAATGGTGACCCATGGAGGTAGCCGCATCCTGCAGGTCCTGTACGCGGAAAGCGCGAATGGACTGCACGATGTTGGTGCGCACGCCACGCAGTGGCGTTTCCAGGTCTTTACGAAGTGGCGTCTGCATCTCCGCTACTCTTTCTTTTTAAAGTCCACAAACTTCTGGCATGTCGCAGGACTGCGGGATGCAGCCTGCGGGTGGGGGATTCAAAGGGCGCGCACTGACCGCTGCCAGCGTATCTCTGGCCTGCGTGCAGCGCAACGGGGGTCATTCGACGATCTCGCGAAAACTGGCGTAGTGATCGCTGGTGTAATAGCAGGCGTCCGGAGTCCGGGGTTGCTTGCCGCCACACACAATGCGCCGGGCTCCCCGGTTGCGCGATCCTGGTGTTCTGACGGTGTACTCACGGTAGTAGCCCCGCTTGTGGGCGGGTAACAGCCGCTCGCGATTGCCAAAAACTGTTCCGTCCTTGTCATACGGAAAGGGCCCTCCCTCACGGATCAGCGCATACGTCGCCCGCCCTTGGGGCGGCAACTCGGCCAAAGCGATAGGGGGGATGGCGCCGTCGGTGGACGGGGAGTTTCGGGCATACCCCGCTACCGGGGACACCACGAACGCAACACCCAAAACACACAAAAACCCTGCTCTGCGCGCCCGGGTGGCTACAGCCTTCAGCATCAACGAACCTTTCACACGACTTATGCAATTCGGGGACACGCAGACCGCTTGTCCTCTAACAACGCACTTCATGCCCCCTTGTTTGCATAAGTCCAGCGTCCAGAAACCTACGGGTTAACCCGAAATTTCGAGCCGCTAGTGTCGCTCAACGGCCCCCAAAAAGCAAGCGTCTGCACAAAGATTGGGCAGACGCTGAAAGGGAAAGCAAGTCTATTAAGTTAGCGCTTGCTACCTTCAAATAGCTTATCTGGAAACGTTGGCGTCGGCTACGGTAAGCGCTGTCATGTTCACGATACGGCGCACGGTGGCGCTTGGCGTCAGGATATGAACGGGCTTGGCAGCACCCAGCAGCACAGGGCCAATCGCAATGCCGCCGCCTGCGGCAGTCTTGAGCAGGTTGTAGGCAATGTTGGCCGCGTCGATATTGGGGAACACCAGCAGGTTGGCATCACCCGTCAGTTCGCTGCCGGGCATGATGGCCGCGCGGGCCTTGCCGTCCAGCGCAACGTCACCGTGCATTTCTCCGTCAACTTCCAGCCAAGGCGCCTGCTGGCGCAGCAACTCCAGCGTCTGGCGCATCTTCACGGCGCTGGGATGGTTGCTGGTGCCGAAGTTGGAGTGTGACAGCAGCGCGGCCTTGGGCTTGATGCCAAAGCGCATCATCTCCTCAGCTGCCAGCGCGGTGATTTCGGCCAGTTCCTGGGGCGTAGGGTCGTAGTTGACGTGGGTGTCCACCAGGAACACCTGGCGGCCGGGCAGCATCAGGCCGTTCATGCAGGCATACACCGGCACGTCCTGCGCCGTGCTGTCTGCGCCGCCCGCGTGCTTGCCGATCACCTGGTCGATGTACATCAAGTGGTTGGCGGTGGTGCCCCAGGTTCCGCAGATCAGGCCATCGACCTCGCCCTTGTGCAGCATCATGGCGCCGATGAGCGTGAGGCGGCGGCGCATCTCGATCTTGGCAACCTGCTGGGTGATGCCCTTGCGCTCGGTCATGCGGTGGTAGGTCTGCCAGAAGTCGCGGTAGCGGTGGTCAAAGTCGGTGTTGACCACGTCGTAGTCCACGCCCTCCTTCAGGCGCAGGCCAAACTTTTCGATGCGCTGCGCGATGATGGCCGGGCGGCCGATCAGCGTGGGGCGGGCCACGCGCTCGTCCACCACGATCTGCGCTGCGCGCAGCACGCGTTCTTCTTCACCTTCGGCATAGGCCACGCGCTTCTTGGCAGCATTGCGGGCCGCGTCGAAGATGGGCTTCATCGTCGTGCCCGAGGCATACACAAAGGTCTGCAGGCGGTCACGGTACGCGTCCATGTCGGCGATGGGGCGCTGGGCCACGCCGCTGTCCATGGCTGCCTGCGCCACGGCGGGCGCGATCTTCATCATCAGGCGCGGGTCGAACGGCTTGGGGATCAGGTACTCGGGGCCGAAAGTGAGCTTCTCGCCCACATAGGCTGCGGCCACCACTTCGCTTTGCTCGGCCTGGGCCAGCTCGGCAATCGCATGCACGGCGGCGATTTCCATCTCGTCGGTGATGGTGGTCGCGCCGCAGTCCAGCGCACCCCGGAAGATGTACGGGAAGCACAGGACGTTGTTCACCTGGTTCGGATAGTCCGAACGGCCCGTGGCCATGATGATGTCGCTGCGCACGCTGTGCGCCAGCTCGGGTGTGATCTCGGGGTTGGGGTTGGCCAGCGCGAAGATCACCGGGCGCTCGGCCATGGTGGCCACCATCTCGGGCTTGAGCACGTTGCCGGCCGACAGGCCCAGGAACACGTCGGCGCCTACCATCACTTCGGCCAGCTTGCGGGCGTCGGTCTTCTGCATGAACTGGCGCTTGTCGTCGTCCATCAGCTCTTCGCGGCCCTCGTAGACCACTCCAGCCAAGTCGGTGACGAACACGTTTTTGCGCTGCACGCCCACCTTGAGCAGCAGGTTCAGGCAGGCCAAGGCCGCTGCGCCGGCGCCGCTGGTGACCAGCTTGACGTCTTCGATCTTTTTGTTGGCGACCTTGAGCGCGTTCACGATGGCGGCCGCCACGGTGATGGCTGTGCCGTGCTGGTCGTCGTGGAAGACCGGGATCTTCATGCGCTTGCGCAGCTCGCGCTCCACGTAGAAGCAGTCAGGCGCCTTGATGTCTTCGAGGTTGACGGCACCAAAGGTCGGCTCCAGCGCAGCGATCACCTCCACCAGCTTTTGTGGGTCCTTCTCGTCGATCTCGATGTCGAACACATCGACGCCAGCGAATTTCTTAAACAGGACGGCCTTGCCTTCCATCACCGGCTTGGAGGCCAGCGCGCCAATGTCGCCCAGCCCCAGCACGGCCGTGCCGTTGGAGATCACGGCGACCAGGTTGCCGCGCGAGGTGTAGCGGAAGGCGTTGGCAGGGTCCTTCACGATCTCTTCGCAGGGCGCGGCCACACCAGGGGAGTAGGCCAGCGCAAGATCGTGCTGGTTGATCATCTGCTTGGTGGCGGCAATGGCCAGCTTGCCAGGCTTTGGAAACTCGTGGTACTCGAGGGCCGCACGGCGCAGCTGGGCGCGCTTGTCGGGTTGGTTGTTGTTGTTCTCGGCCGTGGTGTTTTCGGGCATTCAGTTGTCTCCAGCTTGGGGGTCAATGCCGCGCCGGTTCAAGCAGGTCCGGCGCAGGTTGTCAGCTCTTGTAAGGGTTGGCGATTGTAGGCCGCGTTTGGTAAAAACCCTAGTAAGCGAATCTGCTTACCTGGGAATACAGCATTGGGGGCTGAAGGGGCGGAAGCGCGTCGCCACGGACTGCAACGGGCACAGGGCGCGGCTTTTAGGCCACAGCGTCCCCAAGTAGCTTGGAATTGTGGCCAGCGCCGCTTTGGCAAAACAAACATTCCATCGCACAGCCATGAAAACCGGTGCGCTAGGACTACAGCGGTTCATTTCTGGCGGATGGCGTCATGTCCTGCAAGCGCAGGCAGCAGACCCAAAATGGGCACCGTCGCTACCGTGGGACAAGCTGTTCACCCAAACAGCGCCTCATAGCGGGCAATGTCTGGCGACCGGGGATCTGGCATGACGGGTACGAGCGCCCATTGCACGCTGCCCAGTTGCGGATGGTCCAGGGTGTATGTGCCCTGAGAGAGCCTGGGAGCATCTGGTCCATGAAAAAGCAGTGAGAACGGCGTCCGAAATTGTTCTGGCAAATGGCCACGTGCCCGCTCGGTGGCCTCTACCAAACTCAGCTCCACGGGGCCATGCTGTGTCAGTGCGACGAAGGAACTGCCCACCAAGGCGTTAACAGATTCAAAAGTGATGATCATTGATGGCGTCTGTTGGGGAATCACAAAAAATTGGCTGCGGGCTTTCAGCCGCCAGAATGGGGCGGCATCCACGAACCAAAATGGCATCCTACAACCGGGAATCTATCGTGTATTCGCTATCTGAACCATTTTCTCTGCGTGAGAGGGTTGAAGGCGATCAGGCATTTCTGCAGGATCTGTATCTATCCACCCGCGATGACCTCCGACAGGCCATCCCTGATCCCGCGCTGATCCGGCAGTTGGTCGCCATGCAGTTCAATGCGCAGGAGATCGGATACCGCCACCAGTTTCCCTTGGCTGGCCAGTTCGTGCTGCTGCGTTCCAGCCTCCCCATAGGGCGCATGGTCGTGGACGTCACGCCGGAACAATTGCGTTTGGTGGATATCGCCATTTCGCCGCCCGCCCGCCGCAGCGGTGCCGCGACAGCAGCGTTGGCGGCGCTGCAGCACCATGCAGCAACCCTGGGCGTGCCACTGTGCCTGGCGGTAGGGCGGGACAACGGCCCCGCGCAGTGCCTGTACCAGAAATGCGGACTCACCCGTGTGGCTGAAGACGAGCTGTTCGTTCAGATGGCCTGGAGCCGCGCTTCGCAGTAATGCGCCCAGCACACTGACGGTAACGGTGGGCTGGTGGACCAGAGAGCACGCCGCGCTACCCACAATCCACTGGCTGTGGGCACTTCATGTCCCAGCCCATGCTTTCAGCGCAGCCCTGGCGCTGCTGGGGTGTTGTCAACTCCGCGAGCTGTTCGCGGAGTTGAC
>CAXIRU010000030.1:0-31660 GCA_964031875.1 Acidovorax facilis
TGAAGATCGGCGTGCAAGCTAAGCGCAAGCGCGCTGGCTGGAATCTGGCTTACTTGGGGCAGCTATTGGGCATCGCTGATTAGATGCGATTGCCCTGGCTGCAAGCGCTAATTGCTATTAATAAAGTAGCACCCTGCGCTGCTGCAGGGGTTGACCTAGCTCAGCCAGCCCAATGCCCATGCCAACAGCGCCGTGCAATGCAATGCTACGGTGGCCCAGTATCTGCGGCGAAAGGAGGGCTTGGCTGTTTTGTGGCGCAGCACCTGTTGCGCGAGCCATGCGCCCGGCCAGCCGCCAGACAGGCTTAGCAGGTGCAGGTGGTTTTCCGGTGTGCGCCGTTGGCCCTGTTGGGCGGCGCTTTTGTCGAGCGCGTACATCAGTACGGTCATGACGTTGACCGATACAGCGGCGCCCAGCACCCACATCGGTATTTCACCCCTGAAGGCTCCCCAGGCCAGCGTGGCCGCCCATCCCAGCACCAGTGCCACCATCCCCGCCAGCGGGCTTCGGGGTGGGGTGCTGGATCGACCCCGGCGCGGGATGGCTGCTGGTTTGGACATGGGTGGGCAAATGTTGGAGGGGGCGATGTACGTGGCGCCCCGCAATCAGGGCAAGGTGTGCAGCGGAATGTCTTGTGCAATGGCCAGGGCGTCAAGTTCAGCCCTTGTCCGTGTCAGGACAAAGGCGGCGACGGCGGCGTGTGTGGTGGGCATGCGCAGGGAGGCGGGGTCACCGTCTGCGGGGAGGCCTGCTGCTGCGCACAGGCGCGCGGCAAAGTGCGGTTCCAGCGCCGCCACGGCTACGCGGCCATCGGCGCACGGGTAGATGCGGTAGCCTGCATGCGCTCCGCCCACATCACCATCCGGTGTGGTCAGGCCCCAGTCCCGAGGCTGGGCCAGCCAGGCGGCGGCGTCGGCCAGTGCTACTTCGATGCACACGCCCCAGCCCGTTTGGGCGCGTTCCAGCAGGGCCTGCAGCACGGCTTCGCTGGCCATCAGGGCGCCGCCCATGTCGGCGTAGAGCGTGGGGGGCATTTCGGTGCCGGTCACCAGCCCAGCATCCGCCAAGTAGGTGAGGTCGTGGCCAGGTTCCTCAGCCCGCTCGGCCGCTGCGCCCACAATGCGCACCAGGGAGAGGCGCGGGTGTTTCGATTGGAGCGCCTCCCAGCCCAGACCTAGTTTGGCCAACGCCGAGGGGCGGAACGAAGTGATGAGCACATCGGTGCGCGCCAGCTCTGCGTGCAGCGTGGCCTGGCCTTCGGCAGTCTTGAGGTGGGCATGCACCACACGCACGCCGCTGTGCAGCGTGGCATAAGCCGCCGGGCTGTAGATGCCCATGGGGTCGGCACTGGGATGGCCAGGCGCGGGAGGAGGTTCGAGCTTGGTGCATTCGGCCCCCATGCGCGCGCAGCGCATCAGGGCGGCGGGGCCGGGCAGGTTGAGCGCGAGGCTCAGGACGCGGGCATTGCGCAGGGGCTGGGGCAGGGTGGTTGTCATGGGCGTGGGCTTGTCTCGAAGTTGTGTCTGGGTGGCGTCGCACTGGAACTTCAGGGCTCGCCGATGCTCACTCCTCGCGTTATACATAATTTGTTACGCTCCCCGAACCATGCAACGCAGAACCTCTTTGGCCGCCCTCGCAGGCTTGGCCGCCTTTCCGGGAGCTTTCATGACCTCGTCCCTCAGCAGTGCTGCCACGGCATCTGCGTTGCAGGCGCTCAAGCCGTCGCCTCGCATGCCCGTGCTGTTTGTGGGCCATGGCAGCCCCATGAACGCTATCGAGGACAACGCCTGGCGCCGCAGTTGGCAGGCGGTGGGTGCTGAGCTGATGGCGCGCGCCGTGCAGCCGCAGCTCATTCTGTGCGTGTCGGCCCACTGGCTCACGCGCGGCGGCTGGCAGCTGACCGGCATGGCCAACCCCAAGACCATCCACGACTTTGGTGGTTTTCCGCAGGCGCTGTTTGACCAGCAGTACCCCGCACCGGGCGCACCGCAGGTGGCGCGCAGCCTGGCCAGCGAACTCAAGTCGCCTGCTACCGGCGGGGCCCTGGGCGTAGACGAGGGCGAATGGGGGCTGGACCACGGCACCTGGTCGGTGCTCAAGCCCATGTTTCCCCAGGCGCGCATCCCCGTGATGCAGCTGAGCATGGACTACAGCCGCGCCCCAGCCGAGCACTATGCGCTGGGTCAGCAGCTCAAGGGCCTGCGCGAGCGGGGCGTGCTGATCGTGGGCAGCGGCAATGTGGTGCACAACCTGCGCGCGTCTCGCAGGGGCAGCGCTGCGAATGAGGCCTACGACTGGGCGGCTGAGTTCGACACCGTGGTGCAGGAGCAGATCAAGAAGGGCCAGCTGGGTGCCCTGCAGGACTTCCAGAAACTCGGTGCTGTCGCCCAGCAGGCGCACCCCACGCATGAACACTATCTTCCGCTGCTGTATGCGGCGGGGGCTGTGTCGCCCAGCGAGATGCCGCGCTTCTTCAACACGGGGTACCAGTCGGCGTCGATCTCGATGCGGTCGGTGTTCTGGGGGTGATGCAGGACGCTGCTCGCTGAAGTGTTTTTGCTTCTTTTTTGATAGCGATTGGCGCTTATTGAAAAAGCGCTAGGGATGTCCTGCATAACCCTCGCGAGTCGGTGGTAGTGCGGATCGGGATAGGCCGTAAGGCGTCTTTTGGCAGCCAATAGCCCGTCTATTGGCAAGAAAAGCAACGCAGCGGACTGCCCGAGGCCGCGCTATCACAGACCGCAGGGAGTTATGCAGGACATCCCTAGGGGCCTAAATGGCTTGAATATTTGCTCGTTTGCCGATCAGGCAGCCAAGTCATCCGCCCGGATCGTCAGCCATGGCCAGCGTTCGCGATAGCTTTCTGCCTTGGCCTTGAACAGCGGCAGATGCGGGCAGGCCGGGTTGGGGCGCAGCAGTCCGGCATACAGCTCGTCCAGCCCATGGGGCGTGTACAGCTTGGGCGCTTTCAGGCCGGATTCGTCGGCAGGCTGCAGACCCACGCAGGTGCAAGGCACCAGAAAACGTTCGATCCCATTGCGGGTCGCTTTCAGCGGCGCATACGGGTAGCCAAACCAGTGTTCGTACCAGAGGTGTACGCGGGCCTGGTTTTTGGCTTCCACCGTGATCGGCAGATCGGTGAAGAGGGTGGTGACGCGGTCTTGCACGGCCTGCTCGGCGGTTTCGGACAAGTCCGACGCATCGAAGTAGAAGAGGTCGTAGTCCTTGATATTTGCGGTCGGCGCCAAGCCGGACTGCAGGTTCCACACCGTCTGGAACAGGCAGCCCGCCACAAGCCACGCATCGGGCAGGCCCAGAAACGGCAAACGCTCCAGAATGGTCGCGTTGTGCGGGTTCTGGAGCGTTTCGCTCACAAAGCGGCTTTGAAGATCAGAGCTGGGGTTCAAGAGGTCATTCACTGGTTTGTGTATCGCCACTGTCCCCGGAACAAACGCAGCCAATGCGAGGTAGCCGCGCAAGGGCCGCCCAAGCTACGTAGCAGCGCTTCTCTTGCGTGCGCTGGTTGCGTCCCCCTTCTCGAATTGCGCAGCAATCCGAGAGAAAGGGGGAAGGCGCACAAGCGCCTCAGGGGGTTAAACCACCTTCGCGATGGATTGGCAGACGTAGTCGATGTTTTTGCTGTTGAGCGCTGCCACGCACATGCGGCCTGTGTCGGTGCCATACACGCCGAACTCATTGCGCAGGCGCACCATCTGGTCCTTGGACAGGCCGGAGTAGCTGAACATGCCGATCTGGGTGGTGATGAAGGACATGTCCTGCTTCACGCCAGCGGCCTTGAGGCCGTCCACCAGCTTTTGGCGCATAGCCTTGATGCGCACGCGCATTTCGGCCAGTTCTTGTTCCCACATGGCGCGCAGCTCGGGGTTGTTCAGCACGGCGGCCACCACCGCGCCACCGTGGATGGGTGGGTTGGAGTAGTTGGTGCGAATCACGATCTTCATTTGGCTCAGCACGCGGCCGGCTTCTTCCTTGTCGGCGCACAGCACCGACAGGCCGCCCACGCGTTCGCCATACAGGCTGAAGCTCTTGCTGAAAGATGTGGACACAAAGAAGTTCAGGCCGGCAGCCACAAACTTGCCGATCACGGCGCCGTCTTCGGCGATGCCGTGGCCAAAGCCCTGGTAGGCCATGTCCAGGAAGGGCGTCAGGCCCTTGGCCTTGACGGCGGCGATGACCTGGTCCCACTGCTCGGGGGTGATGTCGTAGCCGGTGGGGTTGTGGCAGCAGGCGTGCAGCACGACGATCGTGCCGGGGGCCGCAGCGTTCAGGCTGGCCAGGAAGCCTTCGAAGTTGACGCCGCGCTTTTCGGCGTCGTAGTACGCGTAAGTATCGACTTCAAAACCCGCGTTGGTGAACAGCGCGCGGTGGTTTTCCCAGCTGGGGTCGGAGATCAACACCTTGGCGTTGGGGCTGACCTTCTTCAGGAAGTCAGCACCGATCTTGAGGCCGCCGGTGCCGCCGATGGCCTGCACGGTGGCTACGCGGCCAGACTTCACGGGTTCGCTGTCGGCGCCGAACACCAGGCTCTTGACGGCGTTGTCGTAGGCGACGATGCCGTCGATGGGCAGGTAGCCGCGGGCCGTGGGGGTGGACATCATGGTTTTTTCTGCGGCCTGCACGCATTGGAGCAGGGGCAGCTTACCGTTGTCGTCGAAATAAACACCGACGCCCAGGTTGACCTTGTTGGGGTTGGTGTCGGCGTTGAATTGCTCGTTGAGGCCCAGGATGGGGTCGCGGGGGGCCATTTCGACGGCGGTGAACAGAGACATGAAAATCCTTGAAAGGTTGTCAGTAGCGAAGAATCCGGGCGTGGTGTACTGTGCCGGGTTCGGCCGATTTTAACGGCCTGCCTCTACCAATCGTTGACTGCACCCATGCCGGATATCACAGAAGTCATAACGGAAAAGCAAGACGGCGAGTTCGTCCATTTCCCCGATTCCCCCTTTGAACTCTTCCAGCCGTACCCTCCGGCGGGTGATCAGCCGGAGGCCATCGGCAAGCTGGTGGAGGGCCTGAACGACGGGGAGACTTTTCAAACGCTTTTGGGCGTGACCGGCTCGGGCAAGACCTTCACTATGGCCAATGTGATCGCACGCATGGGGCGCCCGGCCATCATCTTTGCACCCAACAAGACGCTGGCTGCGCAGCTCTACAGCGAGTTTCGCGAGTTCTTTCCCAAGAACGCCGTGGAATATTTCGTCAGCTACTACGACTACTACCAGCCCGAGGCCTACGTGCCACAGCGCGACCTGTTTATCGAAAAGGATAGCGCGATCAACGAGCACATCGAGCAGATGCGCCTGTCGTGCACCAAGAGTCTGATGGAGCGCCGCGACGTGGTCATCGTCGCTACGGTGTCGGCCATCTATGGCATTGGCGAACCCGAGAGCTATCACCGCATGGTGATGACGCTGCGTGTGGGTGACAAGCTGGGCCAGCGGGACGTGATCGCCCAGTTGATCCGCATGCAGTACCAGCGCAACGAGGCGGACTTTTCGCGGGGTAAGTTCCGCGTGCGGGGCGACACCATCGATGTGTTCCCGGCCGAACACTCCGAGCTGGCTATCCGCATTGAATTGTTTGATGACGAGATCGAGAGCCTGCAGCTGTTCGACCCGCTCACGGGTCGCGTCAAGCAGAAGATCCCCCGTTTTACCGTGTACCCCAGCAGCCACTACGTGACGCCGCGAGACAAGGTGCTGGCGGCGGTCGAGACCATCAAGCTGGAGCTGGCCGAACGTCTGCAGCAGCTGGTGGCTGACGGCAAGCTGGTGGAGGCGCAGCGGCTGGAGCAGCGCACGCGGTTTGATCTGGAAATGCTCAGCGAAGTGGGCCACTGCAAGGGCATCGAGAACTACACGCGCCACCTTTCGGGCGCGGCGCCAGGCGATCCGCCCAGCACGTTGACCGACTACATGCCCAAGGACGCGATCATGTTTCTGGACGAAAGCCACCAGATGATCGGCCAGCTCAACGCCATGTACAGCGGCGACCGTTCGCGCAAGACCACGCTGGTGGAGTACGGCTTTCGTCTGCCTTCGGCGCTGGACAACCGGCCCCTCAAGTTTGAAGAGTTCGAGCAGCGCATGCGGCAGGTGATCTTCGTGTCGGCCACGCCCGCCGACTATGAAAAGACCCATTCGGGGCAGGTGGTGGATCAGGTGGTACGCCCCACGGGTTTGGTGGACCCCGTGGTGGAGGTGCGTGCTGCCACCCATCAGGTGGACGATGTGCTGCAGGAAATACGCATTCGTGTTGAAAAGCGCGAGCGCGTACTCATCACCACACTGACCAAGCGAATGGCTGAGCAGTTGACGGACTACCTTACCGACAACGGCGTGAAGGTGCGCTATCTGCACAGCGATGTGGATACTGTGGAGCGGGTTGAGATCATCCGCGACCTCCGCCTGGGAGCCTTCGATGTGCTGGTGGGCATCAACCTGCTGCGCGAGGGGCTGGACATTCCCGAGGTGTCGCTGGTGGCGATCCTGGATGCAGACAAAGAGGGTTTCTTGCGTGCAGAGCGCAGCCTGATCCAGACCATCGGCCGTGCGGCGCGGAACCTGAATGGCCACGCCATCCTGTACGCAGACCGGATTACCGACTCCATGAAAAAAGCCATGGGCGAAACGGAACGCCGGCGCACCAAGCAGATCGCACACAACGAGATCCACGGAATCACGCCGCGCAGTATTGTCAAGCGGGTACGAGACCTGATTGACGGGGTTTACAGCGAAAAGGCCGGCAAAGACGCGGAGCGGCTGGAGCAGGAGGCCTTGCAGCGCGCCAAAGTGGAAGACATGTCAGAAAAGGACGTGGCACGCGAGATCAAGCGGCTGGAAAAACTCATGCTGGAACACGCTCGCAATTTGGAGTTTGAGCAGGCCGCCCGGGTACGGGACCAGCTCACCCGCCTGAAGGATCAGGCCTTTGGTGCGCATGGCAACGATTCCGTGGCCTTGTAGCCAACGGTAACGTCATTGGGAATAACTATTTAGTCGATTAAAAACTAGTTGGTTTTTTAACCCGACGGATTCGATAGGGATTTGTGTTATACTTGCATGAAACACTCAAGAAAACAGCCCAGCGATGAAGGGCTCCGTAGCAGGAGACTGTGCGGAGAAGGGGCGGAGACGGTGCCTTGCTGACCAACAGTCAGTGCAGGCGGTTTCTACAACGAACAAGCCTTAGCACAAGGAGCTTGCGATGCGTCTCACAACCAAAGGCCGTTTTGCGGTCACCGCCATGATTGATCTGGCTCTGCGCCAGAATAATGGTCCTGTCACTCTCGCGGCGATCAGTCAGCGTCAGCAGATTTCGCTGTCGTACCTAGAGCAGCTTTTTGGCAAGCTTCGACGTCATGAGCTGGTGGAATCCACGCGTGGTCCCGGTGGCGGCTACACGCTCGCCCGCAAAGCAGGTGACATCACCGTGGCCGACATCATCGTCTCGGTGGATGAGCCCATTGATGCCACGCAGTGCGGCGGTAAAGAAAATTGCCTGGGTGAGGCAGGTCGCTGCATGACGCACGAGTTGTGGGCATCGCTCAATCAGCGCATGGTGGAGTTCTTGGATTCCGTGACCTTGCAAAAGCTGGTGGACGAGCAGATCGCCAAGGGTGTCCAGATTGAGGACAAGCCTGTTGTGCGTCGTGCCATCTCCACGACCCCGGTCGTCAAGCCGATTCGCGTGAATGCCCCGAACTCCGTGTTCGCACTGGGCAACGTTTTCGCAAAATCCTGACCCTCTCGGTGCGTACGTCGGCCCTGGGGCCAGCACAGCCTTGAGCAATTTTTAGCTTCGTTTTGTTTCTTATCGAGTTTGCCAGCCAGCAACCATCACTGAGCCAGCCATGGACATGACCCCACACTTCCCCATCTATCTCGACTATGGCGCTACCACTCCGGTGGACCCCCGTGTGGTGGATGCCATGATCCCCTGGCTGCGCGAACACTTCGGCAACCCGGCATCCCGCAGCCATGCCTGGGGTTGGGAGGCTGAAGAAGCGGTAGAAAAAGCGCGTGTCCAGGTGGCCGACCTGATTGGCGCAGACCCGCGCGAAATCGTTTGGACCAGCGGCGCTACCGAGTCCATCAATTTGGCCTTGAAGGGCGCTGCGCATTTCTACAAGGGCAAGGGCAAGCACCTCATCACGCTGAAGACGGAACACAAGGCTGTGCTCGACACCATGCGCGAGCTGGAGCGCCAGGGGTTTGAGGCCACTTATCTGGACGTGCAGGAGGACGGGTTGGTCAACATGGATGCGCTCAAGGCGGCCATCCGCCCCGATACCGTGCTGATCAGCATCCTCTTCGTGAATAACGAAATTGGCGTAGTCCAGGATATTCCTGCCATTGGCGCTCTGTGCCGCGAAAAAGGCATCCTGCTGCACGTCGATGCTGCCCAGGCTACGGGTCGTGTCGAGATCGACATGAACGTGCTTCCCATCGATCTGATGAGCATGACTGCACATAAGACCTATGGTCCCAAGGGCATCGGCGCGCTGTACGTGCGCCGCAAGCCACGCGTGCGGCTGGAAGCCCAGATGCACGGTGGTGGTCACGAGCGTGGAATGCGCTCTGGTACCTTGCCCACGCACCAGATTGTGGGTATGGGCGAAGCCTTTCGTATCGCCAAGGAAGAAATGGCTGCGAGCAATGCCAAGGCGAAGGCGCTGCAGCAGCGTTTGCTGGATGGTCTGAAGGACATCGAGCAGGTCTACATCAACGGCAGTCTGGAGCGCCGGGTTCCACAAAACCTGAATATGAGCTTCAACTTTGTCGAAGGTGAATCGCTCATCATGGGCATCAAGGGCTTGGCGGTGTCGTCCGGATCGGCTTGCACCTCAGCCAGCCTGGAGCCCAGCTATGTGCTGCGTGCTCTGGGGCGTAGCGACGAGCTGGCTCATAGCAGCCTGCGCATGACCATCGGCCGTTTCACGACAGAAGAAGAGATCGACTACGCAATTTCCACCATCCGTGAGAACGTGGCCCGCCTGCGCGAGTTGAGCCCTCTGTGGGAGATGTACAAGGACGGAATTGACATCAGCACCATTCAGTGGGCTGCCCACTGATTCCGCGAAGATTTTGGACGTATTGAAGAGGTACACAACATGGCTTACTCAGACAAAGTAGTTGATCACTACGAAAACCCTCGCAACGTGGGTTCGTTCGACAAGGGTGACGATTCGGTGGGCACCGGCATGGTGGGCGCCCCCGCGTGTGGCGATGTAATGAAGCTGCAGATCAAGGTGAACCCTGAGACCGGTGTGATCGAAGACGCCCGCTTCAAGACTTACGGCTGTGGCTCGGCCATCGCCTCGTCGTCGCTGGTGACCGAGTGGGTCAAGGGCAAGACATTGGACGAAGCCGCAGCGCTGAAGAACAGCGAAATCGCTGAAGAGCTGGCTTTGCCGCCCGTCAAGATCCACTGCTCCATCCTGGCCGAAGATGCCATCAAGGCCGCCGTGCTGGACTACAAGACCAAGCACGCTGCCAACGCGACTGCCGCTTGAATGATTGACCGATAGATCGAGAGACATGGCCATTACGCTGACAGAAGCCGCTGCACGGCACGTGAACCGCTACCTTGCCCGTCGCGGCAAGGGGCTGGGCGTGCGCCTGGGAGTCAAGACGACCGGCTGCTCGGGGCTTGCCTACAAGCTAGAGTACGTGGATGCCAGCGAGCCGGAAGACTTGGTGTTCGAGAACCATGGGGTGAAAGTGTTGATCGATCCTAAAAGCTTGGCTTACATCGACGGTACCGAGCTCGACTTTGTGCGCGAAGGGCTGAACGAGGGCTTCAAGTTCAACAATCCCAACGAGCGCGACCGTTGTGGCTGTGGAGAGAGCTTCCGCGTGTAATCGCCCGCAGCCCGTGTAACGCAAAACCGCCAACGCGCTTCGTGCTGGCGGTTTTTTCTTGGATTTTGTCCCTGGCTTCCTGCGCATGAACCTGCAATCCGACGACTTTGAACTGTTTGGCCTTACCCGTAGCTTTGCACAGGAGCGAAACGCCATCGATGCACGGTGGAAGGAGTTGCAGCGCGAAGCCCACCCGGACAAATTTGCTGCGCAGGGCGCAGCGGCGCAGCGCGTCGCCATGCAATGGTCTGTGCGCATCAACGAGGCCTATCAACGGCTGAAAGATCCCATGCGCCGCGCGGCCTACCTGTGCGAATTGCATGGTGCTCCCATCCAGGCTGAGGACAACACGGCGATGCCAACTGCGTTTCTCATGCAGCAGATGGAATGGCGCGAGGCGTTGGAAGATGCGAGTGCAGAGGGGGAGCTCGATGCGCTGGAGGATGCTGTGGGGCAAGCGCGCCGTGCGGCGCTGGCGCAGTGTGAGCAGTTCATCGATCAGCACCATGACTTCACTGCCGCTGCCAGCCAGGTTAGAGCCCTCATGTTCATTGCGCGATTCGGCGACGACATCGAACGCCGCCGAGAGCAACTGGGACAATAGAGCACAGCGGTTTTGCCTTTCCCCTTAGGAGCCTCGCTATGTGATGGTGGCTCCTCCACGTTGAGACCCGAAATTTCATGGCGCTTTTGCAGATTTCCGAGCCTGGCCAGTCCCCCGACCCGCACCAGCGGCGCATTGCGGTGGGCATCGATCTGGGCACTACCCATTCCCTCGTTGCTGCCGTGCGCAATGGCGTGGCCGAGTGCCTTCCTGATACGCAGGGCCGGGTACTGCTTCCCTCCGTGGTGCGGTACCTGGAAAAGGGGGGGCGCCAGATCGGGTACGACGCCGTGGCGGCACAAGCCCAGGACGCGCGCAATACGATCGCTTCGGTCAAGCGCTTCATGGGCCGGGGCCTCGCGGACGTAACCGGGGCTGGGAAGCTTCCTTACGACTTCGTGCCTGCGGGTGAAGGTGAAGTGCAGGGTATGGTGAGCCTGTCCACCGTCGACGGCGATAAATCGCCCGTCGAGGTGAGTGCCGAGATTCTGGCGACTTTGCGCTATCGTGCGGAAGATACGTTCAACGATGACCTCTACGGTGCGGTCATCACTGTTCCCGCGTACTTCGATGACGCCCAGCGCCAAGCCACCAAGGACGCGGCGAAGCTTGCAGGCATTCACCTGCTGCGCCTGATCAACGAGCCTACGGCTGCTGCCATTGCCTACGGACTCGACAATTCCAGCGAGGGTGTCTACGCGGTGTACGACCTTGGTGGGGGGACTTTCGATATTTCCATTCTGCGCCTCACGCAAGGTGTTTTTGAGGTGATTGCCACCGGCGGCGACTCCGCCCTGGGGGGGGATGACTACGATGCCGCGCTGGCTGACTGGGTGTTGCTGCAACTGGGCCT
This sequence comes from Acidovorax facilis, assembly GCA_964031875.1. GTDB lineage: Bacteria > Pseudomonadota > Gammaproteobacteria > Burkholderiales > Burkholderiaceae_C > Acidovorax > Acidovorax facilis_A. The sequence continues at coordinate 11,342 of CAXIRU010000030.1, forward strand.
GCAGGCCGTCACCGCTGCGGACAAGTCGGCTGTGCGCATGGCTTCGCGTGCCTGCAAGGAAGCATTGACTGCTACTGATTTGGTAGCATTTAGCGCTTTGCTATCAAGCGCTAACGTTCGTTTTGACGTCAAACGTTCGGACTTCGAGGCGATCACCGCCGATCTGACCGCCCGTTCCATGGCAGCCGTGCGCCGTGCGCTGCGCGATGCTCACCTGTCCCGCGAAGAAGTGCAGGGTGTGGTGATGGTAGGGGGCTCCACCCGCATGCCTCAGGTGCAGCGTGCCGTGGCGGAATTTTTTGGCAAGCAGCCTCTGACCAATCTCAATCCCGATGAGGTCGTGGCCCTGGGCGCGGCCATTCAGGCCAACCAGCTCGCGGGCAACAACACTGCGGGCGACCTGCTGCTGCTGGACGTGATTCCGCTGTCCCTGGGCGTTGAAACCATGGGCGGGCTGGTGGAGCGCATCGTGGCGCGCAATGAAACCATTCCCACCGCCAAGGCGCAGGACTTCACCACCTACAAGGACGGACAGACGGCCTTGGCGATCCATGTGGTGCAAGGCGAGCGCGACCTGGTGCAGGACTGCCGCAGCCTCGCACGTTTTGAACTGCGCGGCATTCCGCCCATGGCGGCCGGTGCGGCCCGCATCCGCGTGACCTTTACCGTGGATGCCGATGGCCTGCTGAGCGTGAGCGCGAAAGAGCAGGGCAGCGGCGTGGAGGCGCGCATCGACGTGAAGCCTTCCTACGGTCTCACCGATGACCAGATCGCACACATGCTGCAGGACGGCTTTGCCACGGCCGCGCAGGACATGAAGGCCCGTGCCGTGGTGGAGGCCCGGGTGGATGCTGATCGCATGCTGATTGCCACCCAGAGCGCGCTGGATGCCGATGGTGACGTGCTGAGCCCGCAGGAGCGGGCCACCATCGATGTTTTGATGGTGGCGCTGCGCCATCAGCGCGACTCCGACGATGCCGCGGTGATCGAAGCCGCAACCGATGCTCTGGCCAAAGGTACGGAAGCGTTCGCGGCCCAGCGCATGAACCGCGGCATTCAACAGGCCCTGGCCGGCAAGAACGTGCAGGCCCTCTGAGCGAGCCCATCACACCCAGCCTCTGAAGCCTTTGCAAACCGCATTTCCTCGAACAACAACAAGACCGTCCCATGCCCGTCATCAAGATCCTTCCCCATCCTGAATACTGCCCCGCCGGCACCGAAATCACGGCACCTGCTGGTACGTCGATCTGCGAAGCCTTGCTGGACAACCATATCAACATCGAGCACGCCTGCGATATGAGCTGCGCTTGCACCACCTGCCACGTGATCGTGCGCCAGGGACTCAGCTCGCTCAATGACGCCGAAGAAGAGGAAGAGGACCTGCTGGACCGCGCCTGGGGTCTGGAGCCACAATCGCGCCTGTCGTGTCAGGCGATCTTGGCGCAGCAGGATTTGGTGGTGGAGATTCCCAAGTACACGATCAATCACGCCAAGGAGAACCACTAGATGAGCGCAGCGCAGGGCAGCCCCAAGCAGGCTCTTGACCCCTTGAGGGGCGGCGAGAACACGAATTGCCGAGTGCGGGAGCGCGCATGACCCGCCAGATTGTTCTCGACACGGAGACCACCGGCCTCTCGGCCGAAGGCGGTGACCGCATCATTGAACTTGGCTGCGTGGAGCTGCTCAACCGCAAGCTCACGGGCAACAACCTTCACCTGTACTTCAACCCGGGCCGCGACAGCCATGAAGATGCCTTGAAAGTGCACGGCATCAGCAACGAGTTCCTGAAGGACAAGCCCAAGTTTGCCGAGGTGGTGGACGACATCCTGCAGTATCTGCAAGGCGCCGAGATCATCATCCACAACGCCGCCTTCGATGTGGGCTTTCTGAACAAAGAGCTCGAACTTGTTGGCCGCCCGGCGTTCCGCGCCCACGTCGAAAGCGTGACGGACACGCTTGCCATGGCCAAGGAGATGTATCCGGGCAAACGCAATTCATTGGATGCGCTGTGTGACCGCCTTGGCGTCGACAACTCTGGCCGCACCTTGCACGGGGCCTTGCTCGATGCGGAGCTGTTGGCGGATGTCTACATCAACCTCACGCGTGGCCAGGACGCGCTGCTGATTGCCGACGACACGCAGGACAGTGGAGATGGTCCGAAGGTCGCCGCCATTGATCTGCGTGGATTGAATCTACCCATCCTGCGCGCCAGCGAACAGGAGCAGGCGGCACATGCAGAGGTGCTGGTACAGATCGACAAGGCCAGTGGCGGCAAAACAATTTGGCGAAATTTTCAGTCTGCCTGAAAAGCTGTGCCATAATCGAAGGCTGTCACAGCGACGCGGGTGATTAGCTCAGCGGTAGAGCACTGCCTTCACACGGCAGGGGTCACATGTTCGATCCATGTATCACCCACCACGTTTTGACTTCTTGCGAAAGCACTCCTGATCGGGGGGGCTGTCGTCGGGTGATTAGCTCAGCGGTAGAGCACTGCCTTCACACGGCAGGGGTCACATGTTCGATCCATGTATCACCCACCAATTTCAAAGCCCCTGTAGATTCTGGTCTGCAGGGGCTTTTTAATTGGCATGTTCATGAGCAGCTACTTCGGTGTATGCATACAGCTGAGCGGCTAACGTGTTGACTCGCACTCCATGGCAGCTGCGTTAATCGATTGGAAATACTTAGTCGGGCCTTGCTGCTTGTCTTCCAGCACCTGTGCCACCGTCGACACCCTTGACCCATGATCACCTTCCACAATCCCCTTCACCAGGGGCACGCTCCCGGCCATGAATTCTTTCGCGGTGAACGTGTGCCGTGCTTTGAAAAACCTGCACGCGTGGACTATGTCGAAGAAGCGCTGCGGGCGCGTGGCCATGGCATGAGGCTCCCGGACGTGGACAGCCTTCCTGTGTTGTCTCAGGTGCATGCGCCACGTTATTTGGCATTTTTGCAGACAGCCTGGGATCAATGGATGGCCCTTGATCCCGCCAATGCTGACGTGCAGCCATTCCCGTCTGTATGGCCTGTTCGCACCCTGCGCAGCGATCTGGAACCCGTGAATTTTGTAGCGCGTCTGGGTCTGTACTCTATGGACAACGGTACGCCGATGGCCGCTGGTACTTGGGCTGCCGCCAAGGCCGGGGCTGATGCTGCAGCCAGTGCGGCGACCCACTTGGCCCAGTGCGCGCACGCGGTGTTTTGCTGCACACGACCACCGGGCCATCATGCGGGACCGGACTTCATGGGCGGCTATTGTTTTTTGAACAACGCAGCTGTGGCCGCACAGGTGCTGCGCAACCAGGGTGCGCAGCGTGTGGCTCTGCTCGATGTCGATTACCACCATGGCAACGGAAGCCAAAGCATCTTCTACGACAGGGCTGATGTGCTTTTCATCAGCCTTCATGGCGACCCACGCACCGAATACCCGTTCTATCTGGGCTATGCAGATGAAATCGGCGTGGGCGATGGCATGGGTTTCAATCTGAACCTGCCGTTGCCTGCGGGCGCAAGCGCGGCCACCTGGTTTGATGCGCTGGAAAGTGCCTGTGCGCGGATTGGCCGCCAAGGGGCAGATGCGCTGGTGGTATCCCTGGGACTCGATACCTTTGAGGGCGATCCCATTTCCAAGTTTGCACTGGTGTCCGCTGACTTCACCAAGGTGGGCGAACGCCTCGCGCGGCTTGGGTTGCCTACCGTCTTTGTCCTGGAGGGGGGCTATGCGGCCCAAGAATTGGGCACCAACGCGGTGAATGTGCTTGAAGGGTTCGAGCAAGTCTGAGAAAGGACTAGCTGATGGGGTGTTCCGTGACAGTAGGCGCCTTTGATGGTGTCGTGGTTGGCGTGGCGGTGGTGATGCTGGATGGAGCACATGCCCAAGGAATGTGCGCCAGCTCGTACAACAGAATAGAAAGGTAGCCCAAGCTGGGCTGTACTACTTCACTGGCTTGATGAAGACCAAGCTTCGCGTGAAAGGCATGTGGCATGCTGAAGGTCCTCTGTCCTGTGTGCGCGGTCCCCGCCGCTGGTGCTGTCAGTTTCTGTTGGCTGCCTCCTCGGGCGAGCAGGCAACAGGCGTTGTGATCCAGGGCCCATCAGTCCATGGCATTCCATGGTGTCGTCAGCCTGTTCTGTATGGAGCCTCCAGGGTTGACAAGCACTCTGGCGATTGCGGAACATGTGGCCACACTCGTTTGATCTGGGGCAAGCCATTTGCAATCGGTAACCTCTTGAGACCCCGTCCTACGAAGGGGAACAGGGCGGATGGCTAAGATGGAATGGCGCCCTGGCAGGTCCTAGCCTCAGGGTAGATTGATTTTTTGTTGCTTAAAGAAAGGCATGTATGACTGCTTCCGACACCACCACGACCCAGGGCGAACTGGAAAAGTTGGTCTCTGATTTGCGGGGGCTCCTGGCCAGCAAAGATCTTGACGCCGTTCCTGAAATCAAATTGTTGCGCCAGCGCTTAGACGATGGCATGCACAACGTCCGCGAGTCTGCCGTGCGTGCTGCGCAGGACGCTGCCCGCCAGGCCAAGGAAGCGGCGCTGGCGGCCGACCGCTATGCGCACGATGAACCCTGGCGCGTTGCCGGGGCAGCCCTGGCCGTGGGCGCGCTGGTGGGCTTCCTGCTTGCACGCCGCTGATTTGCCTCGTCAGGGCTCGGTCGCACAACACAGGGGCTGCGCATGAATTGGCTTTCTCTTCTGGGGCTGGAGTCCCTAGTGGCCCGATGGCGCGCCAACCTGATTGAAGGTGCAATTGCTGCCGAAGACCGGATGAGTCTCGCCCGCCTGGAATGGCAGGATCAGAAACAGCGCCTGCAGCAAATGCTGGTTCTGACCATCGTGGTGGCAGGGCTCACGGTGGTCGCGCTGATCATGCTTTCGTTGGCGGTGCTGGTTCATTTCTGGGACACCCCCCACCGCACACTCGTGGCCTGGCTGGTCGCAGCCGTCTGGACCGTGGGATGGATCGCGACACTGATGTCGCTGGTTTCTGTGGTGCAGAAGGCGGGCAATGGCTTTACCCTCACGCGCCGCGAACTCGCGCAAGACTGGCGTGACATCAAGGAGCGCTTGTGACGGCGAGCCACCCTTCATCTCCACCCACCATGTCGCAGCAAGTTGCGGTAACTCCGACAGCTGCACAGCAGAGGGTGCTTGATCGCATTGCCCTGCAGCGCGAACGCCTGCGTGCCCGCAGGGCTGCGCACTCACTGGCTCTGGCGCAGCGTGATGCGGCCGTCACTGGCATGGATGAGACTCTGGTGGTGCGCGCTGCGGGGTTTGTCCGGGAGCACCCCCTGGTGGTCGCTGCGATGGCCGGGGTTGCCCTGGTGGCGGGGCCGCGCCGCCTGATCCGATGGGCGGGCGTAGCCCTGCCCATGCTGATTCGGTTGCGGCGCTAGTGTGTCACACCACCCTCGGCTTGCGCTGGAGGTGGCTGCCTCCAGGGGCCACCCATTTCAAACAAAGGGCCGTTGATCGCAACGGCTCTTTTTTATTCCAGTCCTGCCGTTGGCTTGGACTCAGCCCATGGCCTTGAGGGCTTTGGCTGTTTTCACAACCAGCGCGGGGCCTTCATAGATCAGTCCCGTGTAGATCTGCACTACGTCGGCGCCTGCACGGACTTTGCTGACGGCGTCCTCAGCGCTCATGATGCCGCCCACGCCGATGATCGGAAAGCGGCTGCCCAGTGCGGCCCTCAGCTGGCGGATGACCTGATTGCTGGCCTCCAAAACCGGGGCCCCGCTGAGACCGCCGGTCTCTTCTGCATGGCGCAGGCCTTGCACTGCAGTGCGGCTGACGGTGGTATTCGTAGCGATCACGCCATCCATGCCGTGGCGCTGCAAGGTGTTGGCGATCACGGCGACTTGGGCTTCATCAAGGTCTGGGGCAATTTTCACGAACACTGGAACGCGCTTTCCGTGCTGGGTGGCCAGTGCCTCGCGCCGCTCGGCAATAGCGCTCAGCAGGGCATCCAAGGCGGCATCGCTTTGTAGCGCGCGCAGGTTCTGGGTGTTGGGCGAACTGATGTTGACTGTCACGTAGTCGGCATGGGCATAAACACCCTCCAGGCAAGTCAGGTAGTCGCTGGTTGCGCTCTCGATGGGCGTGGTGGCGTTCTTGCCAATGTTGAGGCCTAGCAGCAGTGGAAGTTTGCGGCGTTGAGTGCGAAATTGCGCCTGCTGCACGTTGTGCAGGAAGGCGTCCAGGCCCTCGTTGTTGAAGCCTAGGCGGTTGATCAGCGCCCGGGCTTCGGGCAAGCGGAACATGCGCGGCTTGGGATTGCCGGGCTGCGCCTTGGGTGTCACCGTGCCCACCTCGACAAAGCCAAAGCCCATGGCGCCTAGCGCGTCAATGCACCGGGCGTTCTTGTCCAGGCCTGCCGCCATCCCCACACGGTTGGGAAACGTCAGGCCCGCCAGTTCCACGGGATCGTCCACGGTTTCATTGCACCAGGCCCACTGCAGCGGAGTGCGCTGCCCGCGTGCCAGCATGTCCATGGTGAGTTCGTGGGCCGTCTCGGCATCCATGCCAAAGAGAAAGGGGCGGGTGAGGGCGTAGGGGATCAGGGACATGGAGGGATAATTCAAGGATTACCCCTGATTTTCTCCCATGACGACCACCCCTTCCCTGACCCAAGACGAACTCAAGACCCTGGTAGGCCAAGCCGCACTGCAATATGTACTGCCTGGCGAGATTGTGGGCGTAGGCACAGGCTCCACCGTCAACAAGTTCATTGACGCGCTGGCCACCATCAAGGACCAGATCAAGGGTGCTGTCTCCAGCTCGGTGGCCAGCACAGAGCGGCTCAAGGCGCTCGGTATTCCAGTGTTCGATGCCAACGAAGTGGCTTCGCTTGCGGTCTACATCGATGGTGCCGACGAGATCGATGGCAAAGGCCATATGGTCAAGGGCGGTGGCGCTGCGCTGACGCGCGAGAAGATCGTCGCGGCACTGGCCACGCGTTTTGTGTGTATTGCCGATGAATCTAAGCTGGTCCAGGCGCTGGGGCAGTTTCCCTTGCCGGTCGAGGTCATCCCGATGGCTTCCAACCACATAGCGCGGCGTTTTGCGGCGATGGGTGGTCAGGCGCAGCTGCGGATGCGGGATGGACAACCCCTGGTGACCGACAATGGTCAACACATCCTGGATGTCCGTGGGCTCTCGATTGCGGACCCTTTGGCGTTTGAATCCGAAATCAACCAGTGGCCGGGGGTGGTGACCGTGGGCGTTTTTGCGCACCAGAAGGCGTCGGTCTGTCTGCTGGGCACTGCGCAGGGCGTGAAGACACTCATCTACTGAGCATGATCTGCTGAACCGTTTTGTGGGCAAAGAAAAAGGGGCCTGAAAAGGCCCATTTGTTTTGGCGGTTGGCGGGTCGACTCGCTCCCGCACTGCGTGGATCAGAACCTGATGCCTGCAGGATTGCTAGGGGATGGTCCGCCATTGGCCGGTGGCGCTGGCGGGCGTGCCCTGGATGTCGGTGCAGGCGCTGCAGGGGCTGACGACGCGGCAGTTGCGGGTTCTGCAGGCTTCACTGCCACCAGGGGGGTCGGCGCTGGCTGGCGGTAGTTGCGGGGGAGTGCGGATTGTTTTGGGTAACCTGCAGCATCCAGGTACTGTACCCATTCACCTTCGGAAAAACCGGCGAGCTGCTGGCCACCAATGGTGCCAAAGGGCAGGCCGGTACCGCCACTCAACCTTTGAAACGCTGCGATGTCTTCGTTGCTGGACACGGTGCGCTCGGTGAACGGGACACCTCGTGACGTGAGCAGGTTGCGCGCAGAGGTGCAGGGCGGGCAGTCGTTGCCGGTGTAGAGAGTGACCGGAAAGCGGTTGGCAACCTGGCGCAGCTCGTAGGGTAGCGCACCGTTGGCAACAGCGGGCGCCTCGTTGGCCGTGCGGGCGGGCTGCGCGTTGGCATTGGCGTCGGCGGGAGGTCGGTCCGAAAACGTCACTTTGCCATCCGGGCCGACGATGCGGTAGACGCCTTGTGCCTGCACGCTGGCGCAGGCCAGTGTCATCAGCAAAGTCGCCAACAGGGGGGCGGTCAGTGGCTTGTGCATGTTCATTCTCCTTGCTCCTTCTTTGTCGTCAGGCCTGGGTGCAACGTGTGCATTTCAGACCGTGGGTTCGGTTCGTTCAGGCAGTCGATTCTTCCGCCATGCCCTGGTGGCGCAGCAGGGCATCCAGGCTGGGCTCGCGGCCCCGAAAGGCCTTGAACGATTCCATCGCAGGGCGGCTGCCACCCGCTTCCAGAATAGCCTGGCGGTAGCGGCGACCCGTTTCAATACTTGGCAGACCGTCGCTTCCAGCGGTTTCCTCGAAGGCTGCATAGGCGTCTGCACTCAGTACCTCGGCCCATTTGTAGCTGTAGTAGCCAGCGGCATACCCACCCGCAAAGATATGGCTGAAGGTGTGCGCCGTGCGGCTGAATGCGGGGGGCTGCAGCACGGCCACTTCGCGGCGCACCTGGTCCAGCAGGGGCATGATGTCCTGGGCCGGGTCGTGTTCGGTGTGCAGCAGCATGTCGAACAGCGAGAACTCAATCTGTCGCAGCGTCTGCATGCCGCTCTGGTAGTTCTTGGCGGCAATCATCTTGTCGAACAGCGCGCGGGGCAGGGGCTCGCCGGTGTCCACATGGGCCGTCATGTGCTTGAGCACATCCCATTCCCAGCAGAAGTTCTCCATGAACTGGCTGGGCAGCTCCACCGCGTCCCACTCCACGCCTCCAATGCCCGAGACGTCGCGCTCGTTCACCTGTGTGAGCATGTGGTGCAGGCCGTGTCCGAATTCGTGGAAGAGGGTGATCACGTCGTCGTGCGTGAGCAGCGGTGGCTTGCCGTCCACGCCACTGGCGAAGTTGCACACCAGGTGCGCCACCGGGGTTTGCAGCACGCCCGTGTCGGGGCGCAGCCAGCGTGTGCGCACATCGTCCATCCATGCGCCGCCGCGTTTGCCGGTGCGTGCAGGTTGGTCGAGGTAGAACTGGCCCACCAGCTGGCTGCCTTTGTCCGCACCTTCTGGGTGGGCGCGCTCTATGCGGTAGAACTCGACGGCCGGGTGCCACACAGCAGCTGTATCGCGCCGGATGGACACTTCGAACAGGGTTTCGATGATCTTGAACAGGCCCGCCAGCACCTTGGGCGCCGTGAAGTACTTCTTGACCTCTTGCTCGCTGAAGGCATAGCGCGCTTCCTTGAGCTTTTCGGAAATGTAGGGCCAGTCCCAGGCCTGCGGGTTGGCAAGGCCCAGGTGCTCGGCGGCAAACGCGCGCAGGTCGCCGATGTCTTTCTCGGCGTAAGGGCGGGCGCGTCGGGCCAGATCACGCAGAAAGGTGACCACCTGTGCCGGTGATTGGGCCATCTTGGGCACCACCGACACTTCGCCAAAGTTGGCGTAACCCAGCAGTTGGGCTTCTTCGCGGCGCAATGCCAGTATTTCGCTGATCAGTGCTGTGTTGTCGAACTTGCGTGCGTCGCCCTCGGCCTGGTCGGAAGCGCGGGTGACGTAGGCGCGGTAGAGCTTCTCGCGCAGGTCGGTGCGCGTAGCAAACTGCATGACCGGCAGGTAGCAGGGCATCTTCAGGGTGAGCTTGTAGCCTTGCTTGCCATCTGCCTGTGCTGCGGCAAGCGCGGTCTGTTGCACATCGTCTGGGATACCGTCCAGTTCCTCGGCCGTAGCGTAGTAGGCGTAGGCGTCGGTCGCATCCAGGGCGTTTTCACTGAATTTCTGGCTCAGCTCGGCCTGCCGCTCCTGAATCTCTGCAAAACGCTCCTTGTTGGCCCCGGTCAGCTCTGCACCGCTGAGCACAAAGTTGCGCACCGCATTCAGGTGGGCCTGGCGCTGTTCTGCGGTCAGAGTCGCGGGGTCAATAGCCTTGTATTTGGCGTACAGGCGCTCGTCAGCACCCAGTCGCGTCCAGAACTCGGTGACGCGGGGCAAGGCCGCGTTGTAGGCGGCACGCAGCTCCGGCGTATCGGCCACGCTATTGAGGTGGCTGACGCTGCCCCAGGCTGTGCCCAGCCGCTCCGTGGCGACGTCTAGCACTTTCGCGATGGCGTTCCAACTGGCTGGGAAGTCGGGCGCGGTGACGGTCTCCAGCGCGGCATTGGCACGCTCGAGCAGTACATCCATGGCGGGCGCCACGTCCTGCGGTGCGATGCGATCAAAGGCGGGGAGGTCGGAGAAGTCGAGGAGGGCGTTGCTCATGCTAAGTCAGATGGCGCCGGGCGGCGCAGGTTCAAGTTGCGATGCGGCCAGCGCGCGTCTTCCCCGGGGCGCATTCAGCGCGCGGCAGTGCGCTCGGCGGCTTCGATGGTGTTCACCAGCAGCATGGTAATGGTCATGGGGCCAACCCCGCCAGGCACGGGGGTGATCCAGCCGGCCACTTCCTTGACACCTTCGAAGTCCACGTCCCCGCAGAGCTTGCCGTCGGCCTTGCGGTTGATGCCTACGTCAATGACGATGGCGCCAGGCTTGACCATGTCCGCGGTCAGCGTGTTGGCGCGGCCCACGGCAGCCACCACGATATCCGCCTGGCGCGTGTGATAGCCCAGATCGGGCGTACCGCTGTGCGTCACGGTGACGGTGGCGTTGGCCTGAAGCAGCAGCAGGGCCATGGGCTTGCCTACCGTGTTGCTGCGCCCGATGACCACGGCGTGTTTACCCTTGATCGATTGGCCCGTGGACTCGATCAGCTTCATGCTGCCGTAGGGCGTACAGGGACGAAAACCCTCCAGCCCAGCCATCAGCTCGCCCGCCGACAACACGGAGTAGCCATCCACGTCCTTGGAGGTGGCGATGGCCTCGATCACCTTGTGCGGGTCGATGTGTTTGGGCAGGGGCATCTGCACCAGGATGCCGTGCACCGTGGGGTCGGCGTTGAGGGCCTCGATACGTGCCAGCAGGGCTGCTTCGCTCAGGTCGGCGTCATATTTTTCGAAGATGGAGCGCACGCCGCTGTCTTCGCAGGCCTTGACCTTGTTGCGAACGTAAACGGCAGAGGCGGGGTCTTCACCCACCAGGATCACGGCCAAGCCGGGCTGGTGGCCGCGGGCCGTGAGGGCTGCAGCGCGCTGGGCGACTTCGCTGCGCAGTTGGCGGGAGAGGGCGTTGCCATCGATCAGTTGGGCCGTCATATCAAAATATCAGTCAAATTTGGCTCTGGCGCTTTATTGATAAGCGCGACCAGCTATCAAAAAGTGAGCAGTTGTCAGCCCTTGGGGGCATTCTGCCCGAGGGCGATCTTGAGCAGGTCTGCCACCGTGTTGGCGTTGAGTTTTTCCATGATGTTGGCGCGGTGCGCCTCCACCGTCTTGATACTGATGCCCAGGTCATCGGCGATCTGCTTGTTCAGGCGGCCGGCCACGATGCGTTCGAGCACCTGGGCCTCGCGGCTGGTGAGCTTGGAGAGCAGGGCGTCGCGGCTGGCGGCCTGCTGGTAGCCCGCGAAGCTCTCGCGGGCATGGTCCAGCATGCGCTCGACCAGTCCGACCAGTTCTTCCTCGTCAAACGGCTTCTGGATGAAGTCCAGCGCGCCTTTTTTCATGGTGTTCACGGCCATGGGTACATCGCCGTGGCCGGTGATGAACACGATGGGCAAGGGGGACTTGCGCTCGATAAGGCGGTCTTGGAGTTCCAGGCCCGTCATGCCACCCATGCGGATGTCCACGATCAGGCATGCGACTTCGCGCGGGTCGTAGCGTGATAGGAAGGTCTCGGCCGAATCAAAGCACCGCACCCGGTAGTCCTTGCCTTCCAGCAGCCACTGCAGGGAATCGCGAACTGCCTCGTCGTCGTCCACAACGTAGACAGTGCCTTTTTTCGGAATCAAGCTCATGCAATGGTCCTTGGTTTTTGATTGTTTGCTACAGAATTTGTAGTGGCATCAGCAGGCTTGGCAAGCGGCAGCCAGAAGGAGAACCTGCAGCCCGTGACCTCTGACCCATTGTAGAGGTTCTCCGCCTGCATCCTTCCCTGGTGCGACTCGACGATGCTGCGGCAAAGATTGAGGCCCATGCCCATGCCTTCCTGCTTGGTGGAGAAGAAGGCTTCGAACAGGCGCTCCAGCACCTCGGGGGCCAGGCCTTTGCCGGTGTCCTGCACCGAAAACTCCACCACTTCGCGGTCTTCGACGTGTTTGGGCACCACGCGCAACTCTACGCTGCGACCGGACGGTGGGCGGTTGGCATGCTGGATGGCCTCGGCGCCATTCTTCATGAGGTTGACCAGCACCTGTTCGATCAGGATGGTGTCCGCCATCACGGGCGGCAGGCGCGCTGCCACATAGTGCGTCAGCCGCACGTTGTGCCTGCGCAGTTCGATGTCAGCCAGTTCCACGGCTTCGTTGACCATCGAATGCACGTCGGCCAGGGTGCGGTTGGGTTCGCTCTTTTTCACAAACGCGCGGATGCGCTGAATGATCTGCCCTGCGCGCTGGGCCTGGTGGGCGGTCTTTTGCAGTGCCGTGAGCAGCGCTTCCTCGGTGAGCTGGCCGCTCTGGATGCGCGAGACCATGCCGCTGCAGTAGTTGTTGATGGCGGTGAGCGGCTGGTTGAGCTCGTGCGCCACGCTGGAGGCCATCTCGCCCATGGTGATGAGGCGGCTGACAGACTGGGCGCGTTCGGCCTGGCGTGCGGCCTGCTCCTCCGCCTGGCGGCGGGGCGTGATATCGGTGGCGATCACCATCTGGGCCAGGCGGCCATCCACCCAGTTGAGGTAGCGCGAGCGCACTTCCAGCCACTTGCCCAGGTCGGGCAGATAGATCTCGGCGTTTTCGGTGCGGGCGCTGGTGAGTGGGTCTGTCGGCAGGCCCATGAGGCCATCTTCATCATCCATGCCCGTGTGCTCCGTGCCCGCCACGGGCACCACGCCTGCCTGCGCCACCAGTTGCAGGTGGCCACCTGTCTGGGAGCCAAACCACTGGCGATAAAGCTTGTTGGCAAACAGCAGTTCTTCGCTGCCCAGTGGCGCCACGGACACGGAGGCGTCCAGCGACTCCAGCACGATGGTGAAGCGCTCATGCGATGCCGAAAGCTGTTCGCGGATGCGGTTGGGCTCAGTGATGTCGGTCATCGAGGTCATCCAGCCCGTTTGCTGGCCATGCGCGTCGATGAGGGGGGACACGTACAGCCGGGCATCGAACAGGGTGCCGCTTTTGCGCCGCACCCGTACCTGAAACCCGCCTACGATGGTTTTGCCACTGAGTTCGTCGCGCAGCTTGGCATGCAGGGCTTCGTGGTCGGATTCGGGCCAGTAGGGGAAGGGCGCTTTCAGGCCCACAAGCTCGGCCTCGCTCCAGCCGGTCATCTGGCAGAAAGCAGCATTCACATAGGTGATGCGCCCCTCCATGTCCAGCGCGCGCATGCCGGTGAGGATGGAGTTCTCCATGGCGCGGCGGAAGTTCGTCTCGGCCACCAAGGCTTGCTGGGCCTGCATGCGGCGGCGGGTATGGCGCCAGGTGGCAATCAGCATCCAGGCCGTCATCGCGCTCAGCGTGCCCACCAGCCAGAAAAGCCCGCTGCCCACCACGCCCAGCGAGGTGCGGTAGGCCTGCGCCTTGAGCACCAGCCCGTTGCCCACTGGGGAGACGGGCACTTCGTATTCATTGGCGCTGGTGGTCCAGGGCAAAAGCTGCGTGGCCGTGTTGCGCGGCCCCAGCGGCGTTCCGGCCAGCACCTGGTTCTTTCCATCCAGCAGCGTGACGGCGTAGCGCGCCAGCACCTCGGTCGGTGTGCCGTAGCGCAGCAGGCTGTCGATGGAGTATTCGCCCAGGACCACACCGCTGAACTTGCCCTGGTTGTTCAAGGGCACCTGCAGCTGCAGCAGCGGGGTTGCATCGCCCGAGGTCGCAGCCGGCTGGGCATACACCGGCTGCTGCAGGTCGCGGGCGAGGCCAAAGGTGTCGGCCGTGTCGCCAGGCTTGAGCACTTCGCCCGCAATGCGCAACTCGCTGCTGGCCAGTGTGGGCGCTGCATGGCTGGCGCGGATGCGGCGGCGCTCGTCGATCCAGGTGATGGCCTGCAGTTCGGGGTACTGGCTGATCAGGCTTTCGGCGCGGCTCACGAATTCCGCGCGCTCCAGTTCCTGGTTGGACAGGTCGCGCGCAATGCGCATGAGCTGCTCTTGCCGTTCCAGCAGCCGCAGGCGCACGCGTTGTTGTGCGTATTCCACGTCGCGCCGTAGGGCTTCTTGTTCCCGCTCTGCCTCTTCGGCGCGCAAGTACCAGAACGCCGCCACGATGGCCGCGAGAAACATCAGCACTGCAGCCAGCGGGGCCAGTGCCGCAAACCGGTCCTGCCGGGTGGGCGATAGCCCGCGCCACCACTTGCGCCACCAGCGTGCAGGTGCTGCCACGACCATTGCTGTGGAAGAGGGTTGGGGGGGCAGGGAATCCATCCTCGGAGTGTAGGTGAGCGGCGGCCCGCAATCCGAGATGCGCCGAGATGCGCAGAATGTGCACTTGCAGCATTTTCTTGTAATATGAAATGAATGGGCACCATTTGAAATTGCAGGAAAATATGCGAAACTAGAGCCAACGACCTAAATTGCTGCCACACCTACAGGAGACAAAGCATGTCAGCTCAGCCCGACCCTCAGGCCGGTTTCGGCATCGGTTCCGATACCGACCAGCAAGAAACCCGTGAATGGATGGACGCACTGTCCGCCGTGATCGACAAGGAGGGCCCTGAGCGCGCCCACTTCCTGTTGGAGCAACTTCTTGAACACGCCCGTCAGAGCAGCATCGATCTGCCGTTCTCAGCCAACACGGGTTATGTCAACACCATCGAGCCTGAAAAAGAGGCGCACTGTCCCGGCAACATTGCCATCGAAAAGCGCCTGCGCGCCTACATGCGCTGGAACGCCATGGCCATGGTGGTGCGCGCCAACCGCCTGAACCCCGCCGACGGCGGCGACCTGGGCGGCCACATCGGCTCCTTCGCCTCGGTGGCCAGCATGTTTGGTGCCGGATTCAACCATTTCTGGCACGCCGAGAGCGAGAACCATGGTGGTGACCTGCTGTACATCCAAGGCCACAGCTCCCCAGGCATCTACGCCCGTGCCTACCTCGAAGGCCGCCTGAGCGAAGAGCAACTCGACAGCTTCCGCCAGGAAGTGGACGGCAAAGGCCTGTCCAGCTACCCGCATCCCAAGCTGATGCCCGAGTTCTGGCAGTTCCCCACCGTCTCGATGGGTCTGGGCCCGTTGATGGCCATCTACCAGGCGCGCTTCCTCAAATACTTGCACGCCCGTGGCATCGCCAACACCGAAAACCGCAAGGTGTGGGTGTTCTGCGGCGACGGCGAAATGGACGAGCCTGAATCCCTGGGCGCCATCGGCCTGGCAGCCCGTGAAAACCTCGACAACCTCGTGTTCGTGATCAACTGCAACCTGCAGCGCCTGGACGGCCCGGTGCGTGGTAACGGCAAGATCGTGCAAGAACTCGAAGGCGAGTTCCGCGGCGCAGGCTGGAACGTGATCAAGCTGCTGTGGGGCAATGGTTGGGACGAGCTGCTGCGCCGCGACAAGAGCGGCAAGCTCAAGCAGCTGATGATGGAAACGCTGGACGGCGACTACCAGGCCATGAAGGCCAACGACGGCGCTTTCGTTCGCAAGAACTTCTTTGGCAAGTACCCCGAGACTGCCAAGCTCGTCGAACACATGACCGACGAAGAAGTGTTTGAGCTGCGCCGTGGCGGTCACGAGCCCGCCAAGGTGTACGCAGCCTTCCACGCTGCCAACGAGCACAAGAACCAGCCCACCGTGCTGCTGGTCAAGACCGTCAAGGGCTATGGCATGGGCAAGGCCGGTGAAGGCAAGAACACCGTGCACCAGACCAAGAAGCTGTCGGACGAGGACATCAAGTACATCCGCGACCGCTTCAACATCCCGATCCCTGACAGCCAACTGGCCGAGATCCCCTACTACAAGCCGGCCGACGACACGCCGGAAATGCAGTACCTGCACGAGCGCCGCAAGGCCCTGGGCGGCTACCTGCCCAAGCGCCGCCCCAAGGCCGACGAGCACTTCACCGTGCCTGCCCTTGAAACCTTCAAGGCCATCCTGGAGCCCACGGCCGAAGGCCGCGAAATCTCCACCACGCAAGCCTACGTGCGCTTCATCACGCAGCTGCTGCGCGACCAGGCCCTGGGCCCGCGCGTGGTGCCCATCCTCGTGGACGAGGCGCGTACGTTTGGTATGGAAGGCCTGTTCCGCCAGATCGGCATCTACAACCCCAAGGGCCAGATGTACACCCCGGTCGACCGCGACCAGGTGATGTACTACAAGGAAGACAAGGCCGGCCAGATCCTGCAAGAGGGCATCAACGAAGCCGGTGGCATGGCCAGCTGGATTGCTGCAGCCACCAGCTACAGCACCAACAACCGCATCATGGTGCCGTTCTACGTGTACTACTCCATGTTCGGCTTCCAGCGCATTGGCGACCTGGCCTGGGCAGCGGGTGACATGCAGGCACGCGGCTTCCTGCTGGGCGGCACCTCGGGCCGCACCACGCTCAACGGCGAAGGCTTGCAGCACGAAGATGGCCACAGCCACATCCTGGCCAACACCATCCCCAACTGCGTGAGCTACGACCCCACCTTTGCCCACGAAGTGGCGGTGATCATGCACCGTGGCCTCAAGCGCATGGTCGAGCAGCAAGAAAACGTCTTCTACTACATCACGCTGCTCAACGAAAACTACAGCATGCCCGGCCTCGTGGAAGGAACGGAAGAGCAGATCATCAAGGGCATGTACCTGTGCAAGCCCGGCGCCGAGGGTGACAAGCGCGTGCAACTGCTGGGCTCCGGCACGATCCTGCGCGAGTCGCTGGCCGCGCAAACCCTGCTGGCTGCCGACTGGGGCGTGCAGGCCGATGTGTGGAGCTGCCCAAGCTTCAACGAACTCACCCGCGAAGGCCAGGACGCCGACCGCTGGAACCTGCTGCACCCGCTGGAAACACCCCGCGTGCCGTTTGTGGCGCAGCAACTGGGCAGCAGCACCGGCCCCGTGGTCGCATCCACCGACTACATGAAGGCCTATGCCGAACAGATCCGTCCCTTTGTTCCCAAGGGCCGCAACTACAAGGTGCTGGGCACCGACGGCTTTGGCCGCAGCGACTTCCGCAGCAAGCTGCGCGAGCACTTCGAGGTGAACCGCCACTACATCGTCGTGGCCGCCCTCAAGGCGCTGAGCGAAGACGGCGTGCTGCCCGCCACCAAGGTGGCCGAGGCGATCGCCAAGTACGGCATCAATGCTGACAAGATCAACCCGCTGTACGCATAAAACGAACGGAGACAGAACAATGGCATTGGTCAACATTCAAGTCCCGGACATCGGGGACTTTGACGAAGTGGGCGTGATCGAGTTGCTGGTCAAGGTGGGCGACACCGTGAAGGCCGAACAGTCGCTCATCACCGTCGAATCCGACAAGGCATCGATGGAGATCCCATCGAGTCATGCAGGCGTGGTCAAGGAACTCAAGATTGCACTGGGCGACAAGGTCAAGCAAGGCTCGGTGATCGCTGTGGTGGAGTCCGCTGACGCGGGCGCTGCAGCAGCCCCGGCGGCTGCGGCGGCTCCTGCTGCGGTGGCTCCCGCGCCCGCCCCAGTGGCGGCAGCAGCGCCAGCCCCGGCAGCTGCTGCCCCTGCGGCTGCAGGCCCCGTCGAAGTGCGCGTGCCCGACATTGGCGACTTCAAGGACGTGGCCGTCATCGAGATGCTGGTCAAGGTCGGCGACACCATCAAGGTCGAACAATCGCTGTTTACCGTCGAATCCGACAAGGCTTCCATGGAGATCCCGTCGCCCGCCGCTGGCGTGCTCAAGGAACTCAAGGTCAAGATTGGCGACACGGTCAATATCGGTGATCTGGTGGCAATTCTGGAAGGCGCGGCTGCTGTTGCAGCACCGGCCGCCGCACCCGTTGCAGCCGCTGCGCCCGAACCTGCCCCCGTGGCTGCTCCTGCAGTCGCGGTGGCTGCCGCAGCGCCCGCTGCTGCCACTGCCTCGGCGCCTGTCCCCGCCCACCAGCCTGGCACCCCCACGGCAGGCCTGCCCCATGCGTCGCCTTCGGTGCGCAAGTTCGCCCGCGAATTGGGCGTGCCCATCGACGAGGTCAAGGGCACCGGCCCCAAGGGCCGCATCACCCAGGACGACGTGGCCGCCTTCACCAAGCAGGTGATGGCAGGCGCGGTGCAGACCAAGGCCCAGGCCGCCAAGGCGCCTGCAGCGGCCTCTGGCGGGTCCAGCGGCTCTGGCGTGGGCCTGGATCTGCTGCCCTGGCCCAAGGTGGACTTCACCAAGTTCGGCCCGGTCGAGCGCAAGGACCTCTCGCGCATCAAGAAGATCAGCGGCGCGAACCTGCACCGCAACTGGGTCGTCATCCCGCACGTCACCAACCACGACGACGCGGACATCACCGACCTCGAAGCCTTCCGCGTGCAGTTCAACAAAGAGAACGAGAAGAGTGGCGTCAAGGTCACCATGCTCGCCTTCATGATCAAGGCCGCCGTGGCTGCGCTCAAGAAGTTCCCCGAGTTCAACAGCTCGCTCGACGGCGACCAGCTGGTGCTCAAGAACTACTTCCACATCGGCTTTGCGGCCGACACGCCCAACGGTCTTGTTGTGCCTGTCATCCGTGATGCCGACAAGAAGGGCATCGTGCAGATCAGCCAAGAAATGGGCGACCTGGCCAAGAAGGCGCGCGACGGCAAGCTCGGCCCCGCCGACATGACCGGCGGCTGCTTCTCCATCAGCTCGCTGGGTGGCATTGGTGGCCGTTACTTCACGCCCATCATCAACGCCCCTGAAGTCGCCATCATGGGCGTGTGCAAGAGCAGCATCGAACCCAAGTGGGACGGCAAGCAGTTCGCCCCACGCCTGATGCTGCCGCTCTCCCTGAGCTGGGACCACCGCGTGATCGATGGCGCCGCCGCCGCACGCTTTAACGTGTACTTTGCCTCGCTGCTGGCGGACTTCCGCCGCATCGTGATGTAACGAAAGGGCAAGACACACCATGGCAATCATCGACATCAAGGTGCCCGACATCGGCGACTTCGCCGAAGTGGCCATCATCGAAGTGCTGGTCAAGCCCGGCGACACCATCAAGGCAGAGCAGAGCCTGATCACCGTGGAGTCTGACAAAGCCTCCATGGAGATCCCGTCCAGCCATGCAGGCGTGGTCAAAGAGCTGAAAGTGACGCTGGGCGACAAAATCGCCGAAGGCGCTGTGGTGCTGACGCTGGAAGTGGAAGGCGCTGCTGCGGCAGCACCCACCGCTGCTGCCGCACCTGTGCCCGCAGTTTCTGAGTCAAAATCGGCTCCAGCGCCCGTTCTACAAGCGCAAGCAGCTATCAATCCAGTAGCATCCAGCTTTGCTGGCACGGCCGATCTGGACTGCGACGTGCTCGTGCTCGGCGGCGGCCCTGGCGGCTACAGCGCCGCCTTCCGTGCGGCAGACCTGGGCCTCAAGGTCATCATCGTCGAGCGCTACGCCACCCTGGGCGGCGTGTGCCTCAACGTGGGCTGCATCCCCTCCAAGGCGCTGCTGCACGTGGCAGCCGTCATGGACGAAGTCAGCCACATGGCCGATCTGGGCGTGGACTTCGGCGCGCCCGCCGTCAACATCGACAAGCTGCGCGGCCACAAAGAGAAAGTCATCGGCAAGCTGACCGGTGGCTTGGCCGCCATGGCCAAGATGCGCAAGGTGACCACCGTGCGCGGCTACGGTGCTTTCGTCGGCGCCAACCACCTCGAAGTGGAAGAAACCACCGGCACCGGCCAGGAGAAGACGGGCACCAAGAAGGTCATCGCCTTCAAAAAGGCCATCATCGCAGCCGGTTCGCAAGCCGTGCGTTTGCCCTTCATGCCCAACGACCCGCGCGTGGTCGATTCCACCGGCGCCCTGGCGCTCAAGGAAGTGCCCAAGCGCATGCTGATTTTGGGCGGCGGCATCATCGGCCTGGAAATGGGCACGGTGTACAGCACCCTGGGCGCCCGCCTGGATGTGGTGGAAATGATGGACGGCCTGATGCAGGGCGCGGACCGCGACCTCGTCAAGATCTGGCAGAAGATGAACGCCAAGCGCTTCGACAACATCATGTTGAAGACGAAAACCGTCGGCGCTGAGGCCACCCCCGAAGGCATCAAGGTCACCTTCGCGCCAGCGGAAGAGGGCGGCACCGCCCCCGAACCCCAGGTGTACGACTTGGTCCTGCAAGCCGTGGGCCGCACGCCCAACGGCAAGAAGATTGCAGCCGAAAAGGCGGGCGTGGCCGTGACCGACCGTGGCTTCATCAACGTCGACATCCAG
>CAXIRU010000031.1:0-80066 GCA_964031875.1 Acidovorax facilis
GTGGGCAGCCGTTAGCTGCTACGCTGTCCTGTGCAGTCCGGACGTTCCTCCAGTGCCTGGTTTCCCAGATTGCACCAGCGGCGGTCTGGCGCGCTTCACGGGGGCGATTATCGCCCACTTCATACCAACAACCCGCCTTCGTAGCGCACGTGGTGCGCCTCGGTAGGCAGCGGAGCCTCCCAGCGGTGCAGCATGCGCAGCAGTGCGGCATTGCTCAGTGTCGTGTCACGCCGCTGGTTGCGGCGCAGCAGTTCAGGCAGGGACTGCTCCAGATGAACGATGTCCACCTGCGCGTGATAGGCATAGAGCAGGTCCAACGTCTTGTCGCGCATGCTGTGGGACAGGTGCGTGGCGTTCCACACAAACGGAGCGTGCGCACGCAACAAAGCACGCGCCTGATCCCACACATGGTGGGCCACCTTGCCTTCGTTGTCGCCATGGGCCAAGCCCAGCGCTTCACGCGCGTCGTCGAACGACACCACGGGCAGGCCCGGCCGATGCCGCGCTACCCAATGGTTCTTGCCCGCGGCGGGCAAGCCACACATCACCGTGACACGCGATCCCGGCTGCGGGTGCAGCGGCTCGTCCGGGAACAAGCGCGTGCCACGAAAGTACTGCAGCGCCGTGTGGGCGTCGGCAAAGTGGCGCGGGCGGTCCCAAGCCCCTTCTTCGCGCACCAGTTCCTCCAGCAGCAGCAAATCGTCCAAATGGCTCGCCTGGTCCTGGCAGATGCGCCCGCGCATGTCGGCACGGGCCACCGCCAGCAGCTCAGCCCAGCACAGCTCCCACGATAGCTTGCGCACCACGTATTCCGGCGGGGTGCCCCGGTGCGAATGCCACACGAAGAACGGCTGCTGGTGCACGGCGATCAGGCGGCAGATGGCCTCGCGCAGCTCCCACGGGCAACCGCTGAGCCAGAGCAGCACGCGCGCGTCCACAGCCCCGCGCGCAGAGTGCCCCGGCTGGCGGATGCGGCCCGTGGCCTCGTCCACCACCGTGGTGGCGGGCTTGGCAATGTCGTGCAGCAGCGCGGCCATGAACATCACCCACTGCCGGTCCGGCAGGGCCTGCTGGAACATTGCGTCCTCGCGCAGGCACGCGATCACCCAGCGGGTGTGGGTGCCGACATCTCCTTCTGCGTGGTGCACCGGGTCCTGCGGCGTAGTGTCCAGTGCGCGCAGAGCCTCGATGGCTTCACAGCACAACGCCCAGTCCAGGTCTTGGCCCGGCAGGGGCAGCAGCTTGCGCAGCGCCGCGTAGGGCGCCACGCGCATCATCAACGGCGCCATGGGGCACCTCCTTTGCGTTGGCGGCGCGCATTCGCTGCGCCATCGGCATGGTGGGCTTGCAAAGCCTCCAGCCCGTACAAACATTGCGCCCCCAGGTCGGCCCAGTTGCAGCGCAGCTGCGGGGCATACAGATCCACACCAGGGGCCAAGCCGTTGGGCACGATAGGACGCTCGCTGTGGTGCGACCCAGAATCCAGGATGTGCTGCACGAAATCCGCGCGCACCAGCTTGAAGCGCGCCTGCACCTGGTGCTCGTCCTCCAGCTTCACATACAGCCCCTCGGCCAACGGCGAGGGGTCGCTCTGCTGGCGGCACAGCGCATGCGGCAACGCCAGGCGTTCGATGCTTGCGTCCAGGGCCTCACTCCAACGCGGTGTGCGCGCCAGCGAAGGGCCAACCAGCGACCACAACCAATCAGCGCGCTGGGGCATGGGGCCTTCGTACAGCACGGGCACCGACACCACCGGAAGACCTGCCAGCAAAGCATGTCGCCGCGCGGTGGACAGAAAGCACTGCTCCATGCGGTCCCACACATCGAACTCCAGCAGGTAATGCGGAAGCCTGTCGTAGAACATGGCGTGCTTGGCAAACATCCATTCACCGTACAGCACATAGCGGTCTTGCAGACAGGCCAGCAGCGCGGCTTCGTGCGCTCGAGCCCACGGATGCAAGGCTGCAAACTGGCGCTCGCGCGCCCCACCCAGCAGGTAGTGGCCACGGGACTGCAGGCACAGCTCGCCACCTTCGGTGAAAGAAATGGCGCAGTTGGCTCCATCCATCTTTTCTTCGATGACGGCGTGGCGGCCCGCCAGCGGCGCGAGCAGCTGCACATCGGGGGCATCGCCCGCCTGTTGGCGCGAGCCCTCCAGATGCGGCGTGCGCGGGTAGCGCAGGATGGGCAGCGAGAGTTGCGCTGCCACAGGGGTATTCAAGAGCGTATTCGCCATGGCGAGCTCCTCCTTACAAGTCAGGTCTGATCGAAACGCAACCCGCGCAGGAAGGTTCCCCAACGCAGTGCGAACTGCCGCGTGCAGAGAAACAAGCGTTGCTCAGAGAGCACCGCCACGGGTTGCAAAAAACGAAGAAGCCCGACCGCGTGATCTTGGGCAAGCACAACCGCGCACGAGGAGGCGCGGGGCGAGGCTGGCAGGCGACATGCCACTGCAGCGCTGAAAGCGGGACCGGTCGATCATGGCATCGACGGGTACGACCCAGGGGTGCAGGTCAGAGGTTGCCGGCGCGCGGCTTCAGAAAGTGATGAAGAAGAAGGTCTGCATGGAAACTCCTGGCACCCAGTTCAGGCGCGATATGCAAGTCTTGAGGAGTGCTCGCCATGGTGAACATCGTCACTCTGGCAAGGGGCGCGATGCTAACGGCTGAGCAACACGAAGGTCAATCCGAACTGTGCGCGGAATGCAACACTGACGCACATCCACTCAACCCTGCACGGCCCGCTCCCAATCGAGCCCAAACCGCGCCAAGTATTTGCGCAGCCGGTCCGCATCGTTGACCACCGTGCGCTGTGCGCGCGAGGCCTGGAACAGCACCCGCCCCGCGTCCGACAAGGTGCGCGACTGGCGGCAGACCTGCAGCACGGCGGCCAGTTGCAGCTGGTCGAAAAGGTCCATGGATGCCACCGCCTCGTCCCCCAGCAGGTCCACCAAATCATCCCGGCCCAGTGCACCCGGGGCAGACGCCATGCCATGGCGCGCATCACTGGCAGGCTGCCATAGCCAGCGCAGGCGGGCGATCTCAGCCTCCACCAGGGGCAATCCGATACGGCCACTGTCGGCCAAGGTCGCCAGGCGCGTCACGCTGGCCGACAGGTCACGGAAGTTGCCCGTCCACAGCGCCTCGGAGGACTGGGCGTAGCGCAGGTAGGCGGTGCGGGCCTCGTTCGACAAACGCACGCTGCAGCCCAGTTCCGCGCCTGCGCGGGTCAGCAGGTGCTCCACATTGGGCTCAATGTCCTCGGGCCGCTGCGCCAGGCCGGGCAGCACGTAGCTCCACAGGTTGATGCGGGCGAACAGGTCTTCGCGAAAGCGCCCTGCCGCCACCTCGGTGCGCAGGTCGCGGTTGGTGCCCGCCACCAGTTGAAAGTCGCTCTCCACCTCGCGGTCGCTGCCCATCGGGTAAAAGCGCTTTTCCTCCACCGCCTTGAGCAGCATGGCCTGCTCGTCCAGGCCCAGCTCGCCGATTTCGTCGAGGAACAGCACGCCTTTGTGCGCAGCGCGCAGCAGGCCGGGTCGGTCGGCGGCGGCACCGGTGAAGGCACCTTTCTTGTGACCAAACAGGGTGGACGCGGCGCCGTCGCCCCGCAACGTGGCGCAGTTGACCTCCACAAAATCGCCCTCGACTTGATGGCGGGACTTTTTCAGCTCAAACATGCGCCGCGCCAAATGCGACTTGCCCGCACCCGTGGGCCCGGTGAACAGGATGGGCGCGCGCGAGCGCACCGCCACGCGCTCCACCTCGTCGATCAATGCGTTAAAGCGCGCATTGCGCGTGGCGATACCGCTTTTGAGGAACTGCACCGCGTCCTGCTGCTCGGCCCCAAAGCGCTGGGCAATCACGTCATAGCGCGACAAGTCCAGGTCGATCAACGTGTAGCTGCCCGGGTCACCGGCGCGCTGGCGCTTCGGGGGCGATGTCTGCACCAGCACGCCCGGAATGCGGCGCGACTCCACCAGCAAAAACAGGCAGATCTGCGCCACGTGCGTGCCGGTGGTGATGTGCGTCCAGTACTCCTCGCGCTCGGTGTCAAAGCGGTAGGTCTGCGTCCAGTCGTACAGCTGGGCATAGACCTCGCCAAAGTCCCAGGGGTCGGCGATGGGCAGCGGCACCAGGTTGACCGTGGTCTCGGGCGATGCCATCGCCATGTCCGTGCGCACCAGGTGGGCCAACTCGCGGTGTGGTGGGGTGTAGAGCAGCTCCAGCCGCTCGATCACCACGTCTTCGTGCTGCACCAGCGACACCGTGGGGCGCCATTTCTCCCACCGGCCAGCACCCTTGCCAGAGTCCAACTGGGTGCCCAGGAACCCAATGACCACTTTGTTCTTACGCATGTCTTATTGTCTATTTAACTAGCTTCTATTCTAGTAAAACAAACAGACGAATACCTACCCAACCTGAAGACAACAAAGATTTTTATATACAAATCAACAACTTACAAAAACCGAATGCCATCCATTGCATGCTGGCACACATCTGGCAATAGAGAAAGCATCCAGCGCAAACGGTGACCGCTTACAGGCCGGGGTTAGGACTGACGTTCGCCCCGCCGGTGCCGGGAATCCGGAGTCTCAGGACTCTGTCGGCTCCCTGCATGCCGCACACCGCAAGCGCTGGGTATTGGCAAGGTTCCGGTGACGCCTCGCAAGAGGAGATCCCGGGTTCGACTCCCGGCTTGCCACTACTGGTAGCTCAGTCTGGTAGAGCCCCGCCGAAAGGCGGTTGTCGCAGGTTCGACTCCTGCCCATTTCTCCGGCCGCAAGGCTGGAACTTTGTACCGGTCGAATGACCACCCGCCGAACGCGGGGAGAGCCCCCGAGGTTGCGCAGCAACCGCAAGGGATTCACCCCGTCAGCCGGTGGCGGTTTGTGCCAGCACCCGGCACAGCCCGCGCCCGCAGCCAGCCGCGCTGCCGCCCTTCCCGCTGGGGATTGGGGGGGGGGTAGCCACCACGGCGCACTGCACGGCCCAGGCTGCGCCCCCTGGCACCCCGCCATCGCTGTAACGGCAACCCGATAGGTGACGAGTGACGACAACGAAGAAGAAAGAGGAAAGAGGAAAAAGAGATGCTGAAGATGTTCCAACGCGCCACCATCAAGAAAAACGAACGCGCCCTGCTGCTGCGCAACGGCAGCTTTGACCGCGTACTGCACAGCGGCACCTACTGGCTGTTTGCGGGCACCGACGCGCTGCGCGTGGAGACCTTCGCCCTCGAACAACCCGCCTTCACCCACGGCCTGGCCGAGTACCTGATGGCGCAAGAGCCCGCCGTAGTGGCGGCCGAGTTTGTGCTGGTGAACCTGTCGGAAACCGAAGTGGGCCTGCGCAGCGAAAACGGCGTACTGGTCGAGATCCTGCCGCCTGGCACCCGCCGCCTTTATTGGAAAGGCTTGGTGGATGTGAGCGTGCAAGTGGTGGACCTGCAAGCGGGCGCTGAACTACCCGCCGCACTGGTGGCGCGATTGACGCAAACCCAGCTGCGCCAGCGCAGCGTGACCGGATTGACCGGCGTGCTGCAAGTGCAGGTGCCCGAGGGCCAGTGCGCGCTGCTGACGGTGGACGGCAAGGTCGAGCGCCTGCTCACGGCGGGCACCTACGCCTTCTGGAAGTACGGCCGCACCGTGGCCGTGGAGCTGGTGGATTTGCGCCTGCAAGCCGTAGAGGTATCGGGCCAGGACATCATGACCCGCGACAAGGTGAGCCTGCGCCTGAACCTGTGCGCCACCTACCGCTTTGTGCATGTGCTGCAGGCGTATGGCCAGTTGCAAAAGCCTGCCGACTACCTGTACCGCGAACTGCAGTTTGCGCTGCGCGCCGCCGTGGGCACCCGCACGCTCGATGAGCTGCTGGAGAACAAGACCGTGATCGACGAGGTGGTGACCGCACACATGGCCGCCAAGCTGCAGCCCTATGGCATGCAACTGGAAAGCGTGGGCGTGAAGGACATCGTGCTGCCCGGCGAGATGAAAACCATCTTGACCCAGGTGGTGCAAGCCCAGAAGCAGGCCGAGGCCAACGTGATCCGCCGCCGCGAGGAGACTGCAGCGACGCGATCCCTGCTCAACACCGCCAAGGTGATGGAGGACAACCCCGTCGCACTGCGCATGAAGGAGCTGGAAACGCTGGAACGTGTGGCCGAGCGGATCGACAAGATCTCGGTGTTTGGTGGGCTGGACCAAGTGCTCAATGGCCTGGTGAAAATACGATGAAAGAGAACCATGAAGAAGCAACCGACACCTGCCGCTACCCCGCTGGAAGCCGCCACACAGGCGGCCTACCAGGCCTTTGCCAAATACAGCGCACCAGCGGTGGGCACTTTGGATGTCTGCACTGCCTGCTGCATGGACGCTGACTTGGCCCTGCAAATGAGCCACCTGCCGCTGCGCCAGCTGACCCAGAGGCACTTTTACGAGTACAACGATTCGGCCAAGAGCCAAGTGCAACCTGCGCGCGAGATCAAATACCTCACACCACGGCTGCTCGAATTGCTGGCTGGCGGTGCCCGGCTGCACCACTCCACCGAGCTGTACCTGGAGCGGCTGGGGCGGTGCAAGCCCGGCTCGTTTTCAGCGACAGAACAGGCTGCGCTACAGGGCTTTGCGCTGGCGTACTTTGCACAAGGGTTGGAGCAATGGCCTCCAGGAAGCGACTCCCTCTTCCAGGGAGATAACGCCTTCACCATCTCGCTCATGTGGGCCTATGCCCGCGTGCCGCTGGAGCCCTTGCTGCAGCACTGGCTGGACTGCGAAAGCGACGCATCGACCTTGAACTTTGTAGACGCATGCTATTGGGACTATGTGTGGTATTCCAACCAGATGGGCAACGCGTTTGCCACGAATGAGGTCGAATACAAATGCACGATGGAGGAATGGCTGAACAGACCAGCCACCAAGGCGCGTTGGACGGAGAAGCTCATGCGACTGGTGGACACAGGCCCCACCAGCTCGTGGCTGCCAGAGGGGGCCATGGACCACCAGCGCTACCCGCTCCCGGAGCGGATCAGCGCAGTCTTTGACGCGATGACCGCATAACGTCTGCCCCCCCAAAGCGAACAACACCACAAAGAAACAACGAGAAAAAAACCATGGCCAATAACTACGATCAACTCGAAATCCCGAACGGCGTTCCCGTGAAGATGTGGACCAACGGCGTGCCCGTGGAAGAAGACGCCAAGAACCAGCTGCGCAACATTGCGCGCCTGCCCATCGTGTTCAAGCATGTGGCGGTGATGCCCGACGTGCACCTGGGCATCGGCGCGACCATCGGCTCGGTGGTGCCCACCCTCAAGGCCATCATCCCCGCTGCGGTAGGGGTGGACCTGGGGTGCGGAATGATGGCGTGCAAGACCACGCTCACTGCCAGCGACCTGCCGGACAACCTGTCTGGCGTGCGCGCCGCCATCGAACGCGCCGTGCCGGTGGGCATGACGCCCAAGCGTTTCGGCCGCGATAAGGGGAGCTGGGATACCCCACCTGCAGAGACCGACCGCGCCTGGGCGGGGCTGGTGGATGAGTTCGACGAGATTTGCGAAGCGCACCCGCGCATCAAGAACACGAACAACTACAAGCACCTGGGAACGCTAGGAACGGGTAACCACTTCATCGAGATTTGCCTGGACGAACACCAGAGCGTGTGGGTGATGCTGCACTCCGGCTCGCGTGGTGTGGGGAACGCCATCGGCACCCACTTCATCGAGCTGGCCAAGAAGGACGCCGAGATGAACCAGCGCAACCTGCCCGATAAAGACCTGGCCTACTTTGAAGAAGGCGCGCAGTATTTTGGCGACTACGTGAAGGCCGTGGGGTGGGCGCAAAAGTTTGCCGCCGCCAACCGCGAAGTGATGATGGGCCGCGTGATTGCCGCGCTGCGAAAAGTCATTACCAAGCCGTTCGAGACGCACATTGAGGCGGTGAACTGCCACCACAACTACGTGCAGCGCGAGACGCACTTCGGGCAAGACGTGTTCGTGACCCGCAAGGGCGCGGTGAGTGCCGAGCAGGGCAAGCTGGGGATCATCCCGGGGAGCATGGGGGCCAAGAGCTTCATCGTGCGCGGAAAAGGCAACCCCGAGAGCTTCAACAGCTGCAGCCACGGCGCGGGGCGAACCATGAGCCGCACCAAGGCCAAGAAGCTGTTCACCGTAGAAGACCAGATCAAGGCCACCGAAGGCGTGGAATGCCGAAAGGACGCGGACGTGATCGACGAGATTCCGATGGCGTACAAGGACATCGACGCGGTGATGGCGGCGCAGGAGGACCTGGTGGAGGTGGTGTACACGCTCAAGCAGGTGGTATGCGTGAAGGGGTGAACACCCTTTGCAGGGCCGCCAACCGCGCTGCAGCCCCGATGGCAGGCTCTTCGCCCCCAACCGTTCACGCTGAGCCTGTCGAAGCGCTGCGCAAGGCTTCGACAGGCTCAGCCCGAACGGATATTGAATTACTATATTTTTGATAGCTGCCTGCGCTTATCTACAAAGCGCTACAGCCCATTTTTATGCATACAACAGAACAAAAAGAAATGCTGCGCTCCGCCCACCCGGTGGAGCCCCACATGCGCACGCAGGTGCTGCAGGCCTTGCGCGACATCGAAGCCCGGCACGATGTGACCGTGCTCTTCGCCTGCGAATCCGGCAGCCGGGGCTGGGGCTTTGCCTCGCCCGACAGCGACTATGACGTGCGCTTTATCTACGTGCACCGCCTGCCCTGGTACCTGACCGTGGCGCCGGGGCGTGACGTGATCGAACTGCCGATCAGCGGCGACCTGGATGTGAACGGCTGGGACCTGCGCAAAGCCCTGGGCCTGATGCGCGAGTCCAACCCCACGCTGCTGGAGTGGCTGGGCTCGCCCATCGTCTACCGTGAAGAGGCCGACACCATGGCGCAGCTCCGCGCGCTGGCAGCCCAGGTGTTCTCCAACGCCAAGGGCTGGCACCACTACGCATCGATGGCGAAGAAGAACTTTCGCGAGCATCTGCAAGCCGACGCAGTGCGCTACAAAAAGTACTTGTACGTGCTGCGCCCCCTGCTGGCCGCGCGCTGGATACGCACGCAGCCCGGCGTGCCACCCATGCGCTTTGCCGAGCTGGCCCAGCACACGCTGCACCCGGTGCACGATGCGGCGCTGGTGGATGAAATCAACGCCCTGCTGGATGTGAAGATGCGCGCGGGCGAAGCCGCCACCAGCCCGCGCTGGCCCGGCATCCACGCGTTCATCGAGGCCGAACTGGCGCGCAATGCGGCAGAGCCGGTGCAGCCGCTGCCCGTGCCTGGCAACGGCGCGCTGGATGCGCTGCTGCACGACACGGTGCTGCGCTACCAACGCTGACGCGTCCACATCACAACAAGAACAACACCATGCAAACCGTACACGCCCTTTCACCATCGCAACTCACCGAGTTTTTGCTGAACGTCGCCATCACGCGCCCCGTCTTCATCTGGGGCCCGCCGGGGGTGGGAAAGTCTGCGCTGGTAGAGCAATTTGCCCGCAGCGTGGGGCTGGAATGCGTGTCGCTGCTGGGCAGCCAGCTCGCCCCAGAGGACTTGATGGGCGTGCCCCAGATCGTGGATGGGGTGAGCCGCTTTTGCCCACCCGCCATGATTGCGCGCAAGGAGCCCTACTGCATCTTTCTGGATGAGCTCAATGCCTGCTCGCAGGATGTGCAGAAGGCTTTCTACAGCCTGATCCACGACCGGCGCGTGGGCGAGTACACCCTGCCCGAGGGCTCCATCGTGATTGGCGCTGGCAACCGCGCGCAGGACTCCGCCATCGTCAAGCCCATGTCATCGGCCCTGATGAACCGCATGGTGCATGTGCACATGAAGGTGTCGGCCTCTGAATGGCTGACCTGGGCCACGGCCAATGCCATTCACCCCCTGGTGCTGGAGTATCTGCAGCAGCGCCCCGACCACCTGTGGAGTGCCCCGCCCAAGCACGAGGAGCCGTTCTCTACGCCCCGCTCGTGGCACATGCTCAGCGATGCACTGCACGCGTTTGGCGATGCGCCCTCGGCCTCGATGGTGGAGGCGCTGGCCTATGGTTGCCTCACGCCCCAGCATGCCGCGCAGTTCAAGGCGTTTGGCAAGCTGGCAGCTGATCGGCACCGGCTGGAAGCCATCTTCAAAGGCGATGCGCGCTGGCCCCACGCGCCTGAAGACCGCGATGTGCTGTACTTTCTGGCACAGGCATTTCGCGCACGGCTCATCAAGGCCCTGCCGCAAGACAAGAGCGCGAACACAGGCGAACTGCAAGCCCTGGTGCATCGCTCCAAAGCCATGCTCAAAGACCTGGCCCAGATCAGCCTGGAGATGGCGCAGATTGCCGTGGCCGAAGAGGCCGGGCAGACGCTGCCTGCCTGGTACATGATCGAAGTGGTGCGCGACCTGCCCCGCCTGGTGGAACGCCAGGCCAAACCCGCCTGAGCCCCATGGCCAAAACCAACCATAAGCCCAACCCCGCCACCCTGGCTTTTGACGCTGGCATGGCGATGGTGAAGGCGCACCCCATCTTTGGCCCACTGGCGCATCGGGCCGCATGGGTGCGCACGCCTGCATCGCAATGCCCGGCCGACGGCTGGCTGGTCGTGCTGCAAAACGGCACCATCCATGTCCACCCCAAGCGCCATGCAGAGGCCGCCGAGTGGGCCTTTGTGCTGGCGCGGAGCGTGCTGAGCTATGCCATGGATTTCTTCCAGCGCGACCGGGGCGACTGGGCCACCTGGAGTGCGGCTTGCGATGTGGCAAGCACCCGCTTTTTGGCCACCGTCAAATTCGGCACCTGCCCACAAGACATGCAGATGCCAGTGGATGCGCCCGCATGGGACGAGGACCGTTGGTACCGCCAGTTTTGCGAAAACGGCGTGCCTGCATGGGCTGCCGGATTGCGGCTTGCGGGAGCCAAGGTGACGAGCTTACAACCGCCAGACGATTGGCCGCAGGCGCCGCCTGCGCAACCACGCTATGGCCGCCCCAGCACGCAAGACACCTGGAGCGAAGTCTTTGCCGCAGGCATTGCCAACTCGGTGACGCAGGCGGTGGAAATTGCCGCAGGCACCCGCACGGCGCTGGGCGCCAACACACGCAGCGCACCGCGCAGCGTGACCGAGCGTGCACGCAGTTGGTTCATCAGCAGCTTTCCGCTGCTGGGGTCGATGGTGGCGGCGTTTGAGATTCTGGAAGATGCCGAGCTGTGCCGCCGCGAGGAGGTGATGGTGGCCGCCGTGGATGAGACCCTGCGCACCATCTACCTCAACCCCGCTGCAGGCCTGAGCGAGCAGGAAACCCGCTTTGTGCTGGCCCATGAAATTCTGCACGTGGCCCTGCGCCACATGGACCGGCAACGGGGGCGTGACCATTACCTGTGGAACGTGGCGTGCGACTACGTCATCAACGACTGGCTGATCCAGATGCAGGTGGGCAGTGCCCCGGCGCTGGGCCTGCTGCACGACCTGGAGCTGCGCGGGCTTTCAGCCGAAGAGGTGTACGACCGCATCGTGGTGGACCTTCGGCGCATACGCAAACTGCAAACCCTGGCGGGCCAGCAGGGCGACATGCTGCAGCGCCGCCTGCGCACCGATCGTGTGCCCTTTACCGATCTGGATGCGTTCTACAAGGAGCAGCTGGGCAAGGGCCTGATGCTGCACGAATCGCAAGGCCGGGGCTTGCTGCCTGCGGGACTGCTGGAGGAAATCCGCGCGTTGCTGCAGCCGCCCATTCCGTGGGAGGTGGAACTTGCGCGGTGGTTTGATCACCACTTTCCGCCCATCGAAACCCGGCGCACCTATGCGCGCCTGAGCCGCCGCCAATCGGCCACGCCGGATATTCCGCGCCCCCATGTCGGGCCCGATACCCGCTGGCGCGACGGGCGCACGTTTGGCGTGGTGCTCGACACCTCGGGCTCGATGGACAAGCACACCCTGGCCAAAGCCTTGGGCAGTATTGCCAGCTATGCCGAGGCCAAGGACGTGCCCGCCGTACGGGTGGTGTGCTGCGATGCCGCTCCTTACGACCTGGGTTACCTGCCCGCGCAAGACATTGCGCACCGGGTACAGATCCAGGGGCGCGGCGGCACCGTGCTGCAACCCGCCATCACGCTGCTGGAGAACAGCGCGGACTTTCCGAAGGAAGGCCCGCTGCTCATCATTACCGACGCGGACTGCGACCACCTGGATGTGCGCCGCCCGCATGCTTACCTTTTGGCTCCGGGGCGGCGCTTGCCGTTCACGCCCCGGGGCGATGTTTTTACGATGAACTGATGGAACTGACTGAATCACAAACCCAGGAGCCGCTGGTCCTCGACGGCTCCACCGGCGAGGGCGGCGGACAAATCCTGCGCACGGGCTTGGCCCTGTCCATGGTCACCGGCCGCCCGCTGCACATCACCCGCATCCGCGCCGGGCGGCCCAAGCCGGGGCTGATGCGCCAGCACCTGGCTTGCGTGCAAGCGGCGGTGGCCGTGTGCGGCGGGCAGGCCGAGGGGGCTGAGCTGAACTCGCAAACGCTGCAGTTCACGCCGGGCCCTGTGCGCGCGGGGGACTACCGCTTTCAGATTGCCACCGCAGGCAGTTGCCTGCTGGTGCTGCAGACGGTGCTGCCCGCGCTGATGCTGGCCGATGGCGAAAGCCATGTGCAACTCGCGGGCGGCACGCACAACCCGATGGCACCGCCGTTTGACTTTCTGGAACGCGCTTTTACGCCGCTGGTGCGGCGCCTGGGCGTGGGGTTGGATCTGCAATTGCAGCGGCGCGGCTTTTACCCTGCCGGGGGCGGCGAGGTGCTGGCGCACATCACGCCAGCAGCGCTGCCGTTGACGCCTGTGGATGTGCTGGAGCGCGGCCCGCTGCAAGACGCCTGGGGCGAGGCGCTGGTGCCGGGCCTAGCGCGCAACATTGCCACGCGCGAGCTGGACGCGCTGGGCCAGCGCATGGGCTGGACGTTTGAATCCGGCCAGTTGCGCCAGCCCCCTACCCGCCAGAACGAGGGGCCGGGCAACGCGCTGATTGCCACGCTGGGGTACGAGCACGTGACCGAGGTGTTCTGCCAACTGGGCGAGCGCAGCCTGTCGGCCGAGCAGGTGGCCGAGCGGCTGGTGGACGAAGTGCGCGCCTACCAGCGCAGCGCGGGCGCTTTAGGCCCGCACCTGGCCGACCAGTGGATGCTGCCGCTGGCCCTGGCGGTATGGCGCAGCGGGCGGGCTGCGCGCTACACATGCACCGAGGTGACGCAGCACACGGCGACCAATGCGCAGACGATTGCGCTGGGGCTGCCCGTGCAGGTGCAGATCACGCCTGGGGAGCGTGCAATGCAGGTGGATATCCAACCCGTGCGCTGACACAGTGCGCCAGAACACGGGTCAGTGATCCGGGTGACTCCGCTATATCCATATCACCAGAGCCATAGAACAACTGGTTCAGAATGCGCGTCACCCCCCTCCAACCCAATCCGACACCTCACAGGAGACGCCATGAAAGTTGAGAACATTCTGCAAACCATCGGCAATACGCCGCACGTGCGCATCAACCGCTTGTTTGGCCCAGGCGCCAACGTGTGGGTGAAGTCTGAGCGCAGCAACCCCGGCGGCTCCATCAAGGACCGCATTGCGTTGGCCATGGTGGAAGACGCAGAAAAGTCCGGCGCGCTCAAGCCGGGCGGCACCATCATCGAGCCCACCAGCGGCAACACCGGCATTGGTCTGGCCTTGGTGGCGGCCGTCAAGGGCTACCGCCTGATTCTGGTGATGCCCGACAGCATGAGCATTGAGCGCCGCCGCCTGATGCTGGCCTATGGCGCGCAGTTTGACCTGACCCCGCGCGAGAAGGGCATGAAGGGCGCGATTGCCCGCGCACAAGAGCTGCAGGCGCAGACGCCCGGCGCGTGGGTGCCGCAGCAGTTTGAAAACCCCGCCAACATCGACATCCACGTGCGCACCACGGCGCAAGAAATCCTGGCCGACTTTCCCGACGGACTGGACGCCATCATCACGGGCGTCGGCACGGGCGGCCACCTCACGGGCACGGCCCGCGTGCTCAAAGCCCAATTTCCACAACTCAAGGTGTTTGCGGTCGAGCCCTCGGCCTCGCCTGTCATCTCGGGCGGTGCACCCTCACCCCACCCCATCCAGGGCATTGGCGCGGGCTTTGTGCCCAAGAACCTGGACACCAGCGTGCTGGACGGCGTGATCCAGGTCGATGCCGAGCCCGCACGTGAGTACGCCCGCCGCGCCGCGCGTGAAGAGGGCTTGCTGGTGGGCATCTCCTCGGGGGCCACGCTGGCCGCCATTGCGCAAAAGCTGCCCGAGCTGCCTGCGGGGGCCAAGGTGCTGGGCTTCAACTACGACACGGGCGAACGCTATCTGTCGGTCGAAGGGTTCTTGCCCACCTGAGACAAATTGCAAGCCAAAATGGCCTCTAGCGCTTTACCAACAAGCGCTAACAGCTATTAAATAAATAGCATCACAAGGCAGTCCATGCACTGCCACCAGGCCCGCCACATGGCGGGCCTTTTTGCTGGGCAGTCCTTGTGCAGCGCCCGCCCGTAAAATCACGGCCCCACGACTTTGCAAGCCGCCCGATCGACACGGGCCCGCAAGACCATGATCCGACTCTCCGAAATCCGGCTGCCCTTCACCGTGGCCGAGGCCCCCGATGCGCCGCTGCGCGCCGCAGTCACCAAGCTCCTGGGCATCGCGGATGCCGACATCGCCCACCTGCACGTCTTCAAGCGCAGCTTTGACGCCCGCAAGGCCGATCTGCTGGCGGTGTACATCGTGGACATCACGCTGGCCCAGCCCGGGCGCGAGGCCGCGCTGCTGGCCCAGTTTGCCGGCAACCCGCACATCCAGCCCACGCCCGACATGGCCTGGCACCCCGTGGGCCAGGCACCTGCCGACCTGCCCCTGCGCCCGGTGGTGGTGGGCTTTGGCCCCTGCGGCATCTTTGCCGCGCTGGTGCTGGCACAAATGGGCTTCAAGCCCATCGTGCTGGAGCGCGGCAAGACCGTGCGCGAGCGCACCAAGGACACCTGGGGCCTGTGGCGCAAGCGCGAGCTGCATGCCGAAAGCAACGTGCAGTTTGGCGAAGGCGGCGCAGGCACCTTCAGCGACGGCAAGCTCTACAGCCAGATCAAGGACCCGCGCCACCTGGGCCGCAAGGTGATGAACGAGTTTGTGAAGGCTGGCGCGCCCGAAGAAATTTTGTACGTCGCCCACCCGCACATCGGCACCTTCAAGCTGGTGAAGGTGGTGGAGAACCTGCGCGAGCAGATCATTGCGCTGGGCGGCGAAATCCGCTTTGAGCAGCGCGTGACGGACGTGATCGTGGAAGGCTCAGGAGAGCACCGCCACCTGCGCGGCCTCAAGGTGCTCAACCAGGCCACGGGCGAAACCACCGAGCTGCGTGCCGACCACGTGGTGATGGCGCTGGGCCACAGCTCGCGCGACACCTTTGCCATGCTGTACCAGCGCGGCGTGGCCATGGAGGCCAAGCCGTTCTCCATCGGCTTTCGCATCGAGCACCCGCAGGGCGTGATCGACCGCGCCCGCTGGGGCCGCCACGCGGGCCACCCGCTGCTGGGCGCAGCCGACTACAAGCTGGTGCACCACGCCGCCAATGGCCGTGCGGTGTACAGCTTCTGCATGTGCCCTGGCGGCACGGTGGTGGCTGCCACCAGCGAGCCGAATCGGGTGGTGACCAACGGCATGAGCCAGTATTCGCGCAACGAACGCAATGCCAACGCGGGCATGGTGGTGGGGATCGATCCGCGCGACTACCCGCAAGACGCGCAGGCGTTTGAAACCCACCTGGGCCAGACCTATGGTGTGGAAGCCTTGCCCGCCGGGCAGTTCCACCCGCTGTCGGGCAGCGTGTTGCAGCGCCAGCTCGAATCCAACGCCTTTGTGCTGGGCGGCCGTGACTACAGCGCGCCGGGCCAGCTGGTGGGCGAGTTCATTGCGGGCAAGCCCTCCACGCAACTGGGCAGCGTAGAGCCCTCGTACAAGCCCGGCGTGGCGCTGGGCGACCTGCACGCCGCCCTGCCCGGCTACGCCATCGAGGCCCTGCGCGAGGCGCTGCCGGTGTTCGGCCGCAAGATCAAGGGCTTTGACATGCACGATGCAGTGCTGACGGGCGTGGAGACACGCACCTCGTCGCCGCTCAAGATCGGGCGCGGCGAGAACCTGCAAAGCCTGAACACGCCTGGCCTGTATCCGGCGGGCGAAGGTGCCAGCTACGCGGGCGGCATTTTGTCGGCGGGCGTCGATGGCATCAAGGTGGGCGAGGCCGTGGCGCGCAGCATTCTGACAACCCGCTGAGCCCCTTTCGACCTTCCCCCTTCTCTCACGCCGCGCGCAGGAAGGGGGACGCAGCCAAGGCTGCGGGGCGGCCCTTGCGCTGCTGCCCTGGCCGGGGCCTTGCCCTCACTCAGGCAACGCCTTGTCAGCACAGGGAAAACCGCGCCAGCCCTATTTGCGCTGCAGAAAATCCACCGCCAGCGCGGCCAGCGTGCGTGCGCCCACTGGCAGCTGGTCTTCATCAATGTCGAACAAGGGCGAGTGGTTGGACGGCGCGGTCTTGAAGTCCTTGCCCTTCGGTGGCGCCCCCAGGAAGTAGAAAAAGCCCGGCGCCACTTTTTGGAACTCCGAAAAGTCTTCCGAACCGCTCACCTTGGGGATGATCATGGCCTTTCCGCCCGACGCCAGCTTGAGCGCGGGCAATGAATCCGCTGTCAGCTCAGCGGGGTTGGTGGTGACCGGGTAGGCGACCGGGCCAAAACGCACCTTGGCCTTGGCGCCGCTGGATGCGGCAATCGATTCCGCCGTGGTGGTGATGCGCTTCAAGGCCTCCTGGCGCATGCCTTCGTCAAAGGTGCGCAAGGTGCCCAGCATCTCCACGCTGTCGGGGATGATGTTGTAGCGTGTGCCGCCCTGGATCTGTCCGATGGTGATGACCGCAGGCTCCTGGCTGATGTTGAGCTGGCGGCTCACCACCGTTTGCAGGCCCAGCACTACCTGGCTGGCAGCCACCACCGGGTCCACTGCATTCCAGGGGGCCGAGCCATGGCCGCCGCGCCCCTCCACCTCGATGCGGATGTTGTCCGAGCCTGCCATCAGCGGCCCGCTGCGGTAGCCCACCACGCCCGCTGGCAGATTGGCCGTGATGTGCAGGCCGTAGATGGCCTGCACGTCCTTGAGAGCGCCTTCCTCCACCATGGCTTTGGCGCCAAAGCTGGGCACCTTGCCGTTGGCATCGGGCTCCACCGGCGCGCCTTCCTCGGCGGGCTGGAAGATGAACTTGATGGTGCCGGGCAGCTGCGCCTTCATGCCCGCCAGGGCCTCTGCCGCACCCATCAGCATGGCGGTGTGGGCGTCATGCCCGCAGGCGTGCATCACCGGCACCTCCTTGCCCAGGTATTGGGCCTTGGCCTTGCTGGCAAACGGCAGGCCGGTGTTTTCAGGCACAGGCAGCGCATCCATGTCGGCCCTCAGGGCCACCACCTTACCCGGCAGGCCACCGCGCAGCGTGCCCACCACGCCGGTGCCACCCACGCCGGTCTGCACTTCCATTCCGAGTTTTTTCAGGTGCTCGGCCACCAGCTTGGCTGTACGCACCTCCTGGCCCGAAAGTTCGGGGTGGGCATGGATGTCGCGGCGCCAGCTGACCATCTTGGGCGCGACCTTGCTCACGGCAGCGTCGATGGTCTGCAGGCCAGCGGCGTCCAGCGCCTGGGCCTGGGCGGAAGCAACAAAAGTCATACCGCTGGCGGCAAGACCACAGGCAAGTGCCATGGAGGAAAGACGTGGGTACATGGGCAGATCCGTGAAAAGAGGGACAAAAATCAGTGACAAGCGGTCTCATGCTAAGAGCCGCCACCGCCCCTATGACGAGCGAAAATGGCCATACAACGAGCCAATACCGCCATGCCCACCCCTTCTGTCCCTTCTGCGACGGCACCCACATTCCGCATCGACATACCGCTGCTGCCCGAGTCCGCAGCAGGCAACGCACTGCAGTTCATCGACCTGCTGCGCAGCGCCAATGTGTTGGCCAGCCTGCGCGCAGGAGCGGCCAGTCCACGCTTTACCTGGCGAGTGCTGGACGCGGCAGGCCGACCGCTCATGGCCCTGCC
This sequence comes from Acidovorax facilis, assembly GCA_964031875.1. Classification (GTDB taxonomy): domain Bacteria; phylum Pseudomonadota; class Gammaproteobacteria; order Burkholderiales; family Burkholderiaceae_C; genus Acidovorax; species Acidovorax facilis_A. Next base: position 18,137 of record CAXIRU010000031.1, read on the forward strand.
CGGACCCTTGGCGGCGTATTCACAGGCAGACGAAGGCACACAGGATGCGCCTTCCGGGGGCTTTGCGTACGCACTGTTCCTCCCCTCGTTCCATGCGGCAGACATCCCTGGCATCCGCAGTGTGGCCAGCCGCCACCAGCGCTTGTCCCGTCAAGTGGGCATGGCGCTGGACCAGGGCCAGAGAGTTCTCACCGTGGGCAATGGTGCCTGGCTGGCAGCCTCCAGCGGACGACTGCAAGATCGCCAAGCCAGTCTGCCCTGGTTCTACATGGCGGGATTCGAACGGGATTTCCCAGGCATCCACCTGGTGACAGACCAGGACGTTACCGACGATGGCCCCTGGCTGAGCTGCGCACTGCCCCACGGCCTGAGCGACATGGCGACCGCGCTGGTGCGCCACGCCATGGGCTATGAACTGGCCCAGGTGTGCGCCAGCGTGTTCCGCCCCGACCCCGAACGGGCCCGGGCTGCGCTGCAGGCCCATGTACAACAGCACATCCCGGCCACCCGCGACAGCACGCTGGCCCGCGCCATTGCCTATATGGAGAGCCATCTCGACGAGCCCTACTCGCTGGCCCGGCTGGCAGAGGCGGCGGCGGTGAGCCCACGCACCTTGCTGCGGCATTTTCAGCTGGAGCTGTCACAGTCACCGCTGGACCACCTGCACAGCCTGCGCTGCGCACGCGCCAAGGTGCTGCTGGAGGTGACGCTGGAGAACGTGCCCAGCATTGCGGTGGCCTGCGGCTATGCCGACCCCGCCGCGTTCCGCCGCATCTTTGCGCGCTACACCGGTATGGCGCCGGGGGAGTACCGCAAGCGCCATGCGCTGCGCGCGCCGCGGCGGCGCTGGCGGGTAGCAGTCCGGTGATGCAAGGTGGTGCAAAGCAGGCGGCATCCTCTCGGCAGGGGTGGATGGCATCAAGGTGGGTGAGGCGGTGGCGCGGAGCATTTTGCCCACCCCCAGAGTCCCTTCCGCCCCTCCCCTTTTCTCACGCACAGCCAGCACTTCGGCTGCGCCCGTCAGCATGGCGGTGTGGGCATCGTGGCCCGAGAGTTCAAGGTGGACATGGATGTCGCGGCGCCAGTTGACTATCTTGCGCGCCACGGCCGTTGCGACGGCATCCAGCCTGGGCTTGGACGAAAGCAACAAAGACCACACCACTGGCGGCGGCAAGACTGCCAGCCCGTGCCGCGGAAGAAAGACGTGGGGACATGAGCAAATCCACAAGGGATGAGGGGGAAACAGTCGCAAACACCCCCATGCGAACGGCTTTGTCGCACAAACCCCGCAAGCGCAGCCACACCATAGCGAGCAGCGACACAAGCACCGTTGTCGGGCACCCCAGTGGCATGAAACGGTTGACAAATTGTCCAGCCATGCGCCATTCCCCACTTCTAGAATCGTGGCACGACCTGCGCGTCTGCAGACGGAGCCCACCGCCATCCCCCAAGCGATAGGAAAACAAGCGAGACCCTATGTCTGAAGTCTGGACCCAAGCCACCATCTGTTTTGAAAATGAGACCATTGCGGAGCGCTGGGCTGCCGCACTGGAGCCTGCCCGGCAGGAAAAATGGGACGAAGCCCGCCAGGCTCTGGCCGCGCTCGGCTTGCGCTGCGTGAGCGCGGGCGACGGTGCGATCCAGCTGTCCAAGCTGCAGCGTTTTGGGCGGCGACTTGAGCTGTATTTCATGGAGTTGGGCATCGACAGCGCCGAGCTGCTTCAGGAATGGCTGGCCCTGGGTGCCACCCACCTGCGCGCCAGCACCGACGACAGCCGCACCGGCCACGTGACCAAGCTCGTGCGCATCGGCACGGCCAAGGCCAAGGAGGCCGAGTTTGATGCCGCGCTGGCGGCCTTCGATGACGACTTCGCCTTCATGACCGCGCTGGACAAAGGCAAATCCGCCGAGATCAAGCGGCTTCTGGCCAAGGGGGTGGATCCCAACCTGCCGGTGCGCCCTAGCGCCTGGCCCATCCACTACGCCGTGCTGCGCAACAAGAAGCCTATCGTGAAGCTGCTGATCGCCGCCGGGGCCGACCTGAACGTGCAGTCGGGCACCAAGCGAATTCTGTCTGACGGGCGGCGCACGCCGCTGCATCTGGCGGTGAACAACGATTCGGCCGAGGTGTTGGGCCTGCTGCTGAAGGCTGGTGCCGACACCACCCTGCGCAACGGTGCCGGGCAGACGCCGCTGTATGTGGCACTGCGCACGCGCAGCGTGGCGTGCTGCCGGTTGCTCGCCGAAGCCGGTGCCGACCCGCACACGCTCGATGACAGTGGTCGGCCTGCCTTGTTCAACCTGAGCACGCACACCGGTGACCCCATTCCCCAGTTTCTCGAATTCGCCGAGTCGCTGGGGGTGGACCTGGCCCAGACGCTGGACAACGGCGAAAACCTGCGCTGGTCGCTGGGCACTCTGCCGGATGTCGTGCGCTTCTTCGAGGCGCGCGGCATCGGCCCCTCGGCCCCACACGATGCCTACACAGGCGAATCGGCACGCGACCTCTTCATGGCCTCGTGGCGCCACGATGTGGAACAGGTGCGGGCGCTGCTGGCACAAGGAGTCCATCCCCACACGCCGTTCGCGTACTTTAAGCAACACACCCCTGTACCCCTGTTGTTGGAGGCGGCCGGGCACAGCCACGCTGATGTCGTCGCCATGATGCTGGACGCCGGTGGCGATCTGAACCTGCTCGACGCCGATGACGTCGGTTTGCTGCACGCTGCCGCGCGCGATGGCAGCGTGGAGGTGATCGAGCTGCTGCTCCAGCGCGGCGCCGATCCGAACGCCATCAGGCGCAACAACACCATGTTCCATCGCCAGATCGCCGACGACCCCATGCTCATGGCGCTGGACAGACACCATTGGGCTGCAGCCGATGTGCTACTGAAGCACTGGAGGCCAAACAAGGCCCGACTGGAACACGCCAAGATGCTGCTGGAGTCGAGCATTAGGGTCCGCGGCGCCTCTGCCGATGCGTCCCGCCTGTTGGCGGTCATGGACGCGCGAATCGCCCAGGGCGAGTGGGTGGATTGATCAACCGGCGGAGACGAACACCATGACGCAGAGACTGGAGAAGATCCTCGACAAGGCTATCGAGATCACGCACAACATGACCAAGGGCCTGAGCCAGGAAGAGCTCACGGCACTTTGGCCTTCAACCAGCGAAGTCGGTTCCGCGTCGGAGATTCATGGGAACTGGGCGAACGAGCAGAACACGCCGGGGTTCATGGAACTCTACCTGTCCCTCCAGCCCGACGGCACCGGCAGCTTCATCAAACATGCAAGCCACTTGAGGGAATGGTCGCTCCGCTACACGCTCGAGGCTTCCGTGTTGAAGCAGGCCTTTGCAGCGACGGACAGCGATGACACCAGCGAGAAGGAGACCGCCGTACGGCTGCTGGGCGGCAAACTGCTGATTCAGGACAGCCATGGCGACATTGCCGTCTTCGTGCGCACTGGCGCCTGAGGGCCTGTTGGCCGCAGACGGAACCCACCACCATGCCCCACTTGTTGTTGAACTGTGAAATCGCTGAACGCCAGAACCCTGGCCTGCACCAGGGCCAGGTGGCGTTTCAGATGGATAGCCCGTCGATCTCGACCCGTGAGCTGATTGCGCTCAGCGTGCGGGCCCACCTGGCCTTGCAGCGCATTGCGCGCGCCAGTGCGGCTTCACAGGCACAGGCCGCGCCCCCAGCGCCCACGCTGACACAGGCCTTGATTGATGAGGGCCTGGCGCAGGGGCGCGTGGCCTTGCCCCGGCCACCAGAACCTGCCAGCGAACCTGAGCTGGCGGTGCACGAGCAGACCGAGATTCAACGGGCCCTTGCCGCGTTCGAGGCGGGTGAGTTCCAGATGGTGGTCGATGGCACGTTGTACCGGTCGCATGCCCAACTGAGCCTGACAGACAGCTCGCACGCCGTTTTTTTGAGATTGCGTCCGCTGGTCGGCGGATGAAAGGAACCCATGAGTGAGAGCAAGCAGTGGAATGCGAGTGCCGAGCAGCACGCCAGAGTTCAACGTTTCGAGGCCTGGTTGCTGGGCTATGTGCAAGCGGCCAAGGACGCAGGCCGCCGTCTGGATGACGACGAGCGCGCCATTCGCAAAGGCGATGAGGATTCACCGTTCTGCACGGCACTGCACGAGGAGTTCGGCGACGAGGCCGAACAGCACCTGGCAGATTTCTTCATGTTCCCGGTGCTGCACGACAGCATTCCGAACATGCGCGCACGCGCAGACAGTGTGTGGAGCTTCGCACGCGACGTGAGCGATCTGCTGACCGCGGCCGTCAAGAAGTGGGGGCGCGATTACACGGGCCATCTCGCCTTGGAGCGCTTGCGCCATCAATTGAGCCATCCCGCCGACCCTACCGAATGCGCCGCACCGCGCTGGATGGATGCACAGCGCGAGCGGATTTGCGCAGAGCCATACAGTGACTACCGGCTCGCGGAACTCAATAAAGCCTTGACCCGCCGCTCTCATCCCTTCCTGGAGCCAGCCCCCGACACGCTGGGCCGACTGATCTGCAAAATGGAATCCTCGCGCGCCCAGTTGGATGCCTTGCTGGATTTGATGGAGCGCTCCTGCGACACCTGGGTGGACGAGCAGTTCCGGCCTCCACCGCAGGTGGAAGACGGCGAATGCGAGGGCCGCATGCGCACCTCCGAGTTTTTCGGCCTGACCGACTTTGGGGAAGAGCTGGCACAGGCTTACGCTCGCTTCGGCCCTCTGACCTCTGCATGGGTCCAACGCCTGTTCAATGTGGAGTGGCCGCGCGGTGCGTGGGTGGTGGGCGCTTGCCTGCGGCAAAAGAAAGAAACCTTGAAAGACTTCAAACCCGAGGCGCTGGACTGGGTGTACGCCCACTGCGCCAAACCACTGGCCGAAGCTATCAGCGCGCTGGACCAGCTGGCACACAAGTTGGATGTGGACTACGAGTACAACACCCAACGAAGCTTGAGTGGTCATCGGTTCGTTGTGGCAGGTGCACGCCTGCTGGCGCAGATGCCATCACCGCCGCCGATCCTCGGTCTGGTTCAGACCGATGCCGAGCGCCCCGCAGCGCGGGCCTTGAAACTGATCTGCAATGTGCAACCGCTGAGTGCTGCGGAATCTGCGGACCTGGTGGCTGAGCTGCGGCAGTTCACCCCCGAGGTTTTGCTGCAGTTGCTGCGTCACTGCCGCGCTCAGGCGGACGAAATCTTGGAGGTACTCGGCTGGGCCAGCGCTGCGCTGCTGTACCGCTTCATGCGTGAGCGCGAGCAGGCCTACCCGAACGAGTACTTCGATGTGCCGTTGTTGAAGGATCATCTCCAGCGCGCGGGCAAGTCCGGTGAACTGCTTCTGGCATGGCACAAGAAGTACAAGCACTTGAAAGTTACCGTGTACCGCATCGACGCGGTGCAGGGCGTGGCAGACAAGAAGCTGGCGGGCATGCTGGGCAAGCTGTCCCAGGAGCACATTCGCGTGTGGGGCATGGTGCCGATTCGGGATGATGCAGACCTGCGCGAGCGGTTTGCCTTTTTCAAAGGCGCGGGCAAGCAGGCATCGAAGATGTACGGCTCCGAGCGCACCGCCAATGTGCGCGATGCCGCCGCCGCAGGGCTGGTGCAGTTGGCGCACAACGCGGGTTTTGCGGACGTGACCGAAATGGAATGGTCACTCGACGCCAGCGCCTCCACCGCCCAGGATTGGACCTGGCAGCAAGATGGGTACGAAGTGGAGTTGAGCCTGGTCCGGTTCCAGCCGCAACTGAAGGTGGTCAAGGCTGGCAAGGCCTTGAAGAGCCTGCCGCCTGCGCTGAAGAAAGACGCGGGCCTGGCCCCGCTGCTGGCACAGCTCGCCCTGCTCAAGGACCAAAGCAAGCGCTACCGCACCGCCCTGGAAAACCTCATGGTCAGTGGCCGTGCGCTGGCACCAGAGCAACTGAAAGAACTCGCCAACCTGCCCATGGCCCGGCATCTGCTGACCGCGCTGTACCTGCAAACGCCGGACGGCGGGCTGGGCCTGCTGGACGACAGCCTCACGCAGCTGCGCCCGCTGGACGCAGAGGGCCGCTTGGCCGATGTGCCCCTGCCGGTGGAGCAGCCCCTGACCATCGCCCACGTCCATTCGATGCTGACGACGGGCCGCTTGATCGCGTGCCAGCAGCACGTGGTGCAGTCGTCCCTGGTGCAACCGTTCAAGCAGGCGTTTCGTGAATGCTATGTGCTCACCCCCGCCGAGCGCGAGGCGCATGACCTCTCGCGCCGCTTCGAGGGGCGCCGCGTCAAAACCTCGGTGCTGGGCGCGATCCTGTCGGCCCGGGGATGGCGGGTGGATGGCAGCGAAGGCGATTGCACGGCCCGCAAGCGCCTGGCACCCGACCTGGCTGTAGAACTCGCGCTGCCCGATGTCCACCACTTCCTGACCGAGGAAGAGGCCACGGTGCTGGGCGAGATTGCGTTCACCCGCCAGGGTGAACGCGTGGCCCTGGAAGAGGCCCCGGCCCTCGGTTTTTCCGAGGCCATGCGCGACCTGGACCTGGTGATCACCGCAGGCGCCGCCGACAGCGATGAACATTCTGCCGAGGTGCAACAAGCCCGGGTGGCGCTGGTGAGCGCCCTGCTCCCCAGCCTTGGGTTGAAGAATGTCAGCATTGAAGGGCACCACGCCATCATCCAGGGCAAGCGCGCGAGTTACCGCCTGCATCTGGGCACCGCAGTGATCCATGTGATGCCTGCGGGTTACCTGTGTATCGTGCCGGCCGACAAAGCCTCTCAAAAATCCGTCGCCTTGCCTTTTGTGGATGACGACCAGCGCACCAGCGAGGTGTTGTCCAAGCTGCTGCTGCTCAGCGCCGACGACAAAATCAAAGACCCCAGCATCCTGGCGCAGATTGAGGGTCGGCAAGCCCAGGCACAGACCTGAACGCCAACACGGACCCGGGCGCCTGCGAAGACCGCAGGCGCATACGGTGGCCGGGGCAAGGAAGCACTGCGAGGTGCGCCATACAACGGTCTTCTCAGACTCCCACTGCGGTCAGAACCCGCCATAAAAGAAAACCGCCGCTGGGAACAAGTCCTGCGGCGGTCATCTGAGGGGCTGCATCCGCCCTCTCGCTCTCGGCCCGTCAGCGCTTATTGCTGCTGAGCGTTCTGCAGCGCAGCGATGCGCTCTTCAATGGGCGGGTGGGTGCTGAACAGCTTGCCAATACCACCAGCAATGCCCATGGCGGCCACGCTCTTGGGAAGCTCGCCGGGGTGCATGCCGCCCAGGCGGGCCAGGGCGTTCACCATGGGCTGGCGGCGCCCCATCAGCTGGGCAGCACCTGCGTCGGCCCGGAACTCGCGCTGGCGGCTGAACCATGCCACGATCATGGCGGCCACAAAGCCCAGCACGATATCGAGCACGATGGTGGTCACGTAGTAGCCAATGCCAGGGCCCGAGCTTTCCTCGTCGTTCTTGCGCAGAAAGCTGTCCACCGCGTAGCCCACCACACGCGACAGGAACACGACAAAGGTGTTCATCACGCCCTGGATCAAGGTCATGGTCACCATGTCGCCGTTGGCGATGTGGGCCACTTCGTGGCCGATCACGGCTTCGACCTCTTCGCGCGTCATGCCCTGCAGCAGGCCGGTGGACACGGCCACCAGTGCATTGTTCTTGAAGGCCCCCGTGGCAAAGGCGTTGGGGTCGCCCTCGAAGATACCAACCTCAGGCATGCCAATACCCGCTTTGTCCGCGAACTTGCGCACGGTCTCGACGATCCAGCGCTCGTCGGCCGAGCCGGAACCATCAATCACGCGCACGCCCGAAGTCCACTTGGCCATGGGTTTGCTGATGAGCAGCGAAATGATGGCGCCACCAAAACCCATGATCAGGGCAAAACCCAGCAACGCGCCCAGGTTCAGGCCATTGGCCGTGAGGAAGCGGTTGACGCCCAGCAGACTGGCCACCACCCCCAGCACCAGCACAACGGCCAGGTTGGTTATCACAAACAAAAGGATCCGCTTCATGGAATAGTTCTCCGTGGGGTAAACAACAACAGTGTTTGCTGCCTCAGATGGGGGCCGGTGGCAGCGCTTCAAGCGCCAAGACCCACCATCGGGGGCCCCTGCACGCCCCCGGCAGCCCCCATGGCCGCGATTTCATCGCGCTATGGTAGGTGCAAACCCGCGCCAAGGCCTTATCACACAAGCGTTGACGGGAATTAACCCCCTGACACAGCACGGGGCGGGCGAAAGACCTGGGCGTCGGCATAAAAGTCCGGCGCCTCGTTGGCGGGCCACCAGCCGGGCACGCCCAGCACCGGCAGCGGGGTGAAGGGTTTGGTAGCCCAAGGCAGCGGCTGAACTGCTTGCGCCAGCCAAGCGTCCAGATTTGCTATTGATTTAATAGCTATTGGCGCTTGATAGACGTGCGCCACCATCGGTTTTCGAGGTAAAGCAAGCTTTTCAAGCAACGCGTGCCCGAACAAAACCAGTCGGGCCTGTGCCCACAGCGGGCGCAGGTCAATGAACAGGCGCTGCCAGTCCCGCGCTGCAAGCGCCGCCCACAAGGCATCCGGCGCCTGCAGCACAGCGCCGTTTTCATCAAACACGGTGAGCGCATCGCGCAGCGGCCCGCGCACGGGCTGCACGCCATGGGCGGCGATGGCCTGGGCTTGCAGTTCATTCAACCGGCGCTTGGTCTGCGGAAACTGCAGCCAGACCAGGCCGTTGAAAAAATCGTGCAGGTTGTCGCGGGTGGGAACGCGGCGGGTGTCCCAGATGTACTGCTCGTAGGGCGTGCTTGGGGGTAGCTCAGACTGGGGAACAAAGACAATTTCCGCAGCGGGCGCTGCGTTTAGACCGGCGCGTACAGATCGTTCTGCCAGTGCCGCGCGCATTGTCGGCTGACCGACCTCTTGGTACGGCACAAGCCAGGGCGCGGACCAATCAAGCGATTGAAGCATTTATCGGCTTCTGAATACTCTTTTCCCTAGTACGCCGAATGTCCCGAACGTACATTTGCGTCGTTACTCTCTTAATCTCAAAAAGCTGAATGGCCTCAAATAAGGCCCCCAATTTTTCGTAACCATAGTTGCGAGGGTCGAAAGAAGCTTGGTTGGCTATGTGATTTCCCACCCGCCCCAAGAGCGCCCATCCATCCTCATCCGCAACTGCCTGCACTGCACCGCGCAGCAAACTGACAAGACGCGTGTCCATTTTCAGTTTTGACGTAGGCATCGGCTGCAGTTGCGCAGCGTCATCAGCAACGATGTCTGCCATCACCACCGCTGCGGTACTCGCTGGCGTCACCGACTCAGCGCCTATGTTTTCGACAAATAGAAAGGTAGAACAGGCGCGCTGAAAAGGCTCAGGAGCTTTCTTCTGCCCAAAACCGAAAACAACTGCGCCTTTAGATTTGAGGTGCATCACCAACGGGGTGAAGTCGGCATCGGACGACACGAGACCAAAAGCCTGGGGCTTATCTGTGTACAACAGCTCCATGGCATCAATCACCATTGCCATATCGCTAGCGTTCTTGCCCTTTGAGTAGTCAAACTGCTGCATAGGACGGATGGCGAACTCATGCAATCGCTCTTCCCACGCTTTCAACTCCGGCTTCTTCCAATTGCCGTAGGCGCGACGAACGTTGATGACTCCGTGCTTAGAAAGCTCGTCAAGAATTGCTTGAATTTTGCTGGCTGGGGCGTTGTCAGCGTCTATCAACAACGCAATACGGTAGTCGGCCGCATGCCCAGTGCTCACACCAGCCTCCACGGCAGCACTTCACCGGCGCGCAGGGGCTTGAGTTCGGCTTCGCCAAACGCAAAGCTGTCGGGCGGAGTCCACGATTCGCGGCGCAGGGTGATGGAGCCCGTATTGCGTGGCAGGTTGTAGAAGTCGGGGCCGTGGAAGCTGGCAAAGCCTTCGAGCTGGTCGAGTGCACCGGCGTTGTCGAACGCCTCGGCATACATCTCGATGGCCGCGTGGGCGGTGTAGCAGCCCGCGCAGCCGCTGGCGTGCTCTTTGAGGTGCGCGGGGTGCGGTGCGCTGTCGGTGCCCAGAAAGAACTTGCTGCTGCCGCTGGTGGCCGCCTGCACCAGGGCCACGCGGTGCGTTTCGCGCTTGAGAACGGGCAGGCAGTAGTAGTGGGGGCGCACGCCGCCCACAAAGATGGCATTGCGGTTGTACAGCAGGTGGTGCGCGGTGATGGTGGCGGCGATGAAGCGGTCGGCCTGCATCACATAGTCGGCCGCATCCTTGGTGGTGATGTGCTCGAAGACGATTTTCAGCTCGGGGAAGTCGCGGCGCAGCGGGATGAGCTGCTGCTCGATGAACACGGCCTCGCGGTCGAACAGGTCGATGTCGCTGCTGGTCACTTCGCCGTGCACCAAGAGCAGCATGCCCGCCTTTTGCATGGCTTCGAGAGTCTTGTAGGTCTTGCGCAGGTCGGTCACGCCCGCGTCGCTGTTGGTGGTGGCGCCAGCGGGGTAGAGCTTGCAGGCGACCACGCCTGCGGCCTTGGCACGCGCAATCTCTTCGGGCGGCAGGTTGTCCGTCAGGTACAGCGTCATCAGTGGCTCAAACTGCACGCCAGCGGGGACTGCGGCCAGGATGCGCTGCTTGTAGGCCAGCGCCTGCTCGGCCGTGGTGACCGGTGGACGCAGGTTGGGCATGATGATGGCGCGGCCAAACTGTGCGGCCGTGTGGGGCACCACCGTGCGCAGCGGCTCGCCGTCGCGCACATGCAGGTGCCAGTCGTCGGGGCGGGTGATGGTGATCGTATCGATGGGGGTGTGGGGTGCAGCTGTCATGGGCAGCATTGTCCCACCGCTCCGAATGCTATTTATTTGATAGCTGCTTGCGCTTGATGAACAAGCGCCAGCAGCCAAAAACACTCAAAGCCGCGGCTCTGACCGCATCATTCTGCGGTAATGCCTGCCCTGCGCACCACCTCGCCGAACTTCACCAGGCGCTCGGCCATCATCTTCTCGAACGCGGCAGGAGGCATTTCCTCGGGCACGATCACACCACGCTCCTTGAGGTTGGCCACCATCGCAGGCGAGGTGGCTACCTGGCGCACCGCCTTGTACAGCGTCTGCACCACCGCTTCGGGTGTGCCGACCGGCGCGGCCAGGCCGGTCCACGAGGTGAGGTTGAGTTCGGGGTGGCCGACCTCGGCCAGGGTGGGCACATCGGGCAGCTGCGGCAGGCGCTGGTCGGCCGCCACGGCCAGGGCGCGCACCTTGCCCGCCTGGATGTGGGGCAGCATGATGACCAGGTTGTCGAGGATGAACTGCACCTCGTTGCCCAGTACGCCCGTGATCAGCGGTGTGCCGCCCCGGTAGGGGATGTGCGTGGTGAACACGCCCGTGGAAACCTTGAGCATTTCCACGTTGAGCTGCCCCATGCTCCCCACGCCGCCGCTGCCGTAGTTGAGCTTGCCAGGGTTCTTCTTGGCGTAGTCGATGAACTCCTTGAAGGTCTTGAACGGCAAGCTGCTGTGCACCACCAGCGCGTTGGGCTGTCGGCCCAGGATGGCGATGTTTTCAAAATCCTTGACCGGGTCGTAGCCGATCTTGGGCTGGGTGAGGGGGTTGGCCAGGTGGCTGCTTTGCGACGACACCACCAGGGTGTAGCCGTCGGCCTTGGCGCGCGCCACATACTGCGCGCCCACCGAGCCACCGGCACCGGCGCGGTTTTCCACCACGATGGGTACGCCCAGCACTTTGGACAGTGGCTCGGAGTACTGGCGCGCCATGATGTCCACCGACCCACCGGGCGGGAATGGCACCACCAGCGTGATGGGGCGCGAGGGGAATTTGTCTTGCGCCAGGGCGGGCAAAGCGGCCAGGCCTGCAAGGCCCAGGCCGGTGGAAAGAAGGCTACGGCGGGATGGTGTGTTCATGGCAGTCAGAAAGATCGGAGAAACAGGTTGATGGTCCCAAGGAAGTGCAGATCAGGCCAAGCCCAGCACAGCCAGCGCCACGGCCTGCGCACGCGGCACAAAGGTGGTCAGCTCGCAATACTCACGCTCGGTGTGCGCGTGGCCACCGACAGGGCCGGTGGCGCACAGCGTGGGCACGCCGACGGACGCGGTGAGGCCGCTGTCGGCGGCGCCGCCCGTGAATTCGCCCTGCACTTCAAAGCCCAAGGAGCGGGCGCCTTGCTGGTACAGCACCAGCAGATCGTCGGGTGTGCGCTTCATGGGCATCGTGCGACGTGCGGTGACGATGCGGCCCTGTGTGCGGGGCACGGACTCTTCTTCGACGATGGCGCGTACGCGCGCCAGCAATTCGTCGGGGTTGGTGTCGGCCGTAAAGCGCAAGTCCACCTCAGCGCGGGCGTGGGGGGCGACCATGTTGGGCACGATGCCGCCCTGCACCACGCCCACGTTGCAGGTGACGCCCGTGGCCGCGTCGGTCAGCGCATGCAGCGCCAAGGTCTTGCGGGCCAGGGCTTCGATGGCGCTGGCGCCAGCGGCGTGGTTGATGCCTGCATGGGCGGCCACGCCCTGCACCTCGAACTCCACCACCATCGAGCCCTTGCGGCTGGTCACCACGTTGCCGCTGACGCGGCCAGGCTCGGCGTTGAACACGGCACGTGCGCCGCGCACGCGGGCCATGATGAGATCGCGCGTGGCAGGCGAGCCGATCTCCTCATCACAGGATAAGAACAGGTGCAGCGGCGCACGCAAGCCGCCGCAGCGCGCAAAGGCCTCGGCCACAAACACATTGAGCACCAGGCCGGACTTCATGTCGGCCACGCCGGGGCCGTAGGCTCGCCCCGCTTCTTCGCGGTAGGGGCGCTTGGCCACGGTGCCATCCGGAAACACCGTGTCCATATGCCCCATGAGGATGATGGGCGCGTCACCGGCTGCTGCGCCTTCTGCCGGGCTGACCTGCGCATGCATCAGCACACCAAAACCGGGCACGGGCTCGAACTGCACGGGCACACCGGCCGCCTGCAAGCGCTCGGCCAGGGCATGGGCTACGGCCGTCACGCCCGCCTCATTGCGGCTGCCACTCTCGATATTGACCACTTTTTGCAACAGGTCTTGCATGGCCTGCTGCTGCCTGGCCAGCCAGTCCAAGAGCTGCGCGCGCATCGGCAGCTGGTTTTCTTCAGGGAAATCGGGCATCTTTGTCCTTGGGCAACCCCCAGGTGGAGGCAAAATTTGGAGTGCAGCGTTGCAAGCAACCCGCTGCTCTGCAACGTATTTTGCACGATTGAGAATTTTATGAAATCACCATTGCAAAAGTCCAACACCTTGCTGACCGAGCGGCTGGCCCGCCAGGACGCCGACCTGACCGCCAGCGAACGGGCATTGGCCGAGGCCCTGGGGCGCGACTACCCCCATGCACTACTGGAATCGGCCACCGCATTGGCGGCGCGCACGGGCACCAGCGCATCGACCGTGGTGCGTCTTTTTGCCAAGCTGGGCTACGGCAGCTATGCCGAGGCCCAGCGCGAGGCGCGGGCCGAGGTCACCGCCCTGCTGCAAACGGCCGGGCAGCGCGCGCCGGTCACCATTGGCACCCGGCGCAGCCTGCAGCAGTGTGTGGACGACGCGCTGCTACACGACCAGCACAACCTCACCACCACGCGCGACGCGCTGGACATGGCAGCGTTCGAAGCCATGGTGGCGCGCATCGCGCAGGGCAAGGGGCGCATCTTTGTGCTGGCGCAGATCAACAGCGCCCCCGTGGCAGCCTGGCTGGCACTGCACCTGAACATGTGCCGCCCCGGGGTGCAGGAGCTGGGCGCTGGCGCTGTGGACGCCACCGATCAGCTGTTGTGGATCCAGCCCGATGACGTGCTGCTCGCTTTCAGCATCCGCCGATACTCCAGCGGGCCCGTGACGGTGGCACAGCGCTTTCGCGACGCCGGTGCCCAGGTGCTGGCCATCACCGATAGCGCAGCTGCGCCATTGGCAGCACTGGCGCACCACCGCGTGCTGGTGCATACGTCGAACGCATCGCCGTTTGACTCGTACACCGCTGCGTTCTTCCTGTGCAATGCGCTAGTGTCGGCCGTGGCCCAGTTGCGGCACAAGGCGGTGTCCGAGGCGCTGAAGCGGCGCGACGAACTGTGGACAGGGTTTGAATCGCAGCTCATCGTGGAAGGCAGCCCGCAAGCCGGTCGACGGGGCAAGCGTTAGCCAGGTCTCCTTGGCATTGCGCACCCCCATAAAAAAAGCGCTCCGAAGAGCGCTTTTGCTTTCAATCCTGAACACCAGCACGCTGGTCGCCATATAAAACTGACGCAGCCCAAGCCAGTGCCACCATGGAACTGGCTTTGCCAGGCCACCGGTGGCACCCCTTGGGGGGAAGGCGCCGCAGGCGACTCAGGGGGGAGCCATCAGTGCTGCAGGATCTTGTTGAGAAAGTCCTTGGTCCGGGGCTGGCGTGCGTCGGGGTTGTTGAAGAAGTCGTCCTTCGAGCAATCTTCCAGGATCTTTCCACCCACGTCCATGAAGATCACGCGGTTGCTCACCTTGCGCGCAAAGCCCATTTCGTGGGTCACGCACATCATGGTCATGCCTTCGTTGGCCAGGCCCACCATCACGTCCAGCACTTCGCCGACCATTTCGGGGTCGAGCGCCGAGGTAGGCTCGTCAAACAGCATCACGATGGGGTCCATCGACAGCGCGCGCGCAATGGCCACACGCTGCTGCTGGCCACCCGAGAGCTGGCCGGGGAACTTGTCCTTGTGGGCAATCAGACCCACGCGTTCCAGCATCTTGAGGCCCCGCTTCTTTGCATCGTCTGGGTTGCGGCCCAGCACCTTGATCTGAGCGATCGTGAGGTTGTCCGTCACCGACAGGTGGGGGAACAGCTCGAAGTGCTGGAACACCATGCCCACGCGGCTGCGCAGCTTGGGCAGGTTGGTGCTGGGGTCATGCAGCTTCACACCGTCGACCGTGATCTCGCCCTTCTGAAAGGGTTCGAGCGCGTTGATGGTCTTGATGAGTGTGGACTTGCCGGAGCCCGAGGGACCGCACACCACTACCACTTCACCCTTGTTGATGGTGGCCGAGCACTGGTTGAGCACCTGCACCGGGCCATACCACTTGGATACGTTCTTGAGTTCGATCATTTCTTTTTCCTCAATCCAATCTCTGTTGCACCAGCCTCGATCAGCGAATGATCGCGATCTTCTGGTGCAGGCGCTTGACCATCCAGGACAGCGCAAAGCACATCACAAAGTACAACACGGCCGCCGCCAGATAGGCTTCAATGGGGCGACCGAAGTTCTTGCCCGCGACTTCAAAGCCCTTGAGCATGTCGTAGGCGCCAATGGCGTAGACCAGCGACGTGTCCTGAAACAGGATGATGGTCTGGGTCAGCAGCACTGGGAGCATGTTGCGGAACGCCTGGGGCAGCACCACCAGTTTCATGTTCTGGCTGTAGGTCATGCCCAGCGCCTGCCCGGCATACACCTGACCGCGCGGAATGGACTGGATGCCGGCGCGCATGATTTCGCTGAAATACGCAGCCTCAAACGCAATGAAGGTGATGACCGCCGACACCTCGGCACCGATGGGGCGGCCGATGATGGCAGGCACCAGCAGGAAGAACCACAGAATCACCATCACCAGCGGAATGGAGCGCATGCCGTTGACGTAGATGGTGGCAGGCACATCCAGCCACTTCTTGCCGGACAGGCGCATGAGCGCCAGCACGGTGCCAAAAAGCACACCGCCGACGGTCGCCACCAGCGTGAGGACAAGGCTGAAGTACAGCCCCTTGAGGACGAAGTTGGAGATCAGGTCCCAGTTGTAGAAGGAGAAATCGAGATTCATATCAATGCCCCCCTCCGGCCGCGCCACTCACGACCATGCCCGGGATGCGTGCACGCTTTTCAATGAAGGCCATGATGCGGTTGATCGCGAACGCCGAGATGATGTACAGCGTGGTCACCGCCAGATAGACCTCGATGCCGCGCGAGGTTTCTTCCTGCGCCTGCATGGCAAACATCGTGAGTTCGGCCACCGACACGGCAAACGCCACGGACGAGTTCTTGAAGATGTTCATCGTCTCGCTGGTCAGCGGCGGGATGATGATGCGAAACGCCATGGGCAATAGCACATAGCGGTAGGTCTGGAAGGTGGTGAAACCCATGGCCAGCCCCGCGTAACGCTGGCCGCGCGGCAGGGCCTGGATGCCCGAACGCACCTGCTCGGCAACACGCGCCGAGGTAAAGAATCCCAGCGCCAACACCACCAGCGCAAAACCGGGCACGCCCCGCAGCACCGGGAACAGGCTGGGCAGCACGTGGTACCACAGGAAAATCTGCACCAGCAGCGGAATATTGCGAAACAGCTCGACCCAGGCATTGCCCAGTCGAACGATCATCGGGCGGTCCTGCAAGGTGCGCAGCGTACCGATGAAAGAACCCAACACAAGCGCCAGCACCAGAGCCAGCACCGAAACGGACACCGTCCAGCCCCAGGCCGACAGCATCCAGTCCAGGTAAGTGATATTGCCGCCTTTGCCAAAGCAGCTTTGCACGATTTCCCTGTCCATGGTGTCCTGGCAGAACACCTGCCAATCCCAACTCATAGGAGCACCCCTTCAATTTTTGGTCTAGCGTTGGGCACAACCCCTGGCGTGCCCAACAAAAAAGCCCCTTCAAACCGATTGGCCGAAGGGGCACAAGCGTTTAGAAAATTACTTCTTTGCGTAGTCTTCCATGGGCTTGTCGTTGGGTGATGCCCATGCTGCCTTGGTGGCATCGGACATCGGCAGACCGATCTTGGTGTTGGTCGGTGGCACGGGTTGCATGAACCACTTGTCGTACAGCTTGGCCAGCGAGCCGTCTGCGATCTGGCGCTTGATGGAGTCGTCCACAGCCTTCTTGAAGGCGGGGTCGTCCTTGCGCAGCATGCAGGCAATGGGCTCCACGTTCAGGACTTCGCCAACGATCTTGTAGTCAGCAGGGCTCTTCGACTTGGAGATGTTTGCAGCCAGGATAGAGCCGTCCATCACGAAGGCGTCAGCGCGGCCGGTTTCCAGCATCAGGAAGCTGTCAGCGTGGTCCTTGCCGAAGACTTCCTTGAAGTCCACGCCGCCAGCGCGCTCGTGCTTGCGCAGAGTCTGCACCGATGTGGTGCCCGTGGTAGTAGCCACGGTCTTGCCGTTGAGGTCCTTCACCGACGTGATGCCGGAGTTGGCCTTGGTCGCAATGCGCACTTCTTCCACGTAGGTCGTCACGGCAAAGGCGACGTCCTTCTGGCGCGCAGCATTGTTGGTGGTGGAGCCGCACTCCAGATCCACCGTGCCGTTGGTCACCAGGGGGATGCGGTTTTGCGAGGTTACAGGCTGGTACTTGACTTCCAGCTTGGGCAGGCCCAGTTGCTTTTGGATGTCGGCCAGGACGATTTCACCCATCTCGGTGTGGAAGCCCACGAACTTGCCGTTGCCGAGGGTGTAGGAAAGACCGGAAGATTCGCGAACGCCCAGCGTCACGCTACCCGAGGCCTTGATCTTGGCCAGGGTATCGGTGGCTTGAGCGAAAGCGCTACCTGCGGCCAGGGCGGTCACGGCAACCGCGAGCAAATGCTTCTTCATTGGTATCTCCTTGAGTTGAAAGCGAAAAAGAGTGAAGTTATTTTAGAGACCCGCCCCAGCCGAACAGGTCGGCGGGCCGAACACTCCAAAAAGGGGGACCACGCAACCAGGATTGTTAGTCAGAACGGAACCTGGTCAGTGGGGTATTTCCAGAAATCGCGCAGCAGGTAGCTCACCGGTAGGCTCAGCACCCTGTTGTTCGGGGGAATGGGTTTGTTGAACCACTTGTCGTAGATGGGGTATATCTCACGGCTGGTGATCAGGCGGCGCATTTCGTCGTCTATCACTTTTTTGAACTCTGGATCGTTCTTGGGCAGCATGATCGCCAGCGGCTCAGTGGTCATGAAACGCCCCACCACCTTCAGCGCCTTGGGGTCTGGTCGCCCGGCCGCCAGGCCATACAGCAGCACATCGTCCATCACAAAAGCTTCTGCTTCGCCCTTTTCAACCATCTCCACCGCCTTGGCGTGATCAGGGGCTTCCAGAATGGTGATACCCATCAGGCGCTCCCGGTTGGCTTGCTCGGCGGCCTTGAGGGGGGTGGTGCCTTTGGTGGAGACCAGCTTTTTGCCGTTGAGGTCTTCGACACGGTCGATGGGGCTGGAAGCCTTGACCAACAGGCGCGCACCGGTGATGAAATGGGGGATGGTGAAGGCCACCTTTTGGCGCCGCTCGGCGTTGTTGGTGGTGGAGCCGCATTCCATGTCCGCCTTGCCCTGCTCAATCAGGGCGATGCGGTTGGCGGGCGTCACAGCAACAAACTCAACACCCATGTCTTTTTTGCCGGTCTTCTTGCGCACCACCTCTGCAAGATGCAGGCACAGATCCATAGCGTAGCCCACGGGCTTGCCGGATGTGGAGTCGATGTAAGAGAACGGCACCGATGACTCACGGTGCGCGATGACCAGCTTGCCGCCCGCATTGATGCGCTCCAGCACGCCTTCAGCCGACGCCGCAGAGGTGCAGCACAGGGCCACCAGGCCCCAGACGAATCCCCAATGCTGAACGTTCATGCGGTCTCTCAATTAGTAAATGAATCGGTTTCCAGATTCGCAATCTTCGTGCCAACCAGCGTCTGATCAGGCACGCCCAGCGGGAACCGACCCGGCGATGGCGCAGACTGTACGTGTCGTTACGGTGAAATTCCAATGCCGTTTGCGCGCGCAACTATGCAAACTGTTTATATCCGTATTTACCCTTAGCATGACCCTGCCTGGGTTTGCAGGAAGGCCCACAGCGCCTGCGCCGTGCCCTTCGGGGCTTCCTTGCCGGCGGGTTTTTCACGGTAGGCACGCACATCCATCGTCATCTGCAGCGCCTCTGCGTCCGAAGGCGCGGCGCTGACCAGGCGGCGCGCGCGCAGTTCTTTCTTCACCGCACTGTGCGGCAGGAAGGCCACGCCATGCCCCTCCAGCGCCATGGCCTTGAGGCCTTCGGCCATGTCGGTTTCGTACACGCGCTCCAGGTGGATGGGCGTTGCGGACTCTTTCAGGATGAGCTCCGTCACCCGGCCCAGGTAAGCGCCCGGCGCATAGCCCAGGTAGGGGAGCGGCTGGCCCGCACGGCCCGGCAATCGGTACACAGGCTGGCCGTCGGCATCGGCCTTGCTGTAGGGCGAGAGCACTTCCTGGCCCAAACTCACCATCTCGTAGCGGTCGGCATCCAGCTGAAATGGCTGGGACGGATGGTGATAGGCAATGAGCAAGTCGCACCCGCCCTCCACCAGGCGCATCACCGCGTCGTGCACGTTCAACGCAATCAGCCTGCTTTTGAACGGACCGAACTTGTCGTGCAAGCTCGACACCCAGGCCGGAAAAAACGTGAACGCCAGCGTGTGCGGCACGGCAAACTCAATCATGTCCTTGCCGGCGCTGGTGTGCGCGCGCAGCATGGCTCGCGTGTTCTGCAGCGACTGCAGCACTTCCAGCGCCTGGTCGTACAGGGTCTTGCCCGCAGGGGTCAGTCGGGTGGGATAGGAACTTCGGTCCACGAGATCCGTACCCGCCCAGGCTTCGAGGGCCTGAATGCGCCGAGAAAAGGCGGGTTGTGTCACGTGGCGCAACTGAGCAGAGCGACTGAAGCTGCGCGTTTCCGCAAGACTGACAAAATCTTCGAGCCACTTGGTTTCCATGGGCGCATTATCCGCGCGCGCCCGCAGTCGCGCTGTGCAAAGACTATGAGGGTTTTCACACTGCGCGCCGATTGCACCGAAGCTGTGCATGCATAGCACCCAACGCATAATGGAGACAAGCGCCTACCGCGCTTTTTTGCGCTCGGGGCGGGACACGCTCCAAGCCCCCGGTGCACAACACTGCTGGGCAGGGCGGCTGGCATTGCACGTTTTTTCTTTCACCCCTGCCCCCATGTCCTCCTCCCCCTCTACAGGGCCTGCGGCCAACGCACAGCCCGATACGCCTGACAGCCCCGAGGCTGAGCCCCGTTCGCTGCGGCTTGAAGACTGGCTCACCGTCATCGTGATGGCTTCGCTGGCCTTGATCACTTTTGCCAACGTGCTGGTGCGCTACTTCACCAGCTCCTCTTTTGCCTGGACCGAGGAAATCTCGGTCTTTCTGATGATCGTGCTGGCCCTGGTGGCAGGCTCTGCCGCTGTGGCACGCGATCAGCACATCCGCATTGAATACTTCGCCGAAGGCGGTTCAGCCCAGCGCCGCAAGCGCCTGGCGCAGTTGGGCGCTACCACCGTGGCCCTGCTGTTCGGGCTGATCGCAGTCCTCAGCGTGCGTGTGGTGTGGGATGACTACCGCTTTGGCGAAACCTCGCCCGGTATCGGGGTGCCACAGTGGTGGTATTCGATCTGGCTACCTGTGCTCTCCACACTGATCGCCGCGCGCGCCATCGGCGTACTGCGGCGACACTCACGCGCCCGACCCGAGGAAGCCGGCTCTGCCAAGGACGCGCAGCCATGATCGCCACCCTGCTGTTTGTGGCCTTCCTGGGCCTGATGTTTGTCGGTGTGCCCATTGGTGCCGCGCTGGGCTTGGCCGGTGCCGCCGCCATCGCGCTGGCCAATGCGGACAGCCAGTGGTTCGGCCTGCTGGCCGTGCCGCAGAACTTCTACGCCGGGTTGGGCAAATACCCGCTGCTGGCCATCCCCATGTTTGTGCTGGTGGGCTCGATTTTTGACCGTTCGGGTGTGGCGCTGCGCCTCGTCAACTTTGCCGTGGCCATCGTGGGGCGTGGTCCCGGCATGCTGCCGCTGGTGGCGATTGCCGTGGCGATGTTTCTGGGTGGCATCTCGGGTTCGGGCCCGGCCAATGCTGCTGCCGTGGGCGGCGTGATGATTGCGGCCATGTCGCGCGCGGGCTACCCGCCCTCGTTCTCGGCCAGCGTGGTGGGCGCGGCAGCGGCCACGGACATCCTGATCCCGCCCTCGGTCGCTTTCATCATCTATTCGGTGCTGGTGCCTGGCGCCTCGGTGCCCGCGCTGTTTGCGGCCGGCATGGTCCCAGGCATCCTGGCCGGGATCGCGCTGATCGTGCCCGCCGTGTGGATGGCCCGCAAACACAAGATGGGCGCGCTGGAGGCCGAGATGCCCCGCCCACCATTCTGGAAGAGCCTGCGCGAAGCGACCTGGGGCCTGGCCGCACCGGTGCTGATTCTGGGCGGCATGCGTGCGGGCTGGTTCACGCCCACTGAGGCCGCCGTGGTCGCGGTGTTCTACGGCCTGTTCGTGGGCATGGTGATCCACCGCACGATCACCGTGCGCGACCTGTTCCCCATCCTGCGCGAGTCCGGCGAGCTGTCGGCCGTGATCCTCATCGTGGTGTCGCTCGCGGGCATCTTTGCGTATTCGCTGTCCACGCTGGGCGTGATCGACCCGGTGGCCAACGCCATCGTGAACTCGGGCCTGGGCGAATATGGCGTGCTGGCACTGCTCATCGTGCTGCTCATCACGGTGGGCATGTTCCTCGACGGCATCTCGATCTTTCTGATCTTTGTGCCGCTCTTGCTGCCCATCATGCAGCACTATCAGTGGGACCCGGTCTGGTTCGGCGTGATCCTCACGCTCAAGGTCGCACTGGGCCAGTTCACTCCGCCACTGGCCGTGAACCTGATGGTGTCGTGCCGCATCGCCGGGGTGCGCATGGAATCGACCGTGCGCTGGGTGGGCTGGATGCTGTTTGCCATGTTCCTCGTGATGGTGGCGGTGATCGCCTTCCCGCAACTGGCCCTGTGGCTGCCCGCCAAGCTAGGCTATTGACCCTTTACCGATGGCCCCGTATCGATGAATTTCTAACCAGGAGACTGAAACCATGAAACTGCGCACCTTCCTCACCTCGGCCGTGGCCGCTACGGCCGCCCTGGCGTTCACTGCGCCCGCCGCCATCGCACAGACCACCTACAAGAGCGAATACCGCATGTCGCTGGTGCTGGGCCCCGCGTTCCCCTGGGGCAAGGGCGGCGAGCTGTGGGCCAACAAGGTCCGCGAGCGCACCCAGGGCCGCATCAACATCAAGCTGTACCCCGGCGTCTCGCTGATTCAGGGCGACCAGACGCGCGAGTTCAGCGCGCTGCGCCAGGGTGTGATCGACATGGCCGTGGGCTCCACCATCAACTGGTCGCCCCAGGTCAAGCAGCTCAACCTGTTCTCACTGCCCTTCCTGTTCCCTGACTACGCCGCAGTCGATGCAGTGACACAAGGTGACGTGGGCAAGCAGATTTTCCAGACGCTGGACAAGGCCGGTGTGGTGCCCCTGGCGTGGGGCGAAAACGGCTACCGCGAAGTCTCCAACTCCAAAAAAGCCATCAAGAGCCCTGAAGACCTCAAAGGCCTGAAGATCCGCGTGGTGGGCTCGCCGCTGTTCCTGGACACCTTCACCGCCCTGGGCGCCAACCCCACGCAAATGAGCTGGGCCGACGCACAGCCCGCCTTTGCCAGCGGCGCCGTGGACGGCCAGGAAAACCCCTTGTCGATCTTCACTGCTGCCAAGCTGCACAGCGTGGCACAAAAGCACATCACCCTGTGGGGCTACGTCAACGACCCGCTGATCTTTGTGGTGAACAAGGAGATCTGGAACAGCTGGACCCCGGCCGACCGTGAGATCGTCAAGCAAGCCGCCATCGATGCGGGCAAGGAAGAAATCGCCCTCGCCCGCAAAGGCGTGATCGAGGCCGACAAGCCCCTGCTCAAGGACATCGCGGCGCTGGGTGTGACAGTGACGCAGCTGAGCCCTGCAGAACGCGCCGCCTTTGTAAAAGCCACTCGCCCTGTGTACGACAAGTGGAAGGGCCAGATCGGTGCAGACCTGGTGACGGCCGCCGAGAAGGCGATTGCAGCGCGCAAGCCATGAGCCAGTAAGCCCATACGCACATAAGCACATAAGCACATAAGCCAGAGACAGGCTCACCACCTCAGCACACAGCAAAAAGCCCCACTCGCGGGGCCTTTTTGCGGTGTGCGGGGCTGTAGGCTGGAGCCCAGCATTCGCTCCACTATTGATAGCTGCTATCGCTCACGAATAAAGCGCTGGAAGCACTTTTCTCTCAAAATTCCCCACCGCCCACATCCGGGTTTTGACCGGGGCTTGGATCCGGGCCCGCAGCATGTGGCACTGGGTGCTTGAGCGCGTTCTTGCGCAGCTTGTTCTCCACCGCCCGCGCCAGGTCTACCCCCGCATGGTCCGCCAGCTGCAGCAGGTACAGCAGCACATCGGCCACTTCATCGGCAACAGGCTCCGAGAACGCAGGGTCATGGCGAACCGCCAGCGACTGCTCGGGGGTCATCCACTGAAAAATCTCGGTCAGTTCAGCCGCTTCCACCATCAGGGCCATGGCCAGATTCTTGGGGGTGTGAAACGGCTGCCACTGCCGCTCAGCAGCAAAGGCGCGCAGCCGCGCCTGCAAAGCACCGATATCCAGGGACATGCCGCAACTCCTGATTTGATAGCTGCTTGCGCTTATCCATCGAGCGCTAGAGCCATTTTTCATTCAAATTTCAGAGCGGCGTCACCGGCGCCTCGCCTGCCAGGTGGCGGCGGGCGTTTTCCATGAACCGGTTCACCGAAGCCTGCACCGCCTCGGGCGACCAGCCCGCCACGTGGGGCGTGAGCACCACGTTGTCCAGGTCCAGCAGTTCGGCGGGGGGCGCAGGCTCGCTCTCGTACACATCCAGGCCCGCAGCGGCAATGCAGCCTTCGCGCAGTGCGGCGGCCAGGGCGGTGGTGTCGATCACGCTGCCACGGGCGATGTTGACCACCACACCGCGCGGGCCCAGCGCCTTGAGAACTTCCGCGTTGACCAGGTGCTTGGTGCCCGGCCCACCCGGTGTGGCGACCACGAGAAAGTCTGCCCATTCGGCCAGCGCCTTCACATCGCCAAAGTAGCGGTAGGGCACATCGGTGCGGGCGCTGCGGTTGTGGTAGCCCACCTCGATCTCAAAGCCCAGCGCGCGCTGCGCGATCTTCTTGCCGATGGTGCCCAGGCCCATGATGCCCAGGCGCTTGTGCGACACATTGGGGGGCAGCGGCAAGGCCGTGCGCCACACCCCTGCACGCGTGGCCTTGTCCAGCGGCAGGATGCGGCGCTGCGCGGCAATCAGCAGACCCCAGGTGTGGTCGGCCACGCAATCGTCGTTGGTGCCCGCGCCCGTGGCCACCACAATGCCGCGCGCCTTGGCGTGGGCTACGGCGATGTTCTCGTAGCCCGCGCCCAGCGCGCAGATGAGCGTGAGCGCAGGGAGCACATCGATCTGCGCGGGGCTCAGGCCCACAGCGCCAATGGTCAGCACCACCTGCACGCGGCTGCCGTGCTGTGCGATGGCGGCGGCGGCCTGCGGCGCGTCGGGGGCGTAGATCACTTCAAAGGTCTGGGCCATCTGGGCGATGTGCTCTTCAGACAGGAACATGAGGGCAAGCAGGACGGGCTTCATGGCGCAGTGGCAAAAGATGAATGCAAACAGAACAAAGACCTGCGGGCGGGCCAAGGCCGCACCACCGGGATCACACGCAGAAAGCAGCACGTTCGGCGCTACAGGGCAAACCCACGTACCGAACTGAACAGCGAGCGCCGGGGCATTGTGCCCCAGCCCTCCAGCCACCCAGGCGGCCCAAGCTGCCCATCGGGCGCGCTGGCGCGATCAGCGCCCCACCCCAAAGCCTGGGTGGCAAGACAGGGATTTCCCGGAGCACCACTGGCCAGTTTGGACACACCAACGGCCAAATAGCCCCCCATGCCAGCCGGGGCGTGTTCCCTACATTCGTTCCATGCCAGTTGGGCATTCACTCAAGGATGGAACACATGAACACCCCTTTGCAACCCAGTGTCCTGGACCGCTCTGACGCCGTCTGCATCATTGGCGCAGGACCCGGTGGCCTGAGTGCCGCACGCGCCCTGAAGGCCCAGGGCCTGGGCTACGAGCAGTTTGATCGCCACAGCGACCTGGGTGGGCTGTGGGACCCGAGCAACCCCGGCTCGCCCATTTATGAATCCACCCACTTCATCTCATCGCGCGACCTGTCGGCCTTCATCGGCCACCCCATGCCGCGCGACTACCCGGACTACCCCTCACACCGCCAGATCCTGGCCTACCTGCGCAGCTTTGCCGACACCTTCGGACTGCGCGAGCGCATCCAGTTCAACACCCAGGTGGTTCGCATCCAGAAAGACAGCACGGCGCGCTGGGTGGTGGATTTGTCGGACGGCACACGCCGCCTGTACCACGCCGTGATCTGCGCCACTGGCGTGAACTGGGACCCGAGCATGCCGCAGTTTGCGGGGCAGTTTGATGGCGAGGTGCGCCATTCGGTCACCTACAAACACGGCGATGAGTTTCGCGGCAAGCGCGTGCTGATCGTGGGGGCGGGCAACTCAGGCGCCGACATTGCTTGCGACGCTGCCACCCATGCCCAACAGGCCTTCATCAGCATGCGCCGGGGCTACCACTTCGTGCCCAAGCACCTGATGGGCAAACCCGCCGACGAGTTTGCCGAGACCGGCCCTCACCTGCCCATGTGGCTGGCGCGGCCCATCTTCAGCGCCTTGCTGCGCTTTGTGAACGGCGACCTCACCCGCCTGGGGCTGCAGCGGCCTGACCACCGCTTGTTTGAAACGCACCCGTTGCTCAACTCGCAACTGCTGCACCACCTGCAGCACGGCAACATCCACGCCAAGCCCGACATCGAACGGCTGGAAGGCAAGCAGGTGGTCTTCAAGGACGGCACGCGCGAAACCATCGACTTGGTGCTGTGCGCCACCGGCTACCGCTGGAGCTGCCCTTACGCGACCGAGTTCTTTGAATGGGTGGGAGGGCGCCCGCAAATGTACCTGTCGATGTTCAACCGCAGCCATCGCAACCTGTTCGGCATTGGCTACCTGGAGACCAACTCCAGCGCCTACAAGCTGTTTGACACACAGGCCTACATGATCGCCTCGTACCTCAAGGCCCAGCGCACCGCGCCCCAGAGCGCGCAGAAGTTCGACGCCATCATCCGGCAGGACGAGCCCGACCTCTCTGGCGGCATCGACTTCGTGAAGTCACAGCGGCATGCGGTTTACATCGACGCCCACACCTTCAAAACGTATCTGCGCAAACTGCGCCAACGCATGGGCTGGGGTGAACTTCAGGACACCATGTACGACCACCTGCGGGTCGCTGCACCGGCCACTGGCACAGCACGCGCAGGCCAGCCCGCCACACACCGCGCTGCGGCAGGGGTCGCCCATGGCTAAGCCCCGGCAAGACGTGAGCGGCTGGGTGGCGCTGATCACCGGCGGCGCAGGTGGACTGGGCCGCGCCATTGCGACCCGGCTGATCGAGCGTGGCGCGCACTGCGTGCTGGTGGACATCAACCCGACGGCCCTGGACCACGCGGTGCGCGTGCTGGGCCCACAGGCCAGCGCCCAGGTGGCCGACTTGACCGACCCCACAGCCCGCGAGGCACTGGTGCAAACCGTGCAGCAGCGGTGGGGACGGCTGGATGTGTTGGTCAACAACGCGGGCATCGTGGGCACCACGCCGTTTGAGCAACGCACGCAGGCCTCCATCCGCAATGAGATGGAGCTGAACCTGATGGCCCCCATGCTGCTCACCCACAGCCTGCTGCCGCAGCTGCAACGTGCGCCCAGCGGGCGGGTCGTCAGCATCGTCTCGCTGGGCGGCATGTTCCCGCTGCCCGAATCCACCGTGTACTCGGCCAGCAAGTTCGGGCTGCGTGGGGCCATGCTGTGCCTGGGCCTGGACGGCGAGCGGCTGGGCGTGCGGTTCTCGGTGGTCAACCCATCGGCCACCGAAACCCCCATGCTCATGCGCGAGGCCATCCACGGCGGCAACAAGCTGCAGTTCATGGACCCGCCCCAAACGCCCGATGAGGTGGCACTGCAGGTGCTGCGCTGTCTGGATGAGCCCTGCCTGGAGCGCTTTGTGCGCACCAGCGAATCGTGGACGGTGCGCCTGGCCATGCTGGTGCCCAACCTGCTGGGCAAGCTGCTGCCCCTGTTCCATCGCAGCGCAGAGCGTGGGCACCAGCGCTACCTCGCATCGCTGGTGGACCGCGGCTTGGTGCGCCAGCACAACGGCGAGTGGGAGCTGACCGCCGAACCTGCCGAGCGCACCCGCGCCCACTGAACACAACCCGCATTGCTTGTATTGGGAGGTTTCCATGCTGTACCGCTTTGCCCGCGCCTGGGGCGCACCCGTTTTCGTTTTTGCCATGGCAGGTATTTCCGCCCAGGCCAGTGCCGCCAGTGCCGCCGACGCCCAAGGCCTGTGGATGAGCGCACAAAAGGACGCCGTGCTGGAGTTCAAGCCCTGCGACGACCAGCCCACCGCGCTGTGCGGCCGCATCGTCTGGGACAAAGACGCGGGCACCCCTGCAGCCCAATGCGGCGTGGTGGTGGCGCGCCTGGACCGGTTTGATCGCGATGCCTGGCGCGACGGCTGGGTGTTTGACCCGCGCGACCGCAAGAAGTACCGGGGCGCCCTCCGGGTGAAGGAAGGCGACTTGCACATCCGCGCCTACATCGGCAACGAAATGCTGGGCCAAACCGAGCAACTGAGCCGCGTGGCGGCACTGCCCGCCAGCCCCAGCTGCGGCAGCTGAAGCGCCCCACCCCACCTGACATTCCCAACCGGAGACAACCCCATGCGTTCCCACCGTCTTCTTTCCGCCCCGGCCATCGCCGCACTGGGTGCACTGGCCATGGCCCCTGCCTGGAGCCAGAGCGATATCAGCAGCTCCGCACTGGACACGGAAGTCCGGCTCACCACCGACCAGCGCTCGCGCGGGATTTCCGACTCACTCAACGGCCCCAGCGCAAAGCTGGTCCTGCAGTGGGCGCATGAAAGCGGCTTCAGCGCGCTGGCCGAAATCAACTCGGTCAGCAAAAAGCAGTTCACAGGTGGCAACGGCGTAGGCATGCTGCTGGGCCTGGGCTACCGCTGGGGCGATCCAGAGGGCTGGCACTACGGACTGGGCCTTGCCGCCGAACTGTTTCCGGGCGCGGGCGTCGAAGCCCCGCACAGCCTCCACCCGGACACCTTCGAGCCCCAAGACCTGCGCCGCACCCGCTTCAACAGCACCCTGGCCGCGCTGGAAGTGGGCTGGGGCAATCTGGACGCACGCGTGGTCAACGTTCTGTCACGCGACTACCGGGGCCTGAGCACGGGCACGGTCTGCGGTAGCTTGGTGGCACTGCGCGCGGACCCCACGGCGGGCCTGGAGTGCTACGGCCGGGGCGATCGCAGCGCACGCGGCACCTGGCTGCTGGACCTGTCTTACAAGATGCCCATCAATGCCACCACCACGCTGGTGGCCCACGTGGGTCACCAGCAGGTGCGCAACTTCCGCGAAGCCAACGTGACCGACTACAGCCTGGCCGTCAAGCACCAGCGCTGGGGCGCGGAGTGGACGGCGGAATGGGTGAGCCCCCGCACCAAGGCCCGCGAGCTCTATCAGGTGGCCGATGGCGCGCGCCTGCGTGCGACCGACAACAACCGCGTGGTGCTGACGGTGGGATACAAGTTCTAGGCACCCCAGGACGCACGGGCGGCACAGGGGGTTCTGCCGGGGCTGTGCAATCCGCCCCGGCCCTACTCAAACCGCCTGGCGGTACGCTTGCGGCGACTGGCCAGACCAGCGCTTGAAGGCACGCCGGAAGGTGCGCACATCCGCATAGCCGATGGCCTGCGCGATATCGGAGATGGCATCGCCGGAGTTCAGCAGCAGGTCCTTGGCGCGCTCAAAGCGCGCGTCATTGCGCAGCGCCCGAAACCCGACCGACTGGGCCTGCAGGCGGCGGCGCAAGGTGCGCTCGCTGAGGTTGACTTGGCGCGCTAGGTCACTCTGGCGCGGAGGCTCTTCGGCACTGACCCGTAGCCGGGTGGCGATAGACTCCACCAGCTCATGGCGGCCCAGGGGCTGCTGCAGCAGGGTATTGAGCTGCCTGCGCACCAGACCGCAGGTAATGCGGTCGTACCCCGGCAGGCGCACCCCCATCCAGCGCGACTCCAGCGTCAGCCGGTTGCACCCCGCATCAAACTCCACGGGGCAGCGGAAGAAACGCGCATAGGGCTCCACATCGTCGGGTCGGGGGTAAGCGAATTCCACGCGCACGGGCGACAGCTCCGCCCCCACCAGATACCGGCTCACGCTCAAGGCCGAGGCAAAGGCCTCCTCGATCAAATATGGCTCGATCTCCCGGTCGTAAATTCGGGGCACCAGCTCGACATGCATGGCCCGCCCATGCACCTCAACCAGATGGTGCATCATCGCGCCCGCCTCGTTCTGGTGCCCTAGTCCGTAGCTGATCGCTTCACCAAACGTCTCGCAGGTCTGCATGGCCAGCCCCGCGAGCCCCCACGACACGGGCGTCTGCCGGGCGCCCGCCGCCAGGCCCAGTGCAGGTTCTGCCAGCGTGGCCCGCGCGCGCAGAATCAGCGACCGCGTTTGGTGGTACGACAGCAAGACTTCCCGATCCTGCAGATCCTGGTAGGTAAAGCCCAGCCCCCGGCACAGCCGCTCCGGGGACAGACCCCGATCATCGATCAGGCCCAACAGAGACCTGGCGACGTTGGCAACGATATTGGCGACTTTGCCGGTCTCAAGAACCGTGGAGGGTGCCTGGAGAATGCTCATGGTCTCGAACTCGCGTGGCTCCAACAATCCGCGCCCCACAACAGGGCATCCGCATTGTTAGCCTGGAATGCAAGTCCCGTACCACTCCAAATCCTGAGGCCTGCGGCTTCACCCCTCGCCCGCACTTTGCTGCAACGCCCACATGCTGGCGTAGCGGCCACCCAGGGCCAGCAATTGCGCATGCGTGCCGCGCTCGATGATGCGGCCCGCATCCATGACCAAAATCTCGTGCGCGTCCACCACCGTGGACAGGCGGTGCGCAATCACCAGCGTGGTCTTGTTCTGCGCCACGCCCTGCAGCTCGGCCTGGATGGCGCGCTCGTTGGCGGAGTCCAGCGCGCTGGTGGCCTCGTCAAAGATCAGGATGGGCGGGTTCTTGAGCAGGGTGCGCGCAATGGCCACGCGCTGCTTTTCGCCGCCCGAGAGCTTGAGCCCGCGCTCGCCCACTTGTGTTGCGTAGCCCTTGGGGGTGCTGGCGATGAAGTCGTGGATGCGCGCGGCGCGGGCGGCGGCTTCGATCTCTTCCTGGCTGGCGCCAGGGCGGCCGTAGGCAATGTTGTAGGCCACGGTGTCGTTGAACAACACGGTGTCTTGCGGCACGATGCCAATCGCCTGGCGCACGCTGGCCTGCGTCACGCTGCGAATCTCTTGCCCGGCGATGGTGATGCGGCCCTGCTGGATGTCATAGAAGCGAAACAGCAGCCGCGCGAGTGTGCTCTTGCCCGATCCCGAGGGCCCCACCACCGCAACGGTTTTGCCCGCCGGGACCTCGAAGCTGATGCCGTGCAGGATGGTGCGCCCGCCTGTGCTGGTGACGCCGGGGTCGTAGGCAAACACCACGTCCTCAAAGCGCACGGTGGGCTGGCCGAGCCCCGCCAGCGGCTGGGCGCCGGGGGCATCGGCCACCTCACGTTCCTTGTCCATCAGCGTGAACATCTTGTCCAGGTCGGTCAGGCTCTGCTTGATCTCGCGGTAGATCACGCCCAGAAAGTTGAGCGGGATGTAGAGCTGGATCATGAAGGCGTTGACCATGACGAGGTCGCCCAGCGTCATGCGGCCATCCACCACACCCTGCGTGGCGCGCCAGAGCATGGCCACCAGGCCCACGGCGATGATGAGCTGCTGGCCCGTGTTGAGCATCGACAGCGTGGTCTGGCTCTTGAGCCGCGCACGGCGCAAGCGCTCCAGGCTTTCGTCGTAGCGACGGGCCTCGAAGCCTTCGTTGTTGAAGTACTTCACCGTCTCGTAGTTGAGCAGCGAATCCACGGCCTTGGAGTGCGCGGCCGAGTCGAACTCGTTGGCCTCGCGGCGGAACTGGGTGCGCCACTCGGTCACCAGCACCGTGAAGAGGATGTACAGCGCCAGTGCCGCCAGCGTGATCCAGGCAAACCAGGCGTCGAATTTGATGGCCAGCACCGACAGCACCAGCACCACCTCCACCAGCGTGGCGACCACGTTGAACAGCGTGAAAGAGATCAGCGACTCGATGCCGCGCACGCCGCGCTCGATATCGCGGGTCATGCCGCCGGTCTGGCGCTCCAGGTGAAAACGCAGGCTGAGCGCGTGCAAGTGCTCAAAGGTCTGCAGTGCAATCGAGCGCGCTGCGCCCTGCGTGGCCTTGGCAAACACCAGCTCGCGCAGCTCGGTGAACAGCGAGGTCGACAGCCGCAGCGCGCCGTAGGCCACCAGCAGCCCTACCGGCACCACCAGCAGCGCGGCAGGGTCGCCAGGCTTGAAACTCATGGCGTCCACCAGCGTCTTGAGCAGGATGGGCACGCCCACGTTGGCGAACTTGGCCCCGATCATGAAAACAATCGCAGCGATCACGCGCCACTTGTATTGCCACAGGTAGGGCAGAAGCCGGTGCAGGGTGGCCCAGTCCGACTGGACCGGCGCAGGGGGGGCGACCGTACCACTGGCAGTGGCACCAGACGCGGTGGCAGCGGTGGGGGAGGTGGTTTCGCCGTGGTGGCGCATGGGGGACAATTCCGGTTGTTGTTTTTACCGACCCGGCTGATGCCAAAGTGGTTTTTTACGGGCGAGCCGCCTTGCGAAACCCCTGGTTATTCCAAGGATTGGCTCAGCCCCAACCGAGATTGTGCCCATGTCTGCCGTTTTCAGCCCACCACCCGCCGCATTGCCCACCGACAAGGAGCTGGTGCTCAAGGTCATCCCCATGCCCGCCGACACCAACGGCAATGGCGACATCTTTGGCGGATGGGTGATGGCACAGGTCGACCTGGCGGGCTCCGTGCTGCCCGCCCGCTACATCCAAGGCCGCATGGCCACGGTCGCGGTCAATGAATTCATCTTCAAGCAGCCCGTGCGCGTGGGCGACATCCTGTCGTTCTTCTCGGCCATCACGCGGGTGGGCAACACCTCGGTCACCGTGGAGGTGGAGGTGTATGCCGAGCGTTTTTCTGCCCAGGGGCAGTATGTGAAGGTGACCGAGGCACGGCTGACCTATGTGGCCATAGACAACCAGGGGCGCCCGCGCCCGGTGCCCAAGCACAACGCCCCCACCTGAGCGAACGAGAGGGCTGGCCGCACCCTACACCGCCAGATACCGCGCGATACCGTCAGGCAGGGCAGGGCATGGCAGGGCTTTGGACGCGGGTCAGGCGGCCATGGCGGCCGGTTCAGCCCGCAAAGGCGCAGCTGTCCGCTGTGTACTGCTGGAGGAAGATGCAGAAAACCCGGCCTCGATTTCACCCGCCAGCTGACCGCCCTCTTCCACCACCAGCTTGCCATAGCGAATCTTGCCGTTGACCTTGCCAGTGCTGTAGATCACCAGTTTCTGCCGCACGGTCAGCGTGCCGCTGAACTCGCCGTGGATCTCGGCAATGTCAATCTCAGCCGAGCCCTTGAAGGCACCGTGCTCCGAGATCTGAATCACGCGCGAATCCATGGTGGCCTCGACCGTGCCTTCGACCACGAGGGTGTCGCAATCGGTGATCTCCACGCCCTTGAGCTTGATGTTCGGTCCCACCGTGAGCTTGCTACCTGAGCTGTCGGCAGCGCTGCTCGATTTGGGGACTGCCGAAGCAGACACCGGCTGTGCCGATGATGCGCTGCTCACCGCATTGCTCCCCAACACGGAGCCTGAAGTGGTGCTGCTGCGGGGTTGGAACGATTCGGGTTCACGCTTGCCAAAGAAGGGGTTTTGCACGGCCATCAGATCTCCTTGAAAAGAGAGTCATCGTAGGTTTCGCGCCCTGCCAAAGATGCCTTCGTTACGCAAGAACGGTAACCAAACGGTTCTCTCGTAGCATGCGCTTGCAAGGCTTTCGGGATCACACATCCAGCGGACGGCAGCGCGCTTCGCAGCCATTCATGGTGACGTATCGGCCCCACACGGCTGCGAAGCTACGCTGGACCGCACCCGTCTTCAAGAAACAATGTAAGCCGCAGCCCCCGCCGACATGATCTGCCCATCCGGCCCCAGGAACTCCATGCGCGTCGTGGCAACACGGGAGCCCAGCCGCAGCACCTGCGCGCGCAGCTCGAAGTGGCTGCCGATGCCGGGGCGCAGGTAGTCGATGCGCAGGTCAATGGTGCCCAGTTTGGCAAAGCGGTGCAGGCGCTGCTCAGGCGGCTCGTCCAGGTGCTTGGCGCCAATTGCAGCCATCACCGCCAGGCCGCCCATGGCATCCAGCCCCGCACTGATCACGCCGCCGTGGATGCGGTTGTAGGCGTAGTGCCCCACCAAATCGGGCTTCATGTCGATGCGGCCCACCACGCCATCGGGCGCCAGGGAAGTGACCTTGAGGCCCAGCACCTGGTTGAACACGATCTTTTCTTCAAATATCGATGTGAGCCCCGCGATGAACTCCGGCTCAAAGGTCTGCGGGGCTGGGATGGCGACGGATTTGCTCATGGGTCTCCTGGGGCTCAACCCGGACGGCGTGTGCAAACGCGCCCTCCGATTACTCCTGATTTTGTAGCTGCTTACGCTTGATATACAAGCGCTAGCAGTCATTTTGATCTAAAAATTGCCGTGGCGCCTTTGCCCAGCCGAAAAACGCGCGGCGCGGCGGCGAGCGTGCTAGAACGGCCTGCGTGCAATGTCACCCGTGCGACAACGCGTGCATTGCAACCTCTACCGGCATGCGGCTTTCCTGTGGATCGGTGATCGCGCACCCGACGTTACTCCTATTGCGCAGGGTGCAGCACTGCGTCAATATGCGGCGCTGCCTGCTGCCCCTCCCCATCAGGGTTAGCCCCGAGTGCGGTATGCGACAGGCGCGTGCACCATTATTTATGCAAAGCAATCGCTTTGTAAAAATAATCTGCAGGTCTTGTGCCCACAGGGTTCATGCAAAGTGTGTGTTGCCAGCCACCGCATGCTTTGCGCCCACCGGCTCAGGTCTCAATCTGGAGAGCCAGTGTGCAATTTGTGCAACTGTTGATCAGCGGTGTCTCCCAGGGGTGCATCTACGGGCTGATCGCGCTGGGCTTCGTACTCATCTACAAAGCCACCGAAACCGTGAGTTTTGCGCAAGGCGAACTCATGATGCTCGGCGCCTTCTGCGGCCTGGCGCTGATGACCGTGCTGGGCTTTCCCTTCTGGGTGGCGGTGCTGGCCAGCGTGATGGCCATGGGGCTGTTCGGGGTGCTGGTCGAGCGCGCCGTGATCCGCCCCATCCTCGGCCAGCCTGCGTTCTCCATCGTCATGCTCACCATCGGCATCGGCTATGTGATGCGCGGACTGGTCACCATGATTCCCAACATCGGCACCGATACGCACACGTTGCCCGTGCCCTACAAGGACCAGTCGCTGCGGTTGGGCGAACTGGTCGTCAGCGCCGAGCAGCTGGTGGTGATCGGCGCAACGGGCGTGCTCTGCGTGCTGCTGTTTGCGATGTTCCGCTACAGCAAGCTGGGCATTGCGATGCAGGCCGCATCGCAAAACCAGCTGGCGGCCTACTACATGGGCATTCCGGTGCAGCGGCTCAACGGCCTGGCCTGGGGGCTGGCGGCCGTTGTGGCAGCGGTGGCGGGGCTGCTGCTGGCGCCCATCACCTTTGTACACGCCAACATGGGCTTCATCGGGCTCAAGGCGTTTCCTGCGGCGGTGGTGGGTGGCTTTGGCAGCCTGCCCGGCGCCATCGTGGGCGGGCTGGTGATTGGCATCGTCGAGTCGCTCTCGGGCTTCTATCTGCCCGATGGCTTCAAAGACACGGCGGCGTACATCGTGGTGCTGATCATGCTGATGGTCAAACCGAATGGACTGTTCGGCGAGAAGCTCCGTAAAAAGGTCTGAAAGACAACCATGCGTTTCATCTTCAAGACCTCTTACGCACAAGACATCCGCCTTGCCAAACACGGCGGCCATGTGTTCTGGTACAGCCTGCTGGGCCTGGCGCTCGTCGCTGCGCCCTGGGTCGCGCCCGAGTACTGGCTGGCGCAGCTCACCTTTGTGCTGATCTACTCCATCGTGGGCCTGGGGCTCATGCTGCTGGCGGGCTTCACGGGGCTGTTCTCGCTGGGGCATGCGGCTTTTCTGGGCGTGGGGGCGTACACGCAGGCGGTGCTCACCGGCATGGGCTGGCCGTTTGCGCTGTCGCTGGCCTGCGCGGCGGGGCTGTCGGCTGCTGTGGGTGTGGTGGTGGGGCTGCCTGCGCTGCGCGTCAAGGGCATCTACCTGGGCATGGCCACGTTGTCGTTCGGCTTCATCGTCGAAGAAGTGTTCGCACGCTGGGAGTCGGTGACGGGCGGCAACTCGGGCAAGCATCTGGTGCCGCCGCAGATCGGTGGCTATGCGTTTGAGACCACCGGGTCGTTCTATTTCCTGTGCCTGGCCATTACGGTGGTTTGCACGCTGGCCATCCTGAACCTGCTGCGCTCCCCCACGGGCCGGGCGTTCGTGGCTATCCGCGATTCGGAGATCTCGGCACAAAGCATGGGCATCCATCTCGCGCGCTACAAGACGCTGTCTTTCTCGCTCTCGGCAGCGCTGGCGGGCATTGGCGGAGCGCTGTATGCGCACAAGCTGCAGTTCATCTCGCCGGACCAGTTCAATATCCTGCAGTCCATCGACCTGCTGCTCATGATCGTGATCGGCGGGCTGGGCTCGGTACACGGCGCGTTCCTGGGCGCGATCTTCCTGATCTCGATGCCCCAGCTCATTTCATTGAGCAAGGACTTCCTGCCCGCTGCCATCGGCCAGGCGCCGGGGCTTCAGGCCGTCGTGTACGGCGCGGTGCTGATCGCCTTTGTGCTGTTCGAACCCATGGGCCTGTATGGCCGCTGGCTCAAGGTGCGCACCTGGCTGCAGATGTTCCCGTTCTACCGCCAGGGCATGTTCAAGCGGCAGAAGTCCTTTCAAAAATCCGACAGGTTGAAATGACAGTGATGACCAACGAAGTCCTGCTTTCGGCCCAGAACTTGAGCGTGCGCTTTGGCGGCGTGCTGGCCGTCAACAACGTGAGCTTTGACGTGCGGCGCGGCGAGGTGTTCACCCTCATCGGCCCCAACGGCGCGGGCAAGACCACGGTGTTCAACCTTATCAGCCGCATCTACACGCCCACCACCGGCACCATCGCCTACGCGGGCCCCGGCGGCGCCATGCTGCCGCTCACCGACCAGCCGCCGCACAAGGTAGCTGGCCTGGGCATTGCGCGCACCTTCCAGAACATCGAACTGTTCGAGCACGCCAGCGTGCTGCACAACCTGCTGATTGGCCGCCACACGCAGCAGCACAGCAGCCTGTGGGCCGAGATGTTCTTCACCCGCAAGGTGCGCGAAGGGGAAATCCAGGCGCGCGAGAAGGCCGAGCAGATCATCGACTTTCTCGACCTGCAGCACTACCGCGACACCATGGTGGCCGGCCTGCCCTATGGCGTGCGCAAGGTGGTGGAGCTGGCCCGCGCCCTGTGCACCGAGCCGCAGCTGTTGCTGCTCGACGAGCCGTCGTCGGGCCTGAATGTGGAGGAGACCGACGACATGGCCTTCTGGATCCAGGACATCCAGCACGAGCTGGGCATCACCGTGCTGATGGTGGAGCACGACATGTCGCTGGTCTCCAAAGTGTCTGACCGCGTGCTGGCCATGAACCAGGGCGAGGTCGTGGCCATGGGCAAGCCGCGCGAGGTGCAGACACACCCCGGCGTGGTGGAAGCGTATCTGGGCACGATTGACGATGTGAGCAACCTGCGCCGCCCGGCCGGTTCCAGCATGGGGGTTCGCACATGAACGCCGTGCTGCATGCCCCCTCCACCAACCCTGTGGCCAGCGCCGCCAACCAACCCCTGCTGCGCCTGCAGAACGTGGAAAGCGCCTACGGCCCCATCAAGGCCATCCGCGGCGTGAGCCTGCAGGTGCGGCGCGGCGAGATCGCCGCCGTGCTGGGCAGCAACGGTGCGGGCAAGACAACCATCCTCAAAACCATCAGCGGCATCATCGACCCGCGCAAGGGCTCCATCGAGTTCCAGGGCCAGGACATCACCGCCCACGACCCTGCCGCCATCGTGCGCCGGGGCCTCATGCATGTGCCCGAAGGGCGCGAGGTGTTCCCCCTGCTCTCGGTGCGCGACAACCTGCTCATGGGCGCCTACACGCGGGCCGACAAGGATGGGGTGGCGCGCGACATCGAGACCGTATTGGGCTACTTCCCCATCTTGAAGGAGCGCGCCGCGCAGGACGCAGGCCTGCTATCGGGTGGGCAACAGCAGATGCTGGCGATTTCGCGCGCGCTCATGGCCAACCCCGAACTCATCCTGCTGGACGAGCCCAGCCTGGGCCTGTCGCCCAAGCTCACCAAAGAGATCTTCGAGATTGTGGTGCGCATCAACCGCGAGCGCGGCACCACCATCTTGCTGGTGGAGCAGAACGCCAACATGGCGCTCAACGCATCGGACTACGGCTACGTGCTGGAAAACGGCCGCATCGTGATGGAAGACAGTTGTGAACGCCTGCGCGAGAAGGACGACATCAAGGAGTTCTACCTCGGCATGAAGGACGAAGGCGTACGCGGTGAGCGCCGGTGGAAAAAGAAGAAGACA
The DNA here is from genome assembly GCA_964031875.1 of Acidovorax facilis. GTDB lineage: Bacteria > Pseudomonadota > Gammaproteobacteria > Burkholderiales > Burkholderiaceae_C > Acidovorax > Acidovorax facilis_A. The sequence continues at coordinate 55,777 of CAXIRU010000031.1, forward strand.
TGGCGGTGAGGACAACATGAGCAATCTCTGGGACCTCTCTCACATTCAGCCCGCAGGCACCGACGTGCTGGCAGGCGACACCATCGCCGCCATGTTCTGGAACGCCGTGTCCGAGCGCGGCCCGCGCGTGTGGATGCGCCAGAAGGAGCTGGGCATCTGGAAGAGCTGGACGTGGGACCAGACGGCCGACGCCGTGCGCGAGATTGCGGGCGGGTTGATGTCGCTGGGTTTTGCGCCGGGCGAATGTGCATCCATCCTGTCCAACACCAACATCGAATGGGTGCTGGCCGACCTGGCCGTGCTCAGCTGCGGCGGCGTGGCCAACGGCATCTATCCCACCGACGCAGCCGCGCAGGTGCACTACCTGAGCGAAGACTCGCGCACCACCGTGCTTTTTGTGGAAGACGACGAGCAGCTCGACAAGGCGCTGGAGGTGCGCGCCCAGTTGCCCCTGCTGCGCAAGATCGTCGTGTTTGACATGGAAGGCCTGCGCGGCCTGGCTGACGCCGATGTGCTGAGCCTGGCCGCCCTGCGCGAACTGGGTCGCGCGTGGAACGCCCAGCACCCCGAGGCTCTCATGCAGCGCGTCAAGGCCTGCCGCCCCGACGATGTGGCCATCCTGGTCTACACCTCGGGCACCACCGGCAAACCCAAAGGCGCCATGCACACGCACGCCGCGCTCACCTACACCGTGCGCGGCTACAACACGCTGATCTCGCGCAGCGAGGCGGACGAAACCATGTGTTTCCTGCCGCTGTGCCACATTGCCGAGCGCATGGGCGGCGAATACTTCTCGCTCTACACCGGCGCGCGCCTGAACTTTGTCGAGAACCCCGACACCGTGCCCGAAAACGTGCGCGAAATCGCGCCCACGGTATTCACCGCCGTGCCACGCGTGTGGGAGAAGTTCTATTCCGGCGTGATGATCGCGCTCAAGGAATCGACACGGCTGCAGCAGGCTGCCTATGCCTGGTCCATCGGGGTAGGTACACGGATTGCCGATTTGGTGCTGGCGGGCCAGCCGGTGGGCGGCCTGCTGAAGGCGCAATTCATGCTGGCGCGCTTTTTGGCGCTGAACAACGTGCGCAAGCTCATCGGCATCCACCGCGCGCGCTTCCTGGTCACGGGGGCCGCACCCATTTCGCCCGAGCTGGTGAAGTGGTACCTGGCCCTGGGCGTTCCCATGCTGGAGGTGTGGGGCATGACCGAGACCTGCGGCGCAGCCACTGGCGTGCCCGCCACGCGCATCAAGCCCGGCTCCATAGGCCCGGCAGCCAGCTACAACGAGGTGCGCATCGACCCCGCCACGGGCGAGATCCTGGTGCGCGGCCCCAACGTGTTCAAGGGTTACCTCAACCTGCCCGAGAAAACCGCCGAAACCATCGACGCCGACGGCTGGCTGCACACGGGTGATGTGGGCGCCATCGACGCCGATGGCTACCTGCGCATCACCGACCGGATGAAGGACATCATCATCACGGCCGGTGGCAAGAACATCACGCCCAGCGAGCTGGAGAACGAACTCAAGTTCAGCCCCTACGTGACCGACGCCGTGGTGATTGGCGACAAGCTGCCCTACCTCACGGTGATCATCATGATCGACCAGGAGAACGTGGAAAAGTACGCGCAGGACCACGACGTGCCGTTCTCTAACTACGCCAGCCTGACCCGTGCGCGCGAGGTGCAGGACCTGATCCAGGCCGAAATCGATCGCGTCAACGCAAAGTTCGCCCGTGTGGAGCAGATCAAGAAGTTCTTCCTGCTCGACACCCAGCTCACGGCCGAGGACGAAGAGCTGACGCCCACCATGAAGCTCAAGCGCAAGCTGGTGCAGCAGAAGTACGCCCCGCAGATTGAAGCGATGTACCGATAGGAACGGCCTTCGACAAGCTCATGCTGAACGGGCGGGGAATAGGCTCCGTCTGCACGCCCTCCGACAACCGTTCGGGCTGAGCCTGTCGAAGCCAGGGCGCGCATCCAGCCCTGTGGCCACCCAGGATAGGGAAAGTGCTGGTGCCCCACCCCGGGCATCGTTCTATAACGAGCGATCGTTTTTGTTTCGATCCAACCGAAGGAGACGTGCCATGAAGTTTCATCACATCGCCGCGCTGGCCCTCGTGGCCATGGCGGGTACCACTGCGCAGGCCCAGCCCAGCCAGGGCGTGAGCAAGGACACCATCACGCTGGGGTCCATCCAGGATTTGTCGGGCCCGCTGGCGGGTTTTGGCAAACAGGTGCGCCTGGGCATGATGCTGCGCGTGGACGAGGCCAATGAGCAGGGCGGCATCAACGGCCGCAAGCTGGACCTGAAGGTGGAAGACTCGGGCTACGACCCCAAGAAAGCCGTGCTGGCCGCTCAAAAGCTGGTGAACCAAGACAAGATCTTCATGATGATCGCGCACATCGGCACGGCGCAGAACCTGGCCGCCATGCCCGTGCAGTTCAGCAAGAACGTGATCAACTTCTTCCCCGTGACGGCCGCGCGGGAAATGTACGAGCCCTTCCACAAGCTCAAGTATTCGTTTGCCGCCACCTACTACGACCAGATCCGCCTGGCCGCGCCCAAGCTCATCAAGGAAAAAGGCGCCAAGAAGATCTGCACCATTTACCAGGACGATGAATTTGGCCTGGAAGTGATGCGCGGCGGCGAGGCGGCGCTCAAGTCCATCGGCATGGAATTCGCCGAGAAAACCTCCTACAAGCGCGGCGCCACCGACTTCTCCTCACAGGTCGCCAAGATGAAGTCCTCGGATTGCGACTTCGTGATCCTGGGCACCATCATCCGCGAGACCATCGGCACGATTGGCGAGGCGCGCAAGACGGGCTTCAACCCCACCTTCCTGGGCTCCAGCGCGGCCTACACCGACCTCATCCACAAGCTGGGCGGCAAGCCCATGGACGGCCTCTACGCCACCATGACGGTGCAGCACCCCTACCTGGACGAGGCCAGCCAGCCCATCCGCTTCTGGGCCAACAAGTACAAGACCAAGTTCAATGAAGACCCCACCGTGTTCTCGGTCTACGGCTACAACGCGGTCGACGCCTTCATCAAGGCGGCACAGAAGGCAGGCCCCAACCTGAGCACCGACAGCTTCATCAAGGCCATGGACACCATGGTGATCCCGCCCGACATGTTTGGCAGTGCCGAAGCCACCTTTGGCCCGCAAAAGCGCCTGGGAAGCGACCTCTCTCGCCTGTCGCAGATCACCGATGGCAAGTGGAAGGTCGTGTCTGACTACGTGAAGTAATCACACAGACTGGTTCTGTGCCAGCAAGGCCGCCTTTGGGCGGCCTTGCTGTTTAGAGGGTGCGTTTTCTGCGCTGCGATGGCAGAATTTAACCAAGCGGTAACTTTGCATAAATAGCACTGGCATTCACCATGATCGAACGCACCCTCTTCCAGCCCGACCACCAGGCCTTTGCCGACAGCTTTCGCCGCTTCATCGACAAAGAGGTTACGCCCCACCACGCCGACTGGGAAGACCAGGGCTATGTGGCGCGCGAGGTGTGGAGCCAGGCAGGTGCCAACGGCTTTCTGTGCATGAGCCTGCCCGAGGAATACGGCGGCGCCGGGGCCGACAAGCTGTATTCGGTGGCGCAGATGGAAGAGCTGGCGCGCGCGGGCACCACCGGCATCGGCTTTGGCCTGCACAGCGAGATCGTGGCACCGTACATCCTGCACTACGGCACCGAAGCGCAAAAACAAAAGTACCTGCCCCAGATGGCCACCGGCTCCGTGGTGGGCGCCATCGCCATGAGCGAACCCGCTGCGGGCAGCGACCTGCAGGGCATCAAGACCACGGCCACCAAGAGTGCGGACGGGTCGCACTATGTGCTCAACGGCAGCAAGACCTTCATCACCAACGGCTGGCATGCCGACCTGGTGATCGTGGTTGCCAAGACCGACCCGGTGGCCGGGGCCAAGGGCACCAGCCTGCTGCTGGTGGAGCGCGGCATGCCCGGCTTTGAAAAAGGCCAGCGCCTCAAGAAGTTAGGCATGAAGGCGCAGGACACGTCCGAGCTGTTCTTCAACGACGTGAAGGTGCCCGCCGAGAACCTGCTGGGCGGCCCTGCCATGGAAGGGCGCGGCTTTATCTGCCTGATGGAGCAGCTGCCCTGGGAGCGCCTGCAGATCGCCATCACCGCCGTGGCCGCCGCCCAGGCCGCGATTGACTGGACGCTGGATTACGTCAAGCAGCGCAAGGTCTTTGGCCAAAGCGTGGCGTCATTTCAAAACACCCGCCACACCCTGGCCGAGCTGCAAACGCAAGTGCAGGTGGCACGTGTGTTCGTGGACAAGTGCTGCGAGCTGATCGTGCGCGAGCAGCTAGACACCGAAACCGCCAGCATGGCCAAGTACTGGACCACCGACCTGCAGTGCAAGGTGATGGACGAGTGTGTGCAGCTGTTTGGCGGCTACGGCTACATGTGGGAATACCCCATCACCCGCGCCTATGCCGACGCACGCGTGCAGCGCATTTATGGCGGCACGAACGAGATCATGAAAGAAGTGATTGCGCGTGGAATGGGCCTGGGCAAATAGCAGCACGCACCGCGCCATGAGCCACGCAGTGCACGATGCCCCGCACAGCGCCTTTCACAACGCACCAGTAGGCGCCGAATGCTGTTACAGATACCAGGCGGCGCGCGCTTCTTCGGGGCTGAGTGGCGCACCGGGGCGGCGGTCGGTCACGTTCAACCAAGAGCGCACACCCTGGCTGCCACTGAGCGCGCGCATCAGCAGCAAGCCTGCGCCAATGCCGCGAATGGCCGCCGAGCTGCGGCTGGGCGCCATGAAGGCCGCCACCGCCAGCGCACTGGAAGCGGCGAGAACCACATGGTGCTCCAGCGCAAACCCTTCGCGCGTGTCGTCATATTCGATAGCGCTACGAGCCAAGCGCTGCAATGCGGAGGATGTATTTCGTTCCATAGCCAGAAATTGAGAGTGCAACCGCCGAAAGATAGTGCAAAAAGCCACCCCACCCGCGTCAGAGAGCGCGCTGTTGTGGCGTGGGCCAAACGGGCACCTGTTTCATCGCCCAACCTTCTTGAAGTTTAAAGAAACCACCGGAGACCATTCATGACCGAAGCCTATGTATTCGACGCGCTGCGCACCCCGCGCGGCAAGGGCAAGAAGGACGGCACCCTGCACGAGGTCAAGCCCATCGACCTGCTCACTGGCTTGCTGATCGAGCTGCAGACTCGCCACCGCTTTGACACGGCGGCGGTGGACGATGTGGTCATGGGCATCGTCTCGCCGGTAGGCGAGCAGGGCTCGGTTTTACCGAAGGTGGCGGCGCTCAAGGCCGGGTGGGACTTTCGCTGTGCGGGCGTGCAGGTCAACCGGTTCTGCGCATCGGGCTTGGAGGCCGTGAACCTGGCCGCACAAAAGGTGCGCAGCGGCTGGGAGGACCTGGTGGTGGCGGGCGGCGTGGAGAGCATGAGCCGCGTGCCCATCGGCTCCGACGGCGGCGCCTGGGCGCAAGACCCCGCCACCAATTCAGAGACGCTGTTCGTGCCCCAGGGTATCGGCGCCGACCTGATCGCCACGCTGGACGGCTACACCCGCGCCGACGTGGACGCCTTCGCGCTCGAATCCCAGCGCCGCGCCACCGCAGCGCGTGCAGCGGGCTACTTCAAAAACTCCGTCGTGCCCGTGCGCGACTTCATCGGCCAGACCATCCTGGCCGAAGACGAATTCATCAAACCCCAAACCACGCTCGAAGGCCTGGGCGCGCTCAAAGCCTCGTTCGAGCAACTGGGCGGCATGGGCTTTGACGCCGTGGCGCTGCAGCGCTACCCGCAGGTAGAACGCATCCACCACGTGCACCACGCGGGCAACTCGTCGGGCATTGTGGATGGCGCCGCTGCCGTGCTCATCGGCAACGAGGCCGCCGCCAAGGCCCACGGCCTCACGCCGCGCGCACGCATCGTGGCCACGGCGCTGAGCGGGGCCGACCCCACCATCATGCTCACCGGCCCCGTGCCCGCTGCCCAAAAGGCGCTGGCCCGCGCGGGCATGACCATCGACCAGATCGACCTGTTTGAAGTGAACGAGGCCTTCGCCGCCGTGCCCATGCGCTTCATGCGCGAGCTGGGCGTGCCGCACGACAAGGTCAACGTGAACGGCGGCGCCATTGCCATGGGCCACCCGCTGGGTGCCACGGGCGCCATGATCCTCGGCACCCTGATTGACGAGCTGCACCGCCGGGGCCAGCGCTATGGCCTGGCCACGCTGTGCGTGGGCGGCGGCATGGGCATAGCAACGATTGTTGAACGCGTATGAGGAACAACCCCCTGAGCGGCTGCGCCGCTTCCCCCTTCTCTCATCGCGGCGCGATGGGAAGGGGGACGACGCCACTGGCCTGGCAAAGCCAGTTCCACGGCGTCCGCGGGCCTCGGCCACGCTTCATCTAAGGCAGCGCCCCATAGCTGCGCTATGCCGCATTACAGATTCGGAGACATCAGCATGCAAACCATCCGCTACGAACTCATCCCCGCCCAGGGCACCGAAGGCCTGGTCGCCGTCATCACGTTTGACGAAACCAACTCCCCCGTCAACACCATGTGCCGCCAGTGGCAGCAAGAACTGGGCGAGGTCACGGCCCAGGTGCTGGGCGACCGCGAGCGCCTGGGCGCCGCGCTCAAGGGCATCGTGCTCGCATCGGCCAAGACCAGCTTTTTTGCGGGCGCCGACCTCAAGGCCACCATGCGCCTCACCCCCGCCGACGCTCCTGCCGTGTTCGGCGAAATCGAGCGCATGAAGAAGCACTTCCGCACGCTCGAAACCCTGGGCATCCCCGTGGTGGCTTGCCTCAATGGCGCAGCGCTGGGCGGTGGGTGGGAGGTGGCGCTGGTCGCCCACTACCGCATCGCCGTGGCCGACCCCAAGATCCAGTTCGGCCTGCCCGAAGTCACGCTGGGCCTGATGCCCGGCGCCACTGGCGTGACCAAGATGACGCGCCTGCTGGGCCTGATGGGCGCACAGCCCTACATCCTGGAAGGCAAGCTCTTCAACCCCGCCGAAGCGCTGGAGCTGCAACTGGTGCACGAGCTGGTGGCTACTCGCGAGCAACTGCTGCCCGCCGCGCTGGCCCACATCGCCACCCACCCGCACGCCGTGCAGCCCTGGGACGACAAGAACTACAAGATGCCCGGCGGCACGCCCGCCAACCCCAAGATTGCAGGCGCGCTCACCGTCGCGCCCGCCATGCTCAAGAAGACCACGCGCGGCCGCTACCCCGCCCCCGAGGCCGCGCTGGCCGCCATGGTCGAAGGCGCGATGGTGGACTACGACACCGCCCTGCGCATCGAAAGCCGCTACCTCGCCCGCCTGATGACCGGCCCCGTGGCGCGCAACATGATCAACACGTTCTTCTTCGACATGAACGCGATCAAGAGCGGGAAGTCGCGTCCAGGCTCGGCGCCCCGCTACAAGCCCCAAAAGGTCGGCATCCTGGGCGCCGGCATGATGGGCGCGGGCATCGCCTGGGCCCAGGCCAGCCGGGGGATCGCCACCGTGCTCAAGGACGTGAGCGCCGAGAAGGCCGAAGCTGGCAAGGCCTACAGCGCCAAACTCACCCAGGCCCGCGTGGACAAGGGCCGCATGACGGCCGAGGCGCAGCAAACGCTGCTCTCGCGCATCACGCCCACCGCCAGCGCGGCCGACCTGGCGGGCTGCGACCTCATCATCGAAGCCGTGTTTGAAAGCCGCGACCTCAAGGCCAAGGTCACGCAAGAGGCCGAGCCGCAATTGGCGCCCGGCGGCTTCTTTGCCAGCAACACCTCCACCCTGCCCATCAGCGGCCTGGCCACGGCCAGCAACAAGCCCGAGAAGTTTGTCGGCATCCACTTCTTCAGCCCCGTGGACAAGATGAAGCTGGTGGAGATCATCCGCGGCAAACAGACGGACGACGAAACCGTGGCCCGCGCGTTCGACTATGTGCAGGCCCTGGGCAAGGTGCCCATCGTGGTCAACGACTCACGCGGCTTCTACACCAGCCGCACCTTCGGCACCTTCGTCATGGAAGGCGCCGCCATGCTGGGCGAAGGCATCCCCGCCGCCGCCATTGAAAACGCCGCCATGCAAGCGGGCCTGCCCGTAGGCCCGCTGGCCGTGCTGGACGAAACCGCGCTGACCCTGAGCGTGCACGTGCTGGACCAGACCCGCGCCGACTTCGCCGCCGAGGGCAAGACCTACACAGCCACACCCGGCGAGCTGCTGGTGGAGCGCATGGTCAAGGATTTGAAGCGCCCTGGTCGCGCCGGTGGCGGCGGCTTTTACGACTACCCCGCAGGCGCCAAGAAGCACCTGTGGCCGGAGCTGAAACCTCTGTTCGAAAAGCCCGGCGTGGAATGGAGCGTGCGAGAGATCCAAGACCGTTTGCTCTACCGCCAGGCCATCGAAACCGCGTGCTGCCTGGCCGAGGGCGTGCTGACCAGCGTGCATGACGCGAACATCGGGTCGATTTTTGGGATTGGGTTTCCGGCGTGGACGGGGGGGGCGATGCAGTTCATTTATGGAACTGGTGTGGATGCGTTCTTGCAGCGAGCGGCTGAACTAGCGGCGAAGTACGGGCCGGGGTTTGTGGTGGAAGCGAAGGCACACGCTTCGATTGACAGGTTTCGGCCTGTGTTCTGACACCAAGCTTCACGGGTAGTCTGCCCAACCGTCAGGACTAGCCGTGAACCCGCCGCATCCAATCGACGGCTGGTGGGGCAATCGAAAAAGTCTCGCTTTTCTTTCTTCGCGCATATTCAACTAATGCACCCTTGGCAGTCACAGAATAGACATCCCTACTGAATCCGTCGTCATCACCCTGCTCATCATCAATGGATTTCGTTAGCAAACCCAACTTGACGAGTTCTCGAAGCCATTTGGCGAAGGTGCTCCGCTCAAAGGTTACGGTGCTGTTCTGATTGAAGGAGTTGTAATCGCCTGCGCCAAAAGTCCCGCCAAATTGCTTACTCATAGCGATGTCCAAGACAGCCCAAGCGTTAGCAGATATACGGCTCTGCAAAGCAGCGTAGCGATCAAAAGTCGCCTTGTGCAACCACTTTTCGAACTTCGTGCTCTTGCCTTCTTTCGTGCGGAGAGGCTTCCCAGCCATTACGCAAAACTCGCAATACTCATCTGCAAGTGCTAGTAGGTCCCTCAGGTTGGAATTCACAATCATGTACAGATGCTTGAGATCCTCAATCTCCACAGGCAAATCTTCTTCTGCTCTTCTAGGATCAGTGGAAAATTCCGCAAGCCTCGCTGTGATAAGTTCTGGAAGCGATGCAGGGTGAATATTGGACACCTCAATGATGGGCATGCTCAAGAAAGCAGTTAGACGCGGGGATGTCGCTAGACTGTGAATGACCCCATTTGCTCCGCAAAAGACCCAGCGCAATCCGTTTACCGTAAATAGCTTGTCACGGAGCAACTCAAGTGTTCGCCGGGCACCGACCCCGGTCTCTAGCAGTTCGATGTTATCGATAATGCAAACCACACCGCCATTGCCTTGGACTGCAAAAATTTCGTTGAGCCACTGCCGCACCAAAGTATCAAAACCACTTTGCGCAAAACCTGCTGACTGGTTAACTTGACCGGCTTCGGAAACCCCACCTTGGACAGAGAATTGCGCCAAACCAGAGACGCCAGCGGAAAAAGCAGCACCGGCTTGACCGTTCAAGTGTTGCACTACAGGAGAGTTAAGCCACGCATTGAGATGTGGCAATTTTGCACCCTGCGGTAGATCGTATTGCTTGAGGTAATCTGCGTACTTAAGCAAAGTCTGAGCGACACCTTGAAAGACCTCCGTGCAAAATTGCTCGACATTCCCGTCCTTCTTCAGTTGATAAGAGTGGACGGAAGGAATCAGTAGTTGGGGTGTCTCGCCAGCAAGGTAGGCTTTAAAGCACTTGAATGCTGCAACGTTCACTAAGCTAGTTTTGCCAACGCCTACATGCCCATCTAGGCAGGTAATTTTCCCGTGCTTGTGCAAACGAGTCGCGACCTGCTGCAGGTCGTCATCCCGACCTACCATGAGTCGTTCTCCACGCTCATCGGGACTTAAGGCATGAACCAGAAAAGGGTTCTCAGTGAGGCCGATCGCAGCGTAGGGGTCGAGTCCGAACTTCAATTGAATTTCTCCTGGATAAGTGCACACAGTTTTGCACACAAATGCTCCATTCAATAACCCCTAAATTACCAATAGGCGCAAGCCAGCCGAATGCGTGCGCAAAGTTGCTGTAAGCAGACTCCTTCAGAGAGGTGAGGTTTGTCTTGGGACGATCCAGACTCGTCACAAAAGCAGATGCCAATCCGCTCAGACTCGGCAACCATCCAGCCATCATCCTTGCATTTTGTGCATCTCATGATCAAAATGCAAGGATGATTGACCGCCAACTCAGCCACCTGCTAGAGGAACGCCTCGCCTTCTACCCCGGCATCGTCCTACTCGGCCCGCGCCAAGTGGGCAAAACCACGCTGGCCAAGGCGATTGCCGCGCAGCACCCCGGCGCGCTGTTCCTCGACCTGGAGCGCCCTGCCGACCGGGCGCAATTGGCCGAGCCCGAACTCTTCCTGGCGCAGCATCGCGAGCGGCTGGTGGTGATGGACGAGGTCCAGATGCTGCCCGACCTGTTCACTCACCTGCGACCCGAGATTGACGCGGACCGGCGGCGTGGGCGGTTTCTGCTGCTGGGCTCTGCCAGCGGGGCGATGCTGCGGCAACGCTCAGAGTCGCTGGCGGGGCGCGTGGGCTACCTGGAGCTGACGCCCCTGCTGGCCAGTGAAGTAGCTGCGACCAACGACTTGGGCGCGCTGCAGCAGTTGTGGCACCGGGGCGGCTTTCCGCTGGCGCACTTGGCGCCCAGCGACCGGCTCGCCTATGCATGGCGGCAGGACTTCATCCAAACCTTTTTGCAGCGCGACCTGCCTCAGATGGGCGTGAGCGTGGCGGCCGATACGCTGCACCGCTTCTGGCGCATGCTGGCGCATCTGCAGGGACAGCTGTTCAATGCATCGCAGTTGGGGCAGTCACTGGGTGGTGCGTCGCACACCACCGCTGCGCGCTACCTGGACACGCTGGTCGACACGATGCTGGTGCGCCGGCTGGAGCCGCATTTGCCCAATGTGGGCAAGCGGCTGGTGAAGTCGCCCAAGGTCTATATCCGTGACAGCGGCCTGCTGCATGCGCTGCTCAACATCGCCAGCCTGTCGGACCTGCAAGGCCACCCCATAGTCGGCGCGTCGTGGGAAGGGTTTGTGGTGGAGCAGGTAGCGGCACACCTGCCAGAAGGCGCGCAACTGGGCTTCTATCGCACGGCAGCCGGTGCTGAAATGGACATCGTGGTGCAGGCAGGGCAGCGCTCGATTTGCATCGAGGTGAAGTTCTCGTCCGCGCCCACGGTGACCAAGGGCTTCTGGCATGCGCGCGAAGATTTGCAGCCCACGCGCACGGTGGTGGTGGCGCCCGTGGAGCGACGGTATCCGCTGAAGGATGGGGTGGAAGTAGTGCCTGTGAGTGCGATACCGGAGTTGCTGAGGGAGCTTGGCTGATAGCTACATTACCCGCGCACGGCTGCTCCGCTCATCCAGTCAGATCCGAAAACACATGAAAAAAATCATCTACGCGCTCGTTGTCCACGCGGTTCTCTGTTTCTGCGTGGCAGGCGTGTTCACGGTCTTCCATTCCCCGTTGATCAAGATGAACACCATATCGATTGTCGAAAACATCGACAGAAGTTATGTCCAACACGACCAGCTGACTCCTGTGCAGTTCAAGGAATTGAATGAGTACAAGCGCTTCGTTCAATACAACGAAGATGCTCATTGGGAACGTCATCATTTGTCCCGCATGGTGGTGATCTGTGGATTCCTGCTATCGGCGGCTGTGAGCCTTGCAGCAGCGTGGGTTCTTGCCCGGCGGGTGGACGGCGCATAGCCGCCCAGTGGCGCCCTGCGGGCTAACCCGACATACCAGTTACACAGCTCGGATGCGAAACAAATCCTTGTAAATTGATCAACTGCAGATCAATTTACAAGGATAAAATTGGCGCCATAGATCGATTTAGCGCAACCCAGCCCGACGCCATCGCCGGGTCCATGTGCTTGTCGGGTTACGCCCTTGCGGGCCAACCCGACCTACCGGGCTGTGACCCAGATAGCTACTGAATTTGTAGCTGCTAGCGCTTATCCACCAAGCGCTATAGCCCAAAAAAACTCAAAACCAAGAGGCTATACACAACCATCAATGCGCAGTCGCAGCCTCCAACGGTTTCAACCCCAACATCCCCCGCGCCTCCTGCGGCGAAGCCACCTCTCGCCCCGCGTTGCGCGCGTATTCCGCCAGCTTCTCGATCAACGGCCCGTTCGAATCCGCCTTGGTCCCATTCGGCAGATAGAACGTGTCCTCCAGCCCCGTGCGCAGGTGCCCGCCCAGTTCGGCCACGCGCTGGTGCACGGGCCAGATCTCGGCGCGGCCGATGACGGTGGCCTGCCAGGGGGCGTCCTTGATTTTCAGCTTGAGCAATATGGGCAGCAGGTCCGGGTCCGCTGGCATGCCGGATTCGACGCCCATCACAAAGTTGTATTCGGGCAGGCGCTCGGTGTACATGCCGGTCTGCACATACATCTCCACGCAGCGCACGATGCCCACGTCAAAGCATTCGAACTCGGGCAGCGTGCCGGTCTCCATCATCACGTCGATGAAGTCCTTGACCTTGGCGGGCTGGTTGTCGAACAGCATGGGCGGCCAGGCCCAGGTGCCGTTGCTGCGCACCTTCAGGTAGTTGAGCGAGCCAGCGTTGCATGCGGCCATCTCGGGGCGGGTAGCGCGCAGGCAATCCAGCGGCCCCTGGTAATTGGGGCCGACCACGCCGGTGGTCTGGTTGATGATCAAACCCGGGCAGGCCTCGCGCATGGCTTGCACGCAGTCGCGCGCCACCTGCGGGTCCCAGCTGGGCAGGTGGCCTTTGCCGGGCTCCTGGTTGCGAAAGTGCACGTGGACCACAGCGGCGCCTGCGTCGTAGGCGCGGCGGGCTTCTTTTGCCAGTTGCTCGGGCGTGACAGGCACATGGTGCTGGCCGGGGTCGGTGAGCACGCCGGTGATGGCGCAGGTGATGATGGCTTTGTGGCTGATGGCGTGACTGGTCATGGTGCGTCTCCGAATGGCATTACTGCTGCTTTGCAATCCACTGACCGTTCGGCCTGAGCCTGTCGAAGGCGGGGCGCCCTGGCTTCGACGGGCTCAGCCCGAACGGATGGGGTGGCGGTGAGTTTTTGGCCCATGTCACACCTCATATACCGAGCTGCTTGGCGGCCAGGTCTTTCATGATTTCTTCCGCACCGCCGCCGATCATCATGACCTTGACCTCGCGGTAGATGCGCTCGCTGACGGTGCCGCGCATGAAGCCCATGCCGCCCAGGATCTGCACGGCCTGGTCGGCGCAGAACTGCATGGTTTGGGTGGCGTGGTTTTTGAGCAGGCACACCTGCGCGACCCAAGCACTGTCTGCCCCCACACTCCCCTGCTGCGCATGGGTCGCTGCCCCCCAAGGGGGCTGATGCGGCTTGGGGCGGCCCGGCGCCGCATCGCCCGCGCGCCCCGCATCGGCCTGCGCAGCCACGGATTCGCACCACGCGGCGGTGGACTGGATGCGCATCTGCATGTCCACCAGCTTGTGGCGGATGACCTGGTGTTCCACCAGCGCCGCGCCAAAGGTCTTGCGCTGGCGGGCCCAGGCCAGGGCCTCGTCGTAGCAGGCTTCGGCAAAGCCCAGGGCCGATGCGGCCAGGCCAAAACGTTCGCCGTTGAAGTTGGCCATGATGATGCGAAAGCCCGCGCCCTCTTCACCCAGCAGGTAGCGAGCGGGCACGCGCACATTGTCAAAACGCAGGTGGGCGGTGTCGGAGCACAGCCAGCCCATCTTGTCGAGGCGCGTGCGCGAGAGGCCCGCGCTGTGGCCGGGGATGAGCAGCATGGAGATGCCTGCGCTGCCTTTGCTTCCGGCTTCTCCCGTCCTCACGGCGACAGTGATCCAGTCTGCGCGCATGCCGGAGGTAATGAATACCTTTTCGCCGTTGACGATGTAGTCGTCGTCCTCGCGCCGCGCGGTGGTCCTGAGCTGCGCCACGTCCGACCCGCCACCGGGTTCGGTGATCGCCAGCGCAGCGATCCGCTCGCCTGCCAGCACGGGCGGGATGACCTCGGCACGCACAGCATCGCTGCCATGCGCCAGCACGGGCGGCAAACCGATGTTGTGCGACAGCAGGCTTGCCAGCACGCCTCCGCTGGCGCCGTGGCGGCTGAGCGCGCGCCACAGCGGCAGGCGCAGCTGGTAGCTGGCGGGCGTGCCGCCGTACTGCTCGGGGTAGCCCAAGCCCAGCAGGCCCAGGTCGGCCGCGCGGCGGTACAGGCTGCGCGGGAATTCACCTGCAGCGTCCCACACATCCACATGCGGCGCGATCTCGGTGCGGGCAAAGCGGGTGACAGTGTCGGTGAGGGCGGTGCGGTCTTCGTCGCTCACAGAGGTTGCATCAGATGTGGCAGTCATGCGGACGCCCCTTGCGTGGCGGGTGCGAAGCGGGCCAGCACCTGGCCGGGCGACACCTGCTGGCCGGGGGCCACCAGCAGCTCGGCCACGGTGGCGGCTGCGGGGCTGGCCAGGCTGTGTTCGAGCTTCATGGATTCGATGACCACCACGGTGTCGCCCGCCGCCAGCGCCTGGCCTGTAGCCACGGGCAGCGCGACCACTTTGCCGTTGAAAGGCGCACGCAGCTCTGCCGTGCCGCCCGCCGCTTCGGCGCGCGCAGCGGGCTCCCACGATGCGTCCTCCACCCAGCCGTCCACGCCATCCGACTGCCAGTGCCAGCGCCCGGGGCCCACCGCCATGCAGTGCACGCCGCGCTGGGGCAGTTGCAATGTCACAGGTTCCGTCCCGGCCTGCTCCACTTGCAGCCGCCCACCGCCCAGCTCGCGCACGGCCACGGCATGCACCTGGCCCTGGTGGCGCAGGCGCATCGGACGGGCGAGCGCACAGGGCAAGTCAGACGCCATTTTTGAAGAAAAAATGGCCTCTACCGCGCAGTGGGAAAGCGCTTTAAGCTCACTTTTTAATAGCAACTCTTGCAAATCTGCGGCGTGTTCAGCCAAGAACGGCACCAGCGCCTGCCCACTGGCAAACACCGGGTGCTGCAAGCAGGCCGCCAAAAACGCGCGGTTGGTGGGCAGGCCCAGCACGCGGGCGCTGTGCAGCGCACGCACCAGCGCGGCAATGGCCTCGGCCCGCGTGGGCGCGTGCACGATGAGCTTGCCCAGCATGGCGTCGTAGTGGGAGGTGACTTCGGCGCCCTCTTCCAGCGCGTGGTCCAAACGCAGCGCGCCGGGCGCGGCCCGTTCAAACGCGGTGGCGTGCGGCGCGCTGAACTGCAGCACGCGGCCAGTGTGGGGGCGCAAGTGCGCGTCTTCGGCGCACAGGCGCACCTCGATGGCGTGGCCTTGCAGATGCACCTGATCTTGTATGAGCGGCAGCGGCTCGCCCCGCGCCACGCGGATTTGCCATTCCACCAGGTCCAGCCCGGTGAGCGCTTCGGTCACCGGGTGCTCCACCTGCAGGCGGGTGTTCATCTCCATCAAGAAGAATTCAGCCCCGTCCAAAAGGAATTCCACCGTGCCCGCACCCACATAGCCAGCGGCCTGCGCCAGCGCCACAGCGCAGGCGCCCATGCGTTCGCGCAATGCGGCATCCACCGCTGGGCTGGGGGCCTCTTCGATGATCTTCTGGTGGCGGCGCTGCACCGAGCAATCGCGCTCGCCCAGGTGGATGCAGGCACCGTGCACGTCGGCAAAGACCTGCACCTCCACATGGCGAGGCTGCAGCAGCGCGCGTTCGATGAGCAGGTCGCCACAGCCAAATCCCGCCAGCGCTTCGGACCGGGCACTCGCCAGCGCGGCAGGCAACTGCGCAAGGTTGGTGACCAGGCGCATGCCGCGCCCTCCCCCACCCGCCACGGCCTTGACCATGAGGGGCGTGCCGATACGCGCAGCCTCGACGGCAAAGCGCTCGTCGCTCTGGTCATCGCCCGCATAGCCGGGCAGGCAGGGCACGCCATGCGTGACCGCCAACGCCTTGGCCCCGGCCTTGCTGCCCAGTGCACGGATGGCTGCGGGCGGCGGGCCGATCCAGGTCAGGCCCGCATCCACCACGGCCTGGGCAAATTCGGCGTTCTCGCTGAGGAAGCCATAGCCGGGGTGCACGGCATTGGCGCCCGTTGCGCGGGCTGCAGCCAGGAGCTTGTCGATGCGCAGGTAGGTGTCGGCGCTGGCTGCGCCACCCAGCGCCACGGCCTGGGTGGCTTCGCGCACATGCAGGGCGTTGGCATCGGGGTCTGAGTAGACGGCCACCGTTTCGATGCCCATGCGGTGGGCGGTGTGAATCACCCGGCGGGCGATTTCGCCGCGATTGGCGATCAGTATCTTTTTCATAAGCTGTGCCCTCGCGGCTCCATCGCCCGCCTGCACGCTTCGCGTGCGCGAGCAATTTGCTTCGCCATGCCTGCGGCATGAACACCGCGATTGGCGATGAGTATCTTTTTCATAGGCTGTGCCCTCGCGGCTCCATCGCCCGCCTGCACGCTTCGCGTGCGCGGGCAATTTGCTTCGCCATGCCTGCGGCATGAACAGCCCGATTGGCGATGAAGATTTTTTTCATGGCTTCGCACTCCACGGCGGCGCCTTGCGCGCAGCAAACGCCGCCAGCCCTTGCGGTGCCTCGGGGCCACGCAGCGCTTGCGCAAAGGCAAGGGCGGCTTCGTCCAGCAGCGCGGGCAACGGCGTTTCGGCTTGGGCCAACAACAAACGTTTGGTAGCGGCCACGGCCTGCGGCGCTGCGGCAGCATGGCGTGCAATCGCTGCCTGCAAAGCGACATTCATATCGCCCTCCACCAGGTCATCGACCAGGCCCAAGCGCTGGGCGGCAGGGGCATCCCAGCGCTCGCCTGTCAGCAAACACCGCCGTGCAGCAGACGGGCCAAGGCGCCGCACCACAAACGGCGCGATCTGCGCAGGCACGATGCCCAGCGTGACCTCGGGCGTGGCGAACTGCGCGCCGCTGTGTGCCAGCACGCGGTCGGCGCAGCACACCATACCAAAGCCGCCACCCATGGCCGCGCCCTCCACAGCCACGATGAGCCACTGAGGCAGCGCACACAGGGCCTGCAGCAACGCGCCAAAGCGGCGGTTCAGTGGCACCAGCGGGTCTGCCTCGCCCGCAGCCAGGGGCTGGCCAATGGTCTTGGCAAAGCCGCCCAGGCTGCCACCTGCGCAGAAATGGCCACCCGCGCCACGCAGCACCACGCCGCGCAGGTCGGCATCGGCCACAGCCCGCTCGCACGCGGCCAGCAGGGCGTCCACCATGGCTTCTGACAGCGCATTGCGGCTGGCCGGGTCATTGAGCGTCCAGGTTTCGACGCTGCCGCGAGCAAGTGGCCTGCGGTCGATGAGCAAAGGGAGGGCTGTCATTTCAGTGACCCATTGCATGCACGCAGCGGGCTGCATTCACCCCCTCTCCCCTTGCGGGAGAGGGCCGGGGAGAGGGGGTGCCAGACTGGGAGGCAACGCCAAATCAGCCCCCTCTCCCCAACCCCTCTCCCGCGAGGGGAGAGGGGCAGTACTGCGCACGCATCACGCGGCAGGGACAACCTTTTGCCTCTCATACGGGTCGTTTCGCAATGCCCATGAGCTTGGCGAGGATGCCCAGCATCACTTCGTCCGCACCGCCACCAATCGACGCCAGCCGCCCGTCGCGGTACATGCGCGAGACCTTGTTCTCCAGCGTGAAGCCCATGCCGCCCCAGAACTGCAGGCAGGTGTCGGGCACCTCGCGGTTCAGGCGGCCGGCCTTGAGCTTGGCCATGCTGGCCAGCTCCAGCACGTCCTGCCCGTTCACATACAGGTCGCAGGCGCGGTAGGTGAGTGCGCGCAGGGCTTCCACCTCGGTCTTGAGCTCGGCCAGCTTGAACTGCACCCACTGCTGGTCGGCCAGCGTGCTGCCAAACAGCTTGCGCTCCTGCGCGTAGTCGATGGTCCACTGGATGCAGTGGTTCAGCGATTCGAGCGTGCTGGCGGCACACCACAGGCGCTCTTCCTGGAACTGCTGCATCTGGTAGATGAAGCCCTGGCCTTCGGCGCCGATGCGGTAGCGCTGCGGCACGCGCACTTCGTCGAAGTAGATCAACCCGGTGTCGCTGCTGTGCATGCCGATCTTGCGGATCTTCTGCGCCACTTCAATGCCCTTGGTCAGCTTGCCGTTAGGGCTATCGCGCATGGGCACCATCACCAGGCTTTTGTTCTTGTGCACGGGGCCTTCGCCCGTGTTGACCAGCATGCACATCCAGTCGGCCTGCAAGCTGTTGGTGATCCACATCTTCTGGCCGGTGATCACGTAGTCGTCGCCATCCTTGCGGGCCACGCTTTTGATGCCGGATACATCGCTGCCCGCCGCAGGCTCGCTCACGCCGATGCAGCCCACCATGTCGCCCGCAATCGCAGGGGCCAGAAAGCTGCGCTTGAGTTCTTCGCTGCCGTAGCGCGCCAGTGCCGGGGTGCACATGTCGGTCTGCACACCAATCGCCATGGGCACGCCGCCGCAGTGGATGTGGCCCAGCGCCTCGGCCATGGCCAGGCTGTACGAATAGTCCAGCCCCTGGCCGCCGTATTCCTCGGGCTTGCACAGGCCCAAGAGGCCCAGGTTGCCCATCTTCTTGAAGACCTCGTGCGCGGGGAAGATTTCGGCGGCCTCCCACTCGTCCACATGGGGGTTGATCTCTTCGTCGATGAAGCGCTTGAGGGTCTTCTGGATCTCGCGGTGCTCGTGCGTGAACTGCATGGTGCTTGTCTCCTGCGGTTGTATGGGTATGCCTGCAAACCTCGATCACGAAAGCTGAAATTGCCCCAGCGGCTGGGGCCGACCGTTGAGCACCAGCTCCACCTGGTGCGCGCCGGGGTAATGGGTGCGTGTGGTCATCTGCTGCAGCGACAGCGTCTTGCCCACCGCCACGGTGGCGCCGGGGGCTATGTCCAGCGTCTGCAGCTTGAACACCTTGGGCGCCGCACCGCCACGGGCCTTGACGTAGTGCACCTTCAGGTCGGCCAGCACGCGCTGGGGCTGCGGTGTGGGGTTGTGCAGTTCGGCCTCGATGCGCACCTTCTCGCCAATGCGCGCACGGGCGGGCACCACGCGGGCGGCCCGCACATCCAGCGCCACGGCATGGCCTACGCCCAGGGCATCGAGCGCGCCAGCGTCGCCGCGCTTGATAAGAAAACGCAGGCCGTGGCGCACCAAGGCTTCGCGCGGTGCAGGTGCGCCCAACAGCCAGGTGCGCGCGGTGCCCACGGCCAGGTCGGGGTGGTCCTTGGCAATGTCGCCCAGGTGGTTGGCCACGGAGCGACGCACGTAGGACGATGGGTCGTCCTTGAGCGCATCGAGCAGCGGCAGGGCCAGTTGCGGGTTGTTCTGGAATGCAGGCAAGCGCGGCGCCCAGGGCAGGCGGGGCCGCGTGCCTTCGCTCACCAGGCGGCGCACATGGGCGTTGTCGTCGTGCGCCCAGTCGCGCAGCCGCGCGAGTGTGGCGCTCTGGTGTTGCAGCAGGTAGGGGCGGATGCAGAACTCTGCCGTAAAGCGCTGGGTGAGCGCGTGCTGCGCGGCCATGGCCGCCTCGAAATGCGCGATGCCCTGCGCGCCGATGTACATGCTGTGCGGCAGGTACAGGAAGGCGCTGTAGGGGCGGTCACCCGCATCAGGTTCACCCGCGGCATCGATGCCCATCGGCGGGTCCATCGAATCGACCAGCACGCCCAGCGCGCGCGGCACGTCTTGCGGCAGGTGGGTCTGCAGGGCCTGCGCAATGCGCTGGCCGCGTGCCATCAGCTCCAGCGATTCGTAGCCGGGCTCTACCTGCTGCAGAAACGCGGCGGTGTCGAACTTGCGCCACGCACGGCGCACCATGGCCGCGATGCGCGGGGGCACGGTGTCGTTGAGCAGGTGTTTGAGAGGCTCGGCCATGTCTTTCGGAACCCCTCACATCCGCGCCACCCCAAAGCTCAGGGGCCGCAGCGTGCGGGCCTGTGCTTCGGCGAAGGTGTCCAGGCAAAACGCCAGCACGGCGCGCGTGTCGCGCGGGTCGATCACGCCGTCGTCCAGCAGCAGGCCGCTGGTGTAGAACGCATCGGCCTGAGCCTCGAACATGGCGACGATCTTGTCGAACTGGGCTTGCGACTCGGCCGGGTCGGGCGTGATGCCTTTGCGGGCCAGGGCTGCTTCGGTCACGATCTGCATGGTGCGCGCAGCCTGCTCGCCGCCCATCACTGCCGTCTTGGCACCCGGCCAGCTGAACAAAAAGCGCGGCGCATAGCCGCGCCCGCACATGCCGTAGTTGCCCGCGCCAAAGCTGGCGCCGCACTGGATGGTGATCTGCGGCACGGTGGCATTGGTCACGGCCTGGATCATCTTGCTGCCGTGCTTGATCATGCCGCCCTGCTCGCTGTCCTTGCCCACCATGTAGCCCGTGGTGTTCTGCAGGTAGATTATGGGGTGGCCCAACTGGCACATCCACTGGATGAAGTGCGTGGCCTTGTTGGCGCCCGCCACGTCGATGGGACCGTTGTTGCTGATGAAGCCCACGGCGTGGCCCTGGATGCGCCCTTGCGCGCACAGAGTGGCGGCACCGTAGCGGGCCTTGAACTCCAGCAGCTCCGATCCATCCACCAGCCGCGCCATCACCTCGCGCATGTCCACGGGCTGGCGCAGGTCGGCAGACATCAGGGACAGCAGATCGTCGGCGGGCAAGCTGGGGCCAGGTGCGCTGGTTCGCAGGGGCATGTTCCACCCCAGCTGTGCGACCACATCGCGCGCCAGGCCGATGGCCTCACGGTCGTCCTGCGCCAGGTATTCACCCAAGCCCGAAACAGCGGTGTGCATCTCGGCGCCGCCCAGCTCCTCTTCCGTCGCGATCTCGCCCGTCGCAGCCTTAAGCAGCGGCGGCCCGGCCAGAAAGGCGCGCGAGCGGCCCTGCACCATGATGACCACGTCCGACAAGCCCGGCATGTAGGCGCCGCCTGCGGTGCCCGAGCCGTGCTGCACGGTGATCACCGGGATGCCCGCCGCCGACAGCCGCGCGAGGTTGCGAAACAGCATGCCGCCGTGCACAAAACTTTCGACGCGGTAGCGCATGAGGTTGGCGCCCGCGCTCTCCACCAGGTGGATGAACGGCAAGCGGTTTTGCAGCGCGATCTCCTGCACCCGCAGGATCTTTTCCAGGCCCATGGGCTGGATGGCACCGGCCTCGATGCCCGAGTCGCTGGCCACCACCATGCAACGCACGCCACTGACAAAACCAATGCCCGCGACCATGCCACCACCGGGCACGGACTTGTCGGGGTCTTTCACATCCTGCAGGTAGCCCGCCAAAGTACACAGCGGCAGCCAGGGCGCACCGGCATCCAGCAGCAGCGCCACACGCTGGCGCGGCAGCAGCTGGCCGCGCTTTTCAAACTGGGGCAGCGACCGGGCCGAAGCGGCGGCGGCGCGCTCTTCCAGCGCGCGCAAGGCATCCAAACGGGCCTGCAGCGCAGCGCGGCGCAGTGTGGCCTCGGTGCTGCCTGGGTTGAATCGGGTGGTGAAGACGGCGGTCATGCGGCCTCGGTCTTGGGGGTGTGGCAAGGGGCAAACACCTGCGGCACCTGCGCACGGTGAAAGCCGTCAAACGGCCGCACGGCCGGGTGTGCTGCGGCGGTGGCACCAGGCGGGCGCTGCGGCCAACCCATGCGCACCTGCGGCCGTGCGCCGTCCACACGCAGCGTGGTGCCGCTGATGAAGCTGGCTGCCGGGCTGAGCAAAAAAGTAATGGCTGCCGACACCTCGGCCTCGTTGCCAAAGCGCCCAAGCGGCACCGTGCGCGGCATGGCACGCAGCATGTCTGCCGCCTCGGGCGGGTAGTTGTCCATGCCGCTGGAGGCGATGTAACCCGGCGCCACGGCGTTCACGCGCACACCGCTGTGCGCCCATTCCAGCGCAGCGGTTTCGGTGAAGCTGACCATGCCCGCGCGCGCCGCCCCGCTATGCCCCATGCCAGGCATCGAGCCCCACATGTCGGCCACGATGTTGACAATGGAGCCACCGTGCTGCGCCATCCACTGCCGATAACACTCACGCGCCATCAAAAAGCCGCCGGTGAGGTTGGTGTGCAGCACGGCCTCCCAGCCCTTGGCGCTGATGGATTCAAGCGGCGCCATGAACTGCCCGCCTGCGTTGTTGACCAGCGCATCGATGCGGCCCTGCGCAGCAAGGATTTGCTGCACCAGCGCCACCACGCCTTCTTCGGATCGGATGTCGCACACTTGGCTTGACACGCTGCCGCCATCGGCAGTGATCTCTTCGACCACGGCCAGCAGCTTTTCTGGCTTGCGCCCCACCAGCACCACATGCGCGCCCAGGTGCGCCAGCTCGTGCGCCGTGCAGCGGCCAATGCCGGAGCCGCCGCCGGTGACCACCACCACCTGGCCCAGGAACAGGCCCGGCGCAAACACGGACTGGTAAGCGTTGCGCGCGGTGGGGGCCATGGTGACTCTGCCTTGATGGGGTTGTTATGAACGGATGAACAGGGTGAGTGCCTCATCGGTGAGCGCGTCGAGCGACTTGCCCTTCTTGGGCGAGAACCACTGCACCGCCCAGTTGAGCGCCCCAAAGATGAACAGCCGCGCCACACCGGGCTCGGCCTGCAGTGCGCCCTGCTGGGCCAGCGCGTGGAGCACGGGCATCCAGGTGGCCTCATAGCTGTCCTTGATGCGGGCAATACCCTTGCGCTGCGCGGGTGTGAGCGAGCGCCATTCGTACAGCATCACCGGGATGAAGCTGCTGCGCGGGCCAAGCAGGATCTCGAAGTGGTGGCGAATGAGTGTGTGCAGCTGCTCGCGCGGTGTGGCTGTGGCGGGCAGTGCATCAAGTGCCTGCTGCTGGCTTTGCGCGGCCATGGTCATGCCCTCGCTCATCACGGCGTAGAGCAGCGCGCTTTTGCTTTCGAAGTGGTAGAAGGGCGAGCCGCTGTGCATGCCCGCCGCCGCCGCAATGTCGCGCGTGCTGGTGGCGGCAAAGCCCTGGGTGCGGAAGAGTTTGGCAGCGCCGTCCATGAGCTTGCGACGGCGATTGCCGTCGTCGAGTTCTTCGGCGGTTTTGCGCGGGCGACCACGGGGGCGGCGAGTGGGTTCTTCGGCGGGGGGTTGTGTTGTGGTTGCCGAGTTGGCGGGGCGGGACGCTACGGCCTGGCCGCGGGGGCGGGCCGGGGGTTTCTTGAGGGTGGGAGCAATGGCGCGGGTGCGCGGCACGGGTGAATCCATGCAGGCACGATAGCAAAACTGTTTATTTTTAGCAAGCAAGTGCTTGGTAAAAATAAGTTCTCGGAATGGGCAACGCTTTTGGTGGCTGAATTCTTGGATGCATTTAGCCCCCTCCGCCCGCCCGTAAAGCGTTGGAAGCTATTGTTTTTATAGTTGCTTGAGTGTCTTTGCAGAGGGCGGAGGCCGGGGTGTGCGCCCGGCGGCGCAGCAACTTTCTTTCGCGTCGCCGAAAGAAAGTCACCAAAGAAAGGGCGACCCTACTGTCTGCGACCCCTTCGCTGCGCTGCGGGGCAACCAGGGGTGCTCGGTCACGGGGTGCGCCGTGGAACTCGCTTTGCGCTACGCGCGCCGCTCAGACAACCACGGCGAGCTAGACAACGAAGCATGCGCGCTTCGACGCGCATGCCACCCCGCGCCCTGCGCGCCCTAGGCGCATACAGAAGGGAACCCGTTAATCGGACATCCATTCGGGCCGTCGCTTCGCTCGGCCCCATCTCGCGGGCGCAAGTGCCGCGCGCTGCGCAGGCGCGGCCGAGCGCAGCGACGGCCCGAATGGATGTTGGCTGTTTGGATTTTCGGCTGCCCCAACCCCCTGCTGGCTGCGCCTGCGGCGGGGCGGTTGTGGGGTGGCACGCGCGTCGGAGCGCGCGTGCTTCGTGAACTGAATCGCCGTGGCTGTCCGAGCGGCGCGCGCCAGCGCAAAGCGAGTTCCACGGCGCACCCCGCAACCGCCCCGACGCAGGTTTGCCCCTTCGCACCGCGAAGGGGTCGCAGACTGGGGGTCGCCTTTTCTTTGCTTACTTTCTTTTGGAGGGTGTAGAAGAAATCTATTTCAGACGCCCCATCAGCATCCTCGCCTGCGCCAGCCACACCCATGCCTGCGCATAGAACGGCTTGCGATCATGGTGC
>CAXIRU010000032.1:0-29735 GCA_964031875.1 Acidovorax facilis
GCGTCAAACGCCCTGCGCGCTCTTTTGTCTTTCATGTTCGTCATTTCCTCTGGGGTCATGGGCCCCTATCGAGGTGTCCTATTTCATTGGACCATGACAGGGAGTGTCAGTGCGCTCTCAAAGGGTTGTGAAAATCGAGCCAAATGGGCCTCTACCGCCTGATGGAAAAGCGCTAGCAGCTATCAAATTTGCAGTAATTCAGCCGAGGCGACCATCCCTCACCACGGCACCCCCGCAAACCGCTCCACCAAAAAATCCAGCAACGCCCGCACCGCTGGTGACAAATGCCTGCGTGACGGGTACAGCGCATAGATCGTCATCACCGGCAAGTCCCACCCCGGCAGCACCGCCTGCAGCTCGCCGCTGTGCAGGTAGGGGTTGACCAGATACGTCGGCTGCATCGCAATGCCGCCGCCCGCCAGTGCGGCACGCATCAGCGTGGTGGCTTCGTTGGCGCTGAAATGGCCGCTCACGCCCACGCGTTCCACCACCTCGCCGCGCGTCAGCTGCCACACGCTTTTGCCAAAGTTGGCGTAGCTCAGGCAGCGGTGCTGCGCCAGGTCGGCAGGCTGCAGCGGCACGCCGTGGGCGGCCAGGTAGGCGGGCGCTGCCACCAGCACCGAATCACACCGCGCCAGCGGGCGGCCGATAAGTAGCGGGTCGGGCTCGGCGCTGATGCGGATGGCCAGGTCGATGCGCTTTTCCACCAGGTTCAGCGAGCCCTCGCTCGCGTCCAGGTCGATCTTGAGCTCTTGGTGCAGCGCCAGAAAGTCCGCAATCGCTGCGCCCATCTGCGCAAACGCAAACGACACGCTGCAGGTCAGCCGCAGTTGCCCGCGCAGCGCGCCCTCGGTGGTGGTGGCGGTTTCTTCTTCCAGATCTTGGCTCAGCGCCAGCATCTGCTGGCAGCGGCGCAGCGCGTGCTCGCCCGCATCGGTCAGCGTCACGCTGCGGGTGGTGCGCTGCAGCAGCCGCGCCTGCAGCCACTGCTCCATCTCGCCCACATAGCGCGTGACCATGGCACGCGACATATCGAGCTTGTCGGCGGTGGCGCTGAAGCTGCCGCTGGTGGCGACTTCGGCAAACACGCGCATGGCGGTCAGACGGTCCATAGGGTGGTTATTTGATCGAATAATGAAACAAATATGCACGAATTATCGGGTTTATTGGATCGATTGGAGCAAATAAACTTCATTCCGTCCTCTGTACAACCTCTCAAAACCCTGGAGAAACCGCCATGTTCCGCACCACCCTTATCGCCGCCACCCTTGCTGTTGCCTTCACCGGCGCCCAGGCCGCCCAGCCGCTGCAGGTCAAGGTTTACAACGCCGATGGCAACAGCTTCAACGTCAACTCCACGCTGGTGTATGGCGAGAAGGAGGCCATGGTCATCGACGCAGGCTTCACCCGTGCCGATGCGCTGCGCATTGCCGCCAACGTGCTCGACAGCGGCAAAGAGCTGAAAACCATCTATGTGAGCCAGGCCGACCCCGACTATTACTTTGGCGTGGAAGCGCTGAAAGAGATCTTCCCCAAGGCCGACGTGGTAACCACGCCCGCCGTGCTGGAGAAGATCAACGCCAAGCTCGCCACCAAGCTCTCGTTCTGGGGCCCCAAGATGGGCGCCAACGCGCCGCGCACGCCCGTGCTGCCCAAGGCCATCGCGGGCAACACGCTGAGCGTGGACGGCCAGACGGTGGAGATCCGTGGCACCACCGGCTTGCTGGCGCACCGCCCGTATGCGTGGATTCCTTCGGTGAAGGCTGTGGTGGGCAACATCGGTGTGTTTGGCACCAACACCCATGTGTGGACGGCCGATACGCAAACCGTGGCCGAGCGCAGCGCCTGGATTGCCCAGCTCGACGAAATGGCCGCCCTGCAGCCCACCGTGGTGGTGCCCGGCCACATGCCCGCCGGTGGCAAGCTGGACGCTGCCAACATCAGCTACACCAAGGGCTACCTGCAAGCGTTTGAGAAGAACGCCGCCGCCACCAAGACCAGCGCCGAACTCATCGACGCGATGAAGAAGGCCTACCCCGCCGCGCCCATGGGCCTGTCGCTGGACATCGGCGCCAAGGTCAACAAGGGCGAGATGAAGTGGTGAGATGACGTGCTGAAAGCTGTCAAAGCAAGTTGTTGAAAGAAAGGAACCAGATCGTGACCGCTACACACCCGCTCCAGCAAGTCCTGCAGCACCTGCACGCCGGGCGCTGGAACGCGGCGCACAATCTGGTGCAGCACGACGGCTCCATGCTTGCAGCGTGGCTGCACGGCATCCTGCATCTGCAGGAAGGTGATTTGGAGGATGCCGAAAACTGGTACGACCGCGCCGCCCGCCACTTCCGCAGCCGGGGCTCGCTGGCCGAAGAGATCGCCGCTTTTGAGGCGGCACTGGCTGCAACCGCCGCACCAGCAGCGGCACCGTTCACATCCACACCGTCTGACCTTGTAGAAAGAACCTGACCGATGTCCACCATGCCCCCCATCAAGGTGACCTACCTGTTTGACCCCCTGTGCGGCTGGTGCTATGCCGCCGCGCCTGCGCTGCAGTACCTGCGGGGCGTGGAGGGTGTCGATGTGGCACTCGCCCCCACCGGCCTGTTTGCAGGCGCAGGCGCGCGGCCCATGGACGCGCAATTTGCCGCCTATGCCTGGGCCAACGACCAGCGCATTCAGCAGCTCACCGGTCAGCCTTTCACGCAGGCCTACCGCGACCAGATCCTTGGCGCAGCCAACGGCCGCTTTGACTCTGGCCCTGCCACGCTGGCATTGACCTCCGTGGCGCAGACTGCACCTGAGCGCGAGCTGGACGCATTGCACGCCCTGCAGCACGCCCGCTATGTGGATGGCCGGGACAACACCGACCCGGTCGTGATCGCCGAGGTGCTGCGCGAACTGGGGCTGCAAGAGGCCGCCGCCTTGGCCCTGGCGACCGACACCGCCTTGCAGCGCGCCACCGCCGAACGCACGACCACCGCCCAGGCCACGCTGCGCGCCGTCGGGGCGCGTGGTGTGCCGCAACTGGTGGTTGCAGGGCAGGGCGGTGCGCTGCGGTTGCTCAGTGGCGATGCGCTGCTGGGCCCGCGCGATCAATTGCGTGCCCAGGTGCTGGCGCAGGGGCAGGCTGGCTGAGGGATCGTCCCACCTCCCAAAGAAAACGAGAGCCTGCCTGGGCGCAGCCCTTCGCCGGGCCCGGAGCGAAGGGTTGGGGGCTGCTTCTACCCTCCGCCACCTCACCCCGACAGCGTCCGCACGATTTGCTCATACATCGCATCCACCGCCGGTGAACGCTGCGATACCTTGCTGCGCAGCACCGCCACATGCATGGCATCGAGCGGTGGCAGGTCAAACTCTGCAGGCAGGTTCTGCAAGACCTGCAGATGGGGCGGCACGCTGCAGCGTGTGAGCACCGCCACGGCCAGGCCGCTTTCCACAGCGGCCAGCTGGCCCGCCAGGCTGGAGCTGTGGTACACGATGCGATACGCCCGGCGCCGCGCCGCCAGTGCCGACAAGGTGGCCTGCCGCGCCATGCTGGCGGATTCGTACACCGCAATGGGTAGCGGGTCGCGCCGCCACACCTCAAACTGCGGCGCGCCCACCCACACCAGCGGCTCGTCAAACAGAAAGCGCCCGCGCTGTGGCTTGTCGCGCGAGACCAGCGCCAGGTCCAGTTCGCCTCGCGCAATGCGGGGTATCAGGGCTGTGGATTGCTCACACGTCAGCTCAATCTCCACCCCCTGGTAGCGGTGCGCAAAGCTGCGCAGCACGGGCGTGAGGTAGGTGCTGGCGTAGTCGTCCGGCACCCCCAGCCGCACGCGGCCTGCCAGCTGGGGGCCAAACAGCGCTGCGTGTGCCTCGGCCTGCAAATCGAGCACACGGCGGGCGTACGACAGCAGCTCTGCCCCCGCAGGCGTCACCTCCAGGTGGCGAGGCCCGCGCAGCAGCACGGGGCGGCCCAGGGCGGTCTCCAGCTTCTTGATCTGCATGCTCACCGCCGACTGCGAGCGGTGCACCAGCGGCGCCGCGCCCGAGAGCGAGCCCGCATCCACCACCGCCACAAAGGCGCGCAGCC
Organism: Acidovorax facilis; assembly: GCA_964031875.1. Taxonomy (GTDB): domain Bacteria; phylum Pseudomonadota; class Gammaproteobacteria; order Burkholderiales; family Burkholderiaceae_C; genus Acidovorax; species Acidovorax facilis_A. The sequence goes on from CAXIRU010000032.1 coordinate 4,073, forward strand.
AGTCGATCTGAAAATCCGGGTAGTTCATGGAGTGCCTTTGGGGTCGGTGCGATGGCGAAAGCGGCAGAGGCTGTGAATTCGTTTATCAAATGGTAGCCGTTCGATTTATCCGTTTTACACAGATGCTGGAAAGCCGGAGCATCGGCGGCATGAAGCACTCCAAAGCCAGCGCCATCGCACCTGTGTCCGCATCCCTTGCCAGCGCACCACTGTCCGCCCCCACCCGCGAGCGCGAGGGCCAGTGGCTGCTGATTGCCGGTGGCGTGCTGCTGGGCACCATTGGCGTGTTTGTGGAAGAGGCGGGCCAGCACCCGCTGGTGACCGTGTGGTTCCGCTGCGCATTTGGTGCCATGGCGCTGCTGGCGTGGTGCCTGACCACAGGGCGGGGGCAGCCGCTTTTTCTGCACGGCCGCGCCCGCTGGGTGGCCTGCGCCACCGGTGTGCTCATGGTGATGAACTGGGCGCTGTTCTTCGCCGCCATCCCGCGCACATCGATGGCCGTGGCCACCGTGATTTTTCACATCCAGCCCATCTGGGTCATCGTGTTTGGTGCATTGTTCCTGCGCGAGACGGTATCGCCCACGCAATGGCTGGCCACACTGGCCGCGCTGGGCGGGCTGGTGCTGACCACGGGCTTGTTCGACGGCACCGCAGCCGCTGCCGCGGCGGCAAGCCCTGGCGGTATCGGCGGTACCGGTGGCACTGGCGGCAGCAGCTACCTGGCTGGCGTAATGATGTGCCTGGGCGGCTCGCTCTGCTATGCGGGTGTCACGCTGCTGGCCAACACGCAGAAAACCATCAGCCCGTTTGCGATGGCGCTGTGGCAGTGCCTGGTGGGTGCGGTGGCTCTGGCATGGGCCCCCTGGGTGCTGGGCTGGCCGCCGCAGGGCGCCGCGTGGGGCTGGCTGCTGGGCCTGGGCGTGCTGCACACCGGGCTGGCGTATGTGGTGCTGTTCGCCGGTATGGCCCGCCTGGCGTTGGGCCACATTGCCGTGCTGCAGTTTGTGTACCCGATCACGGCCGTGTTGGTGGACTGGGCGGTGTATGGCCGCACGCTCAGCCCCGTGCAACTGGGGGGGGTGGGGCTGATGGCTGTGGCGCTGTGGACGATTCGGCGGCCCCGTTCGAAGGGGGTGGGTACTCCGAGCCCCAGCACCACCGCAAGCCGCTGATCGGGCCAGCCCCCACGCTCAATGTGTGAAATGCACCCAATGCGTGTGAAGAATTTCGCTGTAATTTCCTGTAATCGCCAAGCCGCTTTGGTGGCGCCACCATGGGCTCACTTCATCAATCGGTGATGAAGCCGAGGGCGCCGAAAATCGTCAAAGAGTAGGCTTTCAGGAGAGCGGAAAATGAAAAAAATCGTGGTGACAGCGCTTGCTTTGCTGCTGTGCGGAGCGGCCTTGGCCAGGCCCGACTACATATTCCAGGAAGACTGGAGCAAGGACAACAACAACGATGTGAAAAACGGCGCCTTGACAACCCAGCCCTACACCAAGAAGCAAATCGAACAGTTCCTGGACAGTGCGAAAGACCGCAGTGCTACAGCCCCGTTGTCCCACAGGGTTTTAGGCTCTTGTGGAGTGGTCGAGGTTCGCAAGGGCTGCCATCAGGTAGGCGACCCCCATGTCACCATCTGGGTGGATGGTCGGGTCAAATCCAATCAGGTCAAGGCTTGCCAAGACCTCAATCCCGCCACTGCAATGCATGTGGATGCTTGTTGAGCGCACGGCCTCAATGACCAAAAGCCGTTCGGGCTGAGCCCGTTGAAGCCTCGCGCAGCGCGACAAAAGAGGCCGAGCCCGAGCAGTCCGTTCGTCTTCACACCGCGCGGGCAAGCCGCATGTGATGAGAAAAACCGCTCAGGGGGCCTTGGTCGCTGGGATGCCTGCCGAAACATGCCCCTGGAAGAACCCCACCACCTGCGCATTGAACACCCTGTGGAACGCCACCCGGTCAAACCCCGGCGCATCGCGACAAATCTCCGGTGCCACGTCGGCCAACGCAGGCGAACAAGGCGCCAGAAAGGCGAAGTGCCCCGCGCTGGCCGCCACGTGCCAGTCGGGTGCGCGGGGCAGGCCCTGGCGCACCGTCTCCACGCTCTGGGGCGTGACGCCATCACCACCCAATGCAGAAGCCCACAGCTGGACCGGGATGCTGACGTTCCCCAGCCCCTTGGCATCGAACACGCTCAGCGGGTCCACGATGACCGCTGCCTTGATGCGCGCATCTGGCGCGGGCGTGGCGGGGATCTCATTGCGCCGAATCTCGCCACACAGGGGCCGCATGGACAGCGGCGGGCACAGGTCCTCCCGCAGCGTCCAGTCTGGCTTGGCACCGATGGCCACCAGTCCCGTGTAGCCGCCGCGCGAATAGCCAAAAAAGCCCACCTTGCCCGCGTCCAGTTGTGCGCGCAAGGGCCACGCGCCCAGCATGTAGTCCGTCAGCCGTTTGATATCCACCGGTCGCGTGGCAAAGGCCGAGAGGTGGCCCTGGCGGCTCATGTCCTGAAAGTTGTCGCCCGGGTGGTTGATGGCTGCCACCACATAGCCCGCATCGGCCAGTGCAGCTGCCGTATCGTGGTGCCCCAGGGCTGAGCCCCCTGCGCCGTGCGACACCACCACCAGCGGCAGGCCTTGACCGGCGATACCGGCAATGGGGCAGTCGCGCGTGCCTTGCAGCACCAGCGGCGCCAGGTCGATGCGGCCCGGCGGCGCGCTGCAGGGCGACCACACGGCGCCGCGCATCGCGGGCCCGTCTTGGTCTGCTGGCACCTCGATGAAGGCAAAGCCTGCGGCCTGGGCCACGGTGGCCGCGCAGCCGAGCGCTGCGACCGACAGCCAACGCATGCCGAGGCCGGAGCGCGAAGGAGAACGTGAGCGAAGGCGCAAGCGATGCAGTGATGAAATGGTCATGACGATGGTTTGGCGCGGATGGGAATCAAGCAGGCACGGCCCGCCCAGTGTGCCGCAGCTTGTGCGCCAGGTCTTCGCTGCTTTTGGAATGGGTTCTCACTGCCCAAACACCAGCGCCTGGTGCGCCCCCACGCCCGCCAGCACCCCTTCGGCCGACGCCAGAGTGGCGTTGTGGCGCATCAGCGTCAGGTCGCCCGCGGCATACACGCCGGGCACGGTGGTCATCTTGTTCGCGTCGGTGCGGACGTAGGGGCCCATGGGCCCATCGTCGAACGCGCAGCCCAGCTGTTCGGCCAGTGAGCTGGATGGGCGCGTAGATGCCGCTACATACAGCGCATCGATTGGCACCACACGCGCATCGCCGCCGCCAGTGGCCTGCAGCCGCACGCCCCGCAGCGCCTGGCCCGGGCCTTCCAGCGCGGCGATGGGTGCGGGCTCCACCGCAATGCCCAGCGCCAGCAGCCGCTCGCGCTCGCTGGGCTCCAGCGTGGTTTCGCCATTCAAAAAGAGGGTGGTCGGGCCCCAGTCGGCGATCAGCTGCGCGTGCATGCCCGACGGCGGCGAGTGGTACAGCACACCCAGGCGCTGGCCCGCAAACTCATAGCCGTGGCAATACGGGCAGTGCAAAACCGATGCACCCCAGCGCTCGCGCAGGCCTGCAATCTCGGGCAGGCCATCCTGCACGCCAAACGCCAGCACCAGCTTGTGTGCCTCCATGGTTGCGCCATCGTCCAGCACCATTTCAAACCCGTTCTCGGGTGACCCTGCACTGCGCTGCGGCATGGCCGACACGGCGGTGCCCTGCCGCAACGTCACCGTGGGGTAGGCCAGCAGCTTGCGCCGCGCCTGCTCGATCATCGCCAGAGGCGGCTCTCCGTCTTGCCCAAAGAAGCCGTGCGACGCCGCCGCAAACCGGTTGCGCGGCTGGCCTGCGTCTACCACGCACACCCGCCGCCGGGCGCGCGCCAGCTGCATCGCGGCCGACAGGCCCGCAAAGCTGCCGCCCACCACGATCACATCAAACGCCTGGTGGGGCGCTGTCATCACTGCTGCTGCCGTTGTCATGAGAAATCTCCTGGTGCCCGTGGCACCCAGCCACCATGCGTGCGTGAAACTCGGCCGACAACTGCGCCAGCGTCACCGCACCCAAGCGCGCCAGCAGCGCCTCTTCGGCCGCCTGGTAGGCGTCGGTCAGCGCGCGGTTCACCGCCTGCTCGACGATGCAGCCGGGGCTCTCCACCCTGTTACCCACCGCCAGCAGCGTGGGCGCGCCCAGCGCCTCGTAGACGTCGCGCAGCGTGATGTCTTGCAGCGGGCATGACAGTACCCACCCCCCGCCATGCCCCTTGGCCGATGTGACAAAGCCCGCATACCGCAGCCCCGCCATCAGGCGGCGCACCACCACCGGGTGGGTCTGCATGGCCTGCGCCATCGCCTCCGACGTGGCGGGCCCCTCCATCTCTGCCATGTGCAGCAGCGCGTGGAGAACATTGGAAAGTCGGCTATCTCGTTTCATGCAACATTCAAAGTTGCGTGATCGTAACATGGGGCTATAGATGGTACTTGCCGAAGGATATGTTGCTGCAAAATTGATAGCTGCTTGCGCTTGATATAAAAGCGCTGGAAGCCAATTTGCCTTGTTTTTTGACCTTCACCACCCCCACCTCAATGTGCCCGGCGACGACCAGGTCCGTGGACTGGTCCGCTCGCGGAAATTCGCCACAACCACGGGCAGGCGGCGACGCACAGGGCGTTTGATAGCGGGAGAACGGTGCGAAAGATGCGCAAGACGGGAAAAATAGCCGGTGTGCGCAGGCACAGGCGCAGCGGCAGCGCCGACAATGTTTGTCACCATGCGCCTGATCCGTCTCTTCCTTTGCACCACAGTGCTGCTGCTCGGCCTGGTCTCATTGATGCTGGTGCGTACGATGTGGACTGACTGGCAGGGCGTGCGCCGCGCTGAATTCGGTCTGGAGGCGATGGAGCTGGCTTATGCGGCCATGCAGGTCGCCGAACACGCATCGGCCGAGCGTGGCCCGGCCATCCCGGTGCTCAACGACCCGCCCTCGGACGCGTTGCGCAAGCGCTTGACGCAGTTTCAACAGGCGACGGATGCGGCCTTCGAAGTAGCGCTGATGCGGCTGCGCCAGCGCGAGGAGGCCGAGCTGCGGACCGCTCTGCCGGTGCTGGAGCGGGCGCGCGCGCAGATGCAGGCAGCACGGCAGGAGCTTGAGCGCGTGGCGGCGCTGCCGCATGCCGAGCGCGCGGCCGTCGACAAGCGCAGCACCCGGCAGGTCATCGACCAGATGTTTGGGGTCGTCGACACAGTGCTGGAGGCGGTCACCCTGCTGTCGGCCAGCGCCGAGCGCATCCACCCCAGCCTGTCGCTGCCGCTGGTCGGCGCGCGCTACGCGACCGAGCTGCGCGAGCATGCCGGCCGCCTGGGCTCGCAATTCACCGCGCCGCTGGCCAGCGGCGCGCCGCTTGGCCCGCAAGAGCGCGACGGCATCCCCCGCGTGCTCGGCCGCATTGAGCAGCTCAAGGCCCTGCTGTACGTGAAGGCGCGCACCAGCCTGTCCGATCCGCGCATCGACGCCGCGCTGCAGGCCCAGTACGAACGCTATTTCGGTCAGGGCCTGCCCTTTGTCGCTGAGATAACCGCCCGGGGCCTGGCCGGTCAGCCCTATGGCATGGACTCGGCCCAGTTCGTTTCCCGTTATGTCCCGGCGATGCGCAGCATCGTCGAGTTGCGCGACACGCTGCACGAGGTTGGCCGCGAACAGGCACTCGCGGAGGTGGCGGCAGCCTGGCAGCGGCTGCGTGTCAACGCGCTGATTGGCTGCTGCATCCTGGCGCTGGAGGTCGGCGTGTTCATCACCCTGCGCCGCCGTGTGCTGTCGCCGTTGCTGCTCAGCACCCAGCATATGGTGGAGCTCATGCGAGGGCAACTGAACCAGCCGCTGCCCGTCATCCAGCGCAGCGACGAGATCGGCGAGCTGCAGGCTGCGGTGCATGCATTGCAGGCCAGCCTGCAACGCACCCAGGAGCTGGAGGCCGAGCGCCAGACCCTGATCACCGAGCTGCGCCAGCTCAGCCACCGCGACCATCTGACCGGTCTGCTGAACCGCCGCGCCTTCGACGAGCTGGCGCCGGCCCAGCTGGCCCAGTCCGAACGCCACCGTTGGCCGCTGGCGCTGCTGCTGTTCGATTTGGACCATTTCAAGCGCATCAACGATCAGCATGGCCACGAGACCGGCGACCAGGTGCTGCAGCATGTGGCACACATCGCGCAGGCCCAGCTGCGCAGCTGCGATCTGCTGGCCCGCTATGGCGGCGAGGAGTTCATCGCGCTGCTGCCCGATTGCGATGACCAGGCGGCGCTGGCCCTGGCCGAGCGCCTGCGCCAGGCCATGCAGCAGCAGCCGCTGCACCTGCCCGATGGCAGCATGCTGAACTTGAGCGCCAGCTTCGGTGTGGCTGCGCGGCCGGCCGGTCGCCAGGCCTCGCTGCCCGATCTCTTCGCCCGCGCCGACGCTGCCCTCTACGCTGCCAAGGCCAAAGGCCGCAACCAGGCGCAGTTGGCGGCCTGACCCGGCCGCGTGCTGCTGCCCAGGGCCAGGGCGGTACAGCGTGGTTTGCTCCGGGCGATGGCGCTCACAGTGGCGTGGAGCGCCATCCGTTGTCGGTTGGGGCTGCCGGCCAATGGCTCGCACGATGGGCCCCCGAGGTGCTGAGCCTGGGCGGTCTCAAGCCGTGCGCCGCACATCCATCGCCCGGAGACCGTCCACCGATCTGTAGCCCCCGGCCGCAGGACCACCTTCGGCTGTGTCCTTATGGGCTTGACGAGAGGCCAGCAGGCATCTTCTGGCGGGCGGCGTGCCGAACCCCTGGGCGTGGTGATGGGCGCCGACCTGGGCGCCACCCGCATGCAAATTGCGGTGATGCGGCCCGATACGACGACATGACGACATGACGGTGCTGGCGCGGCACCGCGAGCCCCTGCGTGTGCGCCAGGGGCCGGGCGCGATCCTGGCGCGGGTGCGGGGGGATGACGCGCAAATTGCCGGGGCGCGCTGCGGGCCACATCTGTGCGAACCAGCACGGCCCGCGCGCCCATTGGGGCCAATGGGGCCAATAGGGCCATCCAGGTTGCCGGAGGAAGACAGTCAGCGGTAGCCGTCGGCCAACTGAAACCTTTGGTCAAAGTTCATCTTGCCCAGCACGCGCAGTGCTGCTGCGCGGGTGGCGTGGTCGACCTTGCTGATGTCCAGGCTGTAGCGTTTGGCGGTAGACACAACATCCACGCTTTTGGGGCCCCATTGCACTGCGACCAGCAGGGCGGGGCGCTGGCCGGCTTCTGCGCCTACCGATACGCCGCGTTGGTCGGGCCGCAGCATGAATTCCAGCCGGGGTGTGCGCACGAGGGTCAGGCGGTGGGCGCCCTGGGGGCCCAGCGCAAAGGAGACGACCCAGTCGTCTTCGTCTTCCACCGTCAGAAATGGGACATGCTGCGGAGCGGCCATGGTGAGGATGTTGTGGTGCTTGCCTGACGGGCGGATGGGCTGGGGGGCGGATCTGTGGTTTGTCGGATGACTGCGCCGCCGTGGTGCGTTGCCGGGCAGGGCGGGCGGCGGCAAGTATGCCGATGCAAGCGCTGTGCCGTGGTCGGGAGAACCCGAGGTTGGGCGCATCCAACGTGCTGCCTGTGTTGTCAGGTGGGTGCAAGCTGCGACAAGGTGACGCGGCGTTGGGTTGTGCGGATGCCGGGCACCGGGGGGGGCGGGCACCTGGTGTCGCGAGCGGGAGGGTGCTGGTGCTGAGTCAGCGCGCTCGGGGCGGGGCGTGGGGATGTGTCCCCTGGGCGGGTTCTGCGCTGGCTCAGGCGGTCTTGAACGGGTTGCGCTCTTGCAGTTCGCTCAGATAGTGCCCCACGCCTTCGCTTTCGCGGGCCAGGAAGCGTTCTACCGCCTCGGCAAAGGCGGGGTGCGCCAGCCAGTGGGCGCTGGTGGCCTGCACGGGCAGCAGGGCGCGGGCCATTTTGTGTTCGCCCTGGGCGCCGCCTTCAAAGCGCTGGGCTCCGTGTTCTATGCACCATTGCAGCGGCTGGTAGTAGCAGGCCTCAAAGTGCAGGCAGTCCACACGCTCCAGCGCGCCCCAGTAGCGGCCGTAGGCTACCAGTTGGGGGTCTTGTTTGTGGTCTTTTTGGCTGCCAGCGCCTGATGGTAGAGCGCTAACAGCTATCAAACTGGTAGCAATGGGTCGGCCGTGGCGTTCGCCCACAAAGAGCAGCCAGGCCTCGGGCATGTGGGCCGCCATGCGGGCGAAGAAGTCCCGCGTGAGGTAGGGCGGGTTACCGTGTTCGAGGTAGGTGCGTTCGTAGCAGCGGTAGAAAAAGTCCCAGTCGGCGGCGCTGATGTCGGCCCCGCGCGACCAGCGGAAGCTCACCCCGGCCTCTGCCACGCGGCGGCGTTCTTGCCGGACTTTTTTGCGTTTGTCCTGGGTGAGGCTGGCGAGAAAGTGGTCGAAGTCTTGGAAGGGCTGGCCCGCGCCGCCACCCGGCGTTGCGCATTCGGGAGCCCCCTCGGGGGGCAGCGAACCACGCGCAGCGGGGAGCGTGGGGGCCGCATTCTCACCGCCGCCGGGCCGCCCCAAGGCGGTGAGGGCCCCCTCGGGGGGCAGCGAACCACGCGCAGCGGGGAGCGTGGGGGCCACATTCTTCCAATGAAACTGCACCGTGTGGCGCAGCATCAGCTCTTGCGCTGTACTGGTCCGCACATCGTCTTGGCTGGCAAACAGGATGTGCACGGACGAGACGTTTTCGTCCTCGCACCATTGGCACACGGCCTGCACCAGCAGTGCGCGCGCTGCATCGTCGCGCGCCAGCAGGCGGGTGCCGGGCACGGGGGTGAAGGGCACGGCGATCACGGCCTTGGGGTAGTAGGGCACGCCGTGTTGTTCGTAGGCGCTGGCCCAGGCCCAGTCAAAGACGTATTCGCCGTAGGAGTGGTTCTTGAGGTACAGCGGGCAGGCGGCCATCAGCACTTCTTGCCCGTCGCCTTGCGCCTCCCACAGGGTCATGAAGCGCGGTGTCCAGCCGGTGCGGGGCGTGGCGCTGCCGCTGGTTTCCAGGTCGGCCAGGTATTCGTGGCGCAGGAAGGGGGTAGGGTGGCTTTGCTGGGCGAGCAGGTGGTTCCAGGCGGCTGCATCCACGTCCAGCGCAGTGGTCAGTACGCGGGCGATAATGGCAGATTCAGCCATGCACACCCCGGTTTTGTTTTGCAAGCTGCGGGCCCGTGTGGGCGGTATTCAACCTGGCCGCAGGGGCCGATTCCAGTTCCATGACGCTCTCCATTTGCACTGCGCAGCTCAACTTTGTTGTGGGCGACATGCCCGGCAACGCCCAGAAGATCATTGCGGCGGCCCGCGAGGCCTATGCCCAGGGGGCGCGGTTGCTGCTGACGCCCGAACTGGCCGTGTGCGGCTATGCGGCCGAAGACCTGTTCCTGCGCCCCGCCTTCATTGCGGCCTGCGATGATGCCGTGAAAACCGTGGCCCGTGAGACTGCGGGGTTGAAAGGCCTGGCCATTGTGCTGGGCCACCCGCAGGCCGTAGCGCCCAATGCGCCCGCGTTCAGCGCCTGCGTCAATGCCGCCAGCGTGCTGCGCGATGGGCAGATCGAGCAGACCTATGCCAAGCGCGAGCTGCCCAACTACCAGGTGTTTGACGAGCGCCGCTATTTTGTGGCGGGCGACAAGCCGTGCATTTTTGAAGTGGAAGGCCTACGCGTGGGCGTGCTGGTGTGCGAGGACGCCTGGTTTGCGGCGCCCGCACGCGATGCCGCAGCGGCAGGTGCGCAACTGCTGGCGGTCATCAACGCGTCGCCGTTCCACCTGGGCAAGGGCGCCGAGCGCGAGCAGACCATGCGCGAGCGTGTGACCGAGACGGGCTTGCCGCTGGTGTACGCGCACCTGGTGGGCGGGCAGGACGAGGTGGTGTTTGAAGGCCGTTCGTTCGCGCTCAACGCCGATGGCTCGGTGGCCTGCCGGGGGCCAAGTTTTGAAGAAAAACTGGTGTTCGCGCAGGTCCATCAAGCGCAAGCAGCTATCAAAATTGAAGCAGACATCGCCCCGGAGAAAAGCCTGGAGGCCGACCTGTGGGACGCCCTGGTGCTGGGTGTGCGTGACTACGTGGGCAAGAACGGCTTTCCGGGGGCGCTGCTGGGGCTGTCGGGTGGCATCGATTCGGCCCTGGTGCTGGCGATTGCAGTGGATGCGCTGGGGGCCGACAAGGTGCGCACGGTGATGATGCCGTCGCCCTACACGGCCGATATCAGCTGGATCGACGCGCGCGATTTGGCCAGCCGCCTGGGCGTGCGCTATGACGAGATCTCGATCAAGCCGCAGTTCGAGGCTTTCAAGGCCGCGCTGGCTAGCGACTTTGCGGGGCTGGCCGAGGACACGACGGAAGAAAACCTGCAGGCGCGCATCCGGGGCACACTGCTGATGGCCCTGTCCAACAAGTTCGGCGCCATCGTGCTGACCACGGGCAACAAGAGCGAGATGTCGACTGGCTACTGCACGCTGTACGGCGACATGGCCGGGGGCTTTGCGGTGATCAAGGATGTGGCCAAGACCCGGGTTTTTGACCTGGCGCGCTGGCGCAATGCCAACGACCCGTATGGAACGGGCGCGAGCCCCATCCCCGAACGCATCATCACCCGCCCGCCCAGCGCGGAACTGCGGCCCGACCAGAAAGACCAGGACAGCCTGCCGCCCTATGAGGTGCTGGACGCCATCGTGGCCCGCTACATGGAGAACGACGAGCCCATCGAATCCATCATCGCCAGCGGCTTTGCGCGTGCCGATGTGGAGCGTGTGACGCGCCTGATCAAGCTCAACGAGTACAAGCGCCGCCAGGCCCCCGTGGGGATAAGGGTCACGCGCCGCAGCTTCGGCAAGGACTGGCGTTACCCTATCACCAGCAAATTCAGGGCGTGACGCTTCGGCGCTGCGCCTTCAGCCTTTTTTATTCACATCCTCCAGGAGACCCGCCATGAAAATGATCACCGCCGTCATCAAGCCCTTCAAGCTCGAAGAAGTCCGCGAAGCCCTTGCCGAATGTGGCGTGACTGGCCTTACCGTGACCGAGGTGAAGGGCTTTGGTCGCCAGAAGGGCCACACCGAGCTGTACCGGGGGGCTGAGTACGTGGTGGACTTTCTGCCCAAGGTGAAGGTCGAGGTTGTCGTGAAGACAGAAGACGTGGACCGCTGCGTGGACGCCATCGTGAATGTGGCGCGCACCGGCAAGATCGGTGACGGCAAGATTTTTGTGACGGCCGTGGAGCGCACGGTGCGTATTCGCACCGGGGATCTGGACGACGCGGCTGTATAAGCTCCCCCTGAGTCGCTTCGCGCCTGCCCCCTGAGGGGGACGCCACCAGTGGCCTGGCAATGCCAGTTCCACGGTGGCACTGGCCTTGCGCTGCGCCAGTTTTTGAAGGCTGTCAGATCACCGAGCGCAGCGGGATGGGCGCTTGGTCGGTGCCTGCGTCTTGCACCAGCGTGCGCAGCAGGGCCTCGGCATCGGTGGCGGCGTGCAGCAGGTCCATCTGCCATTCGCCCATGAAGCCGCTGGCCACGCTGGTCTGCAAAAAGCCCAGCAGGCCGTCGTAGTAGCCGGCCACATTGAGCAGGCCCAGGGGCTTGTCGTGGTAGCCCAGCTGGCGCCAGGTCCACACTTCAAACAGTTCTTCAAAGGTGCCGATGCCGCCGGGCATGGCCACAAAGGCATCGCTGCGCTCGGCCATCATGGCCTTGCGTTCGTGCATGGTCTGCACGATGTGCAGCTCGTCGCATTGGCGGTTGGCCAGTTCTTTGTCGACCAGGGCCTGGGGAATCACGCCCACCACACGCCCGCCCGCCAGGCGCGTGGCCTCGGCCACCGTGCCCATCAAGCCGCTGCGGCCGCCGCCGTAGACCAACTGCCCGCCATGCTCGCCAATCCACTGGCCCACAGCCCGGGCCGCGTCGGCAAAGGCTGGGTTTTCCCCTGGGCGCGAGCCACAGTACACACACACGGAAAAAGCGGGTTCAGCCATGAAAAATCCTCTGAAAAACAGCGGCGCCCCAGATGCCCATGCACAGCAGCAGGGCCAGCAGCACGGCGGCGCTGCCCATGTCCTTGGCGCGTTTGGAAAGGTCATGCCACTCGGGGCCGATGCGGTCGATGGCGGTTTCGATGCCGGTGTTGAGCAGTTCCACGATCATCACGATCACCACGGAGCCTGCCAGCAGCGCGGTTTCTACCCAGTTTTGCCCCAGCCACAGCGACAGCGGCAGCAGCACCACGGCGGCGATGGCCTCCTGGCGGAACGCCTTTTCGTTCCAGCCCGCACGCAGGCCTTCCAGGGAATAGCCCGCCGCGTGCCAGATGCGGTTCAAGCCCGTGCGGGCCTTTTGGGGGTTGGCGTGCGCGGAGGGCTGGGGTGGGGTCAGGGGCATGGGGGTATTGTCTCGCAGCCGCATGACAGCAAACGCAGCAGCCTGCGCGCGGTGCTACTTTTTTGGAAGCTCGAAATGCACAAGACGCGTTCCGGCCATTGCGTCGTGCCAGAACTGCCGTTGTGGATGAAAGCGGCTCAGAATCGCCCAGATGGCAACCCAGCCGAAAAGCAGTACCAGCACTTCAACAGCCGGGACACCAAACGCATAGGCCGCCAGGGGCGGCAGAAACCACACCCAGCTCAGCAGGTAGCGCAGCAGCGCCCGCGCCTGGGAGATGGGGCGACCGGTGGTGTCCACCACACGGATATGCCAGGTCTTCTGGGCCAGGGTCTGGCCTTTGGCCCAGAACCAGGTGAAGTAAATGCCAAACACCACAAACAGAAAAGCCTGCAGCGCATGCCGGTTGTCCAGGGCGTGGCGCGTCTGGCTGAGCGTACCGAACAGGTAGCCCGCAATGAACACGACGCCAAACATGAGCATGCCTTCGTACAGCCAGCACGCCATGCGGCGCCACAGGTTGGGCGTGGGGCCGAGGGCGGCTATTGGGGCCGTGCCAGAAAGCGGGGCCTGCGGAGCTGGTGCGGGAGGGGGGGCGGTCATTCCAGGGGGCGAAAGCGAGGCGGCGGGGGCTGCCAGCGACAGAACTATTGTGGGTACAGGCCGGAATTGTCGGGGGTAACCACGGGCGCAGTCGCTGCGGGTGTTTCTGCGGAACTGGCGCTCAGCGGCGGCAGCGCAGCTGGCACAGCCACCGGAATGGAAATGGGTGCTGTCTCGACCACCGTCGAAGCTGGATTTTGCGTGGGCACCCCTGTCGCCGGCGGGCTTGCAGGGGTGACCGGCGCCGCCACGCGGGGGGCGCCGTGGTCTAGCACGGGGGGGATCTTCGGGGCATTGGGGCGGCTGGGATTGACCTGCGTTGCTGCCGGAACCTGTGCCAGCTTCTTGGGTGACACCGGGCGAAGGGCGGTGGCTGCACCCTTGGGCTTGGGGGCCGCGCTTGCGGCCAGCGCAAGTTTTTCCTCGTCGGACAGTGCCTGGTAAGCCTCCCACTGGGCGCGCTTATCGTCACGGGCGAGGCGGTTGGTGACGGCATAGTTCAGTCTGGCCTGGTTGCGCTGCTGTGCGCTCAGGCTGGCCCAGTCGGTCATGCGGTCATGGAATTTGGCCTGTTCCTCTTCGGGAAGCGCCGAAAAATTGGCAGCCAGCGCAAGCCAGCGGCGCTTTTGCGCTTCACTGATGAGGGCCCAGCGCTCTGCCAGCGGGTACAGCGCCAGTTTTTGAGGGGTGGTCAGGGTTTCCCAGCCTGGTCCAGTCTCGACCTGCGGGGCGGCCATGGGGCCAGGTCGGATGGGTGTACGGGCGTTGTTGGGGCTGGCGACGGCAGCTTCAGCCCCCGCTGGCAGCAAAGTGCCCGGTGCCATGCGCATTTGTACCAACACTTGGCTGCCGACTACTGCGAGCGCGCCCAAGAGCACCAAAGCCAGCACGAAGGCTGGCAGGGCAGGGGTGGCGTCGGGAGAACTTGGGTGCATGCAGGGCGTGGTCGGGGCAGGGCTCAGTTCGACGGCGCAGAAGTTTTAAGGAATTGTACGAAGCCAGGGTCTGCGTAGGCGGCAGGCGGCAGATCGTCGGTCAGCAGTGCTGCATCGACCTCGGCCACATCATTGGCGCTGCTTTCGTCCTGGGCAAGGTTAATCACCACAAGGCCTACCACCAGCGCCATCAGCGGAACGGCAGACACCAGGGCATTCCACCAACCGCCGCTTTCATTGCCACCGCGGCCCAGTGCCGCGCTGCTGCCCGCATTTATCACCACGGGTGCTGCAAGGCGCACTGGCACAGTGTCTTTCTTGCGCTTGGCCAGGGCCTGCATGCGCGAGGCGCGCAGGCGCTCGGAGATATCGTAAGGCAATTCGTCGGTGCCGCTGGACAAGCGCGCCGTGACGCGCAGTGCAAAGCGCTCTGCTGCAGCTTCTGCCTGTGTCGATGGGGTTTGTACATTGTTCATGGCTCGATTCCTTTGGCCTTCAGTGCCTTGCTGAGGGTTTGTATGGCGCGAAAGCAGTGCGTTTTGACACTGCCCTCGGAGCAGCCCATGGCGGCAGCCGTTTCTGCTACATCCATTTCTTCCCAGTAACGCATCAGGAACGCTTCCCGTTGACGTGGAGGCAATTCGGCAATTTCTGCTTCGATCCCGTGAAAGATCTGCGCCCGCCGGGTGAGATCCTCGGCGCTCTCTGCTTGTTCCCCATCTGCCGGCCCTGAATAGGCTTCCAGCAAATCAAAATCCATGCCATCTTCGCCGGGCCCTTCAAAGTCGCTCATGCTCGAAAACAGTGCATTGCGCGTCTTTTGGCGCCGAAACCAATCCAGTGTGCAGTTCGAGAGAATCCGCTGATAGAGCATGGGCAACTCAGCCGCCGGCTTGTCGCCGTAGTGCTCAGCCAGCTTGAGCATGCTGTCCTGCACGATATCCAGTGCCGCTTCCTCATTGCGAACGTGATAGAGCGAGCGCTTGAACGCGCGCTTTTCTACACTTTTGAGGAAATCGGAGAGTTCTCGTTCGGTTGCCAAGAGGGGTCAGCCCGGGAGGGGATCTGGGCCAGTGAGTCCGCAAAAATGTGGCTATCTGGCACGTGAAGCCTTTGATTATCGCATCCGCTGGGGTTTTTTTCGGTGAATGGCAGTTTTACATGTGTTGCAGTGCGATAATGAGGGTTGCAATTCAAAAGGCAAACGGGTCACGGTCCGGCGCGGCAATCATCCCGCCCATGTCCTTGGCCTCAAGTTCCAAGCTGGCTTCACAAGAGCGCGTGCGAGGAGCACCCAAGGTTTTTCGTCAGAGAAATTCACAAAGGTTGATCAATCATGGAAATCTCCAAGGCTGAAATCTCTTCAGCAGCCGCTGCTTCGCAGGGCAACACTTCCCCCGCTTCCGCTGCTCAAGACCTCATGGGGTCTGAGATTCTCATCAAGGCGCTTCAGGCTGAGAATGTTCAGTACATCTGGGGCTATCCTGGTGGCGCCGTCCTGTACATCTACGACGCGCTTTACAAGCAAGACACCATCCAGCACGTGCTGGTGCGCCATGAGCAGGCTGCTGTTCATGCCGCCGATGGCTATGCCCGTGCGACTGGCGAAGTCGGTGTGGCGCTGGTGACTTCAGGTCCTGGCCTGACCAATGCCGTGACCGGCATTGCCACCGCCTACATGGATTCGATCCCCATGGTGATCATTTCTGGCCAGGTGCCTACGCCCGCCATTGGGCTTGATGCCTTCCAGGAGTGCGACACGGTCGGTATCACCCGCCCCATCGTCAAGCACAATTTCCTCGTCAAGGACCCGCGCGATCTGGCCGCGACGATGAAAAAGGCCTTCCACATTGCCCGCACCGGCCGCCCTGGCCCCGTGGTGGTGGATGTGCCCAAAGACGTCTCCTTCAAGAAGGTGCCTTACACCGGCTACCCTCAAACGGTTGAAATGCGCTCGTACAACCCCGTGCGCAAGGGCCACGGTGGTCAGATCCGCAAGGCGCTGCAACTGTTGCTGGCGGCCAAGCGCCCTTACATCTATACCGGCGGTGGCGTGCTGCTGGGCAATGCCACCAATGAGCTGCGCACGCTGGTGGATATGCTGGGCTACCCTGTCACCAACACGCTGATGGGCCTGGGTGCTTACCCAGCGTCGGACCGCAAGTTTCTGGGCATGTTGGGCATGCACGGCACCATAGAAGCCAACAACGCCATGCAGAACTGCGATGTGCTGCTGGCTGTGGGCGCGCGCTTTGACGATCGCGTGATCGGCAACCCCAAGCACTTCGCCCAGAACGATCGCAAGATCATCCATATCGATATCGATCCGTCGAGCATCTCCAAGCGCGTGAAGGTGGATATTCCTATCGTCGGCGACGTGAAGGATGTGCTCACCGAACTGATCTCCATGATCCGCGAGAGCAGCACTCGACCAGACGCAGGTGCCCTGGCTGCCTGGTGGGACACTATCGAAGGCTGGCGCAAGCGCGAGTGCCTGAAGTACAGCATGGGCAGCGGCGACGTGATCAAGCCCCAGTACGTGGTCGAGACGCTTTGGAACATGACCAAGGACGCCGACACTTACATCACGTCAGATGTAGGCCAGCACCAGATGTGGGCCGCGCAGTACTACCGCTTTGATGAACCACGCCGTTGGATCAACTCGGGCGGTCTGGGCACTATGGGTGTGGGCATTCCCTACGCCATGGGCATCAAGCTGGCCAAGCCAGATTCCGAAGTGTTCTGCATCACTGGCGAAGGCTCGGTGCAGATGAACATCCAAGAGCTGTCCACCTGCCTGCAGTACAACACGCCGATCAAGATCTGTTCGCTGAACAACCGTTATTTGGGCATGGTTCGCCAGTGGCAGGAGATCGAATACTCCGGCCGCTACAGCCACAGCTACATGGATGCGCTGCCCAACTTCGTGAAGCTGGCTGAGGCCTATGGCCATGTCGGCATGCTGATCGAGCGTCCTCAAGACGTGGAGCCCGCGCTGCGCGAGGCCCGCAAGCTCAAGGACCGAACGGTGTTCATGGACTTCCGCACCGACCCCACCGAGAACGTGTTCCCGATGGTGCAGGCCGGCAAGGGCATCACCGAGATGTTGCTGGGGTCGGAAGACCTTTGATCAAGCATCAAATCGGCCTTTGGCGCTTGTCCATCAAGCGCTATTAGCTATCAAATAGATAGCATCCATTTTTTGACGAATCTATTGCCTGCCAAGCCCGTGCATTACCGTGCACGGGGGAGGGCAGCAAAAAGAGGAATCTCTTCATCATGAAACACATCATTGCTGTCTTGCTGGAAAACGAGCCTGGTGCTCTCTCCCGCGTTGTGGGCCTGTTCTCGGCCCGTGGCTACAACATCGAATCGCTCACCGTGGCGCCCACCGAGGATGCATCGCTGTCGCGCATGACCATCCAGACCACGGGCTCCGACGACGTGATCGAGCAGATCACCAAGCACCTGAACCGCCTGATCGAGGTCGTGAAGGTGGTGGACCTCACCGAAGGCGCCTACACCGAGCGCGAGCTCATGATGGTGAAGGTGCGTGCGGTGGGCAAGGAGCGCGAGGAGATGAAGCGCATGGCCGACATCTTCCGCGGCCGCATCATCGACGTGACCGAGAAGAGTTACACCATCGAACTGACGGGCGACCAGTCCAAGAACGACGCCTTCTTGCAGGCTATAGACCGTACCGCCATTCTCGAGACCGTCCGTACAGGTGCCAGCGGTATCGGCCGCGGTGAGCGCATTCTGCGCGTGTAAGACAATCCCCGTTTTTAATTTTCACCCCAACAACGCATTTCAACCGGAGCGACCCATGAAAGTTTTCTACGACAAAGACACCGACCTGAGCCTGATCAAGGGCAAGACCGTGGCCATCATCGGCTACGGCAGCCAAGGCCACGCCCACGCACAAAACCTGAACGACAGCGGCGTGAAGGTGGTGGTCGGCCTGCGCAAGGGCGGTGCATCGTGGGATAAGGTTGGCAAGGCTGGCCTCACCGTGATGGAAGTGAACGACGCTGTGAAGGCCGCTGACGTGGTCATGATCTTGCTGCCCGATGAAGACATCGCAGCCGTGTACAAGAACAACGTCGAACCTAACATCAAACAAGGCGCTTCGCTGGCCTTTGCCCACGGTTTCAACGTGCATTACAATCAGGTCGTGCCCCGCGCTGATCTGGACGTGTGGATGGTCGCCCCCAAGGCCCCAGGCCACACTGTTCGCAACACGTACACCCAAGGCGGCGGCGTGCCCCACCTGGTCGCTGTCCACCAAGACAAGTCCGGCAAGGCCCGTGACCTGGCCCTCAGCTACGCAGCTGCCAACGGCGGCGGCAAGGCTGGCATCATCGAGACCAACTTCAAGGAAGAAACCGAGACCGACCTGTTCGGCGAACAAGCCGTGCTGTGCGGCGGTGCCGTCGAGCTGATCAAGATGGGTTACGAAACCCTGGTCGAAGCTGGCTACGCTCCCGAAATGGCCTACTTCGAGTGCCTGCACGAGCTCAAGCTCATCGTGGACCTGATCTACGAAGGCGGCATCGCCAACATGAACTACTCGATCTCGAACAATGCCGAATACGGCGAGTATGTGACCGGTCCTGAGGTGATCAACGAGCAGTCGCGCGCAGCCATGCGCAATGCCCTGAAGCGCATCCAGAACGGCGAGTACGCCAAGATGTTCATCCAGGAAGGCCGCCTGAACTACCCATCGATGACAGCCCGCCGCCGCAACACGGCTGACCACAGCATCGAGAAGGTGGGTGGCCAGCTGCGCGCCATGATGCCCTGGATCGCCAAGAACAAGTTGGTTGACCAGACCCGCAACTGATGAGTCGTTACTGACGCATCGCAAGGCCACTTCGGTGGCCTTTTTCTTTGGCGGAGGCTGTAGTGCGCAGGCGCTACACTGCGACCTTCGCCTGCTGGGCGTGCGGCGACCCGCGACTGCAGTGGGGAGTGTGCTGGGTACTATAAATTTAATAGCTGCTTGCGCAGAATACGCAAGCGCTGGAGGTCACTTTGATGCATGACGGCAATGAATCCACCGACAACCCCGGTGTGATGGTGCGCAAGAGGCGCAAGGGCATCTACATCTTGCCCAACCTGTTCACGCTGGCGGCTTTGTTTGGGGGCTTCTATGCGATCGTGATGGCCATGAATGGCCGCTTCGAAATGGCCGCAGTAGGTGTCTTTTGTGCCATGGTGCTGGACAGCCTGGATGGGCGTGTTGCGCGAATGACCAACACGCAGAGTGCGTTTGGCGAGCAGATGGACTCGCTGTCTGACATGGTGTCTTTTGGTGCGGCGCCTGCCCTGATTGCGTATGAGTGGTCCCTGCAGGGCCTGGGCCGGTGGGGCTGGATCGCTGCATTCGTCTACTGCGCATGCGCGGCGCTTCGGCTGGCGCGCTTCAATGTGAATACTGGTGTTGTGGACAAACGCTATTTTCAAGGGCTACCTTCGCCAGCCGCTGCAGCTCTGGTGGCTGGCTTTATCTGGTTGATGACCGAGCTGGGAGTACATCCGGGTGAAGACCACTGGCTGACTTGGACGCAGACAACATGGATCATGTTCACCTTCACGTTGTATGCGGGGCTCACTATGGTGACCAATGTTCCGTTCTATAGCTTTAAGGATGTGCAGATGAAGAAGAGTGTGCCCTTCGCTGCCATCGTGTTGATTGCCTTGGGCATTGCTGTCATCAACATCCATCCGCCCATCGTGTTGTTCGGCGTGTTTGTGTTGTATGGCGTGAGTGGCTACGGCGTGTACGCTTGGCGTAGAGCCAAGGGCCAGCATAGCAGCGTGATCAGCACCTCCACGGACGAGCCGGACGAGCGCGGGCTTCACAAGTGACTGGAAGGATGCCTGGCCAGTTGTGCTACATTGCACCGCATGAACTTGTTTGCACTGGCACTACTGCTACCTCCCCACGGGCGGAGACAGTAGGCGCACGCGCACACTTTTCCAAAAAGGCCCGTATGCACCCGCAACGGGCCTTTTGTTTTGGGCGCCAGATTTTTTAGCGTTGCGGGCTACCCCACCCCCTATCAGGAGAACCAACATGGCTGACAAACTCATCATTTTCGACACCACCTTGCGCGACGGCGAACAGTCGCCAGGGGCTTCGATGACCAAGGACGAGAAGCTGCGCATCGCCCGCCAGCTGGAACGCCTGAAGGTTGATGTGATCGAGGCCGGGTTTGCCGCCAGCTCCAATGGTGACTTCGAGGCTGTGCAAGCTATCGCCA
Organism: Acidovorax facilis; assembly: GCA_964031875.1. Classification (GTDB taxonomy): domain Bacteria; phylum Pseudomonadota; class Gammaproteobacteria; order Burkholderiales; family Burkholderiaceae_C; genus Acidovorax; species Acidovorax facilis_A. Next base: position 24,292 of record CAXIRU010000032.1, read on the forward strand.
ACGCTATCAAGGAGTCCACCATCTGCTCGCTTTCGCGCGCCAACGACCGCGATATCGCGCGAGCCGCAGAGGCGCTCAAAGGTGCTGCCAGCGCGCGCATCCACACCTTTATTGCCACCAGTCCGCTGCACATGGAAAAGAAGCTGCGGATGACGCCTGATCAGGTGCTGGAGCAAGCCAAGCAGTCCGTGCGCTTTGCGCGCAATCTGGTGGGTGACATCGAGTTCAGCCCTGAAGACGGTTACCGCAGCGACCCGGACTTCCTGTGCCGCGTGCTGGAGGCTGTGATCTCCGAAGGTGCAACGACCATCAACGTGCCCGATACGGTGGGCTATGCCATCCCTGAGTTGTACGGCAACTTCATCAAGACGCTGCGTGAGCGCATTCCCAACAGCGACAAGGCCATTTGGTCCGTGCACTGCCATAACGACCTGGGCATGGCCGTGGCCAATTCGTTGGCTGGTGTGAAGATTGGTGGCGCACGCCAGGTGGAGTGCACGATCAATGGGCTGGGCGAGAGGGCCGGGAATTGCTCCCTGGAAGAGGTAGTGATGGCTGTCAAGACGCGCCGTGACTATTTCAACCTGGACCTGGGTATCGACACGCAGCACATCGTGGCGGCCAGCCGCATGGTCAGTCAGACCACGGGGTTTGTGGTGCAGCCCAACAAGGCGGTGGTGGGGGCCAACGCCTTTGCCCACGCCAGCGGTATCCACCAGGACGGCGTGCTCAAGGCGCGCGACACCTATGAAATCATGCGTGCCGAGGATGTGGGCTGGAGTGCCAACAAAATCGTACTGGGCAAGCTCAGTGGTCGCAATGCTTTCAAGCAGCGCTTGCAGGAACTGGGTGTAAGCCTTGACAGTGAAACCGAAGTGAACACCGCGTTCACCCGGTTCAAGGAGCTGGCAGACCGCAAAAGCGAAATCTTTGACGAGGACATTCTGGCTCTGGTGAGCGACGAGAGCGTGACCAGCGAAAAGGAACAGTATGGCTTTGTGTCGCTGTTCCAGCAGAGTGAAACCGGTGAACACCCCCGAGCTCGCATCGTCTTTACGGTAGACGGCCAGGAGGTGCGCGGTGAGTCCGAAGGAAACGGCCCGGTGGACGCCTCACTCAAAGCGATCGAGTCGCATGTGAAGAGTGGCGCGGAGATGGTGCTGTACTCGGTGAATGCCATCAGTGGCTCGACGGAGAGCCAGGGGGAGGTCACCGTGCGATTGCAGAACAGTGGTCGTGTGGTCAACGGGGTGGGGGCAGACCCCGATATCGTGGTCGCTTCGGCCAAGGCGTACCTGAGCGCGCTGAACAAGTTACAAAGTAAAGCAGACCGGGTGGCCGCACAGGGTTGAATGATCAATTTATAATTTCATTCACTTTCTCGGAAAGTCGCGCAAGGTATTGATCTTGCGCGACTTTTTTTGATTCTGTACACTGCTCAACACTTATTACCGTTTGGAGCACTTTGATGCACCATCGCCACCGCGCCGCAGTGACCCGTTTTTTCCAGCTTCTGGGCTTTGCCGTTATCAGTACGGCGTTGGTGGTGCCGATTGCGCACTCCAATGAGCGCTCCAAGGCACCTGTCAAGAAGCAGCAGGTGAGTTCTGCCAACAACGCCAAGCGCGCTGCTCCAGCGCGCAAGGTCTCTACCAATGCCCGGACCGTACGCGTTGCGGCCAAGACCGCCAAGGCGCCGACCCGGGTGGCCTTTGTGCCTGCCAAGCAGTCGTTCGGGCAATTGGCGGGTTTGCATGAGGTCAGTGATCCGCTGGATCTGAAATCCAGCGTCGCACTGGTCATCGACCAAGACACGCACGAAGTCCTGCTCAGCAAGAACGATCAGGCGGTGCTGCCGATTGCGTCCCTGACAAAGCTCATGACGGGTTTGATCATTTCTCAGGCCAAGCTGCCGATGGATGAGCCGATCACAATCACTCAAGATGATGTGGATACCGAAAAAGGTAGCCGCTCGCGGCTGATGGTGGGGTCCACGTTGACCCGGGGCGAGATGCTGCATTTGGCACTCATGTCCAGCGAAAATCGGGCGGCGCATGCGTTGGGCCGCACGTATCCCGGCGGCCTTGAGGTGTTTGTCTCGCAGATGAATGTCAAGGCCCGTTTGATGGGTATGACCGATACCCGGTACGTCGAACCGACCGGTCTGTCTAGTCGTAACCAGTCCAGTGCGCGCGACTTGGCGACGCTAGTGAATGTGGCACACGGCGATCCCCTGCTGCGAGAGCTATCCACATCACCCGGATACGAGGTCGCCGTCGGCCCTCGGACACTGCAGTACAACAACACCAATGGACTGGTCAAAAACCCTTCGTGGGACATCGGTCTGCAGAAAACCGGCTACATCTCGGAGGCCGGTCGATGCCTGGTGATGCAAGCCCAGATTGCTGGTCGCAAGCTCATCATGGTGTTCCTGGACTCGGCCGGTAAATTCAGTCGCTTGGGTGACGCTGAGCGCGTGCGCCACTGGGTGGAGTCTATGCCGTCAATCGCCGCACCTTTGCAGGCCCGCGCAGGGTCTAACGGTTAAGGCGCTGAGATTTTTGGTAGTACACCGCCAGCATATTCATCTTCTATCACCACTGAGTGCCACATTGGGCACTGCAGGCCGTGTTGGATGGATGTTGCAGCAGTCTCGCCAGTTGTCTTGATGGATTCGCCGGCCGACCGGGCAAGACTGCCTGGTCGGTTTTTCAGTTAGAGGCTACAAATAAGCCCAGCCAACACTTCGGCAGCGGTGCTGTCTGGGAATTCAGCGAAGTCCAGGACGCAAGCCTGCATCGCTGGCTGCGGGCTCGTCTCGGCTGGGGGTATGACCCAGAGCCAATGAGATTTCATTGGCTGTGGCCTGGAGTTTGGGGAGCCATCCCTCGTCGAGTCGATCTGCGGGGGCTGAGATGGAAAGGCCTGCCACCAGCTTTCCTTGGTCGTCGTACACGCCGGCTGCCATGCAGCGCACGCCCAACTCCAGTTCCTCATTGTCGCGGGCGATGCCGTATTGGCGCGCTTTGGCGAGCTCGCGTTCCAGGATGGGCAACTGGGTGATGCTGTTGCGGGTGTGTCCAGCCAGTCCGGTTCGGGTGGCGTAGGCCCTGATGCGTTGGGGGTCGTCGAGTGCCAGAAAAAGTTTGCCAGTGGAGGTCAGGTGGAGGGGGGCGCGCCCACCAATCGCACGCACCACTTGCATGCCGGAGCGTTCGCTGTAGGCGCGCTCGACATACACAATCTCATCGCCTTGGCGCATGCTCAGATTCACGGGCTGCTGGATCAGCTTGTGCAGATTGCGCATGGGGGTCAGGGCGGCATCGCGCACGCTCAAGCGCGCCTTCACGAGGTTGCCCAGTTCCAGCAGGCGCATACCCAGTCGGTAGCTGCCTGATTCCGGTCGATCTACGAAACGTCCAATTGTGAGATCGTTCAGGATACGGTGTGTGGTTGAGGGATGCAGCCCCGTTTTCTCGCTGATCTCCTTGAGGGAAATCGCCTCTTCGCGGGATGCCAGAACATCGATCAGCGTAAACATGCGTTCAAGCACCTGAACGCTGGGTTTGACGGGGATGCTGGGATCGTTTTTTTTCATGGACAGCGATGCAGTGAAGGCGACTGCATTTTATCTTGTGAAATGCAGCTCTGCATTGCTGCGGTTCACGCTGTCTGATGGCTGTGCGCGCCGCCCTTTTGCCAATGGCCATCCGTCCGGATTTCGTACGGTTGAAAACGCGCCTTGTAGTTCATCTTGGGGCTGGCTTCGATCCAGTAGCCCAGATACACATGGGGTAGGCCCAGGGAGCGGGCCTGCGCAATCTGCCACATGACGTTGTAGGTGCCATAGCTGCAGTGCGGCTCGGGTTCGTAGAAGGTGTAAACCGCAGAAAGCCCGTCGTCGAGCACATCCAGGATCGACACCATCTTGAGTGCGCCGAGCTCACCAGATGCGTCTGTCTCGCGGAACTCCACCAAGCGGGAGTTCACCCGGCTTTGCAACAAAAATTGCGTGTATTGGTCGATGCTGTCATGGTCCATGCCGCCGCCTGCGTGGCGGCCATTTTGATAGCGCAGGTAGAGCTGGTAGTGCTCAGGTACAAAACATAGGCGCAAAACGCGCGCATGGAGGTTTCCATGACGTACCGTGGCGCGCCGCTGGCTCCTGTCTGGCTGAAACTCGTTCACCAACACGCGCAACGGGGTGCAGGCCTGACAGCCATCGCAATACGGGCGATAAGTAAACATGCCGCTGCGGCGGAACCCCTTGGCCACCAGGTCGGAGTAAATGTCGCTTTGAATCAGGTGACTGGGCGTGGCGACCTGAGACCGCGCCTGCCTCTCCGGCAGATAGCTGCAGGGGTAGGGGGCTGTCGCGTAGAACTGCAGGGTTTGCAGTGGAAGGTCGTTGAGTTGCGTCATGCCGTGGGCACTTTGGAGGGCAGCAGCTCGTTCCAGTATACGGGGTCAAACAGCCACGAGAGTGCTGGCTGATTCTGTGCGCTTTGGATATGGGTTAGGAACTGTGCGCGGGAGATCTCGTGGGCGCCCAGCGATGCCAGGTGCCGTGTGTTTTGCTGGCAGTCAATCATTGTTACCCCCTGGTAGCGGCACAGGCTGACCAACGCTGCCAGCGCAATCTTTGACGCATTCGTGGCGTGAGCGAACATTGACTCTCCGAACACGGCATGCCCCAGCGCGACGCAGTACAGTCCGCCCACCATTTCTCCATTGACCCAGGTTTCGACGCTATGGGCATTGCCGGCTTCATGCAGGCGGGTGTAGGCCGCGATCATCTCGGGCACGATCCAGGTGCCTGCCTGGCCTTCTCGCTCTTTGCTTGCGCAGGCGGTGATCACACCCAGAAAGTTGTGGTCTATGCGAATCTCGCAGGCCGTGTTGCTTCGGAATGCTTGCAGGGTCTTGCGAAGCGAGCGATGCAGTCGGAAATCTGCCACGGGCAGCACCATGCGCGGGTTGGGAGCCCACCACAGGATGGGTTGCCCCGGGCCATACCAGGGAAATGTGCCCTGAGCGTAGGCGGCCCGCAGATGCGTTGCATCCAGCGCTCCACCTGCAGCCAGGAGTCCGGGGGCTGGCTCATCGGGTCCCCACGCGTTTGTGGGATGAGGAAGCGGTTCTCCGGGCTCCAGCCAGGGCAGTTGCGGGGGCATAGTTGGTAATGGGGATACGACTTGCGCCAAGTGGAATGCGGCGATCGCTTCGGCTTGGGGTGGGTAGCTCCCGAGGCCCCCTTGGCGCCCGTCATGACAAAGAACGGTATTGTCAGGCAGCTTGCTTGCTGTTGAGGCGCTGGTGGGGTGAATAAAAAAACCCGCCATGCGTGAACATGGCGGGCTTTTTGGCTGGCTCCTCGACCTGGGCTCGAACCAGGGACCTACGGATTAACAGTCCGGCGCTCTACCGACTGAGCTATCGAGGAA
>CAXIRU010000033.1:0-68817 GCA_964031875.1 Acidovorax facilis
GTAGTCGATGTCACCGGGCTTGCGGCCTGCCAGGGGGCAGGGCACGCCGTCGAACAGGCGCACGGGGCGCAGGTTGATGTACTGGTCGAATTCGCGGCGGAATTTGAGCAGCGATCCCCACAGTGAGATGTGGTCGGGCACGGTGGCGGGCCAGCCGACGGCGCCGAAGAAGATGGCGTCCATGCCCGAGAGCTGGGCCTTCCAGTCGTCGGGCATCATTTTTCCGTGGAGGGCGTAGTAGTCGCAGCTGGCCCATTCAAAGCTGTGGCATTCGAGTTCGAAGCCAAAGCGGGCAGCGGCGGCCTGCACCACGCGCAGGCCTTCGGGCATCACCTCCTTGCCGATGCCGTCTCCGGCGATCAGGGCGATGCGGAACTTGGTGGGGGGCTGGGTCATGCTGGGTGTCCTTTCGGTGAGGGGTGGTCTGAAGGGCTGGGTATTCGGCCCGGTTGGATTGATTGTTTCAAACGCCCGTGAAAACTACAATCTGGCAACTGTGGCTTCATTCTTTACATATCGTGCATAAAAATCCGGCCGCCGAAGACCTTCGCGTGTTCACGGCAGTCGTGCGCAAGTCCAGCTTTGGCGGCGCCGCCACCGAGCTGGGAGTGTCCCCCGCCTATGTGAGCAAGCGCATCCGTCTGTTGGAGCAGGACTTGCGCGTGCTGCTATTGCACCGAACCACGCGTCGGGTAGCGGTGACGGAGGAGGGCGAGCGTGTTTTTCACTGGGCGCAGCGCATCTTGGACGACATGGAGCAGCTGCTGCAGGAGGTGGCCGTAACGCGTAGCGAGCCGCGTGGATTGCTCCGGGTGAGCTGTAGCTTTGGCTTCGGGAGGCAGATGGTGGCGCCTGCGGTGTCACGCCTGGTGGAACAGCATCCGGGCCTGCAGGTGCGCCTGGAGGTTTTCGACCGTCTGGTGGACGTGGCAGGCGAGGGGTTTGACCTGGATGTGCGCGTGGGCGACGAGATCGCCCCACACCTCATTGCACGCCGCCTGGCCGACAACCACCGTGTTTTGTGTGCAGCCCCCGCCTACTTGGCCCGCAAGGGCATGCCCCGTGCGGTGGCCGATCTGGCTGCGCATGACTGCCTGGTGATCAAGGAGCGCGACCACCCGTTTGGCGTGTGGCGGCTGCGCAGCGGCGCGCAGGAAGAATCGGTGAAGGTGCGTGGCCCGCTGTCGGCCAACAATGGCGAGATGGCTGTGCAGTGGGCGGTGGATGGGCGCGGCGTGGTGCTACGTTCGCTATGGGATGTGGGCTCGCACCTGCAGGCGGGGCGCCTGGTGCAGCTGTTGCCTCAGTGGCAGCAAGAGGCCAATGTGTGGGCCGTGTACCCCACGCGGCTGGAGCGCTCGGCCAAGGTGCGGGTATGTGTGGAGTTTTTGCAGGCGCATTTCCGCGAGGCTTGGAACACCCCCTGAGTCGCTCCGCGCCTTCCCCCTCAAGGGGGACGCCGCCAGCGCGGCGGGGCGGCCCTTGCGCGGCGGCTGCTGGCGAGGGGCGCGCCAGTTTTATCGGCTGGAGGCCCTCAACCGCGCCGATGCGAGAAAAGAAACGGTCGTTTCAGCCGCCTGAGAGTGCCGCCTTCACGGCAGCCGACACCTGGCCCATGTCGGCCTTGCCAGCCAGGCGGGTCTTGACCACGCCCATCACCTTGCCCATGTCGCCAGGGCCCGAAGCCCCGATCTCGGCAACGATGGCCTTCACGGCAGCCAGCGTTTCTTCGGCCGACATCCGCTCGGGCAGGTAGGCCTGCAGCACGGCCATTTCAGACTTTTCCTTGTCGGCCAGATCCTGGCGACCAGCGCCTTCAAACGCGGTGATGGAGTCCTTGCGCTGCTTGATGAGCTTGTCCACGATGGCGACCACGGCAGCGTCGTCCAGCACGATGCGCTCGTCCACTTCCTTTTGTTTCATCGCGGCCTGCAGCAGGCGAATGGTGCCCAGGCGCTCGCTGTCCTTGGCGCGCATGGCGGTTTTCATGTCTTCGGTGATCTGGTCCTTGAGGCTCATGAGGCTTTTCCTTTGTCTTTGTGTTGGTCAGGCAGGGACTTAGGGTTTGCAAAAAGCCCCTCTGGCTAGGCGTAGTGCCGCAGACGGTAGTGTGGCTACGGCAGGGCGCTACAACGATGCCAGAGGGGCTTTTTGCAAACCCGAAAAAACAAAAACCCGCGCTTGGCGTCCCTAGCGCGGGTTTGGCGGCTGTCGTCCGTATCAGGGACTGACGGGGCCGAAGCGGTACTTAGTACAGCTTCTTGGGCAGTTGCATGCTGCGAACGCGCTTGTAGTGGCGCTTCACGGCAGCTGCCTTCTTGCGCTTGCGCTCGGCGGTGGGCTTTTCGTAGAACTCGCGGGCGCGCAGGTCGGTGAGCAGGCCGAGCTTTTCAATGGTGCGCTTGAAGCGGCGCAGTGCAACGTCAAAGGGTTCGTTTTCTTTTACGCGGATCGTAGTCATTAGCTAATGTTTTCCAAATGGTGCCTGCAGAGGGGCTTGGGGAGATCGGGCCTCAAGTCCATACAAAGCGGTTTCCCCGTCTGTAACTAGTATTTGGCCGACGGGGCGTTGCCAGCAAAGCCGGAGATTATAGCTGAAGGTAAATCCCGCTGTGTCAGCTTTTGGCGCCGAGCTGCGCCCTCGCTGTACGGTAGCGGCGCCACCGACAGTCTTGCACGCGGGTTCGTCGGTGGCAGGGCCCTTGCCGCGCCAGTTTTCAAGTTGCCACCGGGGGCTGGACGAGGGCGTGCAGCTCTCAGCCCCTCTGCGGAGCCTTGAAATGGCGTGAAAATTGCTTCGCGTTGTAACAATCATTTACCACCGTCGGTGGGGTTGCCCTGGTCATCCGCCCGGGTGGGCCTTCCGCCGCAGACACCATGGCATTCATGCACCGCGTATCGGGTTGGCTGGGCCGCCTCAGTGTGGGGCGAAAGCTGATGCTCATTTACCTGCTGGACTTGTCGGCGGTGATCTATGTGTCCAGCATCCTGATCCACGAGAAGTATGCGGTCATTGATTTCACGCGCAAGGAGATCGTGGGCACCACGTATGCGGCGGTGCTGCGCGACGGGCTCATGGGTCAGTTTCTCGATACGTCCCAGCAGCCGCCGCTGGCGGGCGATGTGGTTGCGCGGCTGGCGGGCGTGCGCAAGGCCTATGACGAGCAGCTGCGCACGCAGGAAGTGGGCGAACGCTTCAGCACGGTGCTCGGGCAGCTGGCCTCCAGTCCGCCCTCGGTGGCGGCGGATGTGCAGCTGATCACCGGCCTGCGCAGCCAGTTGCTGCGCGAGGGCCGCGAGCTGCTGACCACGGTGGGCAACCAGTCCAACCTGATCCTGGACCCGGACCTCGACAGCTACTACGGCATGTCGCTGGTGGTGCTGCGTTTTCCGGAGCTTCTGCAGGCGGTGCACGACACAGTGGTTTTCTTGAACGCGACACCGGCCGGGCGGGGGCCGCAGTGGTCCTTTGAGCTGCTCACGCTGGTGGGGCGGCTGGATGCGGTGACGCAGGGCATCGAGTCGGACTACAACCAGGCCTTCATCGCGGGCTCGCCCGAAATGCGCGCTGCCCTGAAGGGCCCCCGCGAGGCGCTCCATGGGTCGCTGGAGGGTTTTCAGGCCTTATTGCAGGGCGTTGCCGCTGGAGAGTCGCGCCTGACCCTGGCGCAGGTGGGCACGCAGCAGGCACAGGTGCTGGGCGCGCTGCAGGATGCCTGGACGGTGGGCATTGTGGACCTGGAGCGGCTGCTCAACCGCCGGGTGGACGGTCTTTTCGCCCGCATGTGGCTGCATCTGGGGACCGCGCTGGTGCTGCTGGGTTTCATCCTCTCGCTGGTGACACTGGTGGCACGCCAGATCGCCAAGCCGCTGCAGCAACTGGCGCGGGTGGCCGACGAGGTGCGCAAGAGTGGCGACCACACCCTGCGCGCGCAATGGATCAGCCGCGACGAGATCGGTCGCCTGGTCACAGCCTTCAACGAGATGTTGTCCCAGCTCGACCAAGACCGCCTGTTGCAGCAAGAGCTGGCCGCCAGCGCCCGCGCGGCCGAGGCCCAGCGCGAGCTGGTGGAGGCCTTCCCCATGCCGATGGTCGTCACGTCGATTCCCGAGCATGAGGTGCTGCATTCCAACACGCCCGCTGCGCACTGGCTGGGTGGTCGCAAGACCGACCCCTGGGCCGTGGGGCTGGAGCCCGGCGTGCGGGCGCGGTTTTTCCAGCGCCTTGCAGACCAGGGCTCCGTCGATGAATTTGAAGTGCGCTGGAAAGGCAGCCCCGAGCCCTCGTGGGCCGTGCTGTCGGCTCGGCGCCTGCTTTTCCAGGGGCGCGATGCGGTGCTCACCGCGTTCACGCCCATCAACGTGCTCAAGGTTATGGAACAGCGCCTGGAGCTGTGGGCCAAGGTGTTCGAAGCCTCGTCCGAGGGCATCATCATCATGAACGCCGAGCAGCAGATCATCAGCGTGAACAAGGCGTTCTGCCGCAGCACGCACTACGACTTCTACGAGGTCATCGGCGAGGATCTGGGTTTTCTGCTGGAAGAATCCGTTGGCGAGTCGCTGACCCGGCAGATCCAGCGCACCATGCTCGACAAGGAGTCCTGGCAGGGTGAGGTGCGGTTTCGCCGCCGCTCGGGCGAGACCTATCCAGCCTGGCTCATGGTGTCGGCTGTGCGCGAAGGCAAGGGCGGCGCCGTGGCCAACCACATCGGCATTGCCATCGACATCACCGACCGCAAGCTCAACGAAGAGCGTATCCAGTTCCTGGCGCACCACGATGTGCTCACCGAGCTGCCCAACCGCTCGCTGTGCGTGCAGCGCCTGCAGATGGCGCTGGCGCAGGCGCCGATCACGGGCGAGAAGGTCGCCGTGCTGTTCATCGACCTCGATCGCTTCAAGGCCATCAACGACACGCTGGGCCACCACATCGGCGACGGCCTGCTGCGCTCGGTGGCCGCGCGGCTCACCCAGGCCGTACGCAGCCGCGACACGGTGAGCCGCCTGGGCGGTGACGAGTTTGTGGTGGTGATGCGCGACGTGGCCGGGCGCGAGGACGTGCAGCAGCTGGTGGAGCGGCGCCTGATCCCGCTCATACGCCAGAGCCACCCGGTGGAAGGGCATGAGCTGAATGTGTCGTGCAGCGTCGGCATTGCCGTGTATCCCGAGGACGGCAGCGACATTGACGAGCTCATGCGGCGCGCCGACGCTGCCATGTACGAGGCCAAGACCACCGGCCGCGACATGGCATTGTTCTATTCGGCCGAGACCGACCAGCGCGCGGTAGCACGCCAGACGATGGAGCAACAGCTTCGCCGGGCGCTGGAGCGCAACGAACTGAGCCTGCACTACCAGCCGCGCCTTGCAGCCAAAGGCGGACTCCTGCTGGGCGTGGAGGCCTTGCTGCGCTGGAACAGCCCCACCCTGGGCGGTATACCGCCCAGCGAATTCATTCCCATTGCCGAAGAGACCGGCATGATCCGCGCGATCGGCGGTTGGGTGCTGCAGCAGGCCTGTGAGCAATGGGTGCGGTGGCAGGCGCCGATGCAAGGCCGTGCCCCGCGCGCGGTGGCCCATTCCCTGGCGAATGTCTCCATCTCGGTCAACCTCTCCGCCGCGCAGCTGGCCGATCCGCTGCTGGTCAACGATATCGAGGCGCTGCTGGCGCGCACCGGCATGCCTGCCCACCGGCTGGAGCTGGAAATCACGGAATCACAGCTGATGGACAACGCCCACGCTGCCGAGCAGCAACTGGCCGCGCTCAAGTCGCTGGGCGTGCAGCTGTCCATCGACGATTTCGGCACCGGGTATTCCAGCCTGGCTTACCTCAAGCGATTTGACATCGACCGGCTCAAGGTGGACAAGTCCTTTGTGCGCGACATGCTGACCAACCCCGCCGATATGGCCATCACCCGCGCCATCATTGCCCTGGGCCACACGCTGGGCCTCAAGATTGTGGCCGAGGGTGTGGAAGACCTGGCCACGGCCCAGGTGCTGAGCGCGCTCGATTGCGAAGAGCTGCAGGGCTACCACTTCAGCCGCCCGCTGCCCGCGGACCAGTTGGAGACCTGGGCCCGACAGCATCGTGGATTGTTAACGCGAGAGGTCGCGGCAATGTAGCGGTCAAACGGGCGCTTGCGCACGCGCGGGACGCAAGCCAAGGTTAGCCCCGCAGCGAGAGGGCACCGTCCCCCTGTCCACGCAGCGTAGCGAGAGCGGGGGGGCGGCGGCGCGCAGGGCCTCAGGGGCGTTTCACTGCCAATGCCTGCGCGCACGCTGCAGCGCTGGCCCAGGCCCACTGAAAGTTGTAGCCGCCCAGCCAGCCCGTCACGTCTACCACTTCGCCAATGAAGTACAGGCCCGGCTGCGCCTTGCACTCCATGGTCTGCTGGGACAGCGCCTTGGTGTCCACACCGCCCAGCGTCACCTCGGCCTTCTTGTAGCCCTCGGTACCCGTGGGTGTGAGCTCCCAGCGCCCCAGTTGCTCGGCCAGCCGCGCCAGGGCCTTGTCGCTGGCCTCGTTGATGGGGCGCTGCCAGTCGGCCTCGCGCCCCGCCCAGGCGTCGGCCAGGCGGCTGGGCACCAGGGTGGCCAGCTCGTTGGCAACCAGCTTGCGCGAGCGCGCCTTGCCCTGCGCCAGCGCGGTGGGCAGGTCCACCGTGGGCGCAAGGTTGATGGCCAGGGGTGTGCCCTCCTGCCAGTAGCTCGAAATCTGCAGCACGGCTGGGCCCGACAGGCCCCGGTGGGTGAACAGCAGGTCTTCGTCAAACGCCATACGGGCTTTCTTTTTGCCGCCGGGCCGCCCCAAGGCAAAAAAGGCCCCTTCGGGGGGCAGCGACCCGCGCGGCGGTGGAGCGTGGGGGCCTTCATGGACACCGGTGCTGATCTGCACCGGCAGCGCCAGCCCCGCCAGCTGCGCATACGGCGCCCAGCCCGCGCCGTCAAAGGTCAGCGGCACCAGGCCTGGGCGGCGCTCCACCAGCGGGACATTGAACTGCTGTGCCAGCCGGTAGCCAAAGTCGGTGGCACCGATCTTGGGGATCGACAGCCCGCCCGTGGCAATCACCAGCGACCGCGCTTGTACCGGGCCCCGGTCAGTATCAATTTGATAGCTGGTAGCGCTTGATGGATAAGCGCTAGAGGCTAAAAACGCTATGTTTTTGACGGCACAAGGCTGCCAATGTGTCACACCACCCGCTGCGCACTCGGCCAGCAGCATGGCAATGATGTCCTCGGCCGAGCGGTCGGCAAACAGCTGGCCCTTGTGCTTTTCGTGAAAGGGGATGCCGTGCTTTTGCACCAGCGCGATGAAATCGGCGGGTGTGTAGCGCGACAGCGCCGAGCGGCAGAACTGCGGGTTCTGCCCCACAAAGTGCTTGTGCGGTGCGGCCGGGTCCAGGTCGCGGTTGGTGAAGTTGCAGCGCCCGCCGCCCGATATGCGGATCTTCTCCGCCACCTTATCGGCATGGTCGATGAGCAAGACCTTCAGCCCCCGCTGGCCCGCCTGGCCCGCGCAGAACAAGCCGGCGGCGCCGGCGCCGATGATGATGGCGTCAAAAAATGGAAGGGACACGGGGAGGCATCAAAAGGGACAAAGGCGTGATTGTCCCCTGGCTGCCCCGGGGCCTGCTCCGCACGGCGCGACGCCGATGCAGCGCAGGCCCCAGTCGCCCCTCTCTGCCTCTTGTCTAACCGGTACGCCGGTCAGAACGCCGCGCGCAATGTCACGCTCAGGTTGCGCGGGTCGGCGTAGTTGCCGTAGTCCAGATTGGCCCAGTACTTCTGGTTGGTCACGTTGTTCACGGCCAGCGTGGCGCTGAGTTTGGGGTTGAATTGCCAGGACGCGCGCAGGTTGAGGATGGCCTTGGGCGATTGCTTGACGGTCACCGTGCCGCTCGGGTGCGGGATGTTGAAGCCTTCTATTGAGCTTTGCCAGGTGAGGTTGCCGCCCACCGACAGGGGGGCGAGTGCGCCCGTCAGCTGATAGTCCGTGCCCAGCTGCAGCAGGTAGTCAGGCATGTTGGCGTAGATCAGGTCGGTGGGTGCGCGCGTGACCTTGGCACGGGTAAGGCCTGCGCTCACGCGCCACTGCCGGGTGGCCATGCCTGCAAACTCCAGCTCGAAGCCGGTGGATTTCGTGCCATTCACGGCCAGGTAGGGCAGGCTGCCGTCGGGCAGCGGGGTGGTGATGGCGCTGTCGCGCACGCCGAAGTTGTCCTGCTTGGTCTGGAACACCGCAAAGTGCGCCTGGATGCGGCGCTCGAACAGCTCGGCCTTGAGGCCGGCCTCGGCATTGCTGCCAATGACAGGCGACAGCGGATTGTTGTTGCGGTCCTTGTAGTTCTGCGGGTTGAAGATGCGCGCGTAGCTGGCGTAGGCCGACAGCGTGGGAGTGATGTCGTACACCGCGCCGATAAAGGGCGTGACCTTGCGGTTCTCATCCTGGATGGCCGAGCGGCCCGCATACGTGCCGGTGGTGCCATAGGTGTCGGAGTGGCGGTGCCAGTCGGTCAGGCGCAGGCCGGTGAGCACCGACAGCGGGTCGGCCACGCGCCAGCGTGCCGAGGCGAACAGGCCCGTCTGCTGCGTGATCTGCGTGCGCCAGGCGCCTGTTTTGGAATACGTGGGCGCAGGCGCGTTGCCATCCCAGGTGTAGATGTTGGGAATCACGTAGCTCCAGCCCGCCACCGACGTGTAGCCATCGGTGCGTGTGGCGGTGCGGGTGGAACTCATGCCCACCACCAGGTCGTGCTTGCGGCCGCCCAGCTCGAACTTGCCCGACAGGTAGGCATCCACCGTGTCCTGCTTTTCGCTGCTGCCGCTGACAGCGGCATACAACGTGGTGCCCGCGCCCGTCACCGGGTTGATGAAGGGCGGCTTGGCGGTGGTGGCGCCATAGCCGTAGGTGCTCAGGCGGAAGGTGTCGCCCTCAGTGTGGTTCAGCGCGGCCTTGAGACTCCAGTCCTCGTTGATCTGGTGGTCCAGCGTGGCATAGAGCGTGCCCGAGGTGCGCTCCCAGCGTGTCCAGGGCGGCGAGAAGCTGGTGGAGATCGGCAGGTCAATCGGCACGCCCGTGGTGGCAAAGCGCGGGATGGTGCCCCAGATCGGCGCCTTGGGGTCATTGGATTGGCGCTGGTAGCCCACAGACACCACGGTGGCGGTGCCGATATCTGCCTCCACGGCGGCGAGCAGGGCGGTCTTGTCTTCAGAATAGCGGTCGCGAAAGCTTTCCTTCTTCTGCGGCGCCACCACCAGGCGGCTGCGCACGCTGCCGTCGCTGTTGAGCGGGGTGTTGAGGTCCAGTTCGCCCCGGTACAGGTTCCACGAACCGGCCGTGAGCGCCACGGACGCCGCGAACTCGCGCTGCGGGCGCTTGCGGATCATGTTGATGGTGGCCGACGGTACACCCACGCCGGTCTGGATCCCATTGGCCCCGCGCACGATGTCGATGCGCTCGTACAACGCGGTGTCGAACTCCTGGTTGGTGCTACTGCTGTAGCTGGGCAGGCCGTCGGTCTGAAAGTCGGTGATCTGAAAGCCCCGCGCGTAGTACAGCGGGCGCTGCGTGTCGTAAAAACTGACAGCAATACCGTTCACGTTGCGCAGCACGGCGTCGATGCTGGTGAGTGATTGGCGCTCGATCTGCGAGCGGGTCACCGTGCTGACCGACTGCGGCGTTTCACGCGGCGTGAGCTGCAGCCGAGTGGACGCGCTTTCGCGCGCACCGGAAACGGTAACGCTGTCGAGCGCCCTGGGCTGAAGGACCTGGTCGGAGGCCGTGGTGGCGCCTGCCGCGGGTTCGGTGGGAGCAGGTGAAATCGTTGCACCCGATGGCTGTGCCCAGGTGTTGCCGGCGAGGTTTGCTGCCAGGGCGGCAACAGCGACCGCAAGAGGATGAACGGCACATGCAAGGCGCCGATGGGTGGCAAACATGAAAATCTCCTGAAGAAAAAGCGGGGTCTGGCTGGCTTCCGGCGCTTTATTTCAGGGAGAGCTTGGCTGGCTGACAATAGAAAAAAATTGTAACCATAAATGCGAATTATTCTCAATAATTCGACTGTCAAATCGGCGCATAGCGGCTGTTTCGTTGCCGCCATGCAACGAGCGCTGGCACCTAGTACGGGGCGTGTGCAGGGTTCACCCGTGGGGTGATGATCGTGTTGGCGAAATATGGAGCCTGGCGGTCGGTGTGGACTTTTGTGCCTGCAAGGCTGTGGGCCTTGTCCTTCTGTATGGACCTTGGGCGGCATTGTTTTCAGTGTCCAAGGCTCACCCTGCGCGGACGGGTGCTGTCGGATGAGTGCTGCCAGGGGACGCATGGCTTGGCGAAGTGATGCCGAGGGGCGCTTGGACAGTGCGGGGTCCTCAGCGCAATCTGTGCCGAGCCGACGCGGTAGCATGCGGCATTCACCTGCCAAGGACCCCTTCATGAATCCGATCCGCTGTGCCGCTTGCGCCCTCTTGCTGGGCTTTCTGGCCCCGGCCTGGGCTGTCAACAAATGCATCGGTGCCGATGGCAAGGTGTCGTTCCAGGACGACCCTTGTGTGGGTCAGGGCGAGAAGATCGAGGTGAAGCCTGCCATGCAGGGGGCCACTCCCGTTCCACCCAGCCCCTCCACAGCGAAAGAAGGCGCATTCGGCCCCACTTGGCAGCGCAAGCATTACCTGCAGAACCAAGGCGTGCCGCAGGCGCGTGCGGCCGTGGAACGCAACCAGCAGGATTGCGCAGCAATGGCCCCGGATGCTGCCGTGGCGCATGCGGGCCCGCTGCGGCGCAGCACTCTGGCATCGGGCTCTCAGTTCGCGCAGGAACGCGCCACAGCAGTGGGCAAGGACAAGGCCGCGTGTGAGGCGCGCACCGAGGAACTGCGCAACCAGCTGAAATCGCTCGAAGCCGAGCTCGGCAAGCTGTAGCCCTATGGGCGTTCGAGCTGCGGCGAGAGCGCCCGCCTGCAGCCCGGGGTTCATCGGATGTTCATGTTCCCCTCACGTGCGCCTCATCCAACGGTCAGAGGCGATCCATGGTGCTTTGGTGAACTGTAGTTCTTGCAGACAGCCGCGCCGGCAACTGCAAGGACCAACCACTTCAACCCAGGAAAACCATGAAAAAAGCTACCTGTATCTCCATCGCAAGCCTGCTGATCGGTGCCGTTGCACTGCCGGCTTCTGCCAAGGGACCCGTCGTCAACCACGCGATCTCTGAAAGCGAAGTGCTCGCCGCCCAGCAAGCATGGTGCAAGGCACTGGTGGACATCAGCAGCACCCATGCCTCCAGCGGCCAGGCCGCCGCCAAGGCACTGGCCGAGAAGGTGATTGACAGCGCCTACGGCTACCAGATGGGCGCGGTGCTCTTCAAGCCGACCTTGACCGAAGCGCCTCAGACATTTCGTGTGACTCGGGAGGGCGCACTGTCTTACTTTGTGGGGGGGAATCCAGCGTTTCCTAAAGACACCGGGTTTGCGCTCAAAGGCTGGACCCAATGCGAGATTGCCAACAGTGCGGTGTTCATCGCTGGCGACTCTGCCAGCACCATGGGTAACGTGATGTTCAAGGACAAGGCCGGCAAGGTGACTTCGGTCGACAAGACTTGGACCTTCGTCAAGGACGACGCAGGCAAGCTCCGCATCGTCGTGCACCATTCGTCGTTGCCTTTCACCGGCAGCTGACGAGCCGTGCGCGGTGCATCCGCTTTCTGGCACGCGGCCACGGGCGTGCCACAAGCGCGTACGCCCGGCTTCATAATCCAGGCCTTCTTTCGGGGCTTGCCTATGTACCGTGCGCGACTTTCTTTGGCATTTGCAGCCCTGGTGGCCCTGGTGTGTATCCAGGCCACCTTTGTGTACTGGGGTGCCAACCGCGTCAACGACTATGCCCAGCACAGCCGGCTGGCCAGTGACATTCTGTCCGAACTGCTGGACCTCTCTGCCAACAAGCAGCGCTTGCGCGTGTGGGCCCTGCAGCGCCTGATGAACACCGATGCCCAGCCCGAGCAGCGCGAGCGCCTGGTAGCCGCCATGGTTGCGAGTACGGCCAATCTCGATGACTTGGTGCGGCGCGACCTGGCGTTGTGGACCGAGCTGGTGCAGCGTGAGGGCGTGAGCATGCCGGCCGAGGTGCCCCAGCTCGTGGGTATGACGGAGCTGTTGCGCGACAACATCCAGGCGGTCGAGTCACGCCTGGCACAGCTGCAGCCTTTGGAGGAGGGCGCTGACTTTCCTGCGCTGTGGGCCGAACTCACGCAGGTCTTCGACATGGCGCGCGGGCGCGATCTGCGTGAGCTGATCAATGGTGCCATTTCCAACCAGCGCGCTGCCGTGCCTGTGGCTCGTGCCGCCACCGAGCGCGGCCTGGATCTGCTGCGCGGCCAGGCCATTGGCATGGCCCTCATCACCCTGGCAGTGGCAGCGGCATTGGCGCTGCACCTCGCGCGGCGGTTGCAGCGCCCGCTGGAACGGCTGCTGAAGGGCACACAAGCCCTGCAGGCCGGCGCGCTGGACCACCGCGTCGCTACGGGCTCCAAAGATGAATTCGATCGCGTGGCCCAGCACTTCAATGCCATGGCGGCGGAACTGCAGCAACACCGTGCACGTGCCGATGCGGCCCGTCGCGAGCTGGAGGATGCGGTGCTGGCCCGTACCCAGGAATTGCGTGCCGCACACGATACCCTGCAGCGCCTCGACCAACGCCGAAGGCAGCTGTTTGCTGACCTGGGCCATGAGCTGCGCACACCCGCCACCTCCATCCGCGGCGAGGCCGAGATTGCCCTGCGTGGTGGTGCCAAACCTGCGGATGAATACCGCCAGACGCTGACGCGCATCGTGGGCGGGGTGGACCAGCTCACCCGCGTCATCCACGACCTCCTGCTCATTGCAAAATCCGAGGCCGATCAACTGGTGATGCACCCTGCACCAGTAGACCTGCGCGCCTTGCTGGGCGACGCCGCCGAGCAGGCGGCCGCCTTGGGTGCGCCTCAAGGGGTGCGGGTCCAATGGCGATCTGACCCGGGGGAGGGCGATGGCACCGAGCCCCTTTCCGCCGGCCCGGTGACCGTGTATGCCGATGCCGACCGGTTGCGCCAGGCGCTGATGATCGTCTTGGACAACGCGGTGCGCTACTCCGAGCGCGGGGGCACGGTGCGTGTGGACCTGCGCAGCCAACCCGAAGGGGTGGAGGTGGTCGTGCGCGACGAGGGCATTGGCATTGATGCGGAAGATCTGCCCAGCGTGTTTGACCGCTTTGTGCGCGGGCGCCGGGCGCGGGCGCACCGGGCCGATGGCACGGGCATTGGCTTGTCCATCGCGCAGGCCATCGTGCACGCGCACCAGGGCAGCATTCACTTGGCCAGTGTGCCGCAGCAGGGCACCGAAGTACGCATTGCGTTGCCGCTACTCCTGGTGCGTGCTACGGACGCAGCGAGCGCGCAGCGGGGAGAGGCAGCATGAACAACATCCTGGTGGTGGAAGACGATGCGCGCGTGGCCGACTTCCTGCTGCGTGGCCTGCGGGCCGAGGGCTATCGGGTGGAGTTGGCCCGCACAGGGCCCGAAGGCCTGGCCATGGCGCGCAGCGCCGAGTCTGGTGCGCTGCTGATTCTGGACCTGATGTTGCCGGGCCTGAGTGGCCTGGAGCTGTGCCAGACCTTGCGCGCCGAGGGACACCAGATGCCTGTGCTGATGCTCAGTGCCTTGAGCAATACCGAAGACAAGGTCAACGGCCTGAGGCTGGGTGCTGATGACTACCTGACCAAGCCTTTCGCCTTTGAGGAGTTGCTGGCCCGCATCGAGGCGCTTATGCGCCGGGGCCGTGAGCAGCGCCCGCGCGCCAGCACCCTGCAGGTCGCCGATCTGGTGCTGGACCTGGAGCGCATGCAGGCCAGCCGTGCAGGCCAGTCCATCACGCTCACCGCGCGCGAACTGGCGTTTCTGGAGTTGCTCATGAGCGCGCCAGGCCGTGTCTACAGCCGCGAGCGCATCCTTTCCAACGTCTGGGGCACCAACGAGGACCCTTTGACCAATGTGGTGGATGTGTATGTGCGCCGCCTGCGCGCCAAGATCGACGAAGGCCACCCGCTGGCGCTGATCAAGACCGTGCGGGGTTTTGGCTACCGGCTGGACGCCACGCTGGATTAGCCAGACAAGGCGCTGCCGCAGGTAGTTACCCCTTCCAGGTGAACGGGAACTTGAACTGCTTCACGAACCCGTTGGGCACGTAGTCTCCCAGCACGCCGTATTTTTCGGGCCAAAGCTTGGTACTTTTGACGGCAGTGCCAAACAGATAGTCCAGAAACGCAAAGTGCGCGGCGTAGTTCTTGTCCAGCGCCTCCTGGTCCTGGCTGTGGTGCCAGTGGTGGAAGTTGGGGGTGACCAGCACGTAGCGCAGCGGCCCCAGGCGCACACTCACGTTGGCGTGGTTGAACACAGCCTGGAAGCCCACGACCACGATGTAAGCGTCGATCACTTCCTTGGAGAACCCCAGCACGTAGATGGGGGCGAGCACCAGCGTGCGAGTGATCAGCAGCTCCAGGATGTGCTGGCGTGAACCGGCCATCCAGTCCATGCTTCTGACGCTGTGGTGCACGGCATGCAGGCGCCACAGCACAGGCACCTCGTGGTAGGCACGGTGGGTCCAGTACTGCACAAGGTCCGCCACGAGCACGATCAAAAACAGAGCCACCCAGAAGTTCAGGCCTTGCACCCAGCCGCGAATGCCATCGTTGGCCGCCCAGCCAAAAAACTTGTGCACGATGAGGTTGGTGGCCAGCAGCACAAAGCCCACCACCATGTGGTTGACGATGAAGTGGTGGAAGTCCGTCTGCCATTCGGCGCGGAAGATCGGTTGGTCCTTGCGCAGCGCGAACAGCTTCTCGATGAAGATGAAGATCAGCGAACTGCCCAGCAGGTCGAGAATGAACCAGTCCAGACCGATGTAAGGTGTGTTGTCAGGGAAGTTGGGGTCCACCTCCACCTTGTGACCGCCCAGCAATGCCGTGATGACCACCATGGCAAAGGCAAAGCTGGCCAGCCAGCGTGCGCGGTTGAACAAGATGTTGACCAGCGAGATGCCGCCTGCAATGGCCATGGCCACCAGCATGATGGAGCGGATCACCGCCACGTCATAGCTTTTGCGCAACTGTGGCGTGGTCAGGTACTCGGGGAAGTGGAAGGCCAGCACCCCCAGAAAACACAGGACGGCCAGCGTGAGCGCAATCACGCCAGACACGAGGCCCCGCCCGCGCCGCAGCGCGCCATGGCTTTCAGTGAATTCGTTGAGTTTGTCGATCTCGAGCATGGATTCCCCTCTGGCCTCCTGGCCTTTCTGACTTTTTCGATGGGCCGTGGTCCGGCCAGTGTCGCGCGAGTGTAGCGGGCTGCGGTGTGGCGCCTAGTACACGGTGCGAGCTCTAAAATTGCCGCATGAACATCCCCTCACACCAACTCAGCATGACGGTGCTGATGTCCCCCGACATGGCCAATTTCTCTGGCAATGTGCACGGCGGGGCCATTCTCAAGCTGCTGGACCAAGTGGCCTATTCGTGCGCAAGCCGCTATTCGGCCTGCTATGTGGTGACGTTGAGTGTGGACCAGGTGATGTTCCTGCAGCCCATCCATGTGGGAGAGCTGGTGACCTTCCTGGCCAGCGTGAACTACACCGGCTCCTCATCGATGGAGGTGGGAATCAAGGTGGTGGCTGAAGACATTCGCTCACAGGTGGTGCGGCATGTGAACAGCTGCTTCTTCACGATGGTGGCGGTCGACGAGACGCGCAAACCCGTGCAGGTGCCGCCCCTGTCTCCCTCCACCCCCGACGAGCGCCGCCGTTGGGATGCGGCACTGTTGCGCAAGTCGCTGCGCAAGGAACTGGCAGAGCGCTTCCGGCAGGTGCGCGAAACGACCGGAGAGTAGGTATTGGGGAAGTAGGTCGGGTGCGTGCAAATAAAAAAGGGCTCCTGCATGGCAGGAGCCCTTTTTCAATGGCCGCTCAATCTGTGCGGTGTTTAGCGTGCAGCGCAGAAACCGAATTCGGCAGTTGCGCCGGGCGTGAGGGTCTTGTTCCAGTCCACACCGGACGCGTTCAGGTTGGTGCCGGTTTGCGACCAGGTGGCATTCCACAGGTTGTTGATCGTACCGCTCACAGGAATGGTGATGGCCCAGTTGCCAGCCGCATTGCCCTGGTTGGTGATCCGTACCCGCTGGCAGTAGCCTGAAATCCAGTCGCTGTCCACCAACTGCTGCACCGTGAAACTGCCGTTGGGTGGTGGTGGTGGTGGTGGTGGTGGTGGTGGTGGTGGTGGCGGTGTTGCGCCATCGCCCCACAGGCGCTGCAGCAGCTGGACCTTGTCGGTGCGGACCGTGTTCCAGTCGTCATCCAGAATGCCCCCGGTGTCCCCGCTGTTGGGGTTCCACGACCAGTAGAAGCCACTGCGCATGCCCTTGCCGACCATGTAGTCCACCAGCGCGTTCTGCCATTGCACGTCGCGCGCATCGCCCCGGCCGTACTTGCCGCCGAACTCGCCCAGCATCACCGCATAGCCAGCCTGCACAAACTGGCCGAAATGCTGCTCCCAGATAGCAGGCATGTTGCTCGGGAAATTGGAGGCATTGAAATAGGACTGCACATACACATCCGGCCCGTAGGTGTGCGGCGCCAGCAGCAGCCGGTTGGCGGGGATGTTCAGCGGGGTGCAGGCCAGGGGTTCCAGGTTGCCACCCCAGAAGTGGGCGGTGTTGCTGGAGCAGCTGGGGTTCTCGCCAACGCCTTCCACCGCGATCAGCCAGTGGGGGGCCAGCGGCAATACCGCAGCGGCTGCGCGTTCGGCCGCACGGTTCCAGTCTGTGGCGTTGTTGCCAGTACCCCAGGTGGCTGCGCCGTGGGGTTCGTTTTTGATGTCGATGCCGATCACGCCGGGCACGCCAGCATAGCGCTGCGCCACAAAGGTCAGGTCACTGATCCATTGCTGTTCACTGTAGCTCTGGGTGTACCAGAGTTCGCTGATGGTCTGGCAATCTGGGGTGTGGTGATCCAGCAGCACATACATGCCACGGTTGCTCAGCTCGGAGACCACCTTGTCCATCACCTGGATGGCCGACAGGCCCTGCAGGTCGGGATTGCGGCCGTAGTCGATGCTGCTGGGTGGCGCCGATCCGTGCAGGGTGGCGGGGCAGAACGGCAGGCGCACGGCGTTGAAGCCCTGAGCCTGCATCTGCGTGATCATTTCGGTCCAGTTGCGAGCCCACAGGCCATGCACGACGTGGTTGTTGGTTTCAAAGCCAAACCAGTTCACGCCGCGCAGCTGGATGGCCTTGCCCGATGCGTCCAGTACCTTGCCGGCGTTGATTTCGTAGCTCCAGGCCGTGCTGGCGCTTGCCAGCAGGCAGCCGGCCAGTGCCAGGCTCTTGCACAGGGTGGTGATCTTCATGGCTTACGCATCTCCCAAAAGTGTTGTGTGTCCGGCGTGGAACGTGACTGGCCGACTCAATCTCGACTGAAACCACTCGGTCAGGGGCTAGGAGCCTGTCGGACTTGGAAATCGTCGGCTGCCAATTGACCTCAGCGGTCCATTTTTCACCGTCTTTTTGCCCCACCGCCTGGCTGTGGGGCTGCAAATCAGGCAAAAACTGTCCTCGCTGGGGCCAATTTTCGCTTTCGACGTTCCAAGTCCGACAGGCTCCTAGTGTGTGGGTTCAATCTCACCACTGTGTGACCAATGGGGTGGGATTGTAAGTGCCTGTTGCATTTCATTTCAGGCTGCATTGCGGCTGCGTCCGGCTAGAGACACCGCCTGTAGCGAAAGGCTGTCGATTTCGTTGGTGATACCCGACAGTACATTGGCCACGACGGCGAATTCCCTGCCGTGCTGCCCCGCACGCGCGGCCATGACCTGGGCGTTGAAACTGACGACCTTGGCCTCGCGCGCCACGGTCTGGATGGACGCCACGATGCGCGCCAACTCCTTCATCAGCATTTCCGATGCAGCCTTGCCCACCTGGTCGAACGCTGTAGTGGCCGTGTTCAATGCGTCCAATGCGCTGTCTGTGGATTCCACCAGCCGCGCCAGCGCGTCATTGACCTGCGGGCTCCGGCGCTCGGCCAGGTCCAGCGTGGTGCCCACTTGCTGCGCAAACGCATCGATGGTGGCGCCGACGCCGGTGGGCCCGTGGTAAGCCTTGCGGATGATCTCGCCGCTGGCGGCATCCAAGTGGTGGGCAGTGCCCACCAATCGGGCCTGACTGTCGGTAAAAAGTGCCAGCGAACTGCGTGCCGCCTTCATGTGCAGATCGCTGCCACGGGCGGCCAGCACAGTCTGTAACACCATCCGCTGCGACAGCATGCGCTGGCGCGCCGCCAGGTTGACCAGCGACATCTCGCTGTCGTGCGGCGCCGATGGGGGGCGCAAGGAGTGGGTAGCAGCCACTGTGGGGTTGCCGGTGCGTGGTGAAAGGGAAGTTGCAGCCATGATGTCCTTTCGCGCATTGCATTCAGATACATCTTTTAAGCAAGCCCTGGGCCAGAGTACCTGGGCGTGTTGCGAAAAAGGTTTCTTTTTGCGCCCACGGCGTGTTTCAGTGGTTGCGCACGGCGGGCTTTGCAGATGTTGCACCCCGCACCGGGTTTAGCAAACTTGCTGGCCTGTGGAAGAGCTTTTACACGGCGCGGCGCGGCTGCGGGGCTTGTGCAGCGGTCTCTTCGGTTGCCAGCGCCACACCCCGCACCACATCGCCCACCACGATCACAGACGGACTCGCGAGTCCGTCGCGGACGATGGTGGCGTGCAGGGCGCCCAGCGTGGTGACCGCGTGGCGCTGGTGGGGCAGGCTGGCGTGCTGGATGATGGCCACCGGCGTGCTGGGGGGCAGGCCGGTGAGCAGTTCTTGCTCGATGGTGGCAGCGCCGCTCACCCCCATGTAGATGACCAGCGTGAGCTTGGCATCGCGCGCGGTGGCTGCCAACTGGCGCCAGTCGGTACCTGCGTCGCCGGGCTTGGCGTGGCCTGTGACGAACACCACGCCGTGGGCATGTTCGCGGTGCGTGAGCGGTGCCCCCAGGGATGTCAGGCCTGCAAGGCCCGCCGTAATGCCGTTGATGACCGTGACGGGCACCCCCGCAGCGCGCAGGTGCTCCACTTCTTCGCCGCCCCGGCCAAAGATGAAGGGGTCGCCGCCCTTGAGGCGCACCACGTTTTCACCCTCGTTCACGGCCATCAGCATCAGCTTTTCAATGAAGGCCTGCGGCGTGCTCTTGCAGCCGCCGCGCTTGCCCACGTAGACGATGCGCGCCGTGGGCGAAGCGTGCGCCACGATGGCATCGCTCACCAGGTCATCCACCAGCAGCACCGTGGCGGCCTGAATGGCCTTGAGTGCCTTGATGGTGAGCAACTCCGGGTCGCCGGGGCCCGCGCCGACCAGTGTGCAACTGCCGCCAGTGCCCAGGTGGGGGCGGGATGTGGGCGGGGTTTGGGTTGATGTGGGCTGGCTCATGGGGATGTCTCCGAAGCTGTTTGGTCTGCCAGCCGCAAGATGTGTTCCACCTGCCGCTCGATGGCGGGTGGAACCGGTAGCTCGCCCGCCAGCACCTGGCGCGTATAGGTGGCTGTGGTGGCCACGTCGATCTCGGCGGGCAGGCCCGGTACCTCGCTGGCGGTGCCGGGTTGTTGTGCCTCCAGCACGGTATGCACGCCATGCACAAAGCCGTCGTATCGCGGCGTGCGGCGCGGGTCGGTAGCGACCTCACCCTCCAGCCCGCGCGAGAGCAGCGCGCTCATGCCCAGGGTGCGGAAGGTGGTCTGCAGCATCTCGAAGTATTCGGGGTGTGTGTAGGCCGTGACCACCACCGACGGCCCGGCGCATGGATTCATCAGCTTGACCACGCTGTGCCCCGGGTTGCGCAGGCCCACCACTTCGCGCACTGCCAGCAGGCGCGCCAGGCCGGCGTGCAGGTGCTGGGTGTGGATGTGGCGCACCATGCCGTTTGCTATCTTTTCAGTAGCTGTTAGCGCTTTTATATCAAGCGCTAGCAGTACATCCGATGCTAAAACCCGCCGTGCCTCGGTGCGCATGCCGTGCAGCAGCACGGGCAGGCCCTTTCGAGCCAGCAGCAGGGCCAGCAGGGGCGTCAGCACCGGCAGCTTGCGTGCGCCGTTGTAGCTGGGCAGCACGATGAGCGGGCGGTCGGTGGCGGGGAGCAGGGCTACGCGGCGGTGGGTGGCGTCCAGAAAGCCGCACATCTCCTCGGCCGTCTCGCCCTTGATGCGCATGGCCAGGCAGAACGCGCCGATTTCCAGGTCGCTCACTTGGCCGTCCAGCACTTGGCCGAACAGGTCGGCAGCCTGCTCGCGCGACAGCGGCTTGGCGCCGCGCGCGCCGCGTCCGATTTCCTTGATGTACTGGGCGATTGCCATGGTTCTTGGTGGCGGGACTTGTGAAACAGGGCTCCAGCGTCGTTGTTTCGGCTTGCCGTACAAGGCGTACTGTCTGCGCCGAAAGCGCCTAGCTGGAGCCCTGTTGCACAAGTCCTGGTGGGGTTTGTTGGTCTGGGGTCTATTTTCCTGCAAGCAAGAGAACTTTTGGTTATATGACGGCCTGCGCGAGCGGCTTGGATGCCAGCGGCCCCATGGCCCGCACCATGCGCTTGAGTTCGGGCACGCACGAGCCGCAGTTGGTGCCGCAGCGCAGTTGGCCTTGTAATTGGGCCAGGCGTTCGTCGTCAGTGCCGTGGCAGTGCGCCAGCTGGGCTGTGATGGCGGCGTCTGTCACGTTGAAGCAGGTGCACACCGGCTTGCCGCGCGACTGCACGGCCACGGGCGCTTTGGCGCCAGGCACCAGCAGCAGGCGGCCATAGCTGTGTGCGGGCAGTTCTTCTTGCAGCAGGGTCTTGAGCCAGCCTTCGGCGCTGGTGTTGCCTGCCAGCACGATGCCTTCGAGCGTGGTGTTGTCGCCCTGGCGCGCCAGCCGGGCGGCGCGGCGCTGGCCGCGTTTTTTGTCGGCATAGCGCAGCGTGTCGGTCCCTGCCATGCCCAGCAGGGCTTCGATCTGCGCGATCAGCGCGTCGGGCGCGGCCTCGTGCGCTGCGGCGCGCAGCAGCACGCCGGTGCGCTCGCGGCCGGGTTCATCCAGGGGCGTGTTGTTGCTGAAGGGAACGCAACTCGTGAACGGGAAGACGGAGAACTCCGCCAGCAGTGCAGACAGCGCTTCGCGCGTGGTCTGGGCGCGGTCGGCGGGCAGCCAGGCCATGGCCAGCAACGTCCACGGCAGTTCGGCCTTGAGCACCTTGACGGCCGCGTGTTTCAGCTCCGGTTGTTTGGAGGTGGGGCAGTAGGCCGAGGTGGTGAGCGCATTCACGCCCGCCAGCCGTTCGCCGGTGGCCGACACACCGCTCAAGAATTCGCTGCCCCAGTGCATGGCCATGAACACCTGCGACAGGCCCAGTGTGGTGTCGGCCTGTACGGGCACCATGATGGATCCGCGTTTGCTGGTCACCTGCACCAGGTCGCCGCTGGTCAGCTTGCGCCGCTCCATGTCCTGCGGGTGCATCTGTAGGCTGGGTTCGGCCACATGGCCGAACAGGCGCCCCAGCGTGCCGGTGCGCGTCATGCCGTGCCACTGGTCGCGCAGGCGGCCCGTGGTCAGGCTGAAGGGGTAGCGCGATTCGCGCTGCTCGGCGGTGGGCTGCCATGCATGCGCCGCAAAACGCGCGCGGCCATCGGTGGTGGGGAAGACGCCGTCTTCGTACAGGCGGGTCTTGCCTGTGGGGGCGCCTTCAGGCAGCGGCCATTGCTGCGGGCCTGCAGATTCGAGCATCTCCCACGACAAGCCGGTGATGTCCAGGTCGCGCCCGCGCGTGCTCTCGCGGTGTTCATTCCACACGGCCTCTGCGCCTGCGTCGGCAGCGTCGGTCGCGTACGGGAACAGCGTCGGCGCGCCGGGCCGCAGGCGCGCCTCCAACTGGTGCGCAAACTGCACCGCAATGGCCCAGTCGTGGCGGGCCTTGCCGGGCGCAGGCACGGCAGGGCGCACGCGGGAGATGCGGCGCTCGCTGTTGGTCACCGTGCCGGTTTTTTCGCCCCAGGTGGTGGCGGGCAGCAGCAGGTCGGCATACGCGCAGGTTTCTGCGGTGGCAAACGCTTCTTGAACCACTACAAATTCGGCGCGCTGCAGGGCGCGGCGCACGGTGGCCTGGTCGGGCATGCTTTGCGCGGGGTTGGTGCAGGCAATCCACAGCGCCTTGATCTCGCCGTCGGCAGCGGCCTGGAACATCTCTACGGCCGTCTTGCCGGGCTGGCTGGGCACATCGGCCACGCCCCACAGCGCGGCCACTTCGGCGCGGTGCTGGGGGTTGGCCAGGTCGCGGTGGGCACTGAGCAGGTTGGCCAGGCCGCCCACCTCGCGCCCGCCCATGGCGTTGGGCTGGCCCGTCAGGCTGAAGGGGCCTGCGCCGGGCTTGCCGATCTGTGCAGTAGCCAGGTGCAGGTTGATGAGCGAGGCATTTTTGGCGGTGCCGCTGCTGCTCTGGTTCAGGCCCTGGCAATACAGGCTCAGGGTGGCTTTGGACGTTGCGAACCATTTAGCGGCGGTGGTCAGGTCGGCCACCGAAATGCCACAGATCTGCGCCACGCGCTCGGGTGTGCAGTCGCGCACCAGGGCCTTGAGTTCGTCAAAGCCCGTGGTGTGCTGGGCGATGTATTCGGCGTGGGTCCACCCCTCCCACAGCATCAGGTGCAGCATGCCGTTGAACAGCATCACATCACTGCCGGGCTGGATGGGCAAAAACAGGTCGGCCATGCCCGCGGTGTCGGTGCGGCGCGGGTCGGCCACGATGACCTTCATGTCCGGGTTGGCGGCGCGAGCGTCTTCAATGCGGCGAAACAGGATGGGGTGCGCCCAGGCCGCGTTGCTGCCCACGATGAACAGGCACTGCGCGTGGTTCACGTCGTCGTAGCAGGTGGGGGGAGCGTCGGCGCCCAGCGTTTGCTTGTAGCCCGCCACGGCGCTGCTCATGCACAGGCGCGAGTTGGTGTCGATGTTGTTGGTGCCGATCAGGCCTTTGGCCAGCTTGTTGAAGACGTAGTAGTCCTCGGTGAGCAATTGGCCGCTGACGTAAAAGCCCACGGCATCGGGGCCGTGCTGGGTGATGATGCGGGTGAATGGGTCGGCAGCCAGTTGCAATGCGCTGTCCCAGGTGACGCGGTGTGGTTTGGCGTTGCGCTCTGCCCTGAATTGCGGGTGCAGCAGCCTGCTTTGCAGCGTGATGGGTTGGCTGGCTGTGAGGTGCAGGGTGGAGCCCTTGGTGCACAGGCGGCCGAAGTTGGCGGGGTGGGTGGGGTCGCCGCGCACGCCGGTGATGTGCGCGCCGTCGGATTCGATGATCACGCCGCAGCCTACGCCGCAGTAGGGGCAGGTGGATTTTGTTTCTTGCATGGCGTGGTTTGGGGTGTTTTTATGCCCTGGCGCTTGTCTATCAAGCGCTATCAGCTATTGTTTTGATAGTGTTTGGGTTTCCGCCATCTGACCGTTCGGGCTGAGCCTGTCGAAGCCGGGGCGCGCTGATTTGGCAAGCATGCCCGTGTTGAGGGCGGGAGCCGGGAGTCGCCCGGCGGCGAGTAACTTTCTTTTGCTTCGCCAAAAGAAAGTCACCAAAGAAAAGGCGACCCCCAGTCTGCGACCCCTTCGCTTTGCGAAGGGGCGACCTGCGCCGGGGCGGTTGCGGGGTGCACCGTGGAACTCGCTTTGCTGCTGCGCAGCGCCGCTCGGACAGCCACGGCGAGTCAGCGCACGAAGCACGCGCGCTCCGACGCGCGTGCCACCCCGCAACCGCCCCGGCGCAGGCGCTGCCAGCAGGGGGTGGGGCAGCCGAACATCCAACAGCCGAACAGCCCTACGGGCCATTGCTGCGCTCGGCCCCATCTCGCGGGCGCAAGCGCCTCGCGCTGCGCAGCCGGGGCCGAGCGCAGCGATGGCCCGGATGGATGTTGGTTCCCCATCCCCTCTGTGTGCGCCGAGGAGCGCAGCGGGCGGGGTGGCGCGTGTGCCGCAGGACACACGCGCTTTGTGCACTGACTCGCTGCGGCTGTTTGAGCGGAGCGCGCCAGCGCGCAGCGAGTTCCGCAGCGCACCCCGCCCGCGAGCACCGCAGGTTGCCCCGTAGCGAAGCGCAGGGGACGCAGACAGTGGGGTCGCCCTTTCTTTGGTGACTTTCTTTCGGCGAAGCGAAAGAAAGTTACTCGCACGCCGGGCGACTCCCGGCCTCCGACCTGAACACAGGCATGCGGTACCCACGACAACAACGCCCGGCGTCGAAGCGCTCAACCCGCACGGATGTGCGTCGAAAGCTTGTGAGTGTCGATGCACCACATCCAGCCCCTCAAGCCACCGATACCCGCCGCACAGGCCCTGCAATCGGCCGCGTCAAATCCGTCGCCACGGACGCCAGCTCCCCCGCATCCAGATACACCGCCCCATCCTCCACCTTCACCGCAAACTTCGGCGTGCAGCCCTCATCCGGCGCAGCCGCCTGCCCGTCGCACAGCCCAATCGTCCAGTTGTGCAGCGGGCACGCCACCTGCGTGCCAAACACAATGCCCTGGCTCAACGGCCCGCCCTTGTGCGGGCAGCGGTCCAGCAGTGCAAAAACACCACCGGCGTCGTTGCGGAAGATGGCCACGTCCAGGCCCTGGGGGCGCGCCACGCGGCGTGAGCCGAGCACGGGGATGTCGTCCACCCGGCAGATGAGCTTCCATTCGGCGGGGGTGTTGTTGGTGGTCATGGGAGTGGTCCTTGGTTTTTTCGGTGGGGCGTCGGCGGTCGGGGCGGTGCCTTCGCAATGCCGGTATCAGCTGCTGCCCAGCGCAGCGTACAGACCTGTCACGCGGTCCATGCTGGATAGCAGGTTCTCGCTGCTCACAAACACTTCAGACACCTGGCGGAAGGTGTTGCTGCTGTTGCCCAGGCGCTGCAAAGCGACGTCAAAAAAGACCCACTGGCCGTCGGCCAGCAGCAGTTCTTGCCGGATGCGGGCGTTGGCCTGCGGAGCGTTGCGCAGCAGCTCGGTGGCGCTGATGAATTCATCGCGCGCCTTGGCGATTTCGGTGGTGGCGGTGGAGGTGTCCACGCCCAGCATGGCCGAGAGGCAGAACTTCGCCATGCGCTGGCTGAGCATGCGCTGGCGCCCTGCCACATTGACCAGCTTGCCCACGGGCTTGCCCGAGGCGGCTTCGTACTGCACGGTGCCCTGGTGGGCCAGCGCAAGCACCTTGGCGTCGGCTTGCAACAGGGCGGCAGCGCCTTCGCGCGACGGGGTGGTGCCCAGCAGCGTGGCCTTGTGGTCGGTCCAAGCCGATTCCAGCTTGGTGTAAGTGTCGCGGATGGTGGGCGAGGGCGCGTAGTATTTGAGTTCCTCCAACTGGCGCTCGAAGAGCGTCAAAGACTGGTCCAGGACGGCCCGCGCCGCAGGCGTGTCAGGCTTGTGGGCCAGAGCCAGCCAAGCCTTGCCCATGCGCTGGCTCAGCATGCGCTGGCGGCCTGCCTTGTTGATGGCGTCGTTCAGGTCAGTGACTTGGGCGTGGGCAGCGCCCAGCGACATGATGCCCAAGGTGCTCCAGGCTGTGGTGTAGCTGGCAGCGGTCAGCAAGGTGCGGCGTTGCATGGTGGTGTGACTCCAGTCGCTTCAGGCTGCGGTCAGCGGGGCAAACTGGCGTGTGTCCACGGCGGCCTTGTCGAACTCGAACCAGGGGTCGGGCTCGCCGTCCAGCGCAAACTGCAGCTGCTCCCACAGCGCCTTGCGGCCTGCGTGGTCTTCCAGAATGCGTTTTTTCACATAGTCCAGACCCACGCGGTTCACGTAGTGCACGGTGCGCTCCAGGTACCAGCCTTCCTGGCGGTACAGCTCGCAGAACGCGCCGGTGTACTCCAGCACTTCCTCGGCGGTTTTCAGCTTGGTGAAGAAATGCGCCACTTCGGTCTTGATGCCGCCGTTGCCAGCGATGTACATCTCCCAGCCGCTGTCCACGCCGATGATGCCCACGTCCTTGATGCCAGCTTCGGCGCAGTTGCGCGGGCAGCCGCTCACCGCAAACTTGACCTTGTGCGGGGCATACATGCGCCACATGGCGCGCTCCAGGTCTTTGCCCATCTGCGTGCTGTCTTGCGTGCCCATGCGGCACCACTCGCTGCCCACGCAGGTCTTCACGGTGCGCAGCGCCTTGGCGTAGGCGTGGCCGCTGGGCATGCCGATGTCTTTCCACACAGCCTGCAGGTCTTCCTTCTTCACGCCCAAAAGGTCAATGCGCTGGCCGCCTGTGACTTTGACAGTGGGAATCTTGTACTTGTCTACCGCATCGGCAATGCGGCGCAGCTCTTCGGCCGTGGTCTCTCCCCCCCACATGCGGGGAATGACGCTGTAGGTGCCATCCTTCTGGATGTTGGCGTGGCTGCGTTCGTTGATGGCGCGGCTTTGGGGGTCGTCCTTGGCGTCCTTGGGCCAGGTGCTGATGAGGTAATAGTTGACAGCAGGGCGGCAGGTGGCGCAGCCGTTGGGCGTCTTCCATTCCAGCGCCTTGAACACATCGGCAATAGTCAGCAGCTTCTGGTTGCGAATGGCCTCGCGCACCGCCTGGTGGCCGTGGTCGGTGCAGCCGCACAGGGCCTTGGTCTTGGGCGTGGCGCTGTAGTCGCCACCGGCCGTGAACATGATGATCTGCTCGACAAGGCCGGTGCACGAGCCGCACGATGCGCTGGCCTTGGTGTGCTTGCGCACCTCGTCCAGCGTGAACAGGCCCTTGTCCTTGATGGCCTTGCAGATGGCACCTTTGGTCACGCCGTTGCAGCCGCACACCTCATCGCTGTCGGCCATGGCGGCAGCCTTGTTGTGGCCTTGGTGACCCACATCGCCAATGTTGCTTTCACCAAACATCAGCTTGTCTCGGATATCGCCCACGCTACGGCCGTCGCGCAGCAGCTTGAAGTACCAGCTGCCGTCCACCGTGTCGCCATACAGGCAGGCGCCCACCAGCTTGTCGTCCTTGATGACCAGCTTTTTGTACACGCCGCCAAAGGGATCGCTCATCACAATCTCTTCGGTGCCTTCGCCGCCCTGGAAGTCGCCTGCTGAAAAGAGGTCGATGCCCGTGACCTTGAGCTTGGTGGACGTGAGTGAGCCCTGATACCGGCCAATGCCGTATTCCGCCAAGTGGTTGGCCAGCACCTTGCCCTGCTCAAACAGCGGGGCCACCAGGCCGTAGGCAATGCCCCGGTGGGCCGCGCATTCGCCCACGGCGTAGATGCGGGCGTCGGTGGTGGTTTGCAGCGTGTCGCTCACCACAATGCCGCGGTTCACGTGCAGGCGCATTTTTTCGGCCAAGGCGGTGTTGGGACGGATGCCCACAGCCATCACCACCAGGTCGGCGGGCACTTCGGTGCCGTCTTTGAACTTGACGGCGCTCACGCGGCCCTCGGCGTTGCCCACCAGCTCTTGGGTCTGCGCTTTCATCAAGAACTGCATGCCGCGCTCTTGCAGCGACTTTTGCAGCATCTTGCCGGCCACGTCGTCCAGTTGGCGCTCCATCAGCCAGTCGCCCACATGCACCACGCTCACTTGCATCCCACGCTTCATCAGGCCGTTGGCGGCCTCTAGCCCCAGCAGGCCGCCGCCGATGACGACGGCATGCTTGTAGGTGGCTGCTGCGTCGATCATGGCCTGGGTGTCGGCAATGTCGCGATAGGCCAGAACGCCTTGCAGGTCTTTGCCGGGGATGGGCAGGATGAACGGGTTGGAGCCCGTGGCGAGGATCAGGCGGTCGTACTCGGCGGTGATCACGTCACCGTCCTTGCTGTTGGCGCTCACCACACGGCGCACGCGGTCCACGTCGTTCACCGTGAAACCGGTGTGCAGCGTGATGTGGTGGTCGGCGTACCACTGCCAGTCGTTCAGGATGATCTCGTCCAGCGTCTGCTCGCCCGCCAGCACGGGCGACAGCAGGATGCGGTTGTAGTTCGGGTGGGGCTCGGCGCCAAACACCGTGATGTCGTACATGTCGGGCGCGATCTTGAGAAGCTCTTCCAGCGTGCGCACCCCGGCCATGCCGTTCCCCACCATCACCAGCTTGGGCTTTTTCATCGTGACTGACTCCGTCGGTTCCATCGCCAGAGCGATGCAAAAAACAAAAAAGGCGTCCACACGATGCCGCTTCGAGTTCTCGAAACCGCATGTGGGGACGCCTTCGTCCTTGCAACCCTTCTGTGCGCCGTTGCACCGGTGGGTTGCGTGACCCTGCCGGGTCGTTGGTGGTGCTATGCAAGGGCCATGCCAGATTTTGTGCACTGGTCTGGGGGCCTGCACGCCTCGCGTCGCATGGTGTGCGGGTCTGGAGTGGGGGGCTCGGCCGTGCGCAGCGGTGCGTGTACGCACCAGCTTGGGGTCGGACTGCCTGGGGCTGGTGCAAGACCCGGTGTGTTGGCCTGGCTTTGGCCACTCCGTACACGTCCGGCACGCCGGGCATGGCAGGGCGCTAGCGGACGTCTCCGCGCGCGTGCCGGGCTGGCTCCCAAGTCACTGCTGCGGTGGCGTGCGCAGCGACTGCTTCTGCGCCGCCGTTGTGTCGGTAGATATTGGTATTGGCAGGGTGGGGCAAAGATGCCAAAAAGTGGAGTGCCCTGATCTAAGTCAAGGAATTTTTAACCTTTCGACTGGCAAATGGTCCGTTTACGAGGTGTTTTCGCTCAGTTGCGCAAGTAACGTTTGCTTTCGTTGTCGATCCGTCTATAAGATGATTTCAGCAGTGGGAAGCCGGGTTGCCACGACTGTTGCGGGGACGGGTGCAGGGTGGCTGGAGCGACATTTTTCTAGGGGATATCCATGAGAATGAATTTGCCGGTCAGTCAGCATGAGTATGCGTTTCCCAAAGGCCAGACCCTGGTGTCCACCACTGACCTCAAAGGGCGCATCCTTTACTGCAACCCCATGTTCATCGAGGTCAGCGGATACGACAAGCACGAGTTGCTGGGCCAGCCGCACAACATGATCCGCCACCCGGACATGCCCGAAGAAGCCTTCCGGGACATGTGGGACACCATTGCCAGCGGCAACCCCTGGTCGGCGCCTGTGAAGAACCGGCGCAAGGACGGCAGCTTTTACTGGGTGATGGCCAATGTCACGCCGCTGATGCAAGGTGACCAACCCTCAGGCTACATGTCGGTGCGCACAGAAGCCACCCGCGAGCAGATACAGGCCGCCGACCAGCTCTACCGCCAGATGCAGGCCGAAAAGCAGGCGGGAGCTCTGGTGCACATGCTGCGCGAGGGGCAGGTTGTCAAAAACACGTTTTGGGGGCGCATCGCCCGCGCAGTGCAACTCGGGCCGCTGGGCAAGATCATGCTGTGCACACTGCTGTTGGTGTTGGCTTCGTGGGCGGCAGCGCTGCTAGGGGGGCACACCATGACCCTTGGCGCTGGCCTGGCCTGGTTGGGCGTGGTGGTGCTGGCGCTGGGCATGGCGGTGTACCTGCACCGGGCCACCGTTGCGCCGTTGTCGCAAATGCTGCGCTGGGCCAACCGCATGGCCGCCGGCGATCTGACCCAGAAAATCGTGGCCTCGCGCAACGACACCGTGGGACAGCTGCAAAAGGCGCTGGCCCAGCTCAATGTGAATCTGATGTCCATCGTGCGCGACGCGCGCCAGGAGAGCGAACAGATGCAGGTTTCCACGCGCGAGATCGCGCAGGGCAACCAGGACCTCTCATCGCGCACCGAGGCCCAGGCCAGCAATCTGGAGCAGACCGCAGCGTCCATGGAAGAAATCACCGGCACCGTCAAGCAGACCGCCGAATCGGCCCGCCAGGCCACCTTGCTGGCCACCCAGGCCACAGAGGTGGCCGAGCGCAGCAACGAGGCGGTGGACGGCGTAGCGGGCACCATGAAGCAGATCCAGACCGCATCCGGCCGTATCAGCGAGATCACCCAGCTGATTGACTCCATTGCCTTCCAGACCAACATCCTTGCACTCAATGCCGCCGTCGAGGCTGCGCGAGCGGGTGAACAGGGGCGGGGGTTTGCGGTGGTGGCTTCCGAAGTGCGCAGCCTGTCGCACCGCACGCTCTCGGCCGCCAAGGAAATCCGCCAGCTCATTGACGACTCTGTCACCAAGGTCAGCGAAGGGCACCAGAAGACCGACGCGGCGCAGAAGACCATGACCGAATCGCTGGAGCTGGTACGCCGCGTGAACACGCTGATCGGTGAAATCCACAGCGCCTCCAACGAGCAGCTCAGCGGCATTTCTCAGGTCAACGCCGCCGTGGCACAACTGGACACCATCACACAGCAGAACGCCGCGCTGGTGGAGGAAAACGCTGCATCGGCCATGCAGCTCAACGGCCAGGCACAGACGGTGACCGAGACTGTGCAGGTGTTCCGCATCGACGCGTCGTCGCCCAGTCAGGCGCGGGACGCGGTGCAGCTGCGCAAGGAGATGAAGGCGTCGTCGGAAAGAGCCTTGGCGCGCGCCTGATGTCACTGAATTTTGGCATTTTTGGCTACTGTCGCTTGCTGAACGTGCGGTAGTAGCTATTATTTTGATAGTGTTTGGTGTGGGAGTGCTGCGTACTTGGTCGGTGCGGCAGCGCACAGATGCCGTGCGCTCTCGCGGTCACCATGTGTGTTTCGCTGTACGTTGTCTGTGCAAACGTCAGTGACAAAGACTTGGAGAGCCCCATGCCAACCGCCCAAGCGAACATATTGCCCCTGACCCACCGGGTGCCTCGCGTTGATTCGCCAAGGCGCGCCAGCCGGGCTGTGTTCATTCCTGTGGACGAACTGCTCACGCCCGGTTTTGTGGCCAGGCACACCCGGTTCTCGGATTTTGGTGCGCTGCTTCGTGCCAGCGCGTTCGTTCCCGAGCAGGTGGTGTTTCTGGAGAAAACACCGGATGACGACTGGGAAACGTTCATTCGGCGGGTATCCAGCTTTGCCACCTGGAAGGCGATGCTCAGAGATGCGCGGGGCGAGTGGATCATGCGCCGGCTGGGTGTCTGCACCAACGCCGATCTCCCGCGCAGCGAAGCCCTGGCAGTGCTTTGAAGCTGTGCAAAATGTATAGCTGTCAGCGCTTGTCTATCAAGCGCTAGGGCCTCAAACACCTGATTTTTCTCTAGTGAGGGGCTCAAGTGCTTTCGCGCACCGTCAACTCAAATCCCAAGTCCACCGAGTTCTTCTGCGGCACTTCGCCCCGCATCAGCGCCAGCAGCATCTGCGCACTGGCCTCGCCGATGGCCGAGCGCGGGGTGCGTACGGTGGTCAGCGGCGGCAGCATCTGGTCGCTGCCCGCCAGGTCGTTAAAGCCTGCGATGGCCACCCGGCCTGGCACAGCCAGACCCAGACGCTGCGCGGCCAGCAAGCCACCCTGTGCCAGGTCATCGTTGCAGAAGAAAACTGCGTCCACGCCAGGGCGGGTGCGCAGCACCTCTTCCAGCAGCTCAGCGCCCAGGCGGATGGAAGAGGGCTGGGGGCTCAGTAGTTCGCGGCGCGGGTCGTAGAGGCCGGCCTCGCGCAGGCAGCGGCGGTAGCCTTCGGCGCGCTGCATGGTGCGCGGGTCCAACTGGGCGGCAACGAAGGCGATGTTCTTGTGGCCGCGCGCCAGCAAATGGGCCGTCATGCTGTGGCCCGCGTCCTGTTGAGAAAAGCCCACGCAGAACACGCCGGGGGCCGAGGTCATCTCCATCAGGTGCACGCAGGGCACGCCGCTGGTCGCGATCAGATGGCGCGCGGCCTCGGTGCGGTCAAAGCCTGTGACCAACAGGCCCGCCGGGCGGTGCGCCAGGTACGTGCGCAGCAGTTGTTCTTCTTCTTGCGGGTCGTAGTGCGTCACGCCGATCAGTGCCTGGTAGCCCTGCGGGAAAAGGGTGCGGTGCACGGACTCCAGCACATCTACAAACAGTGCGTTGGACAGCAGGGGAACCAGCACGGGCACTTGAACGCTGCGCTGTGAAGCCAGTGCGCGGGCGGCCGGGTCGGGCACATAGCCCAGTTGCGCAGCCGCGTCTTTGACCCGCTGCACCAGTTCTTGCGCTACGCCACGCTCGCCGCGCAGCGCACGCGATGCGGTGATGGGGCTGACCTCGGCGGCCTTGGCCACGTCGCTCAGTGTGATACGGCCGCTGGAGCGGCGTTTGGTCTCGGGTTTGATCAAGGGTTAACCCTCATGGGATCAGGGGTGGTTCTGGTTAGGATAGCGCTGTCCAAGTGGCTGAGCAAGGCAAGGCGAGCTATTTTGGACGAGGTTGTAAAGATTAATTGTGAAATTTGTCTGATTTTGAGCGGCATCCTCGATGGATGCCTTTTTTACGGATTGATTGGATAGCGCTACCAATATGAGTGTTTTGCCTTCCACCGTGTTCTTGGTGGTCATGGGAGTGGCTGGGTGCGGCAAGTCCAGCCTGGGTTCTGCCGTGGCACAGGCCGAGGGCCTGCCCCTGATCGAAGGGGATGACCACCACAGCCCCGCCAGCCGCGAAAAGATGCGCCAGGGCATTGCATTGACTGATGCTGACCGTGATGGCTGGCTGGCCACGCTGGGGCAATTGCTGCAGGCGCACCCACACGGCGCGGTGCTGACCTGCTCGTCGCTCAAGAAGGTGTACCGGGACCGACTGCGCAACGCCTGTCCGGGGCTGCGGTTTGTCTTTCTGGACATCGACCGTGCCAACGCAGGTCGGCGCGTGGCGGCCCGTGCGGACACGCATTTTTTCTCCAGCGCGCTGGTGGACAGCCAGTTCGCCACGCTGGAGTCCCCCATGGGTGAGGCGGGCGTTCTGCGCCTGAATGCCTTGCTGGACCTGCCCACCCTGCAGCAACAGGCATCGGCCTGGCTGGCAAACAAGGAGACAGTATGAACACACCTGCACAGCACGCTGCGCCGCAGAGCCGCTTTGCCAGGGCCTGCCAGCTGCTGATGGCCAGTTGCCTGGGGGTGATGGCCGTCGCCGTGTTCATCAATGTGGTGCTGCGCTACGGCTTTGGCAGCGGTGTGGCGGCCAGCGAAGAGCTCTCGCGCTTGCTGTTTGTCTGGATGGTTTTCATTGGCGCCGCAGCGGCCTACCCCGCTGGCGAGCACATGGCCTTTACGAGTCTGGCAGGCCTGCTGGCCAAGCGCCCTGTGGCATTTGGCGTGCTCACCGCCGCCATTCGGCTGCTGGTGATGGCCGCCTGCGCCATGCTGGCCTGGGGTGCCTGGCAGCAGGTGGTGGTAGGCATGGGCAGCCGCTCGGTGGTCATGGCCTACCCGGCGGCGCTGTTGCCGCTGCCCGCCTTTTTGTGCGCGGTGGCCATTGGTGTGATGGCGACTGTCGAACTGATTCAACGCAAGCCCCTGGACCTCGGTCATGGTGCTGAGGTGGAGTGACCATGGGACCCGAAGCGCAGGCTTTTATCGTTTTTTCGCTGGGCATGCTGGTGCTGATGGGCACTGGCATGAACATGGGGCTGGCGCTGGTGCTCACAGGCGCTGGCATGGCATGGGTGCTGGATTTTTGGGACACCCAGTTGCTGGCCCAGAACCTGGTGGCGGGGGTGGACAGCTTTCCGTTGCTGGCGGTGCCGTTCTTCATTTTGGCGGGCGAGCTGATGAACTCCGGCGGCATCAGCCGCCGAATCATCGACATGGCCCAGGCCTGGGTGGGGCACATCCGGGGCGGACTGGGCTACGTGGCCATTGGCGCTGCGGTGCTGATGGCCAGCATGAGCGGCTCGGCCCTGGCCGACACGGCAGCCCTCGCCACCATCCTGCTGCCCATGATGCGCCAGCAGGGTTATCCCATGAACACCTCGGCAGGGCTGATTGCCTCGGGCGGCATCATCGCGCCCATCATCCCGCCGTCCATGCCGTTCGTGATCTATGGCGTGACGACCAACACCTCGATCTCGGCGCTGTTTGTGTCGGGCATCGTGCCCGGGCTGATGATGGGCGCAGGTTTGATCTTTGCCTGGCGCTGGGTGCTGCGCGGCATGGACTTGCCCCAGGGCGAGCCCCTGCCCGTCAAAGACCGCCTGCGCGCCACGGCCCGCGCCTTCTGGGCCCTGCTGATGCCGCTCATCATCATCGGCGGCATGAAGACGGGCGTGTTCACACCCACCGAAGCCGCCGTGGTGGCCGCGTTCTATGCACTGGCGGTTGCGCTGTTCATCCACCGCGAGATGAAGGTGGCGGACATCTATGGCGTGCTGGTGCGCGCTGCCAAGACGACTTCCGTCGTGATGTTTCTCTGCGCTGGTGCCCAGGTGGCCAGCTACATGATCACTTTGGCCGATCTGCCCAATGTACTGACCGGCTGGCTGGGCCCACTGGTGGAGAACCCACGCCTCTTGATGGCCGTGATGATGATCGTGCTGGTGCTCATCGGCACCGCGCTGGATCTCACGCCCACCATCCTGATCTTTGCCCCGGTGATGCTGCCGATTGCCGTCAAAGCGGGGATCGACCCGGTGTATTTCGGCCTGATGTTTGTGCTCAACGGGGCCATTGGCCTCATCACCCCGCCCGTGGGCACCGTGCTCAACGTGGTGGCCGGGGTGGGGCGCATTTCGATGCACAGCGTCATCAAGGGCGTCAACCCGTTCCTCATCACCTACGTGCTGATCCTGGCACTGCTGGTCGTGTTTCCGCAGATCGTGACCGCTCCGGTTCTGTGGATGCGTTGACGATGCTGCGCCCTCTTTTCCCGTGCCTTTCTTTCCTTCGCCAATGGAGACAACCATGAAAACTTTCCGCCGTACCCTGCTCGCCGCCCTGTCGGTGGCCGCCGTCACCTGCTCGTTCCAGGTGGTTGCGCAAGACATCAAGCCGCGCATCATCCGTTTTGGCTACGGCCTCAACGAAGTGTCCAACCAGGGCCGCGCCACCAAGCTGTTTGCCGAGGAAGTCGAAAAAGCCTCGGGCGGCAAGATGAAGGTGCGCGCCATTGGTGCTGCGGCGCTGGGCTCGGACTTGCAGATGCAGCAGGCCCTGATCGGTGGCGCGCAGGAAATGATGGTGGGCTCCACCGCCACGCTGGTGGGCATTACCAAAGAGATGGCGATCTGGGACACGCCGTTTTTGTTCAACAACGCCAAAGAGGCCGATGTGGTGCTCGACGGCCCCGTGGGCCAGAAGGTGATGGACAAACTGCAGGAAAAGGGCCTCGTGGGCCTGGTGTACTGGGAGAACGGTTTTCGCAACCTCACCAACAGCAAGCGCCCGGTCAACAAGCTCGAAGACATGGACGGCATCAAGCTGCGCGTGATGCAGAACAACGTGTTCCTCGACAGCTTCAAGACGCTGGGCGCCAACGCGGTGCCGCTGCCGTTCTCCGAACTCTTCACCGCGCTGGAGACCAAGACGGTGGACGGCCAGGAGAACCCCTACAACACCATCCTGTCGAGCAAGTTCTATGAGGTGCAAAAGTACCTCACCGTGACCAACCACGTGTACAGCCCCTGGATCGTGCTGGTGAGCAAGAAGTACTGGGACGGCCTGTCGAAAGCCGAGCAGAAAGTGCTGCTGGATGCCGCAAAGAAGAGCCGCGACTTCGAGCGCCAGGACACGCGCGCCGAGGCCGACAAGGCACTGGCCGACCTCAAGGCTAAGGGCATGCAGGTCAACGAACTGCCCGCGGCCGAAGCCAACCGCATGCGCGAAAAGCTGGCTGCGGTGAACGCCAGCATTGCCGCCAATGTGGGTGAAAGCCTGTGGAAGGAAGTGCAGGGCGCCGTGGCCCAGGCACGCGCAGGCAAGTGAGTCTGGTGGCCGTTGGCACCACCAGCGGCTTTGCGCTCGCTGCCAGCGCCAAGCGGGCGGAAAAACAGAGACTCATGAAAAAAGGCCAAGGCCCCGAGGGACCTTGGCCTTTGTGCATTCACGGCGGGCTACCTGCTACCTGCACCGCAGTGCAGGCGACAGGGTTACAGAGAGCTGATCTCGCCGGAAGAGATCTTGCCGGTGCGCAAAGCTTCCACAGCTTGGGCGTTTACGGCGTTGCGGTCGGCCGTGGAGGTGTAGACCAAAGCGCGCGAACCGACAGGAATGGCACCGCTGGTCTGGGGCACCGAAGCGGCTTCAGCCATCACTTCAGCGCGGGTGCGGCTGGTTTCGAACTTGGTGGCGTATTGCGAAGCGTCGGCGTCGTCAGCCTGGGCACCGAAAGAAGCGAAAGCGGCAACAGCAGCCAGGGAGAGGAAACGTGCGGTCTTGTTCATGGTGAAACTCCTGTGGAAATCAAAAAATGGGGGCGATGTGACTGAAATACGTGGCG
Source organism: Acidovorax facilis (assembly GCA_964031875.1). Taxonomy (GTDB): domain Bacteria; phylum Pseudomonadota; class Gammaproteobacteria; order Burkholderiales; family Burkholderiaceae_C; genus Acidovorax; species Acidovorax facilis_A. The sequence goes on from CAXIRU010000033.1 coordinate 36,259, forward strand.
GATGAAGCTGTGGATTCAAAAACTTGAATCAACCGCCCTCAGCAGGGCCCACGCGCCCGGTGCGCATGGCCTGTGCCGCAGCTTCGGCACGCACAGCGGCGCGGTCTGCCGTGGATTTGTAGGTCACCACGCGGGAGCCTGCGGGCTCCTGGCTGCGTGCCTGGACTGCGGCAGCGGCTTCGGCCACCACTTCAGCGCGGGTGCGGCTGGTTTCGAATTGGGTGGCGAACTGCGAAGCGTCGGCTTCGTCAGCTTGGGCACCGAAGGAAGCGAAGGCAGCCACGGTGGCCATCGCGAGGAAACGTGCAGTCTTGTTCATGATGAAAGTCCTTGAAGTTAAAAAGCGTCTCAAAAAAACCGGAACAAAGCTCTCAACTACTTTGCTTCGCACCGGGTTCGGTGAGTCGCCTTGCGGGTTCGGCTCATCGATGGAATGAACTGTACGCCGCAGGTGGATAGAGAAAAACTAGCGGGTCGCAAACTAACTGTTCCAGTTCTAGAAACAATCTGGACGCTTGGTTCTTGCCTGTGGCCTTTGAGAAACGGTGTGAACACCTTCGTGAGGCTGAAGCCGTTCGCAAGCGATCGATCTGGGGCAAGAAGAGTGGGCGTTGATTCCTTTGGCAGTGCGTTGGACATGGCTCTATCGTGACCGGCCGCCGCTACTGCGTCGTCTCGTCGCGGTTTCGGTTCTTTTCAGTTTGTTTCACGTTCGGCCGAGTGCAACAGGGTCGAAACATATGCGTCGCTGTTGCCACAGCGGACCTAAAAGCCTGACAAATCGGGCTTGCGCGGGTTGCGCCCGTTGGGCTTATGGGCTGAAATCTCTCTGTACCTGTTCCAGGTTTTATGAGGGAGGTTCCATGACCGTAGTCGCCAAGATTCTTCAGTCCAAACCCGACGCCACTGTCCACACCATTGCGCCCACCGCATCGGTGTTTGATGCGCTCCAGCTCATGGCCGACAAGGGTATCGGTGCCCTCGTGGTCACCGAGGGGGATGCCATCGTGGGCATCTTCACCGAGCGTGATTACGCGCGAAAGATCGCCCTGCTGGGCCGCACATCAGCCGCCACGCTGGCGCGCGATGTGATGACCACCTCGGTGCGTTTTGTGCGGCCCGAGCAGACCAGCGAGCAGTGCATGCAGATCATGAGCGCCGGCCGCCTGCGCCACCTCCCCGTGGTGGACGGCAATGACAAGCTGGTCGGCATGATCTCAATCGGAGACTTGGTCAAGGACATCATCTCCGAGCAGAAATTCATCATTGAGCAGCTGGAGCAGTACATCACTGGTAGCCATTAGAGGACAACCCCCTGAGGCGCTGCGCGCCTTCCCCCTTCTCTCGAATTGCTTCGCAATTCGGGAAGGGGGACGCACCCAGCGCGGCGGGGCGGCCCTTGCGCGGGTGCACTGGTCTGGGAAAGCGAGCTTGCGGAGGCTCTGCCCTTGGCGCACACCAAAAAAGGGCTCCGACCGTATCTGGTCAGAGCCCTTTTTGCTTCGAGTGCATGGGGCGCCGCCGCCCGTTGACTCAAGCGGCTTTTTCTACGTGCCCTTGACGCGTGTAGAGGAAGTCAATCACCGCCTTGCGATAGTGCACATACTGCGGGTCTTCGGCCAGTTCCACGCGTTTGCGGGGGCGGGGCAGGTCTACCGACAGCACCTCGCCAATCGTCGCAGCAGGGCCGTTGGTCATCATCACGATCTTGTCGGACAGGAGCACGGCCTCGTCCACGTCGTGCGTCACCATGACCACGGTGCTTTGCGTGCGGGCCACGATCTCCAGCAGCTCGTCCTGCAGCTTGGCGCGGGTCAGGGCGTCCAGCGCTCCGAAGGGCTCGTCCATCAGCAGCACCTGGGGTTCCATGCTCAGCGCGCGGGCAATGCCCACGCGTTGTTTCATGCCACCGGATATTTCGCCGGGGCGTTTTTGGCCTGCGGGCGTGAGGCCTACCAGGGCCAGCGCGGCGTCGGTGCGGGCCTTGAGCTGGGCCTTCGTTTCCTTGCCGCCAAACACGCGCTCCACGGCCAGGTAGATGTTGTCGAAGCAGGTGAGCCAGGGCAGCAGCGAGTGGTTCTGGAACACCACGGCGCGCTCGGGGCCTGGGCCCTTGATTTCCTTGTTGGCGCACAGCAGCGCGCCCTGCGTCGGCGTGGTCAACCCGGCAATCAGGTTCAGCAGCGTGGACTTGCCGCAGCCCGAGTGGCCAATCAGGGCCACGAACTCGCCCTTGGCAATCGTCAGGTTGATGTCGCGCAGTGCAGGGAACAGGCCTTTGACTGTCTTGAAGGTCTGCTCGACGCCGTGAACCTCGATGAACTTGGTGCTCATGGAGGGGTGTGCGGATGCTGCCGTGGTGGTCGTGTTCATGCCTTCACCTCTTCAAAAGTAAATGCGGTGGCCAGCTTGATGAGTGCAAACTCCAGCACCAGCCCAACGATGCCGATCACGAAGATGGCGATGATGATGTTCTTGACGTTGAGGTTGTTCCACTCGTCCCACACCCAAAAGCCAATGCCCACGCCGCCGGTCAGCATCTCGGCCGCCACGATCACGAGCCACGCGGTGCCCACGGCCAGGCGCACGCCGGTCAGCATGTAGGGCAGCACGGCGGGGAAGAGGATCTTGGTGGCGATCTTCCATTCGCTCAGGTTCAGCACGCGGGCCACGTTCATGTAGTCCTGCGGCACACGCTGCACGCCCACGGCGGTGTTGATGATCATGGGCCAGATGGAGCAGATGAAGATGGTCCAGATGGCGGCGGGGTTGGCGCCCTTGAACACCAGCAGACCGATCGGCAGCCACGCCAGAGGCGATACGGGGCGCAGCAGGCTGATGAGCGGGTTGAACATGCGCGACAAAAAGCGGAAGCGCCCGATCACAAAGCCCGCCGGAATGCCCACCAGCGCCGCCATGCCAAAGCCGATGGCCACCCGCTGCAGGCTCATCAGCACGTTCCAGCCCACGCCCTGATCGTTGGGGCCGTTGCGGTAGAACGGGTTGCTGAACACCTCCAGCGCCTGCAGCCAGGTGTCCTTGGGGCTGGGGATGTTGCCCCCCGTGGTGGTGGAGACCACCGCCCACAGGACCACCAGCAAACCCAGGCCACACAGCGGTGGCAGCACGGCCATCCAGAAGCTGCGCGACCTTGCGGCCCAGTCGCGGGCGGGGGCTGCAGTGGGGGCCGTGACCGTGCCTGCGGCTGCCGGGTTTGGACGTTTTTGGCCGCTAGCGCTTGATGGTAAAGCGCTACTAGCTACATTATTCATAGCATTTTGTGCAGTTGCTGGAGCTGCATCCAATGGGGTGTGAAAAACGGCACTGACCATGGTTTTCTCCTGTGTGCTGGGCTTGCGGGAGCGGGGCTGGCAGGCGGTGCTTGCGAGCGCGTTGCGCTCAGGCCTTGATCTTGAAACCGTCCGCGTACTTGGCGGGTTCCTTGCCGTCCCACACCACGCCGTCGATGAGCTTGCTGGTGCGCATCGGGTCCTTGGGCACATTGATCTTCATGGCGCTGGCGACCGACTTGTACAGATCGATCTGGTTGACCTCCTTGGCAACGGCCAGGTAGTCGGGGTGGCTCTTGAGCAGGCCCCAACGCTTGTGCTGGGTCAGGAACCACATGCCGTCCGACAGGTACGGGAAGTTGACCGTGCCGTCGTTGAAGAACTTCATGTGGTTGGGGTCGTCCCAGGTCTTGCCCAGGCCGTTCTGGTAGCGGCCCAGAATGCGCTGGTTGATGGCGTCCACGCTGGTGTTGACGTAGGCCTTGCCTGCCACGGTCTCGGCCATTTTCATCTTGTTAGACAGGCTGGCGTCGATCCACTGACCGGCTTCCAGCACGGCCATCATCACGGCGCGCGTGGTGTTGGGGTTCTTTTTGACGAACTCGGCCGTGGTGCCCAGCACCTTCTCGGGGTGGTCCTTCCAGATGTCCTGTGTAGTGTTGGCGGTAATGCCGATGCCGTCCATGATGGCGCGGTGGTTCCAGGGCTCGCCCACGCAAAAGCCGTCCATGTTGCCCACGCGCATGTTGGCCACCATCTGCGGTGGCGGCACGGTGATCAGCTTGGCACCCGACAGCGGGTTGATGCCTGCGGCCGCCAGCCAGTAGTGGATCCACATGGCATGGGTGCCGGTGGGGAAGGTGCCGGCAAAGGTGTATTCGCGCTTTTCTGTGGCCATGAGCTTGGCCAGGCTGGGGCCATCCACCGCACCCTTGTCCGCCAGCGCTTTCGACAGCGTGACGGCCTGGCCGTTGTGGTTCAGGTTCATCAGCACGGCCATGTCTTTCTTGGGGCCCGCGGTGCCCAGGTGTACGCCGTAAATCAGGCCGTACAGCACGTGGGCAAAGTCCAGTTCGCCGTTCACCAGCTTGTCGCGCACACCGGCCCAGCTGGCCTCTTTGGTGGGGATGATGGTCACGCCATACTTCTTGTCAAAGCCCAGCACCGAGGCCATCACCACGCTGGCGCAGTCGGTCAGCGGGATGAAGCCGATCTTGACTTCCTTTTTCTCGGGTGCATCAGAACCCGCAGCGTAGACGAGCGAACGCAGCGCAGGGCTGACGCCCACTGCGCCCACACTGGCGGCCTGCAGCACGGTGCGGCGGTGGAGGCTGGTTTTCAACAGATCGGTCATGGGGCGGTCCTCGTGGCGTGAAAAACAAAAAAGGCGTCCTCACACCGCGCTGGCTGCTGCCATGAAGCAGCACCGAGTGCGGGTGGGGACGCCTTTGTCCTGGGTGGAGCCTGGAACGGGTCCGGGGCTCCTTGCCAGCACCGGCCCGCCGTTGGGTCAGTGCTGTCAGTGGGCAGACCTGCATTGGTCTTGCACAGAGCGATGCAAAGCGCGTGCCAGCTTGGTCTGCGCCATGTTGGAGCGGTTGGTGCTATGAAATGGATAGCTTGCTGCGCTTGACCGATAAAGGTTAGAAGCCTGTGCGGCTTGAAGCAAGTCCGTCTTTCTCATGAGGAGGGTGATCGCACTGCCTTTGTGCAGCGCACCATTGGGGAGCCTTGGAATCGGGCGCTGCCCCGGCGAGGGATGCCCAGCTAGGGCCGCCAAGCCGCGTATGCGGCGCTTCGCTGGCGTGCGAGGGCATCGGCCCCTGCATCGTCCCCCTCCCCGAATCGCGCAAGCGAATCGAGGGGAGGGGGAAGCGGCGCAGCCGCTCAGGGTGTGTTCGCTGGCTTTATCCCAGCAGGTCCATCACATCCAGCATGCGCTGCGCCACATCCACCAGCTTCAGGCCCTTGTCCATGGCGGTCTTGCGCAGCTTGTCGTAAGCGGCTTGTTCGGTCAGGCCCTGGCGCTGCATCAGCAGGCCCTTGGCGCGGTCAATGGTTTTGCGGTCTTTGAGCTCGGTCTTGGCGTCGGCCAGCTCGGCGCGCAGGGCCTGCTCGTGTTGAAACCGTGCCATCGCCACATCCAGAATCGGGCGGATGCGCTGGGGGGCCAGGCCCGCCACGATGTAGGCCGACACGCCCGCTGCCACGGCATCCTTCACGTGAGACGTGTCTTCGTCATTGGTGAACATCACGATGGGGCGGCGCGCGTCGCGCGTGGCCATCACCACGTGTTCGAGTGCGTCGCGCGCCTCGCTCTCGGCGTCCACGATGATCAGGTCGGGCTGCAACTGGGCCAGTCGGTCGCTCAGGAACACGTCGGCAGGCAGGGTGGCGATGAGGTTGAAGTTGTTCTCCAGCAGGCCAATGCGCAGCGCCCGCGACCGCTCCGCCTGCAGCAGGGCATGTTCGTCGTCAGGGTCGGTGACTGCCAGATCCGGGGCCACCACCACGATGCGCAAAGCCTCATTCATGCCCTGGGTGCAAGCAATTTTTGCGCCACAAATTGGTGCATTGATGTGGTGCATACCCTCGGGGGCCGCCCGAGCGCGCGGCCTGTGGACTTGCGGGGCCTGAAACTTGCTAATAGTTTGAGGCGCGGCAGGGCATACCCGGTATGCCTTGGGGAACAGCGTCGCATATACATCCGGTCACATTGATATCTAGCTATGGAGTTTTCTGCATGAACAAGCACATCGACCGGCGCCGCTTCTCGGTCCATCTGGCTGTCGCGGCCATCACCACGGCCGTTTTTCTTGCCGGCTGCGGCAAGGTGCCGGACACCATCAAGATCGGCGTGGCGCAACCCCTGAGCGGCCCTCTGGGCGCCCTGGGGCAAGACCTTCTCAACGGCGTGAACCTGGCCGTGGCCGAGCTGAACAAGGGTGGCTACACCGTCGACGGCAAGCGCGTGACGCTGGAGGTGGTGTCGGTGGATGACAAGGCCGACGCCGCCACCGGCAAGGCCGTGGCGCAGCAGCTGGTCGACGCTGGCGTGGTGGCCGTCATCGGTCACCTGAACTCGGGCGTGAGCATTGAAACCGCGCCCCTCTATGCCGCCAAGGACATCGCGCAGATCGCCATCTCCACCAACCCCAAGTTCACACAATTGGGCTTCCCCACCACCTTCCGCATGGTGGCCAACGACACGCTGCAGGCGCGCGCCATCGGCTCGTTTGCCGCCACGCAGCTCGGTGCCACCCGCTATGCGGCACTGGACGACGGCACCCCCTACGGCAAGGGCCTGGCCGACGGCGCAGCCGCGCAGCTCAAGGCCGAGAAAAAAGAGGTGGTGGTGCGCAAATCGTTTGACGACAAGACCGTGGCCTTCGATGAGCTGGCGGGTGAGCTCAAGGCCGCCAAGGTCGAGGTCATTGTCTCCACCCTCAACGACTTCCAGGCCCTGGCACTTCTGCAGGCGCTGCGCAAGGTCGATCACACCAAGGTCAGCCTGCTGGGCGGCGACACCATCAAGACCACTGACATGACCCGGGCCATGGGCATGGTCGATGGCATCTACGCCACGTCGCCCGTGCTCGAAGCCAAGGAGTTCGCCACCGGCAAGCCCTTCCTGGAGAAGTACATCGAGGCGTACAAGAAGCCGCCCGCGTACGGCGGCCACTACAGCTACGACAGCATGTACGTGTTGTCTGCCGCCATCCAGAAGGCCAAGTCGGCCGACCCCAAGGACATCATCAAGGCCATGCGCAGCATCAACGGCTATGCACCCGTGATCGGCACCATGACCTGGGACGACAAGGGCGAACAGCGCTACGGCGCAGTAGGCGTGTACGAACTGCGCGCCGGGGCATGGGAGCTGCGGATGCGGTCGGATCGCTGGTAACCAACACCACACCGCATGGGCCTGAAGCCCAGAGCCGCCATGCCTTCATGCCGTCCAGCCAGAGGGCGGATTTCTTCGCAAACCCCTGCCGGTTCCCGCCCGCAGGGGTTATTTGCTCCGGGCCGTGCGAGAGGCTGGGTTTTACACTCGGGACATGAGCTTGCTGATACTGGGTATTGAATCTTCGTGCGACGAAACGGGTGTGGCCTTGGTCCGCTCTTGCAGCGCTACCGCCGTGCCCACCTTGCTGTCGCACGCTTTGCACAGTCAGATCGACATGCACCAGGCCTATGGCGGCGTGGTGCCCGAACTGGCCAGCCGCGACCACATCCGCCGCGTGCTGCCGCTGGCCACACAGGTGCTCACCGAGTCAGGCCAGACACTGGCGGACGTGGATGTGGTGGCCTACACGCGCGGCCCGGGCCTGGCCGGTGCGCTGCTGGTGGGGGCGGGCGTGGCCTGCGCCCTGGGCGCCGCATTGGGCAAGCCGGTGCTGGGGGTGCACCATCTGGAAGGTCATTTGTTGTCGCCTTTCTTGAGCGCCGACCCGCCGGAGTTCCCCTTTGTGGCGCTGCTGGTGTCGGGCGGCCACACCCAATTGATGCGGGTGGACGGCGTGGGGCGCTACGAGATCCTGGGCGAGACCATTGACGACGCTGCGGGCGAGGCGTTTGACAAATCCGCCAAGCTCATGGGCCTGGGCTATCCCGGTGGGCCCGCCTTGTCGCGCCTGGCGCAGCAGGGCGATGCCACCGCCTTCAAGCTGCCACGGCCACTGCTGCACAGCGGCGATCTGGACTTCTCATTTGCCGGGCTCAAAACGGCGGTGCTGACCCAGGCCAAAAAACTGGGCGACGACCTGGAAGCCCGCAAGGCCGACCTGGCTGCCAGCACCGAGGCGGCCATCGTCGATGTGCTGGTGCGAAAGACCCTCACGGCCCTCAAGCAAACAGGCCTACAGCGTGTGGTGGTGGCGGGCGGCGTGGGCGCCAACCGCCTGCTGCGCGAGCAGCTCAACACAGCCTGCGAGAAAAACCGCGTGCGTGTGCACTACCCCGAGCTGCACCTGTGCACCGACAACGGCGCCATGATCGCCATGGCCGCCGCCATGCGCCTGCAAGCTGGGCAGCAGCAGGCCAACACCGCCTACGCCTTTGACGTGAAGCCGCGCTGGCCACTGGATGCGATCACAGCTGCTGTGGCGGGCTAAGTTCGACGGGGTGGTTGGGCAAAGCCGAAGAGGCTGGCAAATAAGAGCGGCTAACAAAACTCCCCTGGCGTCGTTGTTCCGTCTTGTCGTACCTCGCGTACTGCCTGCGACGCAACGCCTACGCTGAGTTTTGTGAGCCAATGGGATGGACGCTCTATGTGCACGACGAATGAGCATCGCTGGTGGTTGTGGTTGTGGCTGTGGCTGTGTGGTGCCTTGGCAGCGCAAGGCGCTGGCGGGTCGCTTTTGCGCACCCAAGGTGAGCAGTGCATGTGTCAGGAGGGGACACACCGTGGCACAATTTTTGACGGCTGGTGCGGCCATGCCGTTGCGCACGATTTGACATAACCGTTGATAGAAAGGTTTGCTATGTGGAAGAGATGGTTGGTGGCCTTGGTTTCTTGCTGGGCACTCGGCCCCGCTTTTGCGACATTGACGTTCACATTCGCTGAAAGCGGCGGCAATGTGGAGTTGGCGGTGAGTGGATCGGTGAACACGACCGCGCTGACGAATACGGCTGGTGGCGCCTCTTGCAGCGTCAGTTCGACTTTAGCTGGTGTTGTGCCGTCGACCGCGAGGGTTCAACTATGCAGTCCGGGTGTGAGCGTTCAGCCGTACACCGGCCTTAGCGGGCCTGCCAGTGTTGGCGCAGGGGCGGTGCGGCTTGCCACAAGCAATTCAGGCGATGCTGTTTTTTTATACGGCTCCTCCGGCGAGCTGTATCTGCCTTTTGGCTATGTGTCAGGTACGCCGCTGTCTGCAAGCGCTACTTTCAATGGCACCACTATCCCGAGTATGGGGTTGACACCAGGCACCTATACCTGGACGTTTGGCTCGGGCCCCAGTGCGGACACGGTGGTCGTGCAAATAAGCAGTGTTGTCACCCCACCGGCTGCCGTCAACAGTATCCCCACATTGGGCGAGTTTGCTTTGATGGCTTTGGCGGGGCTGGTCTTTTTGAGCACCCTGCCCGCGTTGCGCCGCAAAAGCTGACGCAGTCGCTGCCAAGTGAGGCCCGCTGGTCCGCGGGTTTTTTCCAATTATGCAGGATATCCTTGGCGCTGGCAGCTAGTTTTTTGAGGGTAGGAGCGGCTCACTCCATGGCCCATGCGCCAGAGTTTTTCAAGCCTTCAGCCAGCCGCGCAGGCGCTCCACCCCTTGGGCCAGCCGTTGTGCGTCCTGGCTGGCAAAACACCAGCGCAGCCAGCCCCCGGCCTCATCCCCAAATGCGCTGCCTGGCGCCAGCCCCAGACCGGCTTCCCGCACCAGGAGCTTGGCCAGCGTGAGGCAGTCGCCATGCCCTGCAATGCGGAAGAACGCATACATGCCCCCGCGCGGCATGGCCACGGAAACGCCGGGCACATCGGCCAGCAACGGCACCAGCGTGTCACGGCAGGTTTTCAGGCGCGCCACCAGCGCGGGCGTCACTTCATGGGTGCGCTGCATTGCCACCGTAGCCCCACGCTGCACAAACACCGGCGCGCACGAGGTGTTGAACTCGATCAGCTTGCCAACCGCATGCGTCAGCGAAGGCGGCAGCACCAGCCAGCCCAGCCGCCAGCCGGTCATCAAAAAGCTCTTGGAAAAGCTGTGCGTCACCACCAGCCGGTCTTCGGGCTCGGCCACATCCAGAAAGCTGGGGGCTGCGCCGTTGGCCGTGTCGGCTGCGTAGTACAGGCGTTCGTACACCTCGTCCGCCAAGATCCAGGTGCCCGTGCGGCGGCAGTGCGCCAGGATGGTGGCTTGCTCCTCGCGCGTCAGCGTCCAGCCCGTGGGGTTGTTGGGGGCGTTGACGACCAGCAGGCGCGTGCCGGGTGTGATGGCGCCGAGCAGTGCATCCATGTCCAGCCGCCACGCGCCCTGGGCATCGGCCACCAGTGGCACGGTGCGTACCTGCGCGCCCAGAATGCGCGGCTGCGCCACCAGGTTGGGCCACACGGGGGTGACCAGCACCACCTCGTCGCCCGCATCCACCAGCGCTTGCACGGCCACCATCAGGCCGTTCACGCCGCCCGACGTGACCGCAATGCGGTCAAACCATGCATCGGTGTGCTGCTGCGGGTGCAGGCCGTGCATGTAGCCCGCAATCGCGTGGCGCAGTTCGGGCAGGCCCAGGTTGTGGGCGTAAAAGGTCTCGCCCTTTTGCAGCGACGCAATGGCCGCGTCGCGAATGAAATCGGGCGTCACCTCGTCGCTCTCGCCGAACCAGAACTTCAGCACATCGGCGCGCCCCAGGCCTTCGTTGGCTACTTCGCGGATGCGCGACTCTTCGAGGCTTTGGACTACTTCTCGCATGCAATCTCCTTGCGTCAACAACCTTCCCATCATCGCAGCGATTCTCCAATCTGCTGAGCCCGCTGCGACGGACCAAAGGCCGTGGAGCACGCCAGACGAGCAAACGCCATGAAGCAGGCTTTGCCTGGCCACAGGGCTTGTCCCCCGGTGGTGAAAGGGCGCCGAAGGCGGCTCAGGGGGCTTGGCCTTTGCAGGCGTATAGTCGTTTTTTTGATTTTTTTGGCTGACCCCAACGCTCATGACCTATCCCAACACCCAGCTCTTCATCGCAGGCCAGTGGCAAGACGCCGCCGAAGGCAAGACCCTCGCCGTATTCAACCCCGCCACGGGCAAAGAAATTGGCCGCGTGGCCCACGCCACCCAGGTCGATCTGGACCGCGCCCTGGACGCCGCGCAGAAAGGCTTTGAAGCCTGGCGCGACATGCCCGCCGCCGAGCGCGCCAAGACCATGCGCCGCGCCGCCGCCCTGATGCGCGAGCGCGCCGATGCCATCGCCGCCATCCTGGTGCAAGAGCAGGGCAAGCCCCTGGCCGAAGCCAAGGTGGAGACCATGGCATCTGCCGACATCATCGAGTGGTTTGCCGACGAGTCCCTGCGTGTGTATGGCCGCATCGTGCCCTCGCGCAACCTCAAGGCCACACAGATGGTGCTCAAGGACCCCGTGGGGCCCGTGGCAGCGTTCACGCCGTGGAACTTCCCCATCAACCAGGTGGTGCGCAAGCTGGCCGCTGCCCTGGGCGCAGGCTGCTCCATCCTGGTGAAGGCGCCCGAAGAAACACCCGCCAGCCCGGCTGAACTGATCCGCGCGTTTGCAGACGCGGGCGTGCCCGCAGGTACTGTGGGTCTGGTCTATGGCGATCCGGCAGAGATCTCCAACTACCTGATCCCGCACCCCATCATCCGCAAGGTCACGTTCACGGGCTCGACGCCTGTGGGCAAGCAACTGGCCGCGCTGGCTGGCAAGCACATGAAGCGCGTGACGATGGAACTGGGCGGCCACGCTCCGGTCATCGTGGCGGAAGATGCCGATCTCGAACTCGCCATCAGGATCAGCAGTGGCGCCAAGTTCCGCAACGCGGGCCAGGTCTGCATTTCGCCCACGCGCTACCTGGTGCACGAAAGCGTCCGTGCCGATTTCGTCGCCGCTTTTGCCAAGTACGCCCAGGGCCTGAAGGTGGGCGATGGCCTCACGGCCGGCACGCAGATGGGACCGCTGGCCAACCCGCGCCGCATTGCCGCCATGGCCGACTTGTTGGCCGATGCGGTGCAGCAGGGCGCCAAGGTGCTGGCCGGTGGCGAGCGCATCGGCACCGAAGGCAACTTCTTCCAGCCCACGGTGCTGAACGACGTGCCCCTGTCGGCCCGCATCGTCAACGAAGAGCCCTTTGGCCCCGTGGCCGCCGTGCGCGGGTTCACCCACATCGAGGAGGCTATTGCCGAAGCCAACCGACTGCCGTTTGGCCTGGCTGGTTATGCGTTCACCTCGTCGCTGAAGAACGCGCACCTGCTGGCCCAGCGCCTGGAAGTGGGCATGCTCTGGATCAACCAGGCCGCTGCCCCTGCCGCCGAGTTGCCGTTTGGCGGTCTGAAGGATTCGGGCTATGGCTCCGAGGGTGGCCCTGAGGCCATCGAAGCGCACCTGAACACGCGCCTGGTGTCGATCATGAACGTGTAAATCACAGCCCTGCCGGGCAATGCGCTGGGATGCGCGTTGCCCAGCAGCAAAGGTGCACAGAAGAGCCTGCGGGCGGTCTTTCGGGAGATTCCCGCGAGGTTGCCCGCAGGCTCTTTGTGCTTTTCAGCGGCATGTTTGGGCTGCTTTGGTCTGGCAGGACGCGGTCAGGTGTGCCTGAAGAAATGGGTTGACGGTGTTGATTAAAAATATATCATGATATATATCTAGGTGATTCAATATGATCGAAGACGTCGTCAAAGAACTGGGCTTTCTCACCCTCGGCACGCGCTTCAAGCGCATTGGCGAGGCGCTGCAGGCACAAACCCAGGCGCTGCTGACCGAGCACGGTATTGGCATGCCTGCAGCGCACTTCCCGCTGCTTGCGGCGCTGGACTGGCATGGCCCGCTGGGCGTGGGCGCGCTGAGCCAGGCCGTGGGCGTGAGCCAGCCCGTGGTCACGCGATCTCTCAAGGGGCTGGAAGAGAGTGGCCTCATCGTGTCCGAAGCGGTGGAAGGTGACCGGCGCGTGCGCCGCGTGGCGCTCAGCCCAGAGGGGCAGGCCCTGGTTCAGCGCGCGCAGCGCGAGGTTTGGCCCGTGATCGAGGCCTCGGTCGCCCAGGTATGCGCATCGCTCGAAGGCCCCTTGCTGCAGCAACTCGCGGCGCTGGAGGTGGGCCTGCAACGCACCTCGCTGCTGCAGCGCTCGGCGGCCGTCATTGCGGGTGAGCCGCCCCAAAGCCAGCGCAACCCCCCCGCCCGCCTGATATCTGCAAGAAAGAACCAGGAGCCCCCACCATGACCACCCCGAACCCCTTTGACCGGCCCGTCTGGGCATCGCTGGCCTACGCGCTCACCCTTGCCGAAGGCGGCGATCTGGCCCGGCGCTACCGGCGCGATGTGAACCTGTTTGCATCCGCCCGGGACGACAACGACGATGCCAGCGTGGCAGCCCTGGCCCCTTTGGTTGCCGAGGGCGAGACCGTGTTTGTGCTGCAAGCGCAGCCCGCGCCGGTGCCGCCCGGTCTGCAGGCCCTGCGCCGCGCCGAGGGCGTGCAGATGCTGGCCACCCAGCTGATTGCGCCCGAGCCTGGCAAGGAAGACATCGTGGAGCTGGGCGAAGCCGATGCCGCCGAGATGCTGGCGCTGGCGCAGCTGACCGAGCCCGGCCCGTTTCTGCCCCGCACCCACACCATGGGTCGCTTCATTGGCATCCGCGTGGGTGGCCGGCTGGCGGCCATGGCGGGCGAGCGCATGCGCTTTGCGGGCGGCACCGAGGTGAGTGGTGTGTGCACCCACCCCGACTTTCGCAGCCACGGCTTTGCACGCAGGCTGTCGTCGGTGGTGGCGCATGCCATCCAGCAGCGGGGCGACCAGGCGTTTCTGCACGCGTGGGCGACGAACGCTGCGGCGATTGCCTTGTATGAAAGCCTGGGGTTTCGCGTCCGCACCGGGGTGCACGTGGCGGTGCTAGGGCGGTGAGGGCAGTGCAAACAAGCAGCGTGGTGAGGCCGAGCCTGTTCCTGTATGGAGGATCGTTACCATTCCTTCCCTGACGGAGGTATCGGCCCATGCTGTTGACGCGATTGCTTGCCCCATGGTTGGCTTTGTCTTGCGCCTTGCCCGCCATCGCGGGCATGGAGAAAGAAAGCCACAGCGCCCGTGGTGGACTTTTCTTTGCTTTTCTGCCGCCCGATGCCGAGCGGGTGATGACACGTTTTGATGACAAGGCCCAGCTACAGCGGCTTGTGCAGCACTGCAATGCGGACAAGGCTGTGTTTGCGTTGCAAGGTGGCGCGAAGTACCAGTGCCAAGCCGAGGTGTTCAAGACCCCTTCCGGTGCCGATGACGGAGACGTGGCCGGGGTGACGGTGCAAGGCCCGGCGCTCCAGAGTGACCGCCGCCAGCACGCGCTGTTCTCGCTGACATCACCCGCGACCTCGCGCTGGGATGTGCGCAAGATCGACCCCGACCACCGTACCGAACTGCAGACCTACATCCAGTCCGACGCGCGCCGCTTCGGCGGGCTGTTGCGCCAACTGAAGTGGGGCGGTGCCAGGTCGATACGTCAGCCCGAGGGCCACTCTGGTGCGCGTGTCACGGTGGTGGTGCCTGGCAGGGTGGTGCGCGATCCGAACGCTTTTTACGAAGCCCAGCGGCACCATGTTTTTGTGGGTGGCAGTGGCGGCTATGCCTACATGGGCGAGGTGCCCGGCAAACCCGACAGTTACGTGGACATCGACGGCAACGACCTGCCGGGGCTGGTGGTGTCGGAGGGGTGTGACGGCTTGTGCGTGTCGCTGTGGGGCCTGACGGGCGGACTGCGGCAGGTAGCGCGGTTTGGCGGGCACTGAGAGGATGCTCCCTCAGGCGGTGCAGTCCTTTCAGCGCTGTTGTGCCGGGTCGTACACGCAGCGAAATCCAATGTACACCGCGTAAAAGTCCGCCGCCTTCCACGCCTTCACATCCGCGCGCATTTGCGACGCGGGATACCACCAGGACCCGCCCATCGTGCGCCGTTCGTCGCCACGCGCATCGGACGCCCACTCCCACACATTGGCGCCCATGTCGTGCAGGCCATTGACGCCGGCTGCCGTGGCATTGACCGGCGCTGCGCGGGGCCAGGGGTCGGGGTCGCTGGTGTTGGCACCCTGGGGGCTGTGGCCGGTGGTCCAAGGGTAGGTGGTACCACGCACCCAGGAGGTGGGCGGTTGGCGGCGCAGTTCGGTAAATCCGGCAGCAAGCCACTCTGCGGATGTGGGCAGACGACCGCCCGCCCATTGGCAATAGGTCTGGGCCTCTGCATAGGTGATGTGCACTGCGGGCAGCAACTCGCTGGTGGGTGTTTTGCCCTCGGGCCGCTGCCATGTCCAGCCCGTTCGCCGCTGCCAGCCTCCCTCATATTCGAACCCACCACCCTCGCGCTCCGCGCGGGTCGTGGTGCCAGAGGCTTGCACATAGCGCGCAAACTGGGCGATGGTGACTTCGGTCTTGTCGATGCGCAGGCCGCCCAGGTCGTCCAGCACCACGGGCCCCGAGGTTTGGGCGGATGCGGTCAGGGCCCAGAACACCAGGGTGGCGATGGCTGCGTGCTGCGGTATTTGCATGTTCCTGTGCTCCCCGATTCAAAGCCTGGGTCGCATTGCCCGGCCAGTGTGGCGCAGAGTATCTGCCGCCGCGAAAGCCTGTGGGCGGGACTGGATTTGAAATGGCTGGCGGAAATCTGGAGGCGTTGTTGTGGCACCGTGTCGCATTGCTTGCCATGCAGCGCGCGGCAGAACCTCAGCCTCCACCGGGTCTTGCTGCCGGCTTGGAGCCTGCTACGTGCCTGCTACGTGCCTGTAATGGCATGACGATGGCATGAAGGAAGCAAAAAAAACCCCGCACGCCTAAGCAGTGCGGGGCAATTGGCTGTATGTCTGCCCTCCCACCAGTTAGGGCAGCAGCAGGGGCCGGGCCATCAGAAGTTGTGGCGCACGCCCATGGCGAAGGAGCTGAAGTCGTTGCCAGCCGCAGACACGCCGTAGCTTGCGCCGCGGTTGTTGTTGATGCGGGTGTAGTAGGTGTAGACCTTGGTGCGCTTGCTCAGGTTGTAGTTGTAGCCCAGCGTGTACTGGGTGGCAGCGCTGTCGCTCACATTGGAGTACTTGCCGGCGCGGCCCACGTTCACGTGGAACTCGGACACGCCCATGACGTAGGCGGCCGACAGGCGCAGGTTGGTGCGGTTGCCGCCGTTGGCGATGAACACGTTCTTGTCGCGTTGCACGTAGGCGCCCATCACGAAGGGACCGGTGGAGTACGAAGCGCGCACTGCGAACTGGTTCTGGTCGCCCAGCTTGGAGTAACCAGCGCCCAGGCCCAGCTTGCCGATCTCGTAGTTGGCAGCCAGGTCCATGCTGTTCTTGCCGCCGGTGCCGTTGGCCTGCTCGTGCATGGCCCAGCCGGCTTCTACCGTTGCACCGCCAAAGCTGGGGGCGCGGTAGGCAATCTTGTTGGCGTCGCGGGCGGGGTAGGCGTACAGCGCATCGGCCGACGAGCCGGTGTCGTGGTTGTGGTTGCTGATGAAGTCAGCGGTAGCGTAGTAGGACTCCGAGGTGAAGTTGCCCAGTCGCAGCATGCCGAATCCGCCGGAGAGGTTCACTTCGCTTTGGCGACCGAAAAAGGTGGAGCTCGTAGCGCCGGTGCTGGAATCAAAACCGCTTTCCAGCTGAAAGCCTGCCATCAGACCGCCGCCCAGGTCTTCCTGGCCCTTGAAGCCGAAGCGGGAGGAGTTGTTGAACAGGCCGGTCTTGGACACATTGCCATCTTTTTGGTGTTCGAACGTGGTGTTAACCCGGCCGTACAGGGTGACGCTGCTCTGTGCAAAGGCAGCAGACGTACCCACCAGGGCCAGCGCGGCGAGTGCGCAGCGGTTCATTGTTTTCATTCTTGAGGTTCCTTAAATCAAATTTTGTTTGATGACAAATAATCACCGGCCAAAAACGCACAGGGGTGATGCTTTTGGGCTGTCGCTATAAGCAAGTTTGATGCCTATGGTGATGTGATCGTTGCGCATTGCAACGGAGGGGGATGCTAATGGCCTATTTGTGTGACCGCCACAGGGGTAAACACCTTTTACCTGTGGGGATGTTGGTGCTGTGCAACAAAATGATGGGTTTTTCCCAAATCACCCCGGGTCAGGCCCTGGGGCGCCACTGGCGTTGATGCAGCCCACCCTGGTGAGCGTGCACCGCAGCGGCGCACTGCAGATCTGCTGAATCCCTTGCGCAGTGCGGGCGGAAGGTGCTGGTCTGTTCGCTGCGGCGCCGGTTATGGGGCCTTCCGAGCGTTTTGTTCGCCATTGCTTCCCGGATGGACGGGGTGACAGCGCACCCAGCCGGGATCGGTCGCGCGGGCGCTTCGTCAGTGGACGGGGGGTGTCTACACAATGGCTTGCACCAGTGCATGGGCCATGGCCGGGGCGGTGGAGTATTTGCCCGTGTCGATGGACAGGTAGCGCCCCCGTTTTTGAATGCCGTATTCCGAGCGGGAATGCAGGGTGGAATCCCGGTCTGAAAGCACCCCTTTGCCTACCGCAAATACCCAACCGCCCTGGAGGGTGGCGTGCTCCGTTTGCTCGCGAATCTGTGCCACCCAGGGCAGCAAAGATTGGAGGTGGTCGAGGATGCTGTCCGGCAGGCTCGCCAGTGGGGGTGCAGCCAGTGCGGGCTCTGGGGGGGAAACCTCGGAACTGTCTACGCGCAAGCCATCTGCGTACCAGGAAAGGTAAAAATCCCGTCCGTTGTAGTTCTTGATGTCGCCAAAGGGGCCCGTGGCCACGACCACACAAGGCGTGTGAACCGGGGCTTGGGTGCGCAAGAACAGGGACTGTCGGTATCGGTGCGACCACACGCCCCGAGGCTCCAGTCCTGCGGTCTGGTCAATGGCCAGGCGGCCTTGCCACAGCGCGTTGATGACATAGTCGAAGGGGCCGAACACGCCCGCAGAGGTTTCGACTTCCCAGGTGTCGTCGATTGCGCCCTTGGCTGGGCGCACGGCCGTGATGCGCGTGTTCATGAACTGCTGGATCGAGGCCTCTGCATCCAGCGCCGGTATGAATCGATCAGCCACCCAGTTGGTGTTCACCGACCGCTCGGGGGTCCGCAGGCCCGCCACGATGTCCGCCGATGACGTCAATCCCGACAGTTCAGAAGCGCTCAGGGGCTGAACCTGGCAGTCGGAAACATCTGCCAGATACCGGGCTGCATCGGGGTGCTTGCGGACCCGCTCGGCGACCTGCTCCATGTAGGTCTTCATTTCTGCCGCAGAGGTGACCGATTGGCGGTGGCACAGGTACAGGTCGTCTTCGGTGGTGATGGCTGGAGCCAGCGAGGTACCCACCAATTCCTCAACCAAGGGGCGAAATGTCAGCCCGCCAGGAATCACGTGGTCTGCGGTGCTCAGCGATGGATCCGCGCTGTAAAGGCAGCCCAAGTGGATTTTTCCCTCGTTCCATCGGCTGGCTCCGCGGAAGGGTTGCTCGGCCATGTCGAAAACGGAGACTTGGACGCCTTTGCGGGCCAGGAATAGGGCTGTCGAACAGCCCATGATTCCCGCGCCAAGAATGGCGATATGGGGAGTTTTTCGCATGTCGAGGGTTCAGTCCCAGGTGGGGAGGTAGGAGTCTGGATCGTATGGTTCGCTGGCCAAGACCAGCAGCACCGAATGCGGGGCCAAGTAGGTTTGGCGGCACCACACGCCGGCACCGACAAGCAGCCCTGGCCCTGCCGGGGTGAGCAGCGCATCGGCTGCTTCGTCCCCTTTTCGGAGCAAAAGGCCGATCTGTCCTTGCAGGCAGATCAGCAGCTGTTCGCCACGGCGGTGGCCATGCTCTCCCCGGATGGCGCCGACGGGCGTGCCCGTCACGGTGAAAACGCGGCGCGGCATGAACGGCAGGCTGCCAAAGTCGAGTGGCAACAGTTGGCCGCGCTCGTCGCAGTGAACGGGCAGGTCAACCCAGCGGACCCGTCCACCGAACCCGCCCGAGAACGAGGCCGAATCGTTGTTGGTTGTCACTTGCCCTCGCCGAGTCGGTCGGGATTGTTGTGGTACAGCCAACGGGCTAAAGGGCTGGCGAGCGTGAGTTTCTGCTCGGTGGTCAGACCCGAAATCCAGATCTCGCGCATGATGGCTGCGTACACCTCGTAGATCTGGTGTTTGGAAAACTCCCAGCTTCTCGACAAGCTCCCAGGCTTGTAAAACTTGTAGCACAGGGTTTGGGGAACGCGGGCGAACTCTCCCAGCAGGCTCATATGGAACAGCCACGGCCAGTCGGACGAAAACTCTCCGGCGTGGTGGGTTTTCAGACCGTTGATGTGACGGGCCAGTGCAAGGCGGAAAAGCCCCCGGTTGGGCACCCACCATTTGTTTTTTCCGCTCATCATGATGACGCCGCGCTGCACCGGGTCCTGAATACCTTCCAGCTCGGTGAACACCCAGTGTTCTTCCGTTCCGTTGGTGTGGGTCAGGTGAACATCCGAATAACTCATGACCACTTCGGGCCTGGCATCCAGCACTGGGGCCAGTACGGTGATGTATTCCGGGGCCAGGATGTCATCGTGAAAGGCAAAGAGCACGTAGTCAGCGTCTGCCTGCTGCAGCAAGAAGTTGCAGTTGCCCACATACCCCAGCCGCTGGGATTGGCGGATGACCCTGAAACGGGCGTCCTTCTGGGCATGTGCCAGGCAGATTTCATGGGTGGCGTCACTGCACTCGTCGACGGAGACGATGACTTCCAGGTGCGGGTAAGTCTGTGCAGAAAGAGAGTCGAGGGTTGCCTGAATGAACGCCGCAGACTGCCACGCGGGGACAAGCGCAGCCACTTTCGAAGGCTTTGAACTGGGTTGCATGGAAGGGGGTGAGTGAATACCAACGCCCAGTGTAATGGGGCCGAGCCGGCGGGTTGCTCTGCCACTGCACTGCCACCCATCGACCATCGACCACCCACCGGCCCGATGTCGCTCCGCTTCCCTTGGTGTCCCGTTGTTCCCCTTCGTTTCACGCGCGCTGGCCGCGTGAGCGTGGATGCGAGGGCAGGGATGCCAGATGGATTCCGTGCGCGGTGTGTACCCCGACGCCACACCCAAGAACCCCGCAGCCAGGCAACCTCACGGGCTCCAGGTGAGCATGAAGGTCGGGGGCGGCCCCCTGCTGCCAGAGCCGACATCTCACCCGGTGTTTCAACCGATATCTCAGCCGGCCTCAGAACCGGTACGTCGACGTCAGCGTGTATGTCCGCGCCTGGCCATAGAAGCAATCCCCACGCGCCAGGCACTGGGTGATTTGCACCTTGTTGGTCAGGTTGATCACGTTGAAGGCCACGCGCCAGTCGCCTGCGTCGTAGGCCAGCATGGCGTCGGCAATGGTGGAGGAGGGGGTTGAAATGGAATACGTACCGCTGCTGCTCCACTGCGAGCCGGTGTAGCGCACGCCCGCACCCACCGTCCAGCCGCCACGCCCTTCGGCGGCAAAGCGGTGGCTCAACCAGGCCGATGCAGTGTGCTTGGGTACGCTCTCCAGTCGCTGGCCCTGGTCGCCGTCGTTGCTGCGCGAGATGCGGGCGTCGGTGTACGCGTAGCCCAGGCTCACGTCCCAATGGCGGGCCATGCTGGCCTTGACTTCGGCCTCCAGGCCGCGCACCTTGGCCTCACCCACCTGCAGGCTGTTCATGGGGTTGGCGGGGTCGGTGGTCTTGCGGTTGGTTTCGCGCAATTGATACACGGCCGCATAGGCGCTGATGCCCTGGCCAAGGGGCTGCCATTTAACGCCCGCCTCCCACTGCTTGCCGCGCGTGGGTTTGTAGGGCTTGCCGTAGAAGTCAACGCCGCCAACCGGCAGGAACGACTCCGCATAACTTACGTACGGCGCCCAGCCATTGCCCAGTTGGTAGGTGGCGCCTGCGCGTTTGCTCCAGGCCTTGTCTTCGGTGGATGACTCGGGGCTGCCGTCGGTGGCAGAGCGGGCCTTGTCGTGGCGCAGGCCCAGCGTGAAGGTCCAGGCGTTCCAGCGGAACTGGTCTTGGGCGTAGAAACCCAGCTGGCGCTCGCTCACGCCGGGATGCTGCGTCAGGTCTGCGGCAGTGGGCGGGGTGAAGTTGCCATAGACGGGGTTGTAGAGGTCCAGGTCTGCAGCGTCTGTCTGGTACCAGTCCGACACGCCCGAGCGCACGCGCTGCACGTCCATGCCCATCAGGAGGTTGTGCTCTGTGCTGCCCCACTGCTGCTTGCCTTGCAGTTGGGTGTCTACCAGCAGCATGCGTACGTTGCCTTGGTGCCAGTTGGCATCGCGCTGGACGGTGCGGTTGTCTGGCGTGAAAACGGGGCGTGGCGAGAAGCTGGTCCAGAGCGTCTTGTAATCCACATCGCTGACCGTGCGGCGCAGGTTCTGGCGCAGCGTCCAGGCATCGCTGAGCTGGTGGCTGAACTGGTAGCCAATCGCATCGCTGCTGGCGTTGTAGGCATCCCAGCCCGGCTCGCCATTGAAGCGAGAAATTGGAATCTGGCCATAGGTGTTGGGCAGTAGCGTGCCTTGCCACGGAAAGAAACCGATGAGCGAGCCGCTTTTGTCGCGCTGGTGGGTGGCCTGCAGCGTGAGCGATGTGGCAGCGTTGGGCTTCCAGGTGAGCGATGGGGCAAGCACCAACCGGTTGTCCTTGACATAGTCCACCTGGGTTTCGCTGTCGCGTCCCACCGCCACCAGGCGATAGAGCCACTGGCCGTCTTGGTCGATGGCTCCGGTCAAGTCGGCAGCGATTTGCTTGCGGTTGTGGCTGCCCAGCTCGATCTGCACCTCGCGTTGTGTCTCCGCCAGGGGGCGCTTGGTGGTCAGCGCTAGCACGCCGCCCACGGTGCCTTTGCCGTACAGCACGGACGATGGCCCGCGCAGCACCTCGACCCGCTCAAGCGTGTAGGGGTCGGGGCGGGTGTCGTTCCAGTAGCCGGTCTGGCGCAGCAGCCCGTCCAGGTACTGCGACAGGTCATTGCCCCGTGCCGTGAACCAGTCCTGGCGGCTGTCGAAATAGTTGGACACGACCCCGGTGGTGTACGCGGTGGCCTGGCGCAGCGTCTGTACGCCTTGCGCCTCCATCTCGTCGCGCGTGATGACGCTGATGGCCTGCGGGGTTTCCAGCAGGGGCGTGTCGGTCTTGGTGGCGCTCAGGGCGCGCTTGGCCACAAAGCCGGTGACGGGGCCGGTGGCGGTTTCGCCGCTTTCGGGTGTGGCGTTGACGGTGACCGAGGGCAGGGCCTTGTCAGCTGCAGGTGCTGACTCGCTCTGCCCCTGGGCATGCGCTGTGAACGTGCATAGCAGCAGCAAGCTGGCGTGTGCCACAGCGGTCAGCACGGGGCGTTGGGGGGTGGATGGGGACATGGCTTTTGACGGAGGTAGGTGGAGGGCCCTTGGGGGAGTGATTGGCAACGGCTCCAGCCCCGGAGGGCTGGATAGGCTTCAGAACCGGTAGGTCGATGTGAGCGTGTACGTTCGCGCCTGCCCATAAAAGCAATCGCCCCGCGCCAGGCACTGGGTGATATGCACTTTGTCAGTCAGGTTGACCACGTTGAAGGCCACGCGCCAGTCGCCTGCGTCATAGGCGAGCATGGCGTCGGCGATGGTGGCCGCCGGGGTACTGATGGCCGAGGTGCCGCTCCATTGGGAGCCGGTATGGCGCACGCCCGCACCCACCGTCCAGCCGCCACGCCCTTCGGCGGCAAAGCGGTGGCTCAGCCAGGCGGATGCGGTGTGCTTGGGCACGCTGGCCACGGGCTGGCCCTGGTCGCCGCCGTTGCTGCGGGCGATTTTTGCGTCGGTGAAGGCATAGCCCACGGTGAAGTCCCAGTGGCGGGCCAGGCTGGCCTGCACCTCGGCCTCGAAGCCCTTGACCTTGACCTCGCCAATCTGCAGATTGTTGAGCGGGTTGCTCGGGTCGTTGGTCTTGCGGTTCTTCTCGCGCAGTTGGTAAACGGCGGCAAAGGCGTTGATGCCCCGGCCTGGGGGTTGCCACTTGATGCCAGCCTCCCACTGTTCGCCGCGCTGGGGCTTGTAGGCTGCGCCGTAGGCGTCCACACCACCCAGCGGCTGGAAGGATTCGGAGTAGCCTACGTACGGCGCCCAGCCTCCGTCCATCTGGTAGGTGACGCCCGCGCGTTTCGTCCACGCCTTGTCGTCGATGGCGGCAGCAGGGCGGCCTTCGGTGTCGGTCTTGGCGTCGTCGTGGCGCAGGCCCAGGGTGGCGGTGAAACGGTCCCACTTGATCTGGTCCTGCAGGTAAAAGCCCAGCTGCTTTTGCACCACGCTGGGCTGGCGGACCAGCTGCGACGCCGTAGGCGGCGTGAAGTTGCCGTACACGGGGTTGTACACATCGATGGCCGGCGCCACGGCGCGCCAGGACTGCTGGCCGGTGTGGTTGCGCTGCACGTCCAGGCCTGCAAGCAGCGTGTGCTCGGTGCTGCCCGCCTGGAGCTTGCCTTCGAGCTGCGTGTCGATCAGCAGCATGCGGCCGGTGTTGATCTGCCACACCGCATCGCGCACAACGGTGCGGCTGTCGCTGTTGAACACGGGGCGCGCGGGACGGCCGGTGGAGGCGTTGGCGGTGAAGCTGGTGTAGATGGTGCGGTAGTCCACCTCGCTCACGGTGCGGCGCAGGTTCTGGCGCACGGTCCAGTCTGCGTTCAGGCGGTGGCTGAACAGGTAGCCCCAGGAGTTGTTGGTGGTGTCATACGCGTCCCAGCCCGGCTCGCTGATGAAGGTGTTGCGCGGGATCTGGCCGTAGCGGCTGGGCAGTTGTGTGCCCTGCCATGGGAAAAAGCCGATCAATGAGCCGCTCTTGTCCTTCTGGTGCAGGGCCTGTAGCGTGAGCGATGTGTCGGCGTTGGGCTTCCAGGTCAGCGACGGCATCAGCACCACGCGGTCATCGTCCACATGGTCTACCTGCGTACCGCTGTCGCGGCCTACGGCCACCAGGCGGTAGAGCCACTGGCCGTCCTGGTCGAGCGCGCCGGTCAGGTCGGCCGCGATCTGCTTGCGGCTGTTGTTGCCCAGTTGCACCTGCACCTCGCGCAGTGTTTCGGCCTGCGGGCGTTTGCTGGTGAGGTTGAGCACGCCGCCCACGCTGCCCTGGCCATACAGCACGGACGTGGGCCCGCGCAGGAACTCCACGCGCTCCAGCGTGTAGGGGTCAGGGCGGCTGGTGTTGTAGGTGCCGTAGGTGCGCAGCAGGCCGTCCTGGTACTGGCTCACCGTGCCGCCGCGCGCGCTGAAGCTGTCCACGCGGCTGTCAAAGTAGTTCGACACAGCACCCGCCGTGTACGCCGTCACCTGCCGCAGCGTCTGCACACCCTGGGCCTCCATCTGGTCGCGGGTGATCACGCTGATCGCCTGCGGGGTTTCAATGAGCGGGGTGTCGGTCTTGGTGGCGCTCAGGGCGCGCTTGGCCACAAAGCCGGTGACCGGGGCTGTGGGGCTTTGCGGCTCGGTCTCCGAGGTGACGGTGACCGGTGCCAGTGTGGTTTCGGCCGCGGCCTGGCCAGCAGTTTGTGCCTGCGCGGCTGTGCCGCACAGCAGCAGCAAGGCCGCATGGGCCACAGCGGTGCGGTGCATGCGGCAGCGTGGGTGAGAGCGATGGTGGAACATGATTTGCTATTGAATTAATAGCTGCTAGCGCTTGTTGGAAAAGCGCTGGAAGCTGTTTTTGTCAAAAATGAGCGCACACCTGTGCAAAGGGCAGCAACGCACGCATGCCGACGGGCCGACATCTTTGTGGCACGCGTGCATGCGCCTTGGCACCGTGGCGCCGTGGGCTGGGCCCAACGCGTCAGCACATGCGAAGGCCCGGCATCGGCGCACCGGGCGCGTGTGCACCAGGCCTGCGTGCACCGGGCCTGCGTGTTTCGCGTGATCAGTGTGCTGCGGGTGCTGGTGGCAGCGGGGGCGACTGCATGCCCTCGGCCAGCACAAACGTGAGCGTGGTCACGTAGCTGGCCTCGCCGTATTTTTCGCCCTGGGCTTCGCCCGGGGTCTTGTCGCTGTGTTTCACCTCGGCCACGTACTGGCCCTTCCAAGGGGTGATGAAGGTCACGGTGCCGTCTTCACCGGCCTCGGCCTCGCGCGTCCAGCCCGAGGGGGCGGCCAGCTGCACCTTGGCCTTGGGCAGAGGTGCGCCCTTGTAGACCACTTTCAGCTCGCCGGGCTTGCCGGTAGGCACCAGGTCCAGCGGGGCGGTGGGGGCCACGGGCTTGGCCAGGCTGGCCACCCAGCGGGCCGAGGGTTGCCAGAACATGGCGGGCAGGTTGCGCTTGCTGCGGTCGATCAGCGGATAGGTGGGCGCTGCCAGCAGGGTGTCGGGTGTGCTGGTGGTGGCGTAGACAAAGGCGTCCTTGCCCAATTGGCCTTCCACGCGCTGGGTGGTGTTGCCCGTGCGTTGTTCCAGCGCGGGCACGCCCTTGAACTGGTCCAGCCGGCCGGGTGAGGTCTCGCGCAGGTTCTCGTTGAATTCGCCAAAGTGCAGGCGCGCCTGGCCGCCAGCGCTTTCGAGCCAGACCTGGTGGGCATGGGCCGTGTTCACTGCAGTGAGGGCAGCGCTGGCCAGCAGGGCGGCCTGCAGCAGGGCGGGAAGATGTGGTCTGGAAGACATGGTCGATTTCCTTTCGGTGGTTTCAGCAACAACAAAAACAGCGGAGCGCAGAGCTCCATACCCCGGCGGCGCAGGGGTGACGAGGACTCATTTATTGATAGCTGCCTGCGCCTGATGGCTATGCGCTGGGTGGCTTTTTGATCTGAACGTTGCAGCGCTCGGCTCACACCAAACGACAACGCAGACTGGGGGCCGTGAGAGCCGCTTCAGCGGTCGTCATGAGGTCGTCATGTTGGTCGCCAGGGAGCGCTCACAACTCCACGCTCGCGCGCGGGTTTTTTGCGGGGGAAGTCGGCTCCGGCGCGCGAGGCCAGCTGTACCAGCCCATCACTGCCACCGGCACACCCAGCGCCAACCACGACCACCAGTCGCCCCAGGTGTCGGACACCAGGGCCGTGATCAGTCCGGTGGTGGTGAGAACCCCCATCACGATGGGCCAGCCCCACAGGGCCCAGAAAGGGTGGTGCTTACTCATGCGACCCCCTCGGTGGAGCGCGCTGCGCCGGATGTGGGCAATGCGCCGCCTGCAAAGCTGCCCGTGTCGCTGCCAGTGGCTGTTTTTGCGGAGCTTGCCGCCTGCACGCCCTTGCGCAGCCACAGGTACAAGCCGCTGCCCAGCACGACGATGGTGGCAATGTCGAGCAGCGCCCACAGGATCTTCATCGGCATACCACCATAGTCGCCAAAGTGCAGCGGTTGAGACACCAGCAGCGCTGTCAGGTACCACGGCAGCGATGGCGAGGCCGTGACCTGTGCCGTGCGCGCATCCACCAGCACCGGCTTGAGCAACCTGGAGGTGAGCGGCTCATTGCCGCGCAGGAAAAACGTGTTGTGGTGCGGGCTGGAGAACGCCGTGCCCGGGAACGCAATGAACGACAGCTTGGTGCCCGGCGCCTGGGCTTGTACGGCTTCCAGCGCCTGCTGCAGCGGCCCGCGCTCAGCGGCGGGCACGATGGGCTGGCCCTCATACGGCTTGAGCAGCACCGACAGCTGGTCGTACTGCCAGTACTTGATGAGCAGATCCGCCCACGTGTTGATCATGCCCGTGCCGCCCACGACAAAGGCCCACACCAGCGTGACGATGCCCAGCAGGTTGTGCAGATCGAGCCACTTCACGCGCGTGGAGCGGTCGCGTCGCACGTCACCAAACGCCAGTTTGCGCATGAACGGCGCATACAGCACCACCCCGGTCACGATGGCCACCAGCAGCAGCAAGCCCATGAAGCCCAGAAACAGCTTGCCCGGCAGCCCTGCGAAAAGGTCCACGTGCAGCTTGAACATCACGTACATGAAGCCTTCGTCAAACCGTGGCTGCGCCAGCACCTGCGCCGTGCGCGCATCCACCGCCACGGATCGGAAATCATCCGTGGGTGCTGGTGTGGGCGTGAGTGTGACGAACCACACGTTGTCATCGTCCTCGGCGTGCGAAGCGAACTGCACCACGCGCTCGGGGTGCAGCGCCTGCGCGGTGGCCAGCACTTGGTCGAGGCTGGCGCGCGGTGTGTTGGCAGGCATGGCAGGCGCCTCCACCTCGGTGCCCAGCAGATGGCCGATTTCGTGGTGAAAGATCAGCGGAAGGCCGGTAATGCACAACAGCAGCATGAAAACGGTGCAGACCAGACTGGACCACTTGTGGGTCCAGCTCCAGCGGCGCAGTGCGGTGGGGCTCAGCATGGCGTGGGCGCGCCCATGGCGGCAGCAGGGGGTGCGGAGAGGAAGGAGTGGTTCAAGCCAGGCAACCCGAAAACATCGAAGGACGGTGGGTGCTGGCTGCAGCCTTAGAGCGGGTCTAAGGGGAAGGCTGTGGCTTGCGGACACGCAATTTTACAACGTACATGCCAATGATTCCTATTTGATTTCAGGATGAATCCTGATGTGCCACCGAGCGCAGGACTTAAATTTGATAATTGATAAGATAAATTTGACTAAAATGATAAATAAGGCAAAATCCAGCAACAGATAGCCAACAAGGTGATACGCAATGAACCGCCAACGCATGACCGTCCGAACCAAACTGAGCCTGGCTTTTGGCTTGATGGTGGCCCTGATCGTGTTGGTGTCGGGAATCGCTGTGTATGACCTGACAAAGGAGAAAGAGCAGTTCCACGACTACGTCACAGGCATCAACGCCCGCGCCCATCTGGCCAAGGATGTGGAGTCGTCGGTCAACCGCCGTGCGATTGCGGCACGTAACCTGGTGCTGGCCACCAAGGAGCCAGATCGTGCTGCCGCAAAACTCGCGGTGACCCAGGCCCACAGCGATGTGCAAGATCGATTGGCTCGGCTCAAGAGCCTGGCGGCCGCCGCCCATGTGTCGCCCAACATCAAGGCGCTGTCGGATGACATCGACAGAATCGAGCGTGCATACAGCCCAGTGGCATTGAAGATCGTGGAATTGGCGCTGAACGGTCAGCGCGATGAGGCCATGGCCAAGATCAATGATGAATGCGGCCCACTGCTGGCCGCTTTGCTGGCCAAGACCAGGGAGTACCAGGCGGTTACCGACCAGCGCTCGCAAGAGCTCGTCACGCAGGCCGAATCCGACATGACCGCGCAGCGCGCCAACCTGGTTGTCCTCGCGCTGGTTGTGATTCTGGTGGCACTTTTTTCCGGCTTTTTCATTACACGCAGCTTGACCCGCGCGCTGGGTGCAGAGCCCGATGCGCTCAGCGATGCGGCACACCGGGTGGCGCACGGCGATCTGTCGTCGGTGTGTGGTGCCGATGGCGCTTTGGAGGGCAGTGTGTTGGCTTCGTTGAGCTTGATGCAAAAGAACCTTTCAGACATCGTCGCCAAGGTACGGGGTGCATCGGACTCTATTGCCATGGGCACTTCTGAAATTGCGTGCGGAAACATTGACCTGAGCCATCGCACGGAAGAGCAGGCCAGCGCCCTGCAGCAAACCGCAGCCACCATGGAGGAGTTCAGCGTCACGGTTCGGACCAACTCTGAAAACGCCAAAGTGGCCGGCCAGTTGGCCGTCAGCGCGTCCTCCGTCGCCAACCACGGGGGCGATGTGGTCTCGCGGGTCGTGGACACCATGAAGGGGATCAACGAAAGTTCACGCCAGATCTCCGACATCATCGGCGTGATCGACAGCATTGCCTTTCAAACCAACATTCTGGCGCTGAATGCAGCGGTGGAGGCGGCACGTGCGGGTGAGCAAGGGCGCGGTTTTGCAGTGGTAGCGACCGAGGTGCGAACGCTTGCACAGCGCAGTGCCTCCGCAGCCAAGGAGATCAAGGCGCTCATCAGCGCGAGTGTCGAAAAGGTGGCTGCTGGGAGCCACCTGGTAGACCAGGCCGGCCAGACCATGGACGAGGTGGTGGGGGCTATCAAGCGCGTGAAGGATGTCGTGGCAGAGATCAGCGCTGCAATTTCGGAGCAAAGCAGTGGCTTGTCTCAAATCGGCGAGGCGGTGAACCAGATGGACCAGGCCACCCAGCAAAACGCTGCACTGGTCGAACAAAGTGCCGCCGCCGCCCAGAGCCTGGACATGCAGGCCAGGCAACTGATCCAGGCTGTGCGGATATTCAAGTTCGAGGGGCAAGCGGGGGCTGTGTTTGGCACCCCCGGCGGCGTTCATCGCTTGGCTGCGCAGCGCGATTGACCGATTCCCTACGGGCTGCGCACGAACGTATTCGGTACCCACACCCTTGCGCAGACCGGGCACGCAACTGAGTCCACGGAGTTGGAATGACCGAAGATGCCTCCAAGCTGATCCAGCAAATGATCCTGCGGCGATTTGAATACCTGCCCAAGGTTGACACCCCTGAGCAGCGCAAGGGAGCCCTGGGTATCGTGAACCTGTTTGCATTGGCATCCCATATGCTGACAGCCATGTCAGGCACTCTGGCGATTGTTTCCATCGACCGGGGCGGCATCGAAGGGCAGCGGCGTGACCCCGGTCTCCATCGCCAGATTCACAGGCTGGTGTATTTGGCCGTGCAGACCTCGGCGTCATTGACGCGACTGATCGGCATCGCCATGGCGATGCTGCACAGCGAACAGATCACCACCCAAAGCGCGACCGAGCGCGAGGGCATCCAGGAGGTCATGGCGATGGGATACATCTACATGGAGTCCTTGGATGCGGTGTCGCTGGAGACGACCAATGTGGCCCGCTGGCGCAAGGTCTGGGGCAGCGGCGATTCTGTTCCACCTGGCCCGCTGTCTGTGCAGCCCTGCGACCCTGAGGCGGACAAGGCCAGACAATCGGTCGACACCTTGATCGCGCAGATCATTGATTTGGGGCTGAGGGCAGAACTGTTCGACGGAGCCTGGAGCATGGAGTGAGCGCCTGTCGTGGCCTGTCGGGGGCATATCGGCGGGCCTGTCCGAATTTCCGTGTGTGAGGCTCATTGAACCTTCACCGATTTCGTGAAACTGATTGAGGATCCTACGTGCTCGATTTGGTGAACCGGTCTTCGTAATTGATCGCGAATTGGTGCATCGGAGCTGGCGCTGTCCGGTCTCCGGTGTGGGATGCTATTCACGACTTTGAAACCCCCTCGGTGCTTGAGGACGTCGATGTCTGACCTTGCCCCCATGGGCTGGACGACCTGTTGGCGCTTCGCGTGCGGCACAACGCGATCAGAGCGAGCTTCGCCGTCTACCGGCAACGTATGC
The DNA here is from genome assembly GCA_964031875.1 of Acidovorax facilis. Lineage (GTDB taxonomy): Bacteria > Pseudomonadota > Gammaproteobacteria > Burkholderiales > Burkholderiaceae_C > Acidovorax > Acidovorax facilis_A. The sequence goes on from CAXIRU010000033.1 coordinate 66,424, forward strand.
AATCGAAGCGGTTTAGCGAGCGATGGCCGTTGCTTTCGATCGACGCATGTTGAAGTCAGCGCCGAAGTTGGCAGCTATTGAGTCGGCGGCACCAACCAACTTGAAGCCGTTCACGCTTGTTAAAGCGCCGCGCAAGGCTTCGACAGGCTCAGCCCGAACGGTTGTTTCGAGTTCAATGATGCTTGCTCAATACGCGCGCAATTTGTACCTGCTTGCAGGCTATATTCCCTTCGACCCGGCGTGCCGGGTTTCAGAGGATTGCTACCTGAACATGGAATCGATGCGTTGGCTGAGAAAACCAAGCTGCGAGCCGCTCTCAGGAGAAATCCATGTCCTGTAGATCCCGCACCGTCAGCTTTTCCCGCAAGTCCTGCGGGACATATTGACCGAGCTCGTCACAACGAGCACCGGAGGCCCATCTTGCACCTGATCGTCCGTCAAGCACTTGCAGGCGACGCTTCTGCCGCACGCCAATGCGTCGTAGAGGCCTTCAGCCCTTACATCGCCAGGATCGGCAGGCCTCCCGCGCCGATGCTGCTCGACTTTCACGCACACACCCAGGACGGTCATATCTGGGTCGCGGAATACGAGAACGCGATTGTCGGCAGCCTTGTTCAGTATGAAACCACAGAGGGCTTTTACATCGACACGGTTGCCACCGTCCCTCATCTGCGCGGCCACGGGGTCGGCAGGGAGCTGCTCATGTTTGCCGAGCACGAGGCGCTGCGTCGCGGCTTCGACAGCTTGTACCTGTGCACGAACTCCAAGATGGTCGAGAACCAGGCCTTGTACATGAAGATTGGCTACGTCGAGTACGAGCGCAAGCACATGGCGGGCTACGACAGAATCTTCTACCGAAAAGCACTTCCAGCGACCAAAGGCAGGCCCCCCGGCTGGTCCGGGAAGGCCGTAGAAGTGTGACTTTTCAGGATTCGCCCATCGTAGAGACTTTCGATCGTGAGCCGCTAAGCAAACGATAGAAGAAGCGCGATAGAGATATATGAAAGCGGGTCACATACCGAATGCACCCGGCTTTGCCAGGGGATGTGCAAGGTTTCACCATCATGCGTCGCCCTCGCCGATTTCTCCAGCCCTGAAAAATAGGTGGCCGCTCCCATGAAAAAGCACGTTTCCGCAAGAAAGAGAGCATCGCTTCAGTTGCTGAACGCTGAACGGGTGCGACAGGTCAAGCGCGGCATCTTTCCTTCGAAAAACGACTACGTGGAGGACATGGCGCTGTACGAGGACTTGTTGCCAGAGCTACGCCGGTTTGGGCTAGCAGACCGAGGAAGTCTCAAACGCCTGATGACCCGGCACCGCAGGTCGCTGCTGGCGGATGATCGCAGCCCGCTTGCCGTTTGGGAGCAGCGTCATTTCAGTGAGATGTTTGGAGTGGAGTTCGTTCGTGATGCGGTTCGTCGGCACTATTGGTTTGCGTATCCTGCGCTGATTCGCAATGCGCTGCAGTCCGAGTTTGGCGAGATTGCTGCTGTGCGTGACGAAGAGGCGGATGGGTAGCCCCATGTATCTGTCGCGTACGTCAACCATTTTCTTACAGTAGCGAACTACGAATGTCTTGTAGTCAATCGCTGTTCACCCAATTTTCAGTCACCAGAAGACGCGCTTTTCTCAAACCTTTGGTCGTATGGGTTGCATCCTTCATTTCGTGGGTCGCGAGGCTGATGTGGAAAGCCTCGTCGCGCTGAGTCCCGTTGAACCGTACGGCGTTTGGCGGCGCGGTGTGCCGCGCACTTCACGACCGAACAGCCGCCCCGCAGCGACTTCTGGGCTGTCCTTGATGGTGAGTGCTGCAGAGTTTGAGGAGCTGGAGCTGCAGCAGGCTGACGCAATCCAATTCCTCAGTGCCTATTCAGGTGTCTTGAAGACTATGAGCGAAGTCGCAGGCGTGGAGCGCGCTACTTTGGACTTTGGGATTGCGATGCGAGACGTGATCGTCCAATCCGATCACTTCCCTGCTGACCTGATTGCGGCGCTTGCGGCTGCGGGCTGCGGCATGGAACTGACCCAGTTTCCAACAGGACGTAAGGCGAAGAACCTCAAGCGATATCGGAAGGCGCTGCGTGCCGGGCAACTTCGACGGTAGACGCCCACAGACTCAGGTGTTCCAATGAATTGCTATCAATTGAATAGCTGCTAGCGCTTGTCTATAAAGCGCTAGCAGCCAAAATGTTTGGAATCCATTTGCTGCACGTGCGTCCGTAGTCTCAAAACCGCGTCCGCAGCGTCACCTGCACCGCGCGCGGCGAGCCCGGCAGGATCAGGTTGTCATTGCTTCCGTGGCTGGACACGTAGTACTTGCGGTTGGCCAGGTTCTTGATGTTCACGTCCACATCCCACTGGCCCAGCGTGTACTGCAGGGCTGCATCCAGCGTG
>CAXIRU010000034.1:0-30901 GCA_964031875.1 Acidovorax facilis
GCCTGTGCCCCACCCACCAAGGGGAAGGCCAGCGCCGACGCGGCGGCGGCCGACTGGGACATGAAATGGCGGCGAGTACTCATGGGCATTCTCCTGACAAGGTGGGGTTGGTAGGGTTGTGGACGGGGAACAAGGCTTTCAGTGGAACTGGGCCGACAGCTCTTTGCTGACCCAGACCTTGGCATCGATGCTGCCCACGCGGGACAGCTGCATTTCATATTCATAGCGGTCTGGCCGGTACAAGCCGTGAAGCCATTGCACCGGGCGCTCCTGTTCGTCATAGATCAGGCGGCGCACCGCCAGCAGGGCCGAACCCACTGACACATCCAGGTGCCTTGCCACAACAGCGTCAGCCAGCTTGGCCGAAATGGTCTGGTGGGCGCGGCCCACCTTCACACCCGATTCTTCAAGCAGCACCAGGATGGGTTTGCGCGCCAACTCACGCCGACCGAACTGGCGTGCGATGTCAGCAGGAACATAGGTGGTGATATGGGACAGGGGCCCCTCTTTGGTGCTGCGTACCCGCACCGCCTTCTGCACCGGGTCGCCCACCGCAATGTTCAGCGCCCCAGCCACAGCTCGGGACGCTGTGACCGTGTCCACATCCAGCACCTTGACGGAGGTGCGCAGGCCCATACTGACCAGATTTTCCAGGAGTCCGGTAAGGTGCGCGCGGCTGTTTGCGCCCTCGGCGACGTTGCCATCAGCGCTGGCTGGGGTGGGTGGCACAGGGCGGGTGCCTCTCCCGGGCTCGCGGGAAATCATGCCCTCGCCTTCCAGCAATTCCAGTGCACGGCGCACCGTGACCCGGGCCACGGCGAACTGCCGCATCAGCGCCAGCTCACCCGGCAGCCCATCGGCAAACCGGCCCTCCTGCAACTGCTCGCGCAGCACCAGATAGATCTGGTGGTACTTGGGAAGCGGCAGGTTGTTGGACGGCATGGAAGTCATATTAGGAATGGTTCTAATGTCCTGTCAATAAGACATTTGTAGTCAAAAATTCCTGTCATGCAGACATTTGGTGACGCGGCGTGGGTGATCCTGGTGCTCGACCAGTAGACACGCAACCACCGTGCCAGCGACTATCCACAGGCACCGCCGCGATATGCAACCTTTGGCTTCTTCAGTGCCTGCATCAAACCCGCGTTGACGCTATAGCGGGCATTGGCTACATTACTAACCAGTCAGTCATTAAGAACCCCCCAGTTTGGCTCCGATCTCCCTGCCCTCCACTGCACCAAGCAGCACCAAACGCGAGCGCCGCAAAGAAGCACGCCCCGGTGAGCTGCTGGAGGCTGCGCTGGACCTTTTTGTTGAAAAAGGGTTTGCCGCAACACGCGTGGATGAAGTCGCCGCGCGCGCAGGCGTGTCCAAAGGCACACTGTTTTTGTATTTCCCCAGCAAGGAAGAGTTGTTCAAGGCCGTGGTGCGTCACAACATCGCAGGCCGCTTTGAGGAATGGCGAGATGAACTGGAGTGCTTTGAGGGCACGACGAGCGAATTGCTGCGTTATTGCTACCAAGTATGGTGGGACCGCATCGGCGCGACCAAAGCCTCAGGCATCACCAAGCTCATGTTCAGCGAAGCCCAGAACTTTCCCGAGATCACAGAGTTTTATCAACAGGAAGTGATTCGCCCTGGGCAGGCGCTGATTCGTCGCATCATTGAGCGCGGCATCGAACGCGGCGAGTTTCGGCCTGTGCCGCTGGATTACATCGTGCACGTTGTACTGGCCCCCATGATTTTCCTGATGATGTGGAAGCACTCGGTGGGGGCCTGTATTCCAGATTCACTGGGACTGAAGCCTGAGTTGTATATCGATGCCCAGATCGACAATGTGCTGAACGGGCTGCTGGTTCGCCCGCCAGCGCAGTTTTTCACCCCCTCCCCTCCCTCTTCTTCTGCGCCGCCTTCACGCGGTTCCTGACCATGAAACGCTGGATTCCCTGGATGGTGGCAGCCGTCGTCGTTGTCTTGCTCGGCGGCGGCGTGTGGCGGACCATGGCGGCGCGGCAGGCGCAGCAGAAGGCACTGGCAGAAACCGCAGCCCAGCGTGCCCAGGTGCCGCTGCAACTGTCAGCGCAAGAAGTTTTGTCGGTACGGCGGCAAAACCTGGCGCTCGGCGTTCCAGTGTCCGGCACCTTGCGGGCGGTCGATTCGGCCATGGTCAAGGCCCGTGTGGGCGGTGAACTCCAGGGCCTGATGGTGCGCGAGGGCGACAGCGTGAAGGCGGGCCAGGAAGTAGCCCGCATTGATCCTACCGAAGCCCGTGCACGGTTGCGCCAGGCACAGCAGCAGGCCGACGCGGCCAAATCCCAGGTGGACATCAACCAGCGCCAGTACACGAACAACCGGGCGTTGGTGGACCAGGGCTTTATCTCTGCCACGGCGCTGGTTACCTCGCAGGCCAACCTCGAGGCGGCCCAATCGAGCTACCAGGCTGCCGTGGCCGCGACCGATGTGGCACGCAAAGCTCTGGAAGATACCGCGCTCAAAAGCCCCATCAGTGGGCTGGTGGCGCAGCGCATGGCACAGCCGGGTGAGCGCGTGGCGGTGGACACCCGCATCATCGAGGTGGTGGATCTATCGCGGCTGGAACTAGAGGCACTCGTCAACCCTGCAGATTCCGTGGCAGTGCGGGTTGGCCAGAAGGCGCTGCTTTCGGTGGAGGGCATCGCAGCGCCTGTGTCAGCCACTGTGGTGCGCATCAATCCAAGCGCCCAGGCAGGTAGCCGGACGGTGCCGGTCTATCTGCGGGTGGAACAAGCTCCGGGCTCCGCGCCGATAAGGCAGGGCTTGTTTGTGCAGGGAACCCTGGAAACTGGGCAGACCAACGTGCTGGCTGTGCCACTGGACGCCGTGCGCACAGACAAGCCTGTGCCTTACCTGCAAACGTTGAAAGACGGTCGCGTGGCTTATGCCGAGGTCAAGACCGGCACGCGCGCTGTGGTGGGTGGCCAGACCGTTGTGGCGGTGGAAGGTGTTGTCGAAGGCACGGTGGTGATGGCGGGCCGCATCGGCCAGCTGCGCGAGGGAACGGCAGTGGCGGTCTCAGCAACGGGCTTCGCGGCCCAGGCCACCACTCCTGCGTCTCCTCCCGCATCGGCATCAGCCGCCCGCGCCGCGCCCTGACCCCTGACTGCCTCTGCCCGCCATGTGGTTCACCAAAGTCAGCCTCAAAAACCCCGTGTTTGCCACGATGGTCATGCTCGCCATCGTCGTGCTGGGCCTGTTCTCCTACCAGCGCCTGAAGGTCGATCAGTTCCCCAACATCGACTTTCCGGTGGTGGTGGTCACCGTGGACTATCCCGGTGCGTCGCCTGAAATCGTTGAAAGCGAAGTCACCAAGAAGATTGAGGAGGGCGTCAATTCGATTGCAGGCATCAACGCCCTCACCTCGCGCAGCTATGAGGGCACGGCGGTTGTCATCATCGAGTTCCAACTGCAAATCGACGGCCGCAAGGCCGCCGAGGACGTGCGTGAAAAGGTGGCTACGGTCCGTCCCAACCTTCGTACGGAGGTCAAGGAGCCCCGCGTGCTGCGCTTTGACCCTGCCAGCCGTGCTGTGTGGTCGCTGGCCGTGTTGCCCGATGAAAAATCCAAACGCAGCGCGGTGGAACTGACCACCTGGGCAGAGCAAATCCTGAAGAAACGCCTGGAAAACGTGCGCGGCGTGGGCGCGGTGAACTTGGTGGGCGCAACAAAGCGCGAGATCAACATCTACCTGAACCCCCAGGCGCTCGAAGCCTTTGGTGTGACACCCGAGCAGGTGGCCAGTGCTGTGCGCAACGAAAACCAAGACCTGCCTGTGGGCGCAATCCGATCACTGACCCAGGAACGGGTGGTGCAGATTGACGCTCGCATGGAGCGGCCCGAGGACTTCGGCAAGATCATTGTCACCCGCAAGAATGGTGCCCCCGTGCGCCTGGACCAGGTTGCGCGGGTGAACGATGGCGCGCAGGAGGTCGAGAGCCTCGCGCTCTACAACGGGCAGCGCACGCTGCTGCTGTCGGTGCAAAAGTCCCAAGGCGAAAACACCATCGAGGTGGTGGATGGCCTGAACGCTGCCGTGGCCGAACTCAAGAACCAGTTGCCCCCTGGCGTACGGCTGGAAAGCATTGGCGACAGCTCTCGGCCCATCCGTGTCGCGGTCAACAACGTGCGCCAGACGCTGATCGAGGGGGCCGTCCTGACCGTGCTGATCGTGTTCCTGTTTCTGAACTCCTGGCGCTCCACCGTGATCACCGGGTTGACCCTGCCGATTGCGCTGATCGGCACGTTCTTGTTCATGAACATGTTCGGCTTCACCGTCAACATGATCACGCTGATGGCGCTGAGCCTGTGTGTCGGTCTGCTGATCGATGACGCCATCGTGGTGCGCGAGAACATTGTGCGCCATGTGCAGATGGGCAAAGGTGCCTACGCTGCCGCCATGGACGGCACGCAGGAGATTGGCTTGGCGGTGCTGGCCACCACGCTGTCTATCGTCGCGGTCTTCATGCCCATCGGATTCATGGGCGGCATCATCGGCAAGTTCTTCCACGAGTTCGGTATCACCATCGTGGCGGCGGTGATGATCTCGATGTTCGTTAGCTTCACGCTTGACCCCATGCTGTCGAGCATCTGGCACGACCCCAGCATCCACACCCACGGTCAAAAGACCGCTCCCGTGACCCTCTACGACAAGACCATCGGCCGTGTCACGGGCTGGTTTGACCGCGCTACCGATGCGCTGGCCGGGGGCTACCAGCGCATCTTGCGCTGGTCGCTGGTGCACAAGCTGACCACCATGGCCATAGCGCTGGCCATTTTTGTGCTGAGCATCTTCATGGTGCCGTTGCTGGGCACCGAGTTCGTACCCAAGGCCGATTTCTCCGAAACTTCGCTCAATTTCTACACCCCTGTGGGCTCGTCGCTGGAAGCCACAGAGGCCAAGGCCCAACAGGTGGAGGGCATCCTGCGCGAGATGCCAGAGGTGCGCTACACCCTCTCCACCATCAACACCGGCAGCGCTCAGGGCAAGATTTACGCCAATATCTACGTGCGCTTGGTGGACCGCAAGGACCGCAGCCGCAGCGTAGACCAGATGTCCGACGTGCTGCGCGAACGCCTCAAGACCGTGCCCGGCATCACCATCACCCATGTGGGCCTTCTGGACGCCGTGGGCGGGCAAAAACAGGTTGAGTTTTCGCTGCAAGGCCCCGACCTGCAGGAGTTGGAGCGCCTGACGAAAATCGTTACCGAGAAGATACGCGACATCCCAGGCCTGGTGGACCTGGACACCAGCGCCAAGCCCGACAAACCGGTGATTGCGCTCGAAGTCAAGCGCGACGTGGCCTCAGACCTGGGCCTGTCGGTCGCACCCATGGCCGCTTCACTGCGCACGCTGGTGGCCGGCACCACCGTGGGCAACTGGCGCGCCCCCGATGACCAGACCTATGACGTGAATGTGCGCTTGGCTCCGGAGGCCCGCACACAACCCGCAGACCTGGAGCGCCTGCCCTTTTCCCTCACGGCTGCCGACGGCACCACGCGCATCGTGCGGCTGAATCAGGTGGCCCGCGTCACCGAATCCACTGGCGCGAACCAGATCAACCGCCGTGACCTGACCCGCGAAGTGGCGGTCAATGCCAATGTGGCACAGCGGTCGGCCGGAGAGGTATCGAACGACATCAAAAAGGCGCTGGAGGAAGTGAGCTTCCCGCCCGGCTACCGCTACCAGTTCAGCGGCTCTGCCAAAAATATGGCTGAATCGTTCGGTTACGCCATATCGGCGCTGGCAATGGCCATCATCTTCATCTACATGATCCTGGCCAGTCAGTTCAAGAGCTTTTTGCAGCCGCTCGCGCTCATGACCTCGCTGCCGCTCACTCTGATCGGTGTCGTGCTGGCGCTGCTGATGTTCCGCTCCACGCTGTCGATGTTCTCCATCATCGGTGTGGTGATGCTCATGGGGCTCGTCACCAAAAACGCCATATTGCTGGTGGACTTCGCGATCCGCGCCCGTGAGGAGCATGTGAATGACCAGGGCCAGACCGTGCCGGGCCTGCCCCGTGCCGACGCCCTGCTGCTGGCGGCCCGTGTGCGGCTGCGCCCTATTCTGATGACCACGCTGGCCATGATCTTTGGCATGGTGCCGTTGGCTTTTGCGCTATCGGAAGGCTCCGAGCAGCGCGCGCCCATGGGGCAAGCCGTGATTGGTGGGGTGATCACCTCGTCGCTGCTGACGCTGGTGGTGGTGCCGGTGGTTTACTGCTACATGGATGACTTGGCCCAATGGGCGCTGCGTAAGTTTGGCCGCGCCTCGGCAGCCCCTAAAATCGAGGGTTTGTCCTGATCGTCCCGATCGGCCTTGCATCTGCCCCACGGAGAAATTCCATGAACATGCCTCTGAACACGTCCGCAAACACCAGCGACCCCATTGCCCAGGCCCGCTATAACATGATCGAGCAGCAGATCCGCCCCTGGAACGTGCTTGACGCCGATGTGCTCGACCTGCTGGCGGTGGTCCGCCGTGAAGACTTTGTTCCTCCGGCTTACCGCAGCTTGGCGTTCATGGACATTGAAGTGCCCCTGTTGGGCAACGACGCCGAAGAGGCCGTGCGCCTGGGCCACAGCATGCTGCAGCCGCGTGTCGAGGCCCGCATCCTGCAAGACCTGCGCATTTTGCCGACCGACCGCGTGCTCGAAATCGGTGCAGGTTCGGGCTACATGGCCGCCCTGCTGGCCGCCCGCGCCGAGCGTGTGGTATCACTCGAAATCAACCCTGAACTCGCCGAAATGGCCCGTGAGAACCTGCGCGACGCGGGCGTTCAAAACGCCGATGTACGCCTGGGTGACGGCGCCCGCGACGCCATTCCCGGCGGCCCGTTCGACGTAATCGTTCTCAGCGGCTCGGTGGCAGAAGTGCCGACCACCCTGCTCTCTTTGCTGCGCAACGGTGGCCGCCTGGGCGCCATCGTGGGTGGCGATCCCGTGATGCGCTTCACGCTGACCCGTCGCACCGGTGACCGTTTCGAGACCACCTCACCCTGGGACACCATCGCCCCGCGCCTGGTGAACTTTCCCGAACCTTCCGGCTTCACCTTCTGACCCCGCTATTCGGCTTTCTTCGGAGTTCTGCATGATCGATCACGTCCGCCCCGCTCAACTGTCTGCCTGGTTTGCCGCCGCTCCCGAAGGTAGCCAGCCCCTGGTGCTGGACGTGCGCGAACCTTGGGAACTGCAGACCGCCAGCGTGCGCGCAGATGGGTTTGAACTGGTGGCTATCCCCATGGGCGAATTGCCCGGGCGACTTGCCGAGCTGGACCCCGCCCGCCCCACTGCATGCCTGTGCCACCACGGCGCACGCAGCCTGCGGGTGGCATCGTTCCTGCAACACAACGGGTTTGAACAGTTGGCCAATATCACCGGTGGCATTGATGCCTGGTCGCACGAAAACGACCCCTCCGTGCCCCGCTACTGATCACACCCGTGGTATCCGCTCTCCCATCGAACCGCAGACTCTCCCGAAGGACCCCCATGACTCCGCACCGGCCCCTCTCCCTGTCACTTCTGTCCCTGGCGCTCGGAGCGGCGCTGAGCGCTCCGGCGCACGCCCAGAGCCTGCTGGAACTGGTGGAATCGGCACGCACCTATGACACGACCTGGCAGTCGGCCCGAGCACAGCTCGACGCAGCATCCCGCCGCGCCGACCAAGCCCGCGCCGGCCTGCTGCCAAGTGCCGGGCTCACTGCCGGGCTCAGCCGTGCCAATGTGGAACTGAGCCGCCCACCCGTGGAGAACACCGGCACCACGCAGACAGTGGGTCTACAGGCCTCGCAACCGCTGTATCGCCCCGCCAACCGTATCAATCTGGAACAAGGCCAGCGCGGCGTTGATGTGGCCCAGGCGCAATTGGACGCCGCCACGCAAGACCTTCTGGTACGCGTGAGTCAGGCCTACTTTGACGTGCTTGCGGCACAAGACACCCTGACCTTCGTGCAGGCCCAAAAAGCCGCGGTGTCCGAGCAACTGGCCTCTGCCAAGCGCAACTTCGAGGTGGGCACCACCACTGTCACTGATTCGCGTGAGGCCCAGGCTCGCTACGACCTGGTGATAGCCCAGGAGATCGCGGGCGAAAACGACCTTCGCGTAAAACGCCTGGCGCTGGATCAGCTGGTGGGCATCACCGGCACCAAGCCCCAGCCGCTGGCGCTGCCCGTACAACTGCCCACGGTGCAGCCCGACAACGTGGCGACCTGGGTAGATACAGCGCGTGACCAGCAGCCCGGCGTGCGCCAGGCTGCCATCGCGCTGGACATTGCCCGCCTTGAAACCAGGAAGGCTGAAACCGGCCACCTGCCCACCTTGGACCTGCAGGTGGGCTACAACGTCACGCGCAACCCAAACGGCACGATCACATCGCCTGGCGTGAACAACCGCACCAACAGTGCCAGCGTGGGCGTGGCTTTCAACCTGCCGTTGTTCGCAGGCTTTTCTGTGCAAAACCGCGTCAAGGAAACGCTCGCTCTCGAAGAAAAAGCCAGCGCTGATCTGGAGACAGCGCGCCGCAACGTGGCGCAGGCCACGCGCGCAGCCTTCTTTGGCGTGCAATCCGGGCAGGGCCAGGTGCAGGCCCTGGAAGCGGCAGAGGCCTCCAGCCAAAGCGCGCTGGATGCCAACAAGCTCGGCTACCAGGTAGGCGTGCGCATCAATATCGATGTGCTCAACGCCCAAAGCCAACTCTTCCAGACCAAGCGCGACCTGGCCCAGGCCCGCTACAACGTGCTGCTGGGTACACTCAAGCTGCGTCAGGCAGCGGGCACGCTCAAACAGCAGGACATTGAGGCGATCAACGCGTTGCTAGCCAAACCATAAAGATTGGCGGCACCGGGAGCGCATGCCCGCAAACATCGGAGCTTTTGCGGGAAAACCGGGGGCATCACCGGAGGAATCGCTGCCCCTTCGCCTCATGCATTCACAACCACGCCCGCACACAGACCAATAGCTCGCCCATATCCAAGAGCTTCGAGGCATTGCAGGGTGTACGGATGCTTCATTCAACCAACGGTACCTGAGCGATTGGTCTACGGCGAATTCCCCATTCAACAGGTCAATAAAAAAGCGCTCCGAAGAGCGCCTTGCGTTTTGGGGTCAGGCCTGAAACCTCAAGCGATCGAGTAACCCGAGTTCCCACGACGACCAACCTTGAGGCCTCGCACCAGCAGCGCCAACAGCAACACGGCAAACCCTACAAAGCACACAAAAGACCAGTTGGCAATTGAGCCGCCCAGAAAGGTCCAGTCGATCGCAGCGCAGTCACCCGAGCCCCGGAAAATCATGGGAATGGCGCGACTGATGGGATAGTTTTCGATCATTCCGTAGAAGTCGCGGCCGCAGGTGGCAATCTCGGGCGGGTACCACTGCAGCCAGCTTTGGCGGGCCGCCACAAAGGCGCCAAAGCCAGACGCAATCAGGGCCAGCACACCCCAGCCCATCCACCAGCCTTTTGAGCCCCTCGCGCTTGCCAGTCCTGTGAAAATTGCTACACCAATGAGAGCATAGCGCTGCACGATGCACATGGGGCAGGGCTCCAGGCCCACCACATGCTGCAGATACATGCCAAAAGCCAGCATGGCCACGCAGGCGGCACTGATCAGAGCCAGCACACGGCGCGGGGCCTGATCTATCCAGTTCAACACCATCATTCTCATCCCTCATCCAATAGCCATTGCAAACGGTACCACCCCCGAAACGGGCGCGGCCCACGCCAGTGCACCCGTGGATCTGGCTCCGCCAGTCCACCAGGTGCGCCCCCCTTCCGGGGGGAGACGCGCAGCGGCTCAGGGGGGTCAGATACCAGCAGCGTGATCCAGAAAAACGCGGGCGCGGCGCGGTGTGACCACCAGCGTTTCGCCCTCTTTGAAACCCATTTCCTTGAACTGCTGCGCAGGGATCTGCGCTTCGATCAGGGAGTCTGGGGACGCATTGTCCGCTGGTTTGTGGTCATCGCTGGGAATAAGTTCCAACCGGGCAATCGGCCCCACCACAATGGCGCGGCTGAGCTGGGCCACGATGCCGCGTGGGCGGCCTTCAGCGTCCAGCCCCGCGCCGGGTGAATAGCGCTCCACATCCAGGTCGTGCGGGCGCACGTAGGCAAAGGCCTTGGCGTTTTGCGCCTGGCTGTGCTCGGGCGAATCAATCTGCATGCCATCCAGGTGCACCAGTCCTTCGTGCGCGCGGCCATGGAACAGATTCACATCGCCCAAAAAGCCATACACGAACGGGCTGGCGGGCTGGTCCCACACCTGCTGGGGCGAACCGCTTTGCTCGATGCGGCCCTGGTTGATCACGACCACGCGGTCGGCCACTTCCAGCGCTTCTTCTTGGTCGTGGGTCACGAAGATCGAGGTGACATGCAGTTCGTCGTGCAGACGGCGCAGCCAGCGGCGCAGTTCCTTGCGCACCTTGGCGTCGAGCGCGCCGAAGGGCTCATCCAGCAGCAGCACCTTGGGCTCCACAGCCAGGGCACGGGCCAGGGCAATGCGCTGGCGCTGGCCGCCAGACAGTTGCGAGGGGTAGCGGTCGGCCAGCCAGTCGAGCTGCACGAGCTTGAGCAGGTCCATCACCTTCTGCTTGATCTGCGCTTCGCTCGGGCGCTCGCCACGGGGCTTGACGCGCAGGCCAAAGGCCACGTTCTCAAACACCGTCATGTGGCGGAACAGCGCGTAGTGCTGGAACACGAAGCCCACGTTGCGCTCGCGCACGTGCACGTCGGTGGTGTCTTCGCCGCTGAAATGGATGGTGCCGACATCGGCCGTCTCCAACCCCGCGATGATGCGCAGCAGCGTGGTTTTGCCACAGCCCGAGGGGCCGAGCAGTGCGATCAATTCGCCGGAGGCAATGTCCAAGCTCACATCGCGCAGCGCATGGAAGTCGCCAAACTGCTTGCTGACGTTACGGATTTCAATGCTCATGGTGTTTCTTCCTTCAGCAGGCGGTTCAACGGGCGGCGGCGTCGGCGGGACGCTCGGGTGGCAGGTCTATCGCTGCTTTCAATGCCTGTTCGTTGCGGTGTTCGGCAATCGTCTTGATGACCAGGGTGACCAAGGCCAGCAAAGCCAGCAGCGAGGCTGCTGCAAATGCGGCCACAGACTGGTATTCGTTGTAAAGAATCTCAACGTGCAGCGGAATGGTGTTGGTCTGCCCCCGGATGTGCCCCGAGACCACCGACACGGCGCCAAACTCACCCATGGCGCGGGCGTTGCACAAGATCACGCCATACAGCAGCCCCCACTTGATGTTGGGCAGCGTCACATACCAAAAGGTCTGCCAGCCGGTGGCCCCCAGGACGATGGCGGCCTGCTCCTCGTCGTTGCCCTGCGCCTGCATCAGCGGGATGAGTTCGCGGGCGATGAACGGGAAGGTCACGAACACAGTGGCCAGCACGATGCCCGGCACGGCAAAGATGATCTTGATGTCATGCGCCGCCAGCCACGGGCCAAACCAGCCCTGCGCGCCAAACATCAGCACATAGACCAAGCCCGCCACCACGGGCGACACCGAAAACGGCAGGTCCACCAGCGTGGTCAAGAAGGCCTTGCCCTTGAACTCGTACTTGGCAATGCACCACGCGGCAGCCACACCGAACACCAGGTTCAGCGGCACGGCAATCAACGCGGTAATCAGCGTGAGCTTGATGGCCGACCAGGCATCGGGCTCGCGCAGCCCTTCCAGGTAGGCGCCAAAGCCCTTGCGCAGCGCCTCGGCAAACACGGCCGCCAGCGGCAGCACCAGGAACAGCAGCATGAACGCCAGTGCCAGGGTAATGAGCGTATAGCGCACCCAGGGGGCCTCGGTGGTGCCCGCCTGGGCGCGCCGAACCGTTCGAGAATTGTTGCCGCTCATGCTGGAGCCCCTGCATGGCGACGCTGCCAGGCTTGCAGCGCATTGATGATGAGCAGCAAGATGAAGGAGATGACCAGCATCACCACCGCCACGGCGGTGGCCCCTGCATAGTCGTACTGCTCCAGCTTGCCGATGATGATGAGCGGCGTGATTTCAGAAACCATGGGCATGTTGCCTGCGATGAAGATGACCGAGCCGTACTCCCCCACCGCCCGCGCAAACGCCATGGCAAAGCCGGTAAGCAACGCGGGCGTGATCGAGGGCAGGATGACTTTGGTGAAGGTTTGCCAGCGCGTGGCGCCCAGGCAGGTCGCAGCTTCTTCCAGCTCCTTTTCAGCATCTTCCAGCACAGGCTGCACGGTGCGCACCACAAATGGCAGGCCGATAAAGATGAGCGCAATCACTATGCCTGCGGGCTTGAACGCCAGCTGGATGCCCATGGGCTCCAGGATGCTGCCAATCCAGCCGTTGCCCGCCAGCAAGGCCGTGAGCGAGATGCCGGCCACAGCGGTGGGCAGCGCAAAGGGCAGGTCCACCAAGGCATCCACAATCTTCTTGCCAGGGAACTTGTAGCGCACCAGCACCCAGGCGATCAGCAGGCCAAACACCAGGTTGACCGACGCCGCGAGGAAGGATGCTCCGAAGGTCAGCCTGTATGAAGCCATCACACGCGGTGCGCTGATGGCCGCCCAGAACTGCTCCCAGGTGAGGGTGAAGGTCTTGAAGATCAGTGCCGATAGCGGGATCAGCACGATGATGCTCAAATAAAAAAGGGTGTAGCCCAGCGTGAGGCCGAAGCCGGGCAGCACGCGCTTGGGCGCACGCCGTCCGGCCGGGGCTGCGGCCACAGCAGTCGCAATGGTCATAGGTGAGGTAGTGAGACGAGAGACGCGCTGGACTGCTTACTTGCCACCGGGTGTATAGAGCTTGTCGAACTGACCGCCGTCATTGAAGTGCACCTTCTGCGCTTCGGTCAACGAGCCAAAATATTTGGCCACGGTGAATTGCTTGAGCGGCTTGAAGGTATCGGCATACTTTTTGAGCACCGCTTCCGAACGGGGGCGGATGGCGTGCTTGGCAGCGATCTCCTGCGCTTCATCCGAATACAGATAGTCCAGATATGCCTTGGCCAATTGCGCCGTACCCTTCTTGGCCACGGTGCGCTCCACCACGGCGACAGGGTTCTCGGCCACCACGCTCACCGAGGGGTAGATCGCATCGACCTTGCCAGCGCCGAATTCGCGGTCAATCGACACGACTTCGGATTCGAACGTAATCAGCACATCGCCTTGGTTGCGCTGCAAGAAGGTGGCGGTGGCATCGCGGCCACCCTTGGCCAGCACGGGCACATTCTTGTAGAGCTTGCTCACAAACTCGGCGGCCTGCGCCTCGGTGCCGCCCTTTTCACGCACGGCCCCCCAGGCTGCCAAGTAGGCATAGCGGCCGTTGCCGCCCGTCTTGGGGTTCACCACGATGACCTGAACACCTGGCTTGATGAGGTCTTCCCAGTCCTTGATGCCTTTGGGGTTCCCATTGCGCACCAGGAACAGCATGGTCGAGGTGGTAGGCGATGCGTCGTGCGGGAACTTCTTGGTCCAGTCCTTGGCGACCACACCGTTGTCAGCCAGAAACTGCACGTCGGTGGTGGTGTTCATGGTGACGACATCAGCTGCCAGGCCATCGTTCACAGCGCGCGCCTGGGCGCTGGAGCCCGCGTGCGACTGGTCGATCTTCACGTCCTGCCCGGTGGTCTTCTTGTAGTGCGCGGCGAAGGCGGCGTTGTAGTCCTTGTAGAACTCGCGGGCCACGTCATACGACACGTTGAGCAGCGTGTTCTGCGCAGTGGCCATACCGCTGGCAGCCAGCGCCAGAGAAGCAAAGAGGGTCTTGAGTTTCATGGAGGTCATGGTGGTGTCGCCCGGAAGATTCTGGAGATGCCGCATTGTGCGGAGGCGCTCTTAAAACTCATAAGAATATATTCTTGTTAATTAATCGCGCATTCGAATATAGACAGATCCTGGGGCGGCTTCAGGCCAGCTTCAGGCCAGCACATGCCCTGCTGGCGATCGTTTGGACTCAGAATTTTCAGTAAAAATGACATCCAGCGCATATGGGATAAGCGCTAACAGCTACATTTTTAATAGCAACTAGACCACAACCGACGCAGTAGGCTGTGGCGAGCCAGATGGAGGCAATGCGGTGTGATCCCCCTGCAGCGATTGCAGCAACGCCCAGCCCAGCGGCCATTCGCCGTGGCCGGAGTCGATGTTGATATGCCCAGCGTTCTGCATGCGCACAAACTCGCTGCCCCAGGCCCTTGCGTAGGCGCCCGCCAGGCGGATGGGGCAAAAGGGGTCGTTGCTGCTGGCCACCACGATGCTGCGGTACGGCAACGCTGCGTAGGGCACGGGGGCAAAGTCGCTCAGGATGGCCCGACGCTCTGGGTCGGCTGGTGCCACCAGGAGCGCGCCACACACGCGGGCGACCGCCTCAGGCCCCATGTGCGAAGTAGCGATGCAACCCAGGCTGTGGGCCACGATCACCACGGGGAGCGGCGCCGCCAACACGGTCTTTTCGAGCTGGCTCACCCAAGCAGAGCGGGTAGGCGTGATCCAGTCGTCCTGCACCACCCGACGCGCATGGGGCAGTCGGTCTGCCCAAAGGCTCTGCCAGTGGCCCGGGCCCGAGTCGCGCCAGCCGGGGACGATGATGATGGAGGAGGTGGCAGTGGTCACAGCGTCGGCATTCTGCGAGCCGGGCTTTAAAACTCAAACTACTGATTTCTTGTTATTTAATCGCCAAATCATCTAAATACACCCGCCTATCTATCGGCGCCACCAGCACGCAACGATCTTTCTGATTGGGGGTTTAACCCCATTCGCGCTCCCCGTTCGTTTCACCCAGCACC
The DNA here is from genome assembly GCA_964031875.1 of Acidovorax facilis. Classification (GTDB taxonomy): domain Bacteria; phylum Pseudomonadota; class Gammaproteobacteria; order Burkholderiales; family Burkholderiaceae_C; genus Acidovorax; species Acidovorax facilis_A. The sequence continues at coordinate 14,798 of CAXIRU010000034.1, forward strand.
ACCACTTTTTTGATGGAGCTGCCATGAAACCCCACCCGCTCACCCTGCCCGCTTTCGCTGCCCTGACGGCACTGCTGGGCCTGGCCCACCTGCCTGCCCAAGCCCTTGGCGGCCTGGCCGACGTCACCATCGTGGACCGAGACACCGGCGCCACGCTGCCGGTGCATTACGCCCGGGGCGAATACTGGGTGGCTGGTCGGCCCGGGGCGCGGTATGCCATCACGGTGCGCAACCGGCTGGGCGAGCGCGTGCTGGCCGTGCCCTCGGTAGACGGCGTGAATGTGCTCAGCGGTGAAACCGCTTCGTGGGACCAGCGCGGGTATGTGTTCTCACCCTACGAGCAGTACCAGATCACCGGCTGGCGCAAAAGCGACAGCCAGGTGGCGGCCTTTGAGTTTTCCCACATTGCCAACTCGTACGCCGCCCGCACAGGCCGCCCGGCGCATGTGGGCGTGATTGGCGTCGCATTGTTCCGCGAGCAGCCACCGGTGCCGGTGCCTGCGCCCGCCGTCATCCCCGAACCGTACAGCCAGCGCCGCGAGAGCGGCACCGGGAGCAACAAAAGCCTGGACCGGTTGCAAGAGGAAACTGCCAAGTCTATGTCTCAACGCGCACCGGCAGCCCCTGCGGCCGCATCGCCTGCCCCGGCGGCAGAGCCCCCATCTGCGGCACGCTCCCTGTCCGCCGACAGCGTAGCCAAGGCGGCGCCGATGCCGTCTCTCAAACTGGGCACCGCCCATGGTCAGCGCGAGACCTCGGTGGTTTCGCACACAGCCTTCACCCGGCGGCAAGAGCGCCCCAACGAAATCATCAGCATCCGCTACGACAGCCGTGAAAACCTGATCGCCAGCGGCATCATCCGCGAACGGCCGACGCGCATGCCGGTCCCCCGGCCATTCCCGCAGTCGGACAACACGCCCTATGTGCCGGACCCGAGTTGACTGGGCCCGGAAAGGTGGACCGCCCCTGCGCAGCCGTCCCGGGCGCTGGTGAACGGCCGCCTCGCAGAGTGCGCGACGGCCGGCCGCCCCTCATCCGGTCCAGCCATTGCGCTCGTTTCGCTCAGCACCGATCACACCGTCACAGATCTGCCATGAAAACCGGTTCACCCACACTCCCTGCCCTCATCCATCCCGCCTTGACCGCGCTGGCCTTGCTTCTCGCGCTCACCAGCTTGCCCGCCCAGGCGATTGGCCGCTTGGCCCAAGTCACTATCGTCAACGCGGATACAGGCGCCAAGTTGCCGGTGTACTACGCCAAGGACCAATACTGGGTCGCTGGCCGACCAGGGGTCCGGTATGCGATCACATTGCACAATCGCAGCCGCGACAAGGTGTATGCCGTGCTCATGGTGGATGGCGCCGACGTACTCACCGGTCAGACCGACGGGTTCGCTGGTCATAACGACGGGTGGAGACGAAGCGGCTATGCGCTCTCACCCTATGCGCGCGGTCGAATTGACGGCTGGTACCAACCCAGCGACAAGTTGCCTCCCTTCGAGTTCGCAAACATTGCAAACGCCCACTCTGACCTCACTGCACGCTCATTCAGGGTGGGTCTGATCCAGATTGCATTGTTCCGTCAGCAGATCCTCGCCCCCGTTGCACCGGTGAGGCCTGAGCTGCCAGGCCAACGCCGCAACCAAGGTAGCAACGAAAACCGTCCGAGCGAAGAAGCTCCAAGCGGGCAGCACGAGACCCGGTACCTCCCCCGCCTCCTCGAAGAGGTCATCAGCATCCGTTACGACAGCCGTAAAAACCTGATTGCCAAGGGCGTGATCCCAAAGCAGCGTGTGCACCCGCAGATGCCGCAGGACTCTGCACAGCAGGACCACCTGTCGTACGTTCCAGACCCGAAATAGCCCTTGCAAGCCGCTCCCAGCAGCCCCGCCCGCGAGCACATGAGTCTCTCCCATAATGCGCGGGTGCCATCCACCCCATTCCCCGCCGCGACGGACGACACCGACGAAACGCTAATGCTGCGTTACGCCAGCGGCGACCTGGGTGCGTTCGACCGGCTCTACGCCCGGCATGAGCTGGCCGTGTGGCGGTTTGTGTTTCGCAGCGTGAAGGTGCAGGCCGTGGCCGACGACCTGCTGCAGGATGTGTGGTTTGCCGTGGCACGCCATGCCAGCCGCTACGAGGTCAAGGCCAAGTTCCGCACCTGGCTGTTCACCCTGGCGCACCACCGGCTGGTGGACCACCTGCGCACCGCCAAGCACCACACCAGCCTGGACGCCAGTGACGACGATGCGCGTACGCTGGCCGACACACTGGTGGCCGACTCGGGCTTTGGGCCCGTGCGGCAATTGCAATCACGCGAGCAGGCGGCCGCGCTGATTGCGGCGGTAGAGCAGTTGCCGCTGGAACAGCGCGAGGCCTTTTTGCTGCAGGCCGAAGGCGACCTGAGCGTGCAGGAGATTGCCCAAGCCACCGGCGTGAACTTTGAAACCGCCAAGAGCCGTCTGCGCTACGCGCGGGCCAGCCTGCGCCAGCACCTCAAGGAGTTTGTATGACCCGGCAGGACGACGAGCTGGTCCGGCGCTACCACGAAGCCAGTGAACAGGAAGGCGCCCGGCCCGGCACGCATGTGCGCGAGGCCGTGCGCGCGCACGCCCAGATGGTGGTCAACGCAGCGACTCCCGCCCCAGCCCGCCAGGCAGCGGCCCCTGCCGCCAACCAGGCGCGCTGGAAGATTTCGGCCCTGGCCACGGTGGCCGTAGTGGGTCTGACCGGCTTGCTGATGCTGCAATTTGAACGCGGCACGCCCGAAGAGCGGGACACCGCTTTCAGCCACCGCCGGACCGAAGCCCCTGGGCCGGTTTACCCACCAACGCCCCAGCCACAGGCAGAGCCATCCCTAGCCAACCCGCCAGCCCCCCCACCAGCCACCCCTTCAACACTAGAAAGCGCGCAGAAAAGTGCGCGGAAAAGCACCGACCCATGGGCGGATGCCCAGCCCCCCAAGCCAGCACCATCATCAGCACCCGCCGCACCAGCACTGCCTGCGGCCAAGGCCCCCCCCGCATCGCCTTCGGCCGTGGAAGCGGAATCCCTGCCAACGCCCCGCGCAGCCGGGGGCCCCTCGGGCTTCCCTGCATCGCCCTCCACGCCCTCTACGCCCTCTACGCCCTCTACGCCCTCTACGGCCTCTACGGCCGGAGCGCCCCGCGCTGAATCCAGAGCAGAAAGGCGCGACGAGCGCACAGCAGCTTCCGCAGCGGCGGCCCTCCAGGAGGCCGCCCGACAAGCCCCCACGGCGCCTGCTCCGGCAGCTGCAACAGCCGCCCGCAGCCCGAGCCCGCTGGCTGACTCTGCAGCGCGCGACCAAAACAAGGCGGCTGCTGCCCCTGCCACGCAAAAAAACCTGGGCGCTGCCTTGCACAACACCCTCTGGGAGGCTGCCCGCACGGGCCATACCCTACAGATAGAAGCGCTTGTGCAACAGGGCACGCCAGTGGATGCCCGGGACCCTGAAGGGAAAACCGCCCTGATGTTGGCCGCCCAGAATGGCCACACCACCACCGTGCAGCGGCTGCTGGCCCTGCGCGCAAACCCCGCACTGGTGAACCGCGAAGGTCAGAACGCGGCGCAACTCGCTGCCCAGCGGGGACACACGCGCCTAGCAGAGCTGCTGGAAGCGGCTCGCTGAAACAGTTCTAGCGAATCAGCCGCACACCGAGATCAGAACCGTACCGTCTCGAACACCGGATGCAGCGCGTCGATCCAGTGGTCCAGTTCATCCTGCGATACATGCAGATGGTCCATGCAGGCCTGGCCATGCTGCTGCCATTCGCGCGTGGGCGGCAGTGCGTCGTGCTGATTGACCAGAAACTCGGCCAGCAGACCCAGGGCCACCAGATGGCGCACCGTGGGGTCAAAACGCTCGTCGTTCAGGCACGCAAAGTCGTGGTGCAGCCAGATGGCCTGGGCCACATCGCCCGGCAGGTGCCAGGTGCGCGCCACGATGGCGCCCATTACGGCGTGGTCGGTGCGGTGGCTGGCATTTTCGGTCTGGGTAAAAGTGCGGTCCTTGCGGGCCAGCGCCTCGGTCACGGTGCCCGCATAGCCCCGCACCGCCTTCACCAGCACGGGCATGCCCACATGGCAAAACAGCCCGAAGCTATAGCCCAGGCCGGGATCAAAACTGTAGAGCTGGTGGCCGATGTGCTCGCACGCAATGGCGCGGCGCTGCGAGCTTTCCCAGAAGTGCTCCAGCAGCGGTGATCGCACCTGCAACGCGTTGCGCGTGATGAAGGCCGACAGCAGCTGCACCGCAGGCTGCAGCCCCAGCACCGTGAGGGCCATGCCCACGGTCTGCACCGGCTGGGCCAGGCCGTAGAGCGGGCTGTTGGCCAGCCGCATCACAGCAGCGGCCAGGGCCACATCCGACGAGGCCAGTTGCTCCAGCGCGGCAGAGTCCAGCTCCGGCGCAGCCATGATCTGCTGCAGGCGCAGCAGTGATTCGGGGCACGGCGGAACCACTATGGCACGCACAGCGGGGTGCACACGGGCTTGCCGGATGTCTTGGTCGATGGGGTGCGGAGCAGTCACGAAAAATCCCCGGACCGCCGCGTCTGCTGAACACACGGACGGGGGCGGCCCATACGGTTGCAATTCGTTGCATTGTGGCGCCAAAAAGAGGGCCGAAGACTGAAACCGCACTCCAGCGCTGTATTTGCCATCGGCGACTTTGACAATCCGCAGCTTAAATGTTGGCGCCGTCCAGCCCTTGCAGGGCCTGCCGCGTGCTCAGGCTGCTGCGCCCGGGCATGACCTCGCCCAGGTAGTCCAGAAACCGGCGCACTGCGGGCGACAACCCCCGGCGCGACGGAAACACCGCGTGCACGATGGAGGGCGCGGGCGCCCAGTCGGGCAACACGCGCACCAGCTTGCGCTCGCGCATTTCTTCCTGGCACATGTAGTCGGGCATCCAGCACACGCCGGTGCCCGCCACGGCGGCGTACTTGAGGGTGAGCAGGTCGTCGGCCACGTAGCGCGGGGTGTGCTGCACCACCTGGTGCACACCGCCCGGGCCGATCAGGTTCCAGGTAGAACGCCCCTCAGGGGCCGACATGGCAATGCTGTCGAGCCTGGCCAGATCGTCCAGCGTCTTGGGTGTGCCCTGGCGGATCAGCAGATCGGGGCTGGCCACCAGGATCTGCGTGGTGTGGTCCAGCCGCTTGACGACCATGCTGCCGCTGTCGTCCACCGACGGGCGCACGCGCAGCGCCACGTCAATGCCCTCCTCCACCAGGTTCACGGCCCGGTTGCTCACCAGCATGTCGATGCGCACCTCGGGGTACTGGGCCAGAAACCGGGGCATGAGCTCGGCCACCACGGTCTGCGCCAGCGTCACCGGGCAACTCACGCGGATGGTGCCGCGCGGCGCTGTCTGCACCTGCGCCACGGTGTCGGCCGCCGCCTGGGCCGACTCGCGCATGGACTGGCAGTGGCGCAAATAGGCTTCGCCCACCTCGGTCAGCGAGAGTTTGCGGGTGGTGCGCTGAAGCAGGCGCACACCCAGCTGTGTTTCCAGGTCTGACACCCGGCGCGACAGGCGCGATTTGGGGATGCCGAGTGCGCGGCCCGCAGCGGCAAAGCCGCCGCGCTCCACCACTTCGGCGAAATACAGCATGTCGTTGAGGTCTTGCATAGCGATCATCGTTCTACTGATAGAACAATCTATCGCAAGTTCACTGCCTTATCAACAAATTGATCCATCTTCACAATTCATTCCATCGCCACACGCCGTGGCTCCGATCCACACAAACCCAGGAGTTCCCTCATGCAACTGCTTCACGTCGATTCCGCCATCACCGGTGCCAACTCTGTGTCGCGCCAGCTCACAGCGCAGATCGTGGCGGCGTACCAAGCCAGCCATCCCTCCGCTGCGGTGACGTACCTCGACCTGGCGGCCAACGCCCCAGCGCACTTCACCATGGACGCCATGGCCCCCCGCACCGGCCAGACCGAGGGCCTGAGCGACGCGCAAAAGCGCGAGAACGCGGTGTCTGAGCAACTGGTCAGCCAGTTCCTGGCGGCTGACGTGGTGGTGGTTGGCGCTCCGCTCTACAACTTCAGCGTTCCCACCCAGCTCAAGGCCTGGATCGACCGGCTGGCCCAGCCTGGCCGCACGTTCCAATACACGGCCAATGGCCCCGAGGGCCTGGCCAAAGGCAAGACGGTGATCGTGGCCTCCACCCGTGGCGGGGTGTATTCGACCAGCGAAGGCGGCCAGGCTATGGAGCACCAAGAGAGCTACCTGAAGGTGGTGTTTGGCTTCTTTGGCATTACCGACGTGCGCTTTGTGCGCGCCGAAGGCGTGTCCATGGGCCCCGATGCCAAGGCTGCCGCCCTCGCTTCTGCCCAAGCGGATATCGCCAAGCACATCAGCGCACCGCAAGCCGCCTGAGCGCAGCAGGGGCACAGGCCCTGCCGACACCGACAAGCCCGGCCCTGCGCCGGGTTTTGTATAAAAACAGGCCCTGGCGCTTATTGGAAAAGCGCTAACAGCTATTATTTTTATAGCGCCCTACACAATGCATGGCTCCGGCAACCGGCTGGCTGCAGCGCCCAAGGCAGTCCTGTCCTCAGCCACCGATTTGCGCGAGCCGCGTTCCCCGTGGTGGCCCATCCACATTCAGCCGGGTACGGAGCCTGGCGCCTGCCGCTGCAACCACTGCCGGGCCAGTTGCTCTGGCGTCAAAGCCGGGGCGAACAGCCAGCCTTGAAAGCGCTCGCAGCCCATCTTGGTCAAAAGCTGTAGTTGCTCCTCGGTCTCGACCCCTTCGGCCACGACCTCCAGGCCCAGGGTGCGGGCCAAGGCGTTGATGGTGGCGCAGATCTCGCGGTCGTTCATGTCCAGCACGATGTCGCGCACAAACACCTTGTCGATCTTCAACTCGCCCACCGGCAGCCGCTTGAGCTTGATGAGCGACGAATGCCCGGTGCCAAAGTCGTCGATCGACAGCGCAAACCCCGCGTTTTTCAGGTCGAGCGCGATCGCGTAAAGCGACTCGTCCAGCAACTGCGACTCGGTGATCTCCAGCACCAGGCCCGCAGGCGCCACCCCCGCGCGTTGCGTCACACCCAGCAGACTCTGGGTGAAGCCTGGTTCACGCAGCTGGATGGTGGAGACATTCACTGAAATCACCGGCACCTGCCAGCCCTCGGCACGCCACTGCGCCATCTGGCGGCAGGCGGTTTCGAACACCCACAGGCCCATCGGCACGATAAGCCCGCTTTCCTCGGCCAGCGGAATGAATTCATCGGGCGGCACTGCCTTGCCGTCCACCGACCAGCGCAACAGGGCTTCGGCGCCCACCGTTTGGCGCTGCTGGTTGAGCTGCGGCTGGTACACCAGGGTGAACTCACCGCCCTGCAGCGCGTTGTGCAGGCGGCGGCGCAGCTCCAGCCGGCTGCGTGTGATCCGCGTGAACTCTTCGATGTAAAACCGGTACGAGCCCCGCCCTGCGCTCTTGGTGGCGTGCAGTGCCGAATGCGCATGGCGCACCAGCTCAACACTGTTGCTGGCGTCGTCCGGGTACAGGCTGATTCCGATGCTGGCGCCCATGTACTGTGCGCCCACCTCTGACAGCTCCCAGGGGCGTGCCAGCCCCTCGACCAGGGATGCCGCCAGCTGGGCCAGCTCAGTGCGCGACGCAGGGCGCAGCAGCATTACGGTGAACTGGTCGTTGGCCAGCCGCGACACCAGGCCCTGCCCTGCCAGCAGCTGGGTGATGCGCTGGGCCACTTCGCTGAGCAGCGCATCGCCCACCCGGTGGCCGTAGGTTTCGTTCACGCTCTTGAAATGGTCCAGGTCAATGAGCAGCAGCGCAACCCTGCGGTCCGGTGCCTGCACATAGCGCGCCGCGTCGGCCACAGCGCGCTCCAGCGCATCTTCAAAATAGCGGCGATTGGGCAGCCCTGTGAGGGAGTCAAAGTGCCCTGCCCGGTACAGCTGCTCTTCGTTGCGCAGCACTGCGGCCTCGGCGGTGCGCAGGCGGTTGAGCAGGCTCACCACAATCGTCTGGCGCAGGGCAGCGAGCAGCAGCACCAGCAGGCAGCAAGTCAGAATGACCGCCTGCATGCCTGCCCGCCCCTCAGGTGCAGCAAACAGCAGTACCAGAGTGATGGCCGCGAGCGTCATCGACACCAGGGGCACATAGTTCATGACCCGGTCGCACTGGCGGCGGTAGTCCTGGTCCAGCGACATCTCAAAACGCAGCCAGCGCGCGCCCCAGCCCAGCGCCAGCGCAGACAGACTGAAGCTGGCGTTGAACCACATGCCGGGCTCTACCGTGCCGCCCAACACCATCAGGTTCCAGCGCATCCAGCTCAGCCCGTAGCCCAAAAGCCCCACCAGCACCAGCACGTGCGAACGCGCAACACGCACGCCCACGGTGGGAATTGCCAGCGCAGTGATACCCGCCGCTGTGAGAAACCCGGCCGGGTACAAAACCAGCACGGTGCCCACGGCCAGCGACTGCACCCCACCCGATGGCAGGTACACCACCAGGGTGAACGCAACCAACGCCAGCACAGCACCGCCGTAATCCAGCGCCGCAGGGTAGGCGCGGTCGCGCGAAAGGCGTGCAAACGTGGCACGGATGACGGTCGCGGCCCACAACGGCCCACCGGCCAGAAAAAACAGGTCAGCAGGTGCGGGGAACGGGTTCCAGTCCAGGGCCACCTGCAGGTTCCACACCAGTTGCCCCAAGGTCACCAGCAAGGCAAACACCAGCAGGCCCGCATGCAGCGTTCGCTCAGTGGGCAGCGCCTGCGCCCAGCCGCGCCAGGCCCAGAAGGCCGACAGCCCGAACGCCAGGGTCCACGAGGCGTTGTCCAGAAACACCCGCACGCCCGGGTCCGGCGCAAACAGCGACGCAACGAACAGGAGCGTGATCGCACTCAACCAGACCGTTGTGAGGATTCGTTCCGCAAAGGACATTGGTGGGGCCGTGGTGGAAGGGGGTGTACTGGGCGCAGTTGCTACAGAACGTTAACCCTCCCATTGTGGACGCAAGCGCGGCCCTCCCGTTTCCCCTGAACATGGCTGGGGCACTCAACCCACCAATAGCTACCAAAAAAATAGCATCCAGCGCTTGCTGGAAAAGCGCTGGATGCCAGTAGAGTTTGATTTTTTGGCAGCAGTGCCGCGATCAGCCTCAGAACCCCGGCAGCACCGAACCCTTGAATTCGGTCTGGATGAACTTCTTCACTTCTTCCGATTGATATGCCTTCACCAGCTTGGCCACCCAGGGCTTGTCCTTGTCGGCTTCGCGCACGGCGATCAGGTTGACGTAGGGGCTCTTGGCGTTTTCTTGCGCAATGGCGTCCTTGCCGGGGTTCAGGCCCGCCGAGAGCGCAAAGTTGGTATTGATGGCCGAGGCGTCCAGGTCATCGAGCGAACGGGGCAGCTGGGCCGCGTCGAGCTCAACGAACTTGAGCTTCTTGGGGTTGCTCACCACGTCCAGCGGCGTAGCCTTGAGGCCCGCGCCATCACGCAGCTTGATCAGGCCCTTGTCCTGCAGCACCAGCAGCACACGGCCGCCGTTGGTGGGGTCGTTGGGGATGCCGAACTTGGCGCCTTCCTTCAGGTCTTCGAGCTTCTTGACCTTCTTGGAATACAGGCCGATGGGGAAGTTGACGGTGTAGCCCACCGCTGCAAACTTGTAGCCCCGGTCGGCAATCTGGGCGTCCAGGTAGGGCTTGTGCTGGTAGCTGTTGGCGTCCAGGTCGCCTGCGGCCAAGGCAGCGTTGGGCTGCACGTAGTCGCTGAACTCGATGATCTGGATCTTCAGGCCGTCCTTTTCGGCAATCTTCTTGACCTGTTCAAAAATCTGCGCGTGGGGGCCGCCCGTCACGCCGATTTTCAGAGGCTTGTCTTGGGCCATCGCGCCAGTGGAGAACGCGGCAGCGGCGGCCAGGGCCAGGGCGGATTGCAAAAGCAGGCGCTTGTTGTTGTTCACAGGGAAAACCTTTCGTTGAGAGATGGCTCGCATCCTAGGGTTTCCCCGATAAAACCGGAACAACTAAGTTTTCATTTCATTAAAACTCATTCGAATAAGAAGACAAGGCCCGTGCCCCACCCCCACCTCATGAAACTGGCGCGCCCGGCAAGGGCCGCCGAGCAAGGGCCGTCCCGCAGCCACTCAGGGGGATGTTCCAAGTCAACTGCGCAGCGCCACGTTGTTCAGCTTGTCCAGCCGCTCGGGCCAGGTGCCTTCCACCGTCGCGCCCTGCAGCAGGATGCGCGTCCAGGCCACCCAGGCGTCCCACTGCACGCGCTTATCCCACGCGTTGCCCCAGGCGCTGAACAGGTGCAGCGCGCTCTCGGCAGCGGCCTTGGCGTCGTCCTTGCGGCCGGCCGACAGATACAGCTGAGCCAGCACCATCTGCGGCTCGCCCACCCACGGGTTGTGCCGCACCGCGCTCTCCAGCACGCCGGTGGCCACGTCCAGGTCCACCAGGGGCTGGTCTTGCTGGATGACGGACCAGTACAGCGACGTGGCCGCCGCCTCGTTCGCGGCAGACAGGTGCTGTGAGCAGTGTGCAAACACGGGCGGCATGGGCAACACGTCCTTCAGGCCCGGGTGCTGCAGCGCCTTGGCCAGCCCGTTGATCTGGTGCACCATGCGCCCCGACGGCCGCATGGGCCCGGGCCAGAGCGACGCGGCCCAGTGCGCCTTCTGGCTACGGTGCTGCACGTCCGGAAAACGCGAAAAGATGTCGTCCTGCCAGCTGAACCACTGCTCGATGGTGTCGGCCATGCTCACGATGATGAAGGTCGCCACTTCATAGGGCGTGAGCACGTGGTCCTGCCCATCCTTTTGCAGCACCAGGCTGCCGTCGGCCTCCAGCGCATGGGCCAACACCTTCTGCACAAACTGCGTGCGCGACTGGGTGCAGAACAGGTAGACCAGGTGCTCGGCCGACTCGCCCGCCATCTCACGCACCCGGGCGCGCTCCTTGGCGGGGTCGAACTTGACGAGGTCCACAAACGCATTGCCATACACGCTGTGCAGCAAGCCCAGCAGGCGTACATCGCGCGGCTGCTGCCACACCGTCAGCGTGCGCGTCACGCCCACCAGGTGGTGGCGAAACGTGCCCGCCTTGTGCCAGTCCTGCCCCACATTGCGCGCCAGCACCGTGGGCAGCACGGGGGCCAGTTCTGGGTCGCGGGTCAGCCATTCGTCATCCAGAAGCGGTAGCGCGCGGGCAAACAGGTCGGCGTCCAGGGGGTGAAACGGCAAAGTCATGGTGGTGGTGTCTCCGGTGTTGTTATGCCTGGTGCGATCAGTCCGATGGGATCGATGGGATCGATCCCGCAGATCGGTCGGTGGGCGAAAAATGCAATGTACACACAGTGTCCGCATCGCCAAAGGCCCGCGCCAGCGCGTGGCCCCGGTGGAATATGAACCAAAACAGGCTCTACCGCTTAACTGCATTGCGCTAGCAGCTATCAAAAACAGAGCATTCAACCCCACAATGCCACGCACCACCGCCCCGTATCCACCACCAACAACGAATGGACGGCTCACAGGACGGGTCTCAATTTCCATTTTTATGGACTTTATTTCCAGCAAAATGCCATCATGGACATCCACACCCGCATCGCCCACAGGCTGCGCGAACTGCGCGACGCCCGGGGCTACTCGCTCGACACGCTGGCCAAACGCAGTGGCGTGAGCCGCTCCAACATCTCGCTCATCGAACGAGGCCAAAGCAGCCCCACGGCGGCCGTGCTCGACAAGCTGGCCATCGGCCTGGGCGTGGCGCTGGCCTCGTTTTTTGACGACAGCACCCGCAGCGGCCAGGCGCCCTCCCCGTTCATCCGCGCGGCCGACCAGCCGCTGTGGCAAGACCCGGCCTCGGGCTATGTGCGCCGCCAGCTCTCGCCCCCAGCCCGCTCGCCGCTGCAACTGGTGGAGGTAAAGTTTCCGCCCGGCCAGCGCGTGGCCCTGGACTCGGCCGTACCGGGCGCCACCATCCACCAGCAGGTCTGGGTCATCGACGGCCGGATGGACATCACCGTGGGCGACACCACCTGGCCGCTGGAGGCCGGCGACTGCCTGGCCATGCAACTGAGCCAGCCCATCGTGTTCCACAACCCCACGCGCAAGGCCGCGCGCTACCTCGTGGCCCTGGCCACGCTCGCCCCGCAGGGCTTTGCGCCGCGCGTGGATTCGCCCACGCCACCATCGCCAATATTGCCACTGCCCGCCACCCCACCCACTGCCAAACCCACAGCCCGGAGAAAAGCCCCATGACTGATTCGAAGCCCCCCGCATCACCGGGTCTGCATGCCACCCCAGCGCCCCCCATCACCGTGCGCCGCCTCAGCGCGAGCGAAGCCGAAGCCAGCGTGCCCGCCCTGGCCGACGTGCTGATCGACTGCGTGCACGGCGGCGCATCGGTCAGCTTCATGGCGCCCCTGCCACGCGACAAGGCCCTGGCCTTCTGGCGGGGCGTGGCCCAAGGCGTAGCGCGCAACGAACGCGTGCTGCTGGTGGCCGAAGACACTGGCGGCACCATCGTGGGCACCGTGCAGCTCATCACCGCCATGCCCGACAACCAGCCCCACCGCGCCGACGTGGCCAAGATGCTGGTCCACCGCCGCGCCCGCCGCCAGGGCATCGCCCTGCAACTCATGGCCGCCGTGGACGACGCAGCGCGCAGCAAGGGAAAGACTGTGCTGGTACTCGACACCGTGACCGGCGGCGACGCCGAGCGCCTGTACGAACGCGCAGGCTGGCAGCGCGTGGGTGTGGTGCCGGACTACGCACTGATGCCGGATGGGGCGTTGTGTGGGACGACGTTTTTTTGCAAGGGGTTGGGATAGGGTTTGCAATTGGGCGTTGGATTAACGTATCGCGTGCAGGTTGGCAAGTGCCGAAATGCAGCCAGAAAGGGGCCAAAACTGAGAGTGAAGATCTGGTCCTCAGCGATGGAATCTTGATATTTGGGATGTGCTTGCACACTAAGATTTGGAGCAATCACATGAAAACGCGCAATTCACCATGACTGATTTAGACGTCCTCAAAGGTGCAACCATCGCATTCGACCTCGACGGCACTTTGGTCGAATCAGCCCCGGATTTGATCGCAGCTATCAACGCGGTTCTTGTTGCAGAGAACTTGAAACCACTGAGCCTGGACAAGGCCCGCCCCTTTGTCAGCCGGGGAGCTCGCTGGCTCTTGCAATGGGGCATCACAAGTAGCGAAGTCCCAGTCTCTGCTGCTCAGACAGCCGAACTCTTCCATCGCTTTCTCCGTCACTACAGCGTCCACATAGCGGTGGATAGCCACCCATTTCCCGGTGCGATTGACGCACTCGCCGTATTGAGAAAAGCGGGTGCGAAGCTCGTCGTCTGCACCAACAAACCGACCGCGCTGGCGCACAGTCTGTTGTCGAAGCTTGTGATGATTGAATATTTCGACGCAATCGTCGGCCTTGACGCTGTGACGGCAGCAAAACCAGACCCCTCTCACCTCATCGAAGCGGTGCAGATTGTGGGGGGTGACTTGAAAAATGCCATCATGGTGGGAGATGCAGACACTGATGCAGGCGCTGCACGTGGAGCAGGAACTCACTTGATTTTGGTTGACTTTGGGTACAGCGAAATCCCTGCAGCTGAACTCGCTCCAGACATCCTTTTGTCCCACTTTGATGACTTGGTGGGTGCATGCACCCAACTGCTCAAATAGCCGTACTCTGTTTTTCTCAGTGCGGAGGCTGGATGCTCCGGGCTTCTTTGTATACCCGCAATAGCCGAAACACCTCCTCCCACGCTTACAGCCCGCCCCCGTCCATCACATCGACGGATCAATCAACACCTTCGCCCCCGTATTGCGCGGCCCGTAGAACGAAATCGCCTCCGCGCTCAGCGCCCCCGCCAGCGACACCGTGCGCGCATAGTGGCTGGCAAACGTGGTCTTGAGTTCGGCAGCCACGCGCGCGCGCAGTGCCTGGGTGGCTGCATCACCGATCTTGTTCAGGAACGGGAACAGCAGCCAACCGCCCATGCCCCAGGCCATGCCGAAGGTGCGGTGGATTTCGGTGGGGCGGGTGTCCAGGTGGCCGTACAGATACACCTGTTTGTGCACGGCCGAGCCGTAGCGGCTGTATTCCTTGGCCGTGCGGTTGATGGCGGCCTCCATGCACTGCAGGATCTGCCCGGCCAGCGTGCCGCCGCCCGTGGCGTCGAACGCAATGGTGGCGCCGGTGGCGGCCAGAGCGTCGGTCAGCTCGGCCATGAAGGTGGGCGAACTGCTGTCGCACACGAACTGGGCGCCAATGCTGCGCAGCAGCGCCGCCTGCTCGGGCTTGCGCACAATGTTGACCAGGCCAATGCCGTCCTTCTGGCAGATCTTGTTGAGCATCTGGCCCAGGTTGCTGGCGGCGGCGGTGTGCACCAGCGCGGTGTGGCCCTCGCGCTTCATGGTTTCGACCATGCCCAGTGCGGTCAGCGGGTTCACAAAACACGATGCCCCCTCGGCCGCCGTGGTGCCAGGCGGCAGCACCAGGCACTGCGCTGCGGGCATGGCGCGGTATTGCGAATACATGGCCCCGCCAATCACGGCCACCGTGCGGCCCAGCAACGCCTGCGCAGCGGGCGATGCACCCGCAGCCACCACCAACCCAGCACCTTCATTGCCCACGGGCATGCTCTGACCCAGGCGTGCCGCCATGCCGGGCATGGCGCGCTCGGGGATGCGGGCCGTAGCCACGGGGCGGTCTGCACTGCCGGTGACCTGCACGGTGGACAAATCGGCCGGGCCCAGCAGCAGGCCGATGTCCGACGGGTTGATGGGAGCGGCTTGCACCTGGATCAGCACCTCGTCCGGGCCCGGCGCTGGCACTGGTATGGATTCCAGGCTGATGTGCAGGGTGCCATCGGCCTGTACAAGCGAGCGCAGCTGGAGCGCGGTGGTGGGGATGGAGGGGTGCATGGAGGACTCGCAGGTAGAAGAAGATAGGACAAAGGGTCTGCGCGTTGGATGGCGCAGTGTGGTGAGGGGGTGTCACATTCAACGGAGCCACTGCACCACCAGCGCGCATTCTTGACCAAGCCGCGCCACCGCGCTGTCCCCTGGGTTCACTGCTGGGTTGCCACAGTGGCCACTCAAAGTGCATATACAGGCCGCGCTGAATGTGGGCGTCACGCGCGAGGAGGTCCTGGAGGTCTTGATGCAGATGTTTGTGTACGCGGGCTTTCCGGAAGCCCTGATCGGACTGGCCGCTGCACGCCCAGTGTTTGCGCAGGGCGATACAAAACAACAGCGGCACAAAGCGCCCCGTGCGCCCGGCGGGTGGGCTGACTACTTCCCTGCTCCCACAGGTTGCGGCCGCACCAGCCGCACCGGCAGCTTGCTCGCCCGCGCCGTGTCGCCGCGCGCCTCGCCAGTGGACAGGTTGACCGCCCAGCCGTTGATCATGGCGGCTTGCCGCGCACCGTCGCCCGCGCGGCCTTGGACGATGTTGCCGTAGGTGTACTGGTTGGTGCTGGGCGCACTCACATTGCTCGTGGCCGACCAGTGCCATTGGCCGGGTGCGGCGGGGAACAGGTCGGGGTTCAGCCCCGGCGGGGATAGCGCTTTGTCCACCAATCGCTGCAGTTCCGGCGCGCGCGGCAGGCGCCAGCCCACGCCTTCTGCCTGCCAGCGTTCGGTGGCCAGGGCTGTGGCTTCGGCGCGGTCCAGCAGCGCGGGCTTGCCGGTGCAGGTTTTGCCGGTCCATTGCATGCCCTCCACACAGCGCGGCCACGCCAGGCCCGCGCGGTGGTCCAGCACATAGGCGCCGTCGGCCGACAACGACCAGTCTTGCGTGGCCGTGGAGTCTGCCGCCCGCACCGGCAGGACGAAAAAGGCGCACGCCAGCAGTGCGAAAAGTAGCGAAAGGGGCTGCATGGGCAAGGCGTGGGCCGGAAATGGCTGTGCAAGACGGCAAGCTTGGCGGTTGGACGAAGCCGCTGCGCGGAGCGACAACCCCGCCATCCGCTGCGATCCCGTAAGGTGTTGGTGCATGCCTCAATGGTAGGGCATGCAGCCCTTCCACCATCGAGGAGAACCGCCCATGTCCAGCCACCCCAGCGGCATCA